>JBMYKD010000055.1:0-1615 GCA_049595035.1 Puniceispirillales bacterium (SeqCode) | reverse complement strand
GGCGTTGCCGCATCCGGCGTATCCGAAGAAAAGAAACTACAAATCGATAGTCACTTTGGCTACATGATGGACGAAGCCTGTGAGAAGCGTGGATTACTAGTTAGACCCATTATTAATATGTGTGTGTTCTCACCACCATTGATTATTACGCATGACGAAATCGATGCTATGTTTGACATACTGGAAGATGCAGTGATTGAAGTAAGCGACAAAATTAAGTCCTAAACTTATCAATGTTTATATTTGCTATTTTGCTTGGAATTGGCATTATAAAAATAATAAATGAATGAAGTTAATATTCAAAAGGAGGAAATGATGAATACTATCAAAACGATGATCGCTTCAGCGGCAATTACAGCGATCGCCGGCATTGGCATCACCAACGCCGAAGATCCAGAACTGATTATTTTTGACTGGGGCGGATATGAAGACCCGAATTTCTTCCCCGACTATATAGAAAAACATGGCATGCCACCAACATATAGCTTTTTCACTGACGAAGAAGAAGCGTTTCAGAAAATGCGCGCAGGTTTTAGAGCTGACCTTGGCCACCCATGTTCACAGAGTGTTGTGAAATGGCGGGAAGCCGGCATGCTCGAACCTATTGATACGTCACGCCTTCCACGCTGGAATGATGTGATCCCTGAATTCAAAACCATTCAGGGCTTTAATACAGATGGCAATCAGTGGGTTGTACCGGTTGACTGGGGTCTGACCGCATTGACATATAGAACTGATCTTGTGGATGCTGCCGATACGGTATCCCTGCAATCTTTTGCTGATCCGAAATTTGCCGGCAAGGTATCATTGCCTGATAACGTCGATGATGCTTATGCCCTTGGCTATCTGGCTGTTGGCGTCAAAGACTGGAACAAGGCAACAGATGATGATTTCAAAAAAGCATCTGATTTCTTGCGGAAAGTTCACCAGAACATTCGGACATACTGGGCAGATGGTGCTGAAATCAGAAGCCTGATGGCATCTGGCGAAGTCACCCTGTCATGGTCGTGGAATGAAGTTGGTGTGATTCTGGAAAGCGAAGGCCACCCTGTTGCTATCAACGAAGATACCACCGAAGGCAAATCAACGTGGCTATGTGGCTATGTGATCCTGAAAGACGGACAGGGCAACAAAGATAAGGCCTATGATTTCCTTAACGCCTGGTTAGATGAACGGTCTGGTGAATATATGGTAAATGAATGGGGATATGGACATTCTAATTCCGCCGCCATGGATAAGTTTGGCCCGGACGCCGGATTTGGTTCACTTGAAAGCTATTCAAAAGGTACCTTATGGCAGGCACCGGTGAACGCAGATCATAGAGAAAAGATGATTGCCGAGTTTGAATTGATCAAAGCCGGCTTCTGATCTGATCTATTCTGATATCACAACAAAACAGGTGGCAAATGCCGCCTGTTTTTTTGCCTTAATTCAGCACAAGCAGGGAAGAACTCCGCCATCCAACCCTAACGGTTTCACCAAGACCATACACATATCGGCCTGATGTATTCCTCATGGAAACAACAATATCGGTATCACTTTGTGGCAGAGATAACGTGTAATAGGTCATATCACCATAATAATCGACATTTTTGATTGTTGAAGAAAACTCATG
>JBMYKD010000054.1:0-1621 GCA_049595035.1 Puniceispirillales bacterium (SeqCode) | reverse complement strand
CCTGATCATGCTCAGGAATATATCAGCAACCGCCGTCTGGATGAGGTGGAATGTCTGGTCGCTGATCTATCTGGTATCGCGCGTGGTAAAGCCATGCCAGCAAAAAAATTTTCAAAACAAGCCTATTTTTACCTGCCTACATCCATTTTTACCCAGTCGATTACAGGGGAATGGATGGATGATACATTACTAAATCAGATCGAACCTGATATGGTCATGCGTCCGGATTATGCGACCACCAGTGCCGCACCATGGACAGCTGATGTAACCTTACAGATCATTCATGATGTTTATGATCAGAATAATGAACTATATCCGGTTGCCCCACGCAATGTTCTCAAACGTGTGATTGCGCTTTATCAGGATATGGGGCTAAAGCCGATTGTTGCGCCGGAAATGGAATTCTTTCTTGTGGCGCCAAATATAGACCCCAATCAGCCTATTGAACCCCCTATGGGACGGTCAGGTCGGCGGGTGGCGGCGCGGCAATCCTATTCCATGTCTGCTATTGATGAATATGGGCCGGTCATTGATGATATCTATGATTTTGCGGAACTGCAGGGACTGGAAATCGACGGTATTCTTCAGGAAGGTGGATCAGGACAGGTTGAACTTAATCTGCAACATGGTGATCCTTTGCGTCTGGCGGATGAAGTGTTCTATTTCAAGCGCATGATCAGAGAAGCGGCATTGCGGCATAACTGTTTTGCAACATTCATGGCGAAGCCCATTCAGGATGAACCGGGTAGCGCTATGCATCTGCATCATTCGGTTGTGGATATAAAAACCGGTAATAATATATTTGTTACCGCAGATGGTCAGAACAGTGATGCCTTTATGCATTTTATCGCTGGTATGCAGAATCACATGCCGAATGTTGTGGCTATTATGGCTCCTTATGTGAACAGTTATCGCCGATATGTGCGGGATTTTGCAGCTCCGATCAATCTGGAATGGGGGGCAGATAACCGGACAACCGGATTGCGTGTGCCTGTATCCGACCCGAATGCGAGACGCATAGAAAACCGTCTGCCGGGGATGGATGTGAACCCATATCTGTGTATTGCCGCATCGCTGGCCTGCGGATATATGGGTATCATTGAAAAACGTCAACCGCGTCCACAATTTACCCAGGACGCCCATACGATTGATCAGGAATTACCAAATAATCTTTATGATGCTCTTGATATTTTTGATCAGGCTACTGCTATGCATGAAATTCTGCACCCTGATTTCTGTCAGATATATTCTGCTATCAAACGGCTGGAATACATGGCGTATCAGCAAGTGATCAGCCCGTGGGAACGTGAACATTTGTTGATGAACGTATGAATCTGCTTACAGCAAATGATCAGCAGGGTCAGTATCCGCCCAGTTTTTACGCTGCCACGACCAGTCACCTGCCTTTACAAGACACATTAAAGGGCGAACATAAAACCGATGTGGTAATTGTCGGGGCGGGATTTACCGGATTATCAGCGGCATTACATCTGGCTGAACGGGGCTATGATGTCCATGTGCTGGATGCGCATCGTATTGGCTTTGGCGCATCTGGCCGCAATGGTGGTCAGGTTGGCAGTGGTCAGCGTGTAGAACAGGATCGGCTGGAAAAAGCCTATGG
>JBMYKD010000053.1:0-1630 GCA_049595035.1 Puniceispirillales bacterium (SeqCode) | reverse complement strand
GTGGTGTAGTGGTAGCACAAGAGCCTTCCAAGCTCTTAGGGCCAGTTCGAGTCTGGTCGACCGCTCCATAATTATCTTAATATTTCCCTAAACTTAATCATTCACTGACCAATTTCATCATACATAGATTGGTTTGCTGATATATCTGATTTCATAATACACTTGCACGGCATCATAGCGGGCTATATATTTCAGCAGATCAACATTTTGATCATGTCAATTATCAATACATGCATATATCATGGGGGTAAGTCCATTGAACGATGCCAGATCAAAGGCTTGTCCTTACTGTTCGGAAACGATTTTATTTGATGCCATCAAATGCCGGTTTTGCGGTGAGATGCTGTCAAAAGCCAAGCCAGATCAGATCATAGAACACCGCATTTCTACTCCGCTTCATCAGACCAGTGGAATGGGCATAACCGCCTTTGTGCTATCGATTGTAGGGCTGTTCTTTTCGTTCATTATTCCATTCCTGATACAAATTATCAGTCTGATCCTAGGTCATATTGCATTGAGTGAAATGAATAATCACCCTGATAAATATTCAGGCCGTGGATTAGTAGTGGCCAGTCTTGTTATCAATTACTGTATTATCGGGATTTCCTTTGTTATCCTGTTTGCCATAGGTTATTTCTTCGCCATCTTATTCTAAAAACAAGCCTGTCATACGGTATGACGGTTTTTTTCATTAATTGATGGTCTGCGACCCTTTAACGGTATAAAGATGTGTCATGGTAAATCGCCTATTGCCCTTTATCTTTGTTTTTTTGTGGTCTTCTGCCTTTGTCACGGCAAAAATCGGTCTTGAATATGCCACGCCTTTTGCCTTTTTAGGCGTTCGTTTTCTTATCACTTTCGCTTTATTTGCCCTGATCACTGGCGTGATCTATCTTATGTTTGCACCATCTGCCCAACATGCAACACAACCAGATGGACTATCAAAGAATGAGCCTATATTTATTACTATTCTGATTGGATTGCTTCTTCATGGCGGGTATCTGGGGGCCAGTTTTTTTGCCATGGCATCAGGGCTAGGTTCGGCTATGGCGGCCCTAATTGTTTCCACCCAGCCATTATTGACAACAACTCTGGCTATCTTTCTTTTTCGGGAAATGCCATCACGCCTACAATGGACAGGAATTGGGTTCGGATTTTGCGGGGTTATTCTTGCCTTATGGCCATCGCTAAGCATAAATCCACCTGTAACCGGCATTATTGCCAGTGTCGTGGCCTTGATTTCCATTACCATTGGCACGCTTTTGCATAAGCGCATTGGTGGGCAGATATCACTTATGAAAAGCAATATGATACAGGCATTATCTGCTAGCCTGTTTTTTGGAATCCTTGCCTATACCGTTGAAATCCCGCGCATAAACTGGACTAATCCGTTTATTTTTGCCATGGCGTGGCAGATATTGGCGGTTTCCACTGGTGCTTATGTCATCCTCATGATCATGATAAAGCGCAAAACCATTGCCGCCACAACATCATACTTGTTTCTCGTGCCGCCAAGCACAGCAATTATTGCCTATCTTGCTATAAAGGAACCGCTGGACGGAATTACCATTTGCGGGTTCGGCATCGCCGCATTCGGAGTATATCTGGTCACACGCCACCAGCGCAATTA
>JBMYKD010000052.1:0-1650 GCA_049595035.1 Puniceispirillales bacterium (SeqCode) | reverse complement strand
AATGCGCTGATGGATGTTTATGATCATGTTATCCTGACACAGGACTGGCACCCGGATGGCCATTCCAGTTTCGCCAGCCAGCATGATGGGCATGACCCCTTATCCACCATCACCATGCCATATGGCGAACAAACCCTATGGCCGGATCATTGCATACAGGGAAGTGCGGGGGCTGAATTTCATGCCCGATTAAATCTGACACGGGCTGAGCTAATTATCCGCAAAGGATATCGCCGTGAAATTGATTCCTATTCGGCTTTTTTTGAAAATGATCACAAAACCACAACAGGTCTTGCCGGATATTTGAATGATAGGGGGATCACCCATGTGGTCATGGCCGGGCTGGCCACTGATTTCTGCGTTGCCTTTTCCGCCATTGATGCCCGTAAATGCGGTTTAAGTTGTCAGGTCGTTATGGATGCGTCGCGGGCAATTGATTTTGGCGGATCATTAGCAGCTATGACAGATGCCATGATCAGTGCCGGAGTAGATTTGGTAACTAGCACTGATCTCAAATAACAGCCGCCACCGTTATCTTTTCATTAGGGCTTTCAGATCGGTATTCGGGTCAGCAATCAGATCAGTGGTTATAGGCTGGGCGGTTTCCGTGGCAGATAACAGATGCCGTCCGACCATATAGGCTTGCCCGTCATTTAAGGATTCGACAGCGGCAAATCTGCCATCTGCCGTAAATGACCAGAAAGATATCTGTCCTTCTCGTCGTCCGTCCCGCCGAACAGTTTCATGTTGTGCCGGAACAAGTCCTGCTGATTGCAGACGTTGATCATATTGTTCCGACCAGAACCATGGGACTTCATGAATGCTGGCTGTTTGATTCATCATCGTTTGGGCAGCGATATCTGCACTCATCTGGGCGTGATGCACGGATTCCAGTCTTATCTGGCCATTGGTGAAGCCATCCGCCGGAAGAGCTACATCGCCAATGGCGAAAATATCCGGCTTATTCGTGCGATAGCATGTATCTGTCCGGATACCATTGTCAGTTATGATGCCAGCTTTAGTGGCGATATCCATATCCGGAATGACACCAATGCCGGCAATCACCAGATCAGCATCTATGGATGTATTATTACTGGCGTTAACCGTTACCTGATGGTCTGATGGTAGTATGCCACTGACCTGAGTATTTGTATAAATAGCAACCCCATGTGACTGGTGAAGCGCATCAAAATAGGATGATGCCATACGGCTTGCTACCCGTGCCAGTAAACGGTCGGCGGCTTCAATGACAGACACCTCTTTACCCAGAGCGCGGGCGCTTGCCGCGACTTCAAGCCCGATATAGCCGCCACCAATAATGCTAACCTTTTCGGCGTGATGTAATTTATCACGCAACTGTCTGGCATCGTCAGGGTGGCGTAATACCAACAGCCGGTCACTGTCAGCACCGTCAACAGGTAGAGGCCGAGGATATGCACCAGTGGCAAGAACCAATTTATTCCAGTCAAGCACCTGCCCATCCGAAAGGGTCAGCTGATGATCATCCGGCGCGATGGCCGTGACATGATATCCGTCCATGAAGGTGATGGTGTTATCATCAAACCAGTTATCGGGACGCAGGCAAAAGGACTTATCTTCTGTTGCATCGGCTTTCAGAAACGCTTTCGACAAAGGGGGGCGTTCCAGCGG
>JBMYKD010000051.1:0-1862 GCA_049595035.1 Puniceispirillales bacterium (SeqCode) | reverse complement strand
GGAGGGATTTGAACCCCCGACACGCGGATTATGATTCCGCTGCTCTAACCAACTGAGCTACTCCGCCACGATGCACGGCTATTATACAACCAGCCATGAATAATTCTAGTCTTACTAAGGGAAACCATAGCCCCCGTCAAGATACCAGTTTACAAATATATCAAGAAATTGATCACGCTTTCAATGATCCGAATATCCGGCATAAAGCCATATGGCTGTTCATCACAAGTCAGAGGTTTGATGCGCGGCGGTCGGCGCCGCACTGATCCAGCCGCCACCAATAAGCCAGTCTGCATCCTGCCCATCATAGATTGCTGCCGCCTGCCCTGCCGCGATCCCGTATTGTGGCACATTGAGCCTGAGCCGTGCCGTGCCTGCCGCCGCATCCCAGCCGATAATTTCCGCTGGTTCTGCCGGTGCCGTGTTCCGCAATCGTGCCAGCACCATCCGCCCCATCGGCGATACATCATCGGCCAGCCAGTTGATATCGCGCAATTCCACTTCATGACAGGCAAGGTCTGATTTCTGGCCGACCACCACCTGCCGTGCCTCCGGCCTGATCGCCACCACATAAAGCCGGCCTTCGCTTTCATCAGTGTCTTTGCGGCCACCAATACCTAATCCCCGCCGCTGGCCAATGGTGAAATCAATCACGCCATCATGCTGACCCAGCACATTGCCGTCCAGATCAACAATATCCCCCGGTTCAATGGCCCCCGGACGAAGCCGCCGGACAATATCACCATAACGCCCGTTAGGCACAAAACAGATATCCTGACTATCCGGCTTATCAGCCAGCGATAGCCCCATCCGCCGGGCATGATCACGGGTATCTTCCTTGGTCATGCCGCCTAGCGGAAACCGCAGATAATCCAGCTGATCCGGTGTTGTCGCAAACAGGAAATAGGATTGATCCTTACTGGCATCAATGCCGCGTTGCAACATTGCCCTGCCATCATCACCACATTCCCGCCGGACATAATGGCCAGTGGCCAGACAGGCCGCGCCCAGTTCTTTCGCTGTTGCCAGAAGATCATGAAACTTTACCGTCTGGTTACAGGTAATACAGGGAACAGGAGTTTCGCCTTTGAGGTAACTATCAGCGAAATCATCCATGACAGATGCCTTGAACCGGCTTTCATAATCCAGCACATAATGCTTTATGCCAAGGGTGGCGGCGGCACGTCGCGCATCCAGAATATCCGCACCCGCACAACAGGCGCCCTTATTGCGGATCACCTCACCATGATCATAAAGCTGAAGCGTAATCCCGACCACATCATACCCGTCTTCTTTCAGAAGCCCCGCGACAACCGAGCTATCAACCCCGCCAGACATCGCTACCACCACCCGCGTTTCTGCTGGCAGGGTAGGAAGCCCCAGGCTATTGACATAGCCATGATCGGTGGTTTCAACAGACAGATCAGTCGTCATCCGCAATCCTGATTTTCAGCCCGTCAAGGCTATCATCCATGGTGATCTGACAACCAAGGCGTGAGTTCGCTTCAACATTAAAAGCCAGATCAAGCATATCTTCTTCATCAAGGCTGGCTGCACCGGTTTTTTCCACCCAGGCATCATCAACAATCACATGACAGGTGGCGCAGGATAAGCTGCCGCCGCATGTTCCTTCGATACCCAGATTATTGTCACGTCCGATTTCCATAACAGAAAGCCCTGCTGTGGCATCAACGGTGACTTCACTACCGTCACGTTTAATAAAAGTTACTGATGGCATAGATAAACCCTTTCCTTAATCCATATGATATGATGCTGACATATCGCAATTTCAACGCGTGTTATACTTTGTTTTGATAGACCTGCAACCAAATCTCTGCAAATTGTTCAAAATCTGCCTGCTT
>JBMYKD010000050.1:0-1887 GCA_049595035.1 Puniceispirillales bacterium (SeqCode) | reverse complement strand
CAGCTTTATGTTCTTCGCCTTTATGGCCGTAAACATTAAAATAACGGAAACCGGTGATAGTGATATTATTGGCTGGATATTTAGCTACATGACGATCAAAGAGATATTTGCTATATGCATAGGGGCTTTGTGGCTGAAAAGGGCCTTCTTCCTTAAAATGTTCCAGCGTTCCGTATACGCTTGCACTTGATGCATAGTGAAGATTAACACCGTATATCTGGCATTGCTCATAAAGCCAGATACTGAAATCCGTATTTTGAGTCATGATCTGATCAACATCAGTATAAGTGGTAGAACTGATAGCACCCAGATGTATGATTAAATCCCAGCCTTTTACAGCCGGCAGGGCATGGGATGGCTGGTTATTGCTTCCCCAATCCCATCCTTCCACATTGTGCCCTATATCTAAAAGCGTGTGATACAGATTTTGGCCTATAAACCCATTATGACCAGTAACAAGGATATTCATATAAACGCACCGTAAAACTAAAAAATCGGCAGAAGAGAACTGAAATCTTTTATTACATAAAACTAATATTCTAAAAAGAAGAATATGGTACAACCTCATCAAGTTATCTGTTTTGAAAATCCGGGGATTTGTGAACACTTACATCTGCATGAGGCAAATATTCATTCGTCCATGCCAGGCTTTAATCAGTAGCTGGTTTTGATCAATCCAATTTTTGATCCATATGAATGATCATCTGTTGTTTATTTTATTATCAAATTATTTATCTTTAAGCGTTATCAAGGCTATGATATGGCATAGCTAATAAAACATAATCCTTTGGTATCATTCAAAATTGCAGCTATAAAGATTAGTCTGCTATCATGTTTTAAGGCGCAGTAGGAAACAATATTATCAGAATGCCATCATCACAATATCTAGAAGCAGCACCTTTATCAGAGAAGCGTCACATTCTCATCCTTCAGCCAATGATCGGTATTGGTGATATGATTTGGGTTAAACCATGGATAGATGAAACTATCCGTCGACACAATGTCACCCTGATGGTGAAACCATCATCACATGCCAAATTCATCATGCATGAACATAAACTTGACCTACGCATGCTTCACCGATCTGAACGGGGGCGTAAAGGCAGGCATGATGGCATTTTCGGATTTTTCAGGCTTGTAGCGGATATGCGTCAGATTAACCCTGATGAGATATGGATACTACATCGAAGTTGGCGTTATGCCTTTGGTGCATTCATGGCAGGAATAAAATGCCGCCTCGGATTTGGAATTGGCAAACAGAAATGGTTTTTATCAAAAACATCTCCGCTATCAGATCAAATGCGCGGCATTCACCCTCGTGAAGCAGTATCACGGATAATGAATGAAGAGGGTATTTTCCCTGATGATACTCACCCACATCTTTCCGCAACGGATGAATATCTTGCCCAAGCAAGAGCTATTCTTCCTAAACATAAATCCGTTATTATCATGGGGGTGGGATGCACGGGCGAAGAACGCCGATGGTCGCCAGCAAACTTTGCTGTCGTGGTGGACTGGATTACCACCCATTTTCCCGATCTGCATATTGTGTTATGCGGCAGCCCTGACGAACGTGTCATTGGTGACCAGATTATAGAATGTCTAGGCGGGGCATTACCGCATATACAGTTGCTTTTTGATCAGCCTCTTGGTGTTGTTATTGGGGTTCACCAATTGGCGAAACTCTATATTGGGAATGATACCAGTTTGATCAATATTGCGGCGGCCACTGGCATCAAGGCCATTCGCATTTATGCCAGCACCTTGCCAGTACTGGAATCCCATCTGATTTCTTCACTCTGGCCCGAAAACCCAGAAAGAATTGGTGTTGCGGGAAGCATTAATGATATATCACCAGACCGCGTTATTGCGTTGGCACAGCCACTC
>JBMYKD010000049.1:0-1922 GCA_049595035.1 Puniceispirillales bacterium (SeqCode) | reverse complement strand
TGCTTGATTGACTCGCGCCAGACACAATATAGACCTGATGCTACCACCAGCGTCATGCCAATCAGCGACTGGCCATCAGGGATAGTCTGAAAAATCATAAAGCCCCAGAAAATCGATAATGGCATGGCAATATATTCAAATGGGGCAACATAGGCGGCTTCTGCCTGCCGATAGGCCTGAGCAATAAGAAATCCGCCAGTGGCACTACCAAAGCCAATGATCAGAAACAGATACCAATCCCCCGGATTAAACACAGTCCATTCCCGCAACAGAAAATATAGGGCAGTTTGATCAGGATTGGCATATCGGCCATCACCGACACATATCCAGAACCCCAGACTAATCATGATCAGTGTCATCTGGATATAAAATGACATGGTCAGGGCGCTTTCGGTTTTGCCGCTATATCGTGTCATGACATTAAGTGCGGCATAGCCTATGGCGGCGGCGATTGGAAGGAGTGATACCAGTTTAAAAGCATCTGTTCCCGGCCGCAAGATCACCAGAATACCAATCATCCCCACAACCAGAGCTGACCAGCGGTGAATGCCCACCTGTTCCTTCAGGAAGATGATGGAAAATAACGTGATCAAAAGTGGGCTGACAAAAAAGATAGCGGTTGCTTCGGCCACCTGTAATTCTGCCAGCCCCAGAAAAAAGGTCAGATTAGCAAATACTACCGCCATGCCACGCATCAGATGAAAACCCAGCTGTTTCGTTTTCAGGATCGCAAAGCCGCCCTGCATGGGCATAAATATGCAAAGCAGAACCAGAATGCCAATGATCGACCGGATCAGCATAATCTGATGCAGGGCATAACCGCCGGATAACAGTTTGATCGATACATCATTTAGGGTGAAAAATGTCACCGCGGCCATCGCACATAAGGCGGCGGTAACAGGGCCTGTCTGGATTAGACGTTTAAACATGTACTAGCCCGATATATGGTCATGCCCTTATGGTAGGGGATATTGATATATAATTGCAAAGTAATAATTTGCGTGGGGTTATCCCCCTTATTCCCGGTCATCGCTATCAAGAAGCCAGCCCATGATAAGGGTGGCAATAGTCGCGGCAATCAGCTGACAGAGGATGAATCCCGGCATATCGGCGGGTTGTATCCCTGAAAAGGTATTGGTGAATGATCTGGCCACGGTCACCGCTGGATTAGCGAATGAAGTAGAAGACGTAAACCAGTACGCCGCCGTGATATATAGCCCGACAGCCGCTGGCACGGCTTCTACCCGATAGCGGATAGTGGCAAGGATCGTTGCTACCAGCCCGAATGTGGCAATCAGCTCACCTGACCACTGGCCAATGCCATGTCTTGCTTTTTCTGATATCTGCCAGAGGGGCAGATCAAACATCAGATGGGCGGCTATCATACCGGCCAGACCGCCAAGAACCTGCATGATGACAAACCAACCGGCCAGAACAGGTTTTATGTCACCCCTGATCAGAAAGGTCAAAGTGACCGCAGGGTTGAAATGTGCCCCGGAAATAGGCCCCAGCATAGTGATCAGCACAAATAATATGGCTCCGGTCGGGATCGTATTACCAAGCAGCGCAATGGCAATATTGCCGCCAGCCAATTGTTCGGCCATGATGCCTGACCCGATGACAGTTGCCAGCAGGAAAAACGTACCTAACCATTCTGCAAAACATTTCCGGAGCATGATAAACCTGATCTTAATATTTCTCTATTTGCAAATGTCCACAACCTATTCACATTATGGAAAAGCAATGCTAGCATAAATTATGGTTATGTATAGGTTATCATTCTTTTTCACAATAATGGCGTGGTTTATCACATCAACTGCATCAGCGTCCTCTTTACCTGACTGTAACCTTGAATCAGGCCCGCCATACGATAAATGCTTCCTTACCTTTACCTTTGAAAAAGGGTCAGATTACGAAACAGA
>JBMYKD010000048.1:0-2314 GCA_049595035.1 Puniceispirillales bacterium (SeqCode) | reverse complement strand
TGACGCTGGTGGTAGCATCAGGTCTATATTGTGTCTGGCGCGAGTCAATCAAGCACAAAAATATCCATGACGAGCCGCGAGGCTCCCCCCGCTATCGGCGATGATATCGACCTATTCTGCTAGAGAGATAAGGTTTTACATTCCGTCAGATAAGGCAGGCGTGCCTGCGCCGCTTTTACGGCATCGCGGCTGATGCTGGCCTGGATCGCCATTGCATCACTGCTGCTATCTGCCCGCGCCAGATCAACACCAGTGGGTGAGATGATGCAGCTTTTACCCAGAAACCCCAGCCCTTTATCCATGCCGCAATGATTGGCATATGCCACATGGATACCATTTTCAAACCCACGCGATGGAATGACCCGTTCCGCTACCACATCCCATTGATCTGATAACGCCGTGGGCACAAGCACCAGTTCAGCCCCGGCCATAGCCATTGCCCGCATATATTCAGGAAACTCGGCGTCGTAACAAATCAGCATCCCAACCTCAATGCCTTTAAACTGAAACTGCGTCATATGTTGGCCAGTATCAAATAATGCTGATTCCAGCCCCGGTGGGATTGCCCGTTTCCGGTGATTGGCAACAGAGTTTCCCATCGCATCAATGACCTGTGCCGCGTTATATATCCGATCATGCACCCGTTCGGCATAACCATAGGCTATTGCCAGCTGATGCTGTCTGGACAGCCCTGCCATGGATTGAAAAAACATACCATCCGACGCTTCGGCCAGATCAGGGATAATATCTGCCGCGTTATATCCTGTCTGAAATAGCTCCGGCAAAAGGATCAGATCAATATCCGTCAGATCAGCCTGATCAAGCCATGCTTTCAGCCATGCCAACCGGTCAGATGGCATCCCCAGATCCGCCGGTGTTTGCAGGATCATCAGATCAAGCGTGGCTGTCATGGATCAGGCTTTGCTCAACAAAATCTCACGCGGGAATTGGGTGAGGTATTCAAACCCGTCTTCCGTCACAACAATGGAATCCCCTATGCGTCCAGCCGTTTTGCCATCAATAGAAATACCGCCATCAACCGCAAAGGTCATACCGGCGGCCAGAATGGTTTTATCACCTTCTTTCAATTCTGGCGCTTCCAGATAGGCCATACCAATAGAACGGCCGGTGCGATATCCGGTGGCATAGCCACGTTCACGATAAACCGCATTAGCGGCAAAGGCCACCTCCTCTGCGGTGATACCAGGCTTTATGCTATGGATAGCGGCTTGCTGTGCGTCAATCGCCGCCTGCTGAACATGGCGGTCCGGATCACGCACATCACCTATATGAAAAATGCGGTCAAAGCCAAGCTTATATTGCTTAAACTGCGCCATATTGCAGAAACAGAAATAGACCGGGTCAAACCTGTCATAAGTTTTGACACTGGCACGGCGATGCACCATTGATGCATCCGTGCCGCTTTGCAGGATCTGCAGATTATGTATCATGGGTGAAATAAATCGCTCCCATCCCTTTGCTGTTAGAAACTCTGCCGCTTTGCGTGAACCGGCATTAATAACGGCCAGTGCAGATTCATATTCTGGCAACCCTTCGCCAAGGCTTTCATGGGCGGCCGCCATCATAGCACCTGCAATGGCACCGGCCTCTTTCATGATACGAATTTCAAGGTCAGATTTAATCATCCGCAGAGCACCAAGAACCGGGGTAATATCGTTTAGTGGAACATCAGGATATCTTTCATCCAGATCATTTCTAATAAGGGCAGGAATGGAATTTCTTTCTATCCATAGGGCAGATGGCTTATCCCCAATAGCTGTTGATAGTGCTTTGTTCCATGAATTAGCGCCAAAATCTTCCCATGTCCTGACATCCGCAACCCATGTCATTGCCGCCACCATTTCGGATTCCATTAATGGCGTAATCACCACCGGGTCTTTATCAGCATAAACAATCAGCATGGTCGGACGACCAAATTCAACCCCCAGATATCCCCAGAATCCGGCCAGATAGGCAATTGAACTTTCATCTGTGAAAATAGCATATGGAATATCCCGTTCCGCCATCTGATGTTGCAGGGCTTGGAGGCGCAATTTTGTTTCTTCCAGCATGAGCATCTATCCTTTAGTGAAAAACGGTCAGAGTATGTAATTTATTTCACGCGAAAGGCGTTATGACAAGAAGAACAGCTATCCGACGTTTCTTTTATAGCAGCCATGATCGCGGATTTATCCTTGGCTAAAGCGGCGGCATTTATGGCACGCACGGAATGAACATAATTGTCTATGGCGGCGTTGAACCCTTCGGCATCTGACCAGATGGTATCAGCCGCTTCCGATGGGGGCTGTTGACT
>JBMYKD010000047.1:0-2445 GCA_049595035.1 Puniceispirillales bacterium (SeqCode) | reverse complement strand
GCCATAATATCGGTTTGCATATGACCGGCGGGCTGACGATGGCTGGCACGCCTGACCGCTGGGAATGGCTGCAATCCGCGTATCGGGTGTTTCAGTCAATCGGCATTAGCGATTGCCGTCTGGTAACCCCTGAAGAAGCCGGTGAGCTTAATCCGATAATGTCAACAGAAGGATTGCTTGGCGGTATGTGGGCTGACCGCGAAGGATATCTTGATACCACCGGCACGGTTCATGCCTATGCTATTGCCGCCCGTAAACGTGGTGCTGAATATTATGAACACACAAAAGTAGAAAGCCTTGAGCAGACAAAAGATGGCTGGCGCATCATTACCGACAAGGGCACCATTACATGCGAACATGTGGTTAATGCAGGCGGGCTATGGGCAAAACAGCTTGGCCGGATGGCTGGAATTGAACTGCCCGTATCACCATTAAAGCATCATTACCTGATATCAGATTCCATCCCGCAACTGGAACAGATCGATTTTGAAGTGCCTATGACCGTTGATCTGGAAGGCTTTACCTATCTGCGTCAGGATCAGAATGGCGTGCTACTGGGTATTTATGAAATAGATCACGAACATTGGGCGATGGATGGCGCGCCATGGGATTACGGCATGGAATTATTCCAGGAACAGACTGACCGTATTGAAAATGAACTGATCATGGGGTTTGAACGTTATCCAGTGTTACAGGAAGTGGGTGTGAAAACATGGGTCAATGGCGCGTTCACATTTTCCCCTGATGGCAATCCGCTGGTCGGCCCTGTCCCCGGCAAGCGCGGCTATTGGTGTGCTTGTGCGGTCATGGCCGGTTTTCTGCAGGGTGGCGGCGTTGGCAAATCATTAGCCGAGTGGATGATCCATGGTGAACCAGAGGCAGATGTCTATGGCATGGATGTAGCCCGTTATGGCGCGTTTGCAGAAAATAAGCAGTATATCAAGGAAACGACAGGCCAGTTTTATTCGCGCCGGTTTGTCATGACATATCCCAATGAACAGCTGCCTGCTGGCAGACCCTTGAAAATGACGCCAGCATCAAGCGAAATGACAGCGGCAGGATGCAGATGGGGCGTTAGCTGGGATATGGAAGTCCCATTATATTTTGCCCCTGATGGATTTAGCGAAACCCCGTCTTTGAAGCGGTCAAATGCCTTTGATATAGTTGGTGATGAATGCCGTGCCGTCCGGTCATCGGTTGGCTTGCTGGATATTTCAGGGTTTTCCCGTTTTGAGGTATCAGGCAGGCAAGCAGAAGCATGGCTCAATCGGATAATGGCTGGACGCCTACCTAAGCCCGGACGGGTCAGGTTGTCACCAATGCTGAGCGAAGAAGGCAAGCTGAAAGGCGATTTAACCATCTTTAACTGGGGTGATGGCAGATTTTGGATCATGGGATCATATTATTTGCGGGCATGGCATATGCGCTGGTTTCATGATCATATTGAAGACGGTGTTAACATTCGCGATCTGGGTGAAGAAGTAGTCGGGTTTTCGCTGGCGGGTCCAAAATCACTTGAAGTGATTAGCAAACTGACAGATGGCGGCATAGAACAATTGCCATTCCTTGGCTGTGGGGATTTTGATATTGGACTGATCCGCACCAAGATCGGCCGTTTATCTGTTGCGGGTGAGTTAGGGTATGAAATCAATTGCCGGATGGGTGATCACATTGCTTTGAGGCGGTTATTGCTTGAAGCCGGGGCAGATATGCAAATCCGTGAATACGGATTTAATGCCATGCTTTCCCTGCGGCTTGAAAAAAGCTTTGGTATCTGGTCTGCGGAGTTTACCCAAGGCTATACCCCCGGCATGACTGGCATGGATCGCTGGATTGACTGGGATAAAGGGAATTTTATCGGGCGGGCGGCGGCGCTTGCTGAACGTGATGGTAAAGGCTCTGAAAAGAAACTGGTAACGCTGGATATAGACGCTGATGATGCTGATGCTAGCGGCTATGAACCGGTCTGGTCAGATGGAAAACTGGTTGGCTTTGTCACATCAGGGGGATATGGCCATACGGTCAAAAAATCACTGGCTATGGCATTGGTAAATGCTGATCTGGCACATGAAGGCACCAAGCTATCCGTTCACATTGTAGGGGTAGAAAGAAGCGCAACCGTTATCGCGCCTTCCCCTTATGATCCTGATGGGAAAGTGATGCGATGATTGAAAAAAACATGCCAGCAGAAACACGCAAACGGCATGGTAGAAAAAAACGCAACATAGAAAGAATAGCCCCGCCATCAGAAGATTATTTTGGCGCCCTTGATCATCCCTTTCCTGCCTGTAATGGATATGATGAGGGTATGATTGACCAGATGCACCAAACTGCGCTGGATATTCTGGAAAATGAAGGCATAAAAGTTCTGCACCCTGAAGCACGGCGATTATTTCAATCCGCTGGAGCAAGCATAGATGAAGAAAGCCAGATGGTCTGGATAGG
>JBMYKD010000046.1:0-2981 GCA_049595035.1 Puniceispirillales bacterium (SeqCode) | reverse complement strand
AGTGCAATGGAAGAGTTTGATACGATTATCATAGGTGCTGGATCAGCAGGATGCGTTCTGGCAGGGCAGTTAAGCCAAAAGAAATCCCACCGTATCCTATTGCTTGAAGCTGGCGGCAAAGATACCTCACCATGGGTGCATATCCCGATTGGCTACGGCAAAACCTTTTTCCATCCTGACCTTAACTGGCAATACCATACGGAACCAGAACCAGCATTGAATGGACGGTCAGGCTATTGGCCACGGGGAAAGGTTGTTGGTGGCTCAGGGGCGATCAATGCCATGGTATATGCGCGAGGACTTCCACATGATTATAATGACTGGCAGGATGCTGGCGCATCAGGCTGGAATGCAGAAACCGTAACCGCAGCTTATGATCAAATGGAAACCCAAATTGCATCAGATGGAACCGAAACCGGTACCGGCCCCATGACGGTTCAGGATGTGTCTGATCAGATACACCCTATTAACCGTCATTTTTTTGATGCAGCAAAAGAGTTAAATTATCCAGACCAGAATGACTATAATCAGCCGCCATATGAAGGTGCGATTCATTATCGGATCAATACCAGACATGGTCGCCGCAATGCATCATCCCGCGCGTTTCTGAAACCAGCCTTGCGCCGGTCAAATCTGGTGATGAGGGTCAGGGCGTTAGTAGACCGTATCCATTTTGAAAATAACCGCGCCGTTGCCGTGTCTTATCTATGGCGCGGCAAAGAGCATAAGGTTAGGGCAAAACATGAAATTATTCTGTCGGCAGGGGCGATTGTCAGCCCGATGATCCTGCAAAGATCAGGCATAGGTGATGGGCATATGCTTAATCAGCATGGGATCACGACAATGGTGGATAACCCGAATGTTGGCGCCCATATGCAGGATCATCTGGGTATTAATTACTACTTCAAGGCTAATCAGCCGACACTCAATAATGTACTATATTCATGGCCGGGACGCATTAAGATTGCCTTACAATATGCCCTAACCCGCAGGGGAGTGATGGCACTTTCGGTTAATCAGTGTGGCGGTTATTTTCGGAGTAACCCTGATAGGATCCGTCCTGATCAGCAGTTATATTTTAATCCGGTGACTTATACGACCACACCAACCGGCACAAGAACCATCATTAATACAGACCCGTTCCCCGGATTTATCATCGGGTTTTCACCAACACGGCCAACCAGCAGGGGGCAGATACAAATAACTGATAAAGACCCCGCAACCAAGCCACGTATTATGCCGAATTCCCTTGCTACAGATCAGGATTGCCAGATGGTGATTGATGGTGCCCGACTATGTCGGGCTTTTGCCAATACAGAAAGCATAAAGCAACTGATCAAAACCCCGTTCAAAGAAGATGTTTCCCAGATGACAGATGATGAAATGCTGGATGATTTCCGCAACAGATGTGGAACCGTGTTTCATCCTGTCGGTACATGCCGCATGGGTGCGAATGCAAAAAATGCGGTTGTGGATAATGCCTTGCGTGTCTTTGGTGTTGATGGACTAAGGGTCGTTGATGCATCTGTTTTTCCTAATATTACGTCGGCCAATACAAATGCCCCGACCATGATGCTGGCATGGCGGGCAGCAAGTTTTATCCTGGAGGGCTGGTCATGACAAAATTATATTCAGCATCTGGTGCCATGGTTGATTATTTTGATCACGGCGCCGATGATCAGGATATCCGGGTTGCCAGTATTGAAACCTTTGCCACCCCATTAATTGGCTTTGTCCGGGTAACAGCCGAAAATGGTCAGACTGGATGGGGGCAGGTATCCACCTATAATAGTGATCTGTCTTGTGAAATCTTACACAGGCAGGTAGCGCCATGGATGCTGGGACGGGGCATTGACGCGCTTGAAGCGGTAATAGACCTGATCCCATTGCGTGAACATAAATATCCGGGAACTTATCTATGCCGCGCGATGGCAGGACTTGATACGGCGATCTGGGATTTGCGCGGTAAGATGGCCGGTCAGCCGGTGACAGCTTTGCTTGGGGGAAGCGCAGGAGAGTTGCGGGCTTATGCATCATCTATGCGCCGCGATATTACCCCCGAAGAGGAAGCCAACCGCTTGAAAGCATTATGTGATCAATATGGATTTGATGCCTGTAAGATCAGGGTTGCGGCGGAATGTGGCAGAGATGTTGATGAATGGCCGGGACGAAGCGAAGCTATCATCCCACATATGCGTGCTGCCATGGGTGATGATATCGCATTACTGGCAGATGCCAATTCAGGTTTTTCCCCCGAACGGGCAATCATAATCGGACAAATGATGATTGATGCCGGGTTTGAACATTTTGAAGAACCTTGCCCCTACTGGGAACTGGAACAGACAGCAGAAGTCACACAACAACTGAATATCAATGTGACTGGTGGAGAACAGGATTATGATCTGAACCAGTGGAAACGGATTATCGCCATGCCAGCAGTTGATATTATCCAGCCGGATATTTTATATCTGGGCGGAATGTGCCGAACGATGCAGGTTGTTGATATAGCTAAGCCTTCCGGTATTCCGGTCACGCCGCATTGTGCCAATCTATCACTGGTAACATTATTTACCATGCATCTGATGCGCGCCCTACCTGTCCCCGGAAAATATCTGGAACTGTCTATCGAAGATGCAGATTATTATCCATGGCAATATGGCTTATTTACTCATGATCCTTTTACGGTAAGTGATGGAAAGGTGACAATTACTGATGCGCCGGGCTGGGGGGTTGAAATAAACCCCGTATGGCTGGCAAAATCGCAATATAAAATTAGTAGAGTTGATTAAGGTTGTTGCTTTTCCCAGTAAGCCTAGCATAGGGTGATTAACATGACATATCGATTTTCCCTGACAGATTGCCAGTCGCCTCAAGCTTTGCGTGAATTGGCGGAACGCCTAACGCCGGTGATGGATGCCGCCGGTATGGCAATTATGGATATCAAAACCGCACAAATGGGTGGTGGAATCATGGCTGATAAA
>JBMYKD010000045.1:0-3337 GCA_049595035.1 Puniceispirillales bacterium (SeqCode) | reverse complement strand
ATAACTGCTGCCCCGGGCAAGATATTGAACAGCCAGAAACTGGATCAGCTTTGTCAGGACTGGCAGGGTAGTAACATCATCTGGCTGGCCGAACATGACGCCGTTATGTTTCAGCTTTCTCAGCAGCCAGAGGATTACGAAAGCCGCTGGCTAGAATGGCAGGCTGAACATGTTGATCTTAATCTCATTGATGGAATACCTACCCCTAAATCCATTCTGGTTGCAGATATGGATAGCACCATGATTAAACAGGAATGTCTGGACGAATTAGCCGAAATAGCCGGGGTCGGTCAGGAGGTCAGGCAAGTAACTGCCAGAGCCATGAATGGCGAGCTGGATTTTGATGACGCCTTGCGCGAACGGGTGGCTTTATTAAAAGGGCAGCCAACAAGCATCATCGATAGTGTATTGAACCATCATATCCAATTTATGCCCGGCGCAGTCACCCTGCTTGCAACCATGCGCAGAAATGGGGGTTATGCCGCCCTTGTTTCAGGCGGCTTTACCCCATTTACCCAATATGTTTCCAACTATCTGGGTTTTGATGAACATCATGGCAATGTATTAATGATCAGTGGTGATACGCTTACCGGCGCGGTCGCAAACCCGATCAAGGGAAAGGAAACTAAAGAGCAGATATGCCTTGATCTATCAGACCGGTTTCAAATCCCGATGTCAGATATCATGGCCGTTGGGGATGGTGCCAATGATCTGGCCATGCTTGATATTGCCGGAATGGGTGTGGCTTTTCACGCAAAGCCCGTTGTTGCGGCGGCATCACGGTGGCGGATCAATCATGGTGATCTTACCACATTACTTTACCTGCAAGGTTATCGGAAATCAGATTTTATCACACATCCCTCATGTGACTAACTGCCGCCGATCATCCCGACCCTTTCAAAAAACCAGTATATACCAACCAATGAAATGGCCAGAGAAACCGGTACCTGAAAGCCATATCTGTACTGGTTCGGGGTCAGCAGAATAAATCTAAACAGGATGAATAATGGTATAACAATCATCAACTGACCCAGTTCAACACCGATATTAAAGCTGATCAAAGAGGTGATAAACGCCGTATCCGGCAGACCGAAATCAGCCAGAACAGAGGCAAAACCTAATCCGTGCAGTAACCCAAACGCAAACACAACACTATTTCTGGCAAGCGTTAAATGCGGTGATGATTTGAGCAGGTTTTCCACCCCGATATAGACAATGGATAATGCTATCAGTGGTTCTACCATGCTTGGCGATAGCCTGATCCAGCCCAGACTTGCCGCCGCCAGGGTTAGGGTATGGGCAACCGTAAATAAACTGATTTGCAACAGCAGATGATGCGCTAACCGGCTGAATGCCAATAACCCGATAACAAATAGAATGTGGTCAAGCCCATAGGGAACAATATGGATAATGCCTGAATGAATATATCTTTTGATGATATCCAGAAAGGATGGCTGATATATCTCACCCAGCGCGAAGCCTTTGCTCTGGCCACCCATCTGGAGGAACTCAACATAATTGGCATTGCTGGTATTACCATGTTGACGAATAAGCAGCCCGCCCATTGCCGCTGGCCATTCTATATGTATCATCGCTTGCTCTGTTAATGATTGGGCAGAAACAGACACTAGAAATATTAATTCGGTTTCTCTGATGAGGTCTGGATTGGCAACATCTTCGATGATGATATCCTGCAATATCCATGTCTGCGGATTGAGTCGCTGCCGATCAAGACTTATCCCGATATTCTGGGCAAGCAAGGGGAAAGCCTGTTCGACCAGTATCATAAGCTGTTCTGGCGGCAATGCTCTCAGCCGGTCATATTCAACAGCGACAGGGCTATTATCCGTATCTGATAAAGCCGAAACATCCATCCCGGAAAGATAGGTTTCTACTGTCAATGCCAACCTGATTTCCAGAAATTCCGTGGAATCTTTTCCCAATCCTATATCTATCACCGATGGTCTGATTTCATGGGCATGACTGTTTCCGGCATGTGTAAACACCAGCAACACAAGAAGCGCAAATAGTGATATGATAGGATGTAAAACTGATTTAAACTGTTTCATTGACGTGAGATTGTTCCAGTTGTTTCTTGACGACACAATATTGACTATGAGTATATCATCAATATGAGATATGTCAGTATTCTACAAATGTCCCGGCGTTTATCTGCCGTCGTAACCTTGTCTGTTTTTATTCACATTTCCGCCAGCCCGTTATCCATGGCAAAGGCGCATGAGTTATGGCTAGAAGCCGCCAGTCCCTTGATCAGTGAAACAGGTCATATCAATATTGATATCAGGCTTGGACAGATGTTTGCTGGCTCATCACAATTCTTCATCCCTGACAATGCCATTATGCTTAAACTGATATCCGGCAAGGGTGAAACACCTCTCAACCCCAGACCGGGGGATCGTCCGGCGATTTCATTTCCACGACCTGCCAAAGCCGGGCATATTGTTATTGCTTATGAAAGCATTGGTTTCTATCTCACTTATACGGAATGGGAAAAATTTGTCCGTTTTGCCAAAAGTAAAAAAGCAACCAGCATTCCCGACCAGCATCTGGCAAGGCAATTATCCAGAAATAACTTCAAAGAACGGTATAAGCGGTTTGCTAAGACCAGCATCTTCCTCGACAAGACAAGCATGAATAGTAATGATACCTATACCGGTATGGCATTGGAGTTTGTGATCACAGATATTCCATCGTCCCGTTCATTAATCCAGACGGTTACAGCACAGCTTTTATATCAGGGGGAGCCCCTCATCCATGCACCAGTCACCATATTTTCGCGCGCCCCGGACGGGCAAGTCATGACGACTGATCTAAACACAGATGACCTCGGCATGATCAGCCTCGAAACCGAATCCGGTTATGATTATTTACTTGATCATGTGCTGTTCCGCAGAATTGATCCGGACACAGACGCAAAAGGTGCTGTCTGGGAAACACTATGGGCTTCACATACATTTTCCGGGTTTTCTATAGTTAATCAGTAATGCCTGAATATCAGACTCTGGCTTTGCCTGTTAAATTAAAAGTCCATGAATCCGTATTTGTGCCTCTAGCCAAATGGGCCATGCTGATGGCGGGCAACTACCGCTGTGTTCAGGCAGATGCTATGCGCCCCATTCAGGAAGCTGTTCATCATGATCTTGCCGCTTCAGAACAGGTTTATGAATGGGTCGTGAATCTCTGCATAAAGATGGGGGTAAATGCGGCAGATTTTGTACCTTTTAAAAATACGCCAATGCCGCCGCATCATTGGGCAGTTCATCATCAGCTGCACGCGCATTAGCAGCTGGCGCCAAAAATATCGAACGGGTTGATA
>JBMYKD010000044.1:0-3577 GCA_049595035.1 Puniceispirillales bacterium (SeqCode) | reverse complement strand
CTGCTGAAGCACCAGCAGAAGAGGCACCGGCAGAAGACGCCCCTGCCGCTGAAGCACCAGCAGAAGACGCATCTGCTGAAGAAGAAAAATCTGAATAAAATATGGTTAAGCCGGGACGTGACAGTAATCATGGCATCAGACATGACGCCGATCACATATCATCCCGGCTTATTCTATTAGGGGTTATTACTGGTGCCCATGGCATCAGAGGGGCTGTTAAGATCAAACCCTTCACGGAAACCCCCGAAAATATATCTGCTTATGGTGCATTATGTGACGATAAAGGCAGAGAATATGAAATCCGGATAGATCATCAGTCCAAAGATCAGCTGGTCTGCCGGATAAATGGGATAAATGATCGCAATGCCGCAGAAGCAATCGCGAAAACATATCTCTATATTGACCGCTCGCAGTTACCGGAAGATGCTGATAACCTATATCAGGCGGATATGATAGGGGCGGATATTAGAGATGCTGATAATCATCTGATCGGAACAGTGGCCGGCTTTTTTGATTTTGGGGCCGGTGAAATGATAGAAGCCGAGTTATCTGGCGGAAGGCGTGTCATGCTCCCCTTTCAGGATGAAAATAAAATTATGCTGGATACAGAAAACAAGTCTATCCAGATGCATATTGATCCAGTCTGGCTGGAAGTTTCTCCAAATTCAGAACAAGAGCCATCTGCCCATGTCACGCAAAAAGACAAAAATTAACCTTTAAAGGCAATATTCATGACTGGACAAAGTCCACCCCTACATGAACCCCCTTGGCAAGCCGCGGTGTTGACATTGTTTCCGGATATGTTTCCGGGTGTGCTTGGCCAGTCGCTGGCGGGTAAAGCCCTCAAAGCCGGCATCTGGTCGCTGAATGTGACTGATATTCGCGCCCATGGTGTTGGTGTTCATCACAAAGTTGATGATCCGCCATTTGGCGGCGGCCCCGGTATGGTGATGCGTCCCGATGTCATGGCGGCGGCGATTTCATCTGCTGGTGCGGCCATGCCAGCCGATACATGTCGCATTTATCTAAGCCCGCGGGGAAGGCGGCTGGATCAATAGCTTGTCCATGAATTATCAAAGGCATCAGGTGTGATGCTGATTTGCGGGCGATATGAAGGATTGGATCAGCGGGTGATTGATCAGGCCGGATTAATGGAAGTCAGTATTGGTGATTATGTTTTGTCGGGGGGCGAACTCGCAGCACAGGTACTGATTGATTCTGTCGTCAGATTACTACCCGGAGTGATGGGGAATCCGGATGCGCATCATCAGGACAGTTTCGAGGATGGATTGCTTGAACATCCCTTATACACGCACCCCCGGGAATGGTCAGGCGAAACGGTGCCAGATATCCTGTTAAGCGGGGATCATGGACGCATTGCCGAATGGCGACATGAACAGGCCAAACAGGTTACCCGCGAAAGACGTGATGATTTATGGCAAAAATGGCTATCCTCACAGATTGGGGATAAAAACAGTGATAAAAAACCGTTAAAATAGCGTGACATATGAAGGAAGTGGTGCTATATGACCACAATCCAAACGGATCATATAATTATATCGAAGTGATGGCGCCATTGATGGCCGCCCTTAATGTGGAGAATGTGTCATGAATATTCTTGACCAGATTGGCCAAATAGAAATGAATAAAACCCTTGCCCAGCGGGAGATACCTGAATTTGGTGCAGGTGACACTATTCGGGTTGATGTTAAGGTTGTTGAAGGCACGCGCGAACGTATTCAGGCTTTTGAAGGTGTCTGCATTGCGCGTAAATCAGATGGCATTAATTCTTCATTCACTGTCCGTAAGATTTCCTATGGTGAAGGGGTTGAGCGTATCTTCCCGTTATATTCACCGCGTGTATCCGCGATTACGGTTATTCGCCGCGGTAAAGTCCGGCGTGCTAAATTGTATTATCTGCGCGGTCGTACTGGTAAGGCAGCCCGTATTGTTGAAAGCACTCGTGATCGCAATAAGGCTACCACCTCAGGGGCCAAAACTTCCGCTACTGCCTAACCTCAGGCGGTCACAGCTGACCCTCTTTCCATACAACAGGCATTACCATGTTGACGGGTCACCTGACCGCCAGACATAATGCTTGAAGTATTTCTGGAGAGAAACATGTCAGAACCGAAAACACTTTTTGATAAAATTTGGGATACCCATCTTATCCAACGTGAGGATGATGGCTCCAGCCTGATTTATATTGATCGTCACCTTGTTCATGAAGTGACCAGTCCTCAAGCATTTGAAGGATTACGCCAAGCTAGCCGTAAGGTGGCTAGCCCAGAACGGACACTTGCGGTGGCTGACCACAATATTCCGACCAGTGACCGATCAAAAGGCATTACTGATGAAGAATCCCGTATCCAGATTGAAGCGCTGGAAAAGAATGCCAATGATTTTGGTGTACCATATTTTGCCATGGATGATATCCGGCAGGGGATTGTGCATGTGATTGGCCCTGAACAGGGATTCACCCAGCCCGGAATGACGATTGTGTGTGGTGATTCACATACCGCAACACATGGTGCATTTGGTGCGCTGGCATTTGGCATTGGAACATCAGAAGTCGAACATGTGCTGGCTACCCAGACATTAATTCAGCAACCGGCAAAAAATATGCGCATCACCGTTGATGGCACCCTGCAACCGGGGGTAACAGCCAAAGACGTTATCCTTGCCATCATTGGCCAGATTGGTACAGCTGGCGGCACTGGTCATGTTATCGAATATGCTGGCGAAGCTATTCGGGCGCTCAGCATGGAAGGCCGGATGACAATATGCAATATGTCGATAGAAGCAGGGGCACGCGCTGGCATGATCGCACCTGACGAAACCACATTTGCCTATCTTAAGGGCAAGCCGATGGCACCATCTGGCGACATGTGGGATAAAGCGGTGGCATGGTGGTCTAGCCTGACTTCTGATGAAGGTGCCCGTTATGATAGAGAAGTTGTCATCAAGGCCGAGGATATCATCCCAACAGTGACATGGGGAACCAGCCCCGAAGATACTGCCCCGATTACCGGATATGTGCCTGACCCGGCTAAAGAAAAAGATCCGGCACGTCAGGCGAAAATTGAACGTTCCCTATCCTATATGGGGTTAAAAGGTGGCATGAAAATCGAAGATATCACCATTGATACGGTATTCATCGGATCATGCACCAATAGCCGGATTGAAGATTTGCGCGCGGCGGCAGAAATTGCCAGAGGACGAAAGGTTTCTCCATCTGTCCGGGCAATGATTGTTCCGGGATCTGGCCTGGTTAAACAGCAAGCCGAAGAAGAAGGTCTGGCCGATGTCTTTATCGCCGCCGGATTTGACTGGCGTGAAGCAGGGTGTTCCATGTGTCTGGCAATGAATGCTGATCGGTTGAGCGAAGGTGAGCGATGTGCATCTACGTCAAACCGGAATTTTGAAGGCCGTCAGGGTCGTGGTGGCAGAACGCATCTGGTTAGCCCTGAAATGGCCGTAGCGGCGGCAGTATCAGGTCGGCTTACGGATGTCAGATCACTTTAGGAAAGGGTGAACCTATGCAGAAATTTGTGACTCATAAGGGTATTGCCGCACC
>JBMYKD010000043.1:0-4777 GCA_049595035.1 Puniceispirillales bacterium (SeqCode) | reverse complement strand
CTTTCTATGGGGGGGCGGATTGCTTTTTCATTTTGCGAAAAATACAGCCATCGAATTTCGTCTCTTATCCTCTGTGATACTCATAAAGGATTTAAACATTTCACCAAAGAACAGCAGGATGAATTTATCCGGCTCAGAAAAGAACCTCTCCTTGCTGGCAAAGAGCCAAAAGATATTGCACCAGTTGTGGCCAAAACACTTATTGGACGACCAGAAAATACTCATACCTTTGATGCACTTGTAGATTCAATGAGTCGCCTACACAAGGATAGTTATATCAAATCAATTGAAGCATCGGTTCGTGGAGACCATACTGATATCCTTCATCAAATCAAAACCCCAACCTTGGTTGTAGTGGGTGAATTTGATCGACTTACATCGCCTGAATTGGCAAAGGATATTGCCGATCAAATCCCAGGAGCAAAGCTAGAAATTATCAAAAATGCCGGACATCTCTCAAATATTGAAAATTCAGATGATTTCAATAGTGTGGTGCTGGACTTTCTGCTGAGTCTACCTAAAGAATAACTTGAAAATGACCAGAACGACAAAAGATTGAATAATAGTTCTAAAGCTCAAAAAACTGCTACAAAAATGTAGTATGGATATTAAATGGTTTATATAGGTTTGGTGCAGATTGCTTTTGATCAATACCCCTAAAACCATTTATAACAAAAAATGTTTACCATTCGGCCAATAGCAAACCCAGACGCAGCACCCTATATTTTCAATTAATGTTGTAAAATCCAAGCGCAATCGACGGCAGTTCTGTGCTCCCTCAACCCATAAAAACCCTACCAAAGCCGATATCTGATGGGATGGCAGCTTTTATTTTTATTGTTATAAGAATCAGTGTTTTATAAACCCTCGGCTAGTCAGGAATTTCTTCATATACGGTCTGTTTTCTTTTGATAGGATACCAGCCATCTGTTCAGACCAGCTTTGCTGTTTTTGATTGTTCGTTCTATTTTTATAATAATCTAGCATGGCTTCGTCATATCCAGAGATTTGGTTTTCATTATTGTTGTCCCCATAGACGTCGGTTTTTAAGAAAACATTGAGCGGTAATCTCGGCTTCACTTCGGGCTCTTCATTTGGATACCCCAAACACATACCAAAGACGGGATAGGTATGATCTGGCAGTTCTAGCAATTCCGAAGTCTTGAACGGATCATTTCTTATCGCCCCGATATAGCAAATCCCTAAACCAAGAGACTCAGCGGCAATCGCCGTGCTTTGAGCCACTATCGCTGTATCTACCGTTGCAATAATGAATTGTTCTGTCAGCCCTTCTACGGGAATGGCATGATGTTGCCGACAGCATTGAAATGAGCGATTTAAATCTGCGCAAAAGATCAAAAATTCAGGCGCTTCTTCGATATAGGCCTGATCGCCTGCTAATGCCCGTAAAGCTTTGCGTTTATTAACGTCTTTGATGCGAATGACCGTGCAGGCTTGAATAAAACTTGAACTGGCAGAGGCTTGACCTGCAAGGATAATTTTTTCAAACAGCGCTTCGTCTATGGCATCTGGCTTAAATGTTCTAATCGAACGGTGGTTACTTAATAAATCTAATACATCCATTCGTCTATCCTATATGTTTTGTATGCAAATTGCATTGGTCTTAGTTTCGACCGGTTTATAGAAAATTTCAACAGGCGTTGCTTATCCAGCAAGTATATCAAACTGGATTTATTATTGCTGATCTTATAAAAAATTTATCTATCTTCCATAATCTTGAAAGAACACAGTGACTTTATCTCTGTCTAAAGTGTTACTAACCCTATTCAACGCGATATCTTGTAATGCCTCATCCGCGGTCTTGGCATCAAGAAAATGATTACGACCACGATCTAAAAGACTGGAAATCGAGGACTTCGTAAACTCTGGATGATACTGAACTGAATATGCCGGAAAATTGTAACGCAACCCTGCCATTGGACAATATTGCGCCTTGGCAATAACAGTTGCTTCAGGTGGTAAAACTGTCACTTGATCCTGATGCCAAGCGTAAGCCGAAAAACGATATCCATTTTCGTCAATATATTCTCTGACCCCAACAACATTACCAGAATTTGTTTTTTTTGCCTTTCCGCCAAATACATCAGCCATGATTTGGTGCCCAAAACATATGCCAAAAATGGGTTTACCTGTTAGTTTGGTATCTATGAGCAAATCGCGAACCGATGGCATCCAAGGGACTGCATCATAAACGCCCAACTCTGACCCACTGACAATAAGACCATCAAAAGCCTCCGGTGTAGGCACTGGATCGTTTCCTTCAGCTATATCAAAAATCTTGAACTCGGCGCCTTCAAAAGACGGAGCAAGCCAATCCAGAATACTTGCGCCTGCCCGCTGTAATCCTGTCATTAGCGGCTCAGGATGTTTTGTTAAATCTAGAATGGCTATTTTCATGTTTCTATTCTGCAAAATCTTAAATATTTTATCACATTATATTGCTTAGGAAAAATTTAATAAAAACCCACATTTACTCTCACATTATAACGAATACTGGTATGGATAGAAATGGATAGGACAGCTCAGAGGCGTTTACAATAAGAGAAAATGGCGGAGGGGAAGGGATTCGAACCCCCGGAAGGAGTTTCCTCCTTCAACGATTTAGCAAACCGCCGCCTTCAGCCACTCGGCCACCCCTCCGCAATCATGGGTATATGGGGTTTCCCCCAACACGGCGTATGCACCTTTCATCTAACTAAAGATGACGACTTTGTCAAACCATGGATTGCATGAAAAGGCAAAGGCTGGCAAGATAATGGCTTATTCATCCATTCTCTGGCATAAATGCCGCCCTAACCCCCTTTTAAGTGAGAGATTCTGATGCCAATTGATGCCGTGATTTTTGATAAGGACGGGGTTCTTCTAGACCTTAGCCAGACGTGGTTTCTGACCATTTGCAATATTGCCAAACATACAGAAGAATTGATTGACGGCCGCGTCCCTCATCGTGATCTTCTTGATGTGATCGGGGTTGAACTGAATGCTGATGGCATATCCGGCCGCGTGGTTGAAAACGGCGCCTATGCCACGGGCACATATGGTTCTCTTGTTCCTATGTGGTCAGCCCTTGATCCGGCATTAGCGGATATTATGACAACCACCGCATATAAACAGAAGATGATGGATATCGCGGTGCAAAGCGTGCATGGCCAGACCGTGCCAAAGGGGGATATCCTTACCCCGCTAAGGGCATTGAAAGCGGCAGGATATAAACTTGGGGTAGTGACCAATGATGGCGATGATACCACCGCAATCAATATGACGGATTTGATGCTGGATGATATCATGGATCATGTTGTCACCGCCGATAGCGGCCATGGACGTAAACCCGATGCAGGGGGTATTCTGGCCTGTTGTGCGGCACTGGGAACAACGCCAGATCGGGCGGTGATGATCGGTGATACCTATGCGGATCATGATGCTGCCATTGCCGCCGGATGCCGGCACGTGATCGCTATTACCGATGACGCCCCGTCGATACCGGATTTTATGCCTAAATCAAGCTATGCGGTGGCATCCTGTGCCGACCTGCCAGACTTGCTAGACCGCATCAACAGCTAACACCCTCACTTTAAATAATTGAATATAAATGGCTTTTCAGGATTGAGTATTATAATACTCAATTCTACCCATTCAGTTTCTGGCGGAGCAGATCATTGACAACACCGGGATTGGCCTGGCCTTTGGATGCTTTCATCACCTGCCCGACAAAGAACCCGAACAGCTTATCCTTGCCGCCACGATATTCTTCCACCTTATCGGCATTTTCCGCCATAACGGTATCAATCATGGTTTCAATCGCGCCGGTATCCGATACCTGCTTAAAGCCTTTTTCTTCAATCACCTGATCAGGGTCTGCGCCATTTTCCAGCATGATGGCGAACACATCCTTGGCAATCCGGCCAGAAATCGTGCCATCGCTGATCCGTTCTACCAGTTGCCCTAGCTGATCTGGTTTCACGGGTGAATCCGCCAGTTCAAGCCCCATCCGGTTAAGCGCACCGAACAGTTCAACCGTCATCCAGTTAGCCACCAGTTTAGCATCACGTCCTGCCACTGCCTTTTCATACCAGGCGGCGGTTTCCCGATCTTCGCTGATCAGGCCGGCATCATAGGCACTTAGCCCAAACTGATCCATCAGACGCTGACGCAAGGCATCTGGTAGTTCTGGCAGGTTCTGGCGCAATTGATCAACCCATCCCGCATCCAGTTCAAGCGGCAAGAGATCAGGGTCTGGAAAATACCGGTAATCATGGGCATCTTCCTTGGATCGCATGGGGCGGGTCTGACCGGTTGAAGTATCAAATAGGCGGGTTTCCTGATGGATAGTGCCGCCATCTTCCAGTACTTCAATCTGGCGGGCGACTTCACTATTGATCGCCTGTGCAATAAAGCGGATGGAATTAAGGTTTTTGGTTTCTGTCCGCGTACCCAGTTCTTCCCCGGGGCGGCGCACCGACACATTACAATCAGCCCGCATGGAACCTTGTTCCATATTACCGTCACATGTTCCCAGAAAGCGCAGAATAGAGCGCAATTTGCTGACATAGGCGGCGGCTTCTTCGGCGCTTCGCATATCCGGACGGGACACAATTTCCATCAACGCTACCCCTGAGCGATTCAAATCAATGTAGGATTTACTAGGATGCTGGTCATGCATGGATTTTCCGGCATCCTGTTCAAGATGCAGACGTTCAATCCCGATATCCCGCGTTGTCCCATCGGCAAGGGTAATGGTAATGCTCCCCTCACCCAC
>JBMYKD010000042.1:0-5053 GCA_049595035.1 Puniceispirillales bacterium (SeqCode) | reverse complement strand
GGGGATCACTCAACGGGGCCGCCAGCCTCTTTCCATGCGTTAAAGCCGCCCACATTATACACATGCGGATAGCCCATCTCACGCAATGTCCGGCCAGTGAGTGCCGCCATGCCGCCGGCCGCACAGACCACCATAATATCTTTATCCTTTGTCAGCGCCGGATGATGAAAGGTGGAGCTATCATCGGCGGCAAACTCGATAAATCCGCGCGGAATACGAAGCGCGCCAGCAATCGTGCCCGTGTTGTCAATATCCTTGCCATCACGGACATCAATAAACACAACATTGCTATCACCATGCCGGGGGATAGCGGCTTCCGGGGTCAGGCGATCAACCACTTTATTAGCTTCTTCCAGATACTGGCTTGCGGTTTTGGTCATGTTCTTATCCTCATGATATGAATGAAAGCATTACCCTTTATATATAAACCGCATTCAGCCTAGTGCAAGCACCCCATGATATTAATGGTCATCAATGGCCATTAATGGCCGCCGCCAAATACCCGCATTCTGACACTATAATCCGCGGCGATCTGATAATCGGGGTCATCATCGCTATCGATCATCAGCTGTCCGGATTTAGCCAGCAGAGTATGACAATCCCGGCTAAGGTGGCGCAACATCACGCGCTTACCCACAGCATCATATTTTGCCGCGACATCATCAATCGCCTGTAACGCTGATTGATCCACCACCCGTGAATTGGCAAAATCGATAATCACCGTATCCGGATCATCGGCGATATGAAACAGTTCCCGAAAGCCTTCTGCTGATCCGAAAAATAACGGCCCCTGAATATCATAAACCAGAGCGCCTTTTTCCCGATGCGATGGCCGGGTGCTGGCGTTGATACGGGTGGCGGCATTCCACGCATAGATCAGGGCAGACATAATCACCCCTACCACCACGGCAATGGCAAGGTCTTCCAGCACGGTCATGACGGTCACAACAATAACCACCAGCGCATCTGACCGCGGAATTTTCAACATGTTGCGAATGGAATTCCACGCAAAGGTACCTATCACCACCATGAACATCACCCCAACCAGCGCGGCGATGGGAATCTGTTCAATCAGGCCTGATCCGAACAGGATAAACACCAGCAGGAACAATGCCGCGGTGATGCCGGCAATACGGGTGCGGCCGCCGGATTTCACATTGATCATGGATTGCCCGATCATGGCACAGCCGCCCATGCCACCTAAAAATCCGGTGACGATATTGGCCGTGCCCTGGGCAATACATTCTTGCGACGCCCCACCACGTTGATTGGTCATATCGCCAACCAGATTAAGGGTTAGCAGGCTTTCGATCAGCCCGATAGCGGCAAGGATCAACGCAAAGGGAAAAATGATTGTCAGGGTTTCCATGGTCAGCGGCACCATGGGGATGGCAAATTGCGGCAGGCCGCCTTCCAGACTGGCCAGATCACCAATCCGCGGCACATCAATATCAAATCCCAGCACAAGGCCGGTTACCACCCCGATAGCGACCAGCGGCGCGGGGATCAGTTTGGTGACGCGCGGGGTCAACCAGATCAGCACCATGGTCAGCGCAATCAGCATCAGCGTGGTATTCAGCAACGCGCCGGATATCCATACCGCATCACCATTGGCATCATGGGATTTGAACTGTTCCAGCTGGGCAAGGCCGATCACAATCGCCAGCCCGTTGACAAAGCCAAGCATCACGGGATAGGGGATCAGCCGGATAAACTTACCCCAGCGCAGAATACCGGCCAGCAGCTGCATGATACCCATCAGGACGACAGTGGCGAACAGGTATTCAACCCCGTGCAGGGCAACCAGCGATACCATGACCACGGCCAGCGCACCGGTCGCGCCTGAAATCATGCCAGGCCGGCCGCCCATGATTGCGGTGATCAGCCCGACAATAAAAGCGGCATAAAGCCCGACCAGGGGGTCAACCCCGGCGACAAAGGCAAAGGCCACAGCTTCCGGCACTAGCGCCAGGGCAACGGTTAACCCGGATAGAATATCTATACTGATCTGACGGGGGGAAAGCACCGGGCGGGCGCTATCCTGATAGGACATACCGATGAGAAGCCGGGACAACCAGCCAGATAAATAAAGAAACATAAGACGCTCTTGGTGGGGAATGATGCCCCGTGCATGACACTATTCTGCCATTTGTTCAAGCATTATCTTATTTCGCGGCTGTTTGTGGGGGGCGTGAGGCGGGGGTGGATTTGGGTTTATTGGTTACAAATAAAATAAATTAGATATTACTAATACTACCACAGTTTTGTAATTGATAATAACAGGCCTAAATTTTGCATATATAGAAAACACACAACAGAGTTTTTATTATGGGTCTTAAAGCAAATTTTTATCGAAAAATAGCATTTGGATTAAACGCAAGAGACATTCCACCCCTTTCCCCCATTGACTGGGCGAAAGCCCAGCTTGATGTAGTACCTGAAATGGTATGGGATGCGCCAATACCAACTGGCAAAGATATGCTGGATAATTATGCTAAATGGGTTGTAACTGACCGAAGAATCCTGAGAGATAAATATAAAGGGAACAGAGCAGGTTATGAGGCCGCAAAGAATAAACTCCGCATTGAAACCGGGGAACGCTATTTTGAAAACCTTGAACTCTGTATCCGCCATAACACAGCCCTAAAAAGTGGGGCACCAGTTTTTGAAAGATTCTGGATGTTCTGGTGCAATCATTTTGCCATCATAGAAAAAGATTTTCTTGCTGAATTCTCAACTGGCCCATATCACAGAGAAATAATTCGAGAACATATGACTGGCAAATTTGTTGATCTTCTGAAGGCAACCACTACCAGCTGGGCCATGATACATAATCTGGATAATTCTGAATCTATTGGCCCTAATTCACAAATAGGACAACGGCGGAAAAAAAGGGGGCGCGTCGTCAGTGTAAACGAAAATCACGCCCGTGAATTATTAGAACTGCACACGGTTTCACCATCAGCAAAGTATACTCAGGATGATGTAGTTGCGCTTTCATATATTATGGCTGGATGGGAACATCCATGGTCAAAAAAACGTGAAGAATGCAATCCAGTAAAATTTAATCAGAAAAAACACCAACCAGGCAAGCATACTGTGTTAGGTAAAACATATAAACAACGGGGTATTTCTTCAGAAGCTAAGCTTTTTGATATTCTGGATGATCTGGCACAAAATCCTCATACACGACGCTTTATCGCATTTAAATTATGCCGTCATTTCATTGCTGATCATCCAACAGATGCCATGCTAGCCCCGATAATCAAAGCATGGGAAGAAACGGATGGACATCTGCCAAGCATTCATAAGGCATTGGTGGAGGTGATTTATGAATTTACCGATCATGAGTTAAAGTTTCAAAACCCTGAAATCTGGTTATTGCAAATTATTAAAATGACAGATGCAAATTGGCCTCCACAAGCAGAAGCGATGAAATATAACTTCAAAACAAAACTGAGTTATCTTAAGAGAAGGCCAGAAAACATAATGCGAGAGATTGGCCACATGCCTTATCGGCCTATCCAGCCTAATGGATTTTCAGATATGGAAGAAGATTGGATTTCACCTGAACTCCTAATCAGACGCCTTGCCATCCCTCAGGAGTTAGGCGTGTATATCAGAGGACAGATAGATATGGAAACAGTCATTGAAAATAATTGTAGCTATCCTGATGAACCACTCAGAACAGTGTCAAAGATGAATACCCAGTTACAAAAAATACAATATCTTTTCCCTAGCTATTGGATGTTAAAAGCATGATAAACCGACGTGATTTTATACTTGGATCAGTTACCCTTACCATGTTGGGTTCACCATTATTTTCGGCAAGAGCTGAAAAGTTGGAAAAACGTAACCTTGTTGTTATATTATTACGCGGTGGCATGGATGGATTAACGGCGGTTCCACCAAATGACCCTATCCTTGCAAGCCGGCGCCCTGACATTATGGTCGAAAATACATTATCCTTGAGCGCTGATTTTGGACTTAATCCGAAATTGCAAGAATTCTACAAATGCTGGCAAGATGGAAAAGCATCCGTCTTTCACGCAACAAATATTCCATATACGATGCGTTCACATTTTGAAGGTCAGGATTTGATGGAAAGTGGAGGCCTAACGCCCTTTGCTGAATCAACGGGCTGGCTTGGCCGCGGAATACATGCAGCACATCTAGACGGTTTGGCAATATCTCTGCCGATGCCATTGCTGTTACGGGGGCCCAAAAATGTTGATAATTACTATCCTACCCATTTTGATATACCCTCACCAGCCATGATGGAAATGGTTCAACAAACCTATCCGCCTGACTCTCTTCTGGCAAATACAATGGAGAAAGTCATTTCACGACCAGTGTCAATGCTGCAATCGAATTCATCTAGAGATGCGCATAATTTAGCCCGCACAGCCTCAAGAATGTTAGCTAAGCCAGATGGTCCACGTATCGCAGTATTTGATATTGAGGGCTTTGATACTCATGCCTCACAAGGGGGAGGCGAGGGTGAACATGCCGACAAGCTTGCAGATTATGATTTAATTCTGAGCCGCTTAAAGCAAGGAATGGGTGATGCTTTCGATCACACACTTATAGTTACCTTAACCGAGTTTGGTCGCAAATTAGATCAAAATGGTGGCAGTGGAACTGAACATGGGTATGGAACTGCTGTTTTACTGGCGGGGGGATTGGTGAAAGGTGGCGTTGTCCACACAGACTGGCCTGGCTTACAGAAAAAAAATCTGTATGAAGGTCAGGATTTACAAGCGACAATGGATGCGCGATCAATATATTGCTCTGCTATGGCTACATGCTTTCAGGTAGATTTTGATCACTTACGGCGTCAAGTATTTTGGAATGCACCACTTGTCGATTTGACAAATAAGTTATTCATTTAGTGGCCAGAACTGAAAAAGTCTAAATACTCGTGCTGCTTTAGGCATGTTTCCTTCACCAGAAAATTTGGTCATTATTGCCATCCATTAAGCTTTTACGTTGAGGTTGTAGCCTTTGCCATAGCGTTGGCCTATGCCATCTGTGGTCCAGCCATCTATGGAAT
>JBMYKD010000041.1:0-7617 GCA_049595035.1 Puniceispirillales bacterium (SeqCode) | reverse complement strand
CGCCAAACAGGATATACCTGTCCTACCTGTGCATGACAGCTTTATCATTATACGGGGTCTCTACAGCGATTTGGTGTATGTCATGCATAATGAATTTAAGAAAATGTTAAATATGCCAATCAAAATGGATAGTAACCCAATGATGCCAACTCAGTCTGATATCAGAAGCGATTGACGTGGAGTAGATTATCTCTGAGACTGATAGATATTCAAATTGGTTAGAATTGCGCTAAATTAATTCATGATTGTAGAGAAACATTTTGAGTAATGATTAAGGTATTATTTGCACTACTACTAGTTTACCTATTAGGATTGTTGATAATACGTTTTTATCCAACTTTAATCTTTCTAATTCAACGAATACTGCAAATCCCAATTGTAAGAGCAATTCTTTACAAAGGGTTATGGCGTTTAGTCAGGTTCCTAATATTTAGGAGGTAATCATATGAATATTTATAAGGGTGGGTGTTCTTGTGGTGATGTGAGATACCATATATCCAAAGAACCTATATTTACTCAGGCTTGTCATTGCAGGTTGTGCCAGAAACAAACAGCATCTGCATTTGTAGTAAGAACAATGATTGAGTCATCTAACTTTCATTTGGATAGTGGAGAATTAATTCGTTTGCATGGTGCAACTGGAAGTGGCAGAGGCCAAGAGGTTTATCGTTGCATAAACTGCAAAGTTCAAATCTACAGTATTTTTAACAACAGTGATGTTATGACCTTCATTAAGACTGCGACTCTTGATGAACCAGACCGTTTCCCGCCACAAGCCCATATATTTACCAAGAGCAAGCTGAATTGGGTCAATTTGGAAGGTAGCACGCCTTGCTTTGAAGCATTTTACAACAAAGAAGAACTACTTTCGGAAAAGAGTTTGAAGAGAAGACAAGCTATTGGTTGGTGAGTAATAAGATAATGTGGATAGTATGTATGTAGAAGGTTATTATGTGACACAAATTTACACTGATGTTAATAAAGGTTACCCTAAATAAATAACGCTATACTTTAATACATATTTATCAACTATTACTTGGAGTTATTGAAATGGCAATAATAGTAAAAGCTGAAATTACTATCACCAAAGGCTTTAATACTTGGAAGTCAATGGTTAAGAAAAATCAAGACCGTATGGAAGAGATGGGAATGGTCATGCTGTTTGCTGGAGTCCAGAAAGATGACCCAACTAAACTTCATGCCATTATGAAGTTCCCAGATTTAGAAGCCTTGCAAGCCTTTGGTGCAAATGAAGAACTAACAGAGCAGAGAAGACAAGCTGGTGCCGTAATTGAATCTGGCATTATGACAATTATAGCGGATGATGAATTCATAACAAACTTCCCAGCCCCATTCACTGTTGAGTAAATCCTTTTTGGAGAGTGGTGGGGATTACTAAAGCTGCTTAAAATCACGGTTAATAGTTTTAAGTGACAACATTTATTGTTACATCTCATTATTGGTCCCTAACACCTGCAAATTCCCATATCTGTGAGTCATACAAGTGTTTTTCATAATCAATTGATAGTGGTTAACAATGCTGACACCCAATCTGTGTAGCTAGCTGATAATATTCGTAGGCACCCGGGGGTGTCCCATGCATACCCCCCTGTTACTTATTCACATGACCTAAGATGACATAGGCAAGTGAAGGCAGTTAACTGCCATATACAGAGTAAGTATAATATCACCTACAATGCCATCACACTTTCCCTATACTCAGAACGAACTCTGTAACTGCACAAACATACCTATGCACTAGCATCATTCCATTACCCGCTCCAATTTAGCCAGTACAGCTCTTATCTAATGGCTCAAGCAAGTAGCCGATAGCTTGTCAGCGATTCAGATACTTCCAACATACATAAACGCAGATTGTTGCAACTTGACTTTTAACTACTCTGCTTTACTTAAATAATTATAGTTAATTAGTATCGTTTCGGAGAGTTTTTATGAAAGTTTTGATAGCATCAATCCTGATGTTTTTCGCATTCAATGCACATGCTGCGTCAACATCTGAATTTCTGGACTCATATGAAGACGTTGTAGATATTTATGCAAGCTATGCTGACAAATCGCAGTTTTGCAACTCAGATAACATGGAACTGCTGACAAAGGTCATGCCCAAACTAAGTCAGTTTGGTCAGGAAGCACAAAATATACAGGGCTCATTCAATTCAGATGAATTACAGAGATATTTAGCGATTTCACAGAAGTTCTCAACATCCATGCAAAAATTATCCACCAAAATGCAGAATATAAACTGTTAACTATAAAATGATATAGACTTGCAGGTCATTTAATAATGTTCAGGTATGCGAAAGCTTATTTATATTAGGAGTTGATGATGAATTATAAGAATATAGGACTTGCGGGAGCAGGTATCGCAATTATCGGAACGTTTCTACCTTTTTAAACGTTACTAATCCCGTCACCGGAGTAACAATGGCTAGCATCCAGCTGATTAGCGGCGATGGCATGTTTGTTTTATTTTTAATGGCTGTATCTGGTGTATTGATTTTTTTGAATAAATATCTGTTTTCCGTTATTCCCACTATCTTGTCTTTTGCGGTAGTTCTCTATGCGGGGGCAAATGTGAATGCGTTAGGTGCTCCTGCCATTTCTTTTGGAAGCGGCTTTTTTCTTTCAATGCTAGGTCTAATCATAGCAATAGTATCAGGTCTTCATAGCTTTATCCCCCAAAAAGACGAAGCTGAATAATAGACTATATCAACCATATCATTGCAGAACCAACTAGACGCAAGAAGACGGAAATTGCAATAGATTTGAAAAATACAATTAAAAAGCTCCTCAACATATTTGCTCAAGTCTTTTTGTCTGTTTTCAAAATGGCTTGAGCATTTTTTATGGAGATAAGATGCTTGCCGTCGCCACACAATGCTTTTGCAGTTTATCCATTTTCGGTGTAAATCCGTTACCCGGTCTGTCCGGTGCGGTGATCCTGCCCTTATCAGAAAGCATGATCTGAGGGGCGGCAAAATCTTCTTCAAAGAATCTGCTGCTGGGGAAAATATCGCATGGATAACTGACATTATCCTTTGTTGCCAGAGCCATGGAAGGCCCCTGACCTACGGCTGATTCCAGCATACCACCAACCCATATGGGAACATGGTGGTCTTTACACAGATCATGGATTGCAAGCGCATTGGTAAGCCCCCCTACCCGACTTGTTTTAATATTGATCCATTGACATGCTTTGATCTTGATTGCCTTTGCGGCACGATTGACCGAAGTGATGCTTTCATCAAGACAGATCGGTGTTTGCAATACCTTTTGCAATTCAGCATGGTCAACAAGATCATCATAGGCCAGAGGCTGTTCAATCATTTTAAGATCGAAGCGATCAAGTCGACGGAACATATCGATATCATCAAGCGTGAACCCGCTATTGCAATCAATATGCATCACTAAATCAGGAAAGGTGTTTCGCAGCTTTTCAATCATGTCGGTTGTGCACTGCCGATTGAATTTCAGTTTCACCCGAGGAAACCCCTGATCAATAGCTTCAGTGACGCGATCAATCAACGCAGTAGTGCTTGGGAGAACAGGAATATCTGCCCCAACCATAATCGACGGATTAGTACCGCCAATCAATGACCAAAGTGGCTGATCACAAGTCTTGGCATAAGCATCCCACATGGCTGTATCAAACGCTGATTTTGTGAATTCATGCCCTTTTAATCCATCAAATAATGTCTTTATCTGGTCAGGGGATGAAATATTCTTGCCAATCAGCCGAGGGGCCAGAACATCATGGGCAACACTAAATGCGCCTTTTGTATATTCTGTATTATAAAGTGGTAGTGGTGCCGGGGCGCATTCTCCCCAGCCTTCCATGTCATCCCCTTTCAAATTGACGAACAGGCTTTCGATCATATCTTGCGATCCATATGCCGTAACCCATGGTTCAATCATCGGCATCTGAACATGATAAAGATTGATTTCCCTTATGATCATCGGGGGCACCTCTAAAACCTACTCATATACATATGATTAGGATAACATAATTGTCGCTGGCCTCAAAACATGTGTGCATGACCCCTATGATCTAAAAGAAATGGTAATAACAAACACCTGAGCCTTGAAAAGCGATCCGTGAAACTTGAAATGGTGCTGGCGAAGTGGGTTCGAACATCTCATCACCTGTTCCATTTTCCATGAGTAACTTTTATGTGTTTTGAAGTTATGAATGTAAGAATTCATTCTTTCCATTATTAGTGAATTGACTAATTTTCATATCGTGTTAGCGTTTTAACAGTGCTTGTTAAGATAATTGTTTGTGTCGGATTATTTTATCTCTCAAAGGAGTAGCACTATGCTAGAAATAACAAAGATAACTCCCGCTATTGGGGGAATTATTGAAGGCGTTGATTTTTCGAAACCCATTGATGCAACCACCTATCAATTTATTTATGACGCCTTACTAGAGCATCAAGCCATCTTTTTTCGAGGGGTTGAAATTACCCCTGCCGCACATTTAGCCTTCGCTCAGATTTTTGGTGAAATTGATGAACCACATCCCATTTATCCTCATGTTGAGGGTTATGAAAATATTGTCAAACTGGAAAATAATGCAAATACGCCGCCGGATACCAATGCTTGGCATACGGACCTGACTTTCAAACGTCATCAGCCTTTTGCTTCAATCCTTGTCGCAAGAGCTGTTCCAGAAGTTGGCGGTGATACTTTATGGTCAAGTTCAAGCGCAGCATATGACCGGCTACCTGAACATATGAAAACATATCTCAGTACGCTTGAAGCTATCCATGATATGGGTGATTTCAGAAATAATTTTGTTTCTCATTCAGATATTGAAACCAATCGCCAAAATCTGAATGAGGCTGTTGGTCGGTTCGGGCATAATATTCGCCCGCTTATCCAGAAACATCCCGTCAGCGGCAAAACTTTCCTTAACTTTAACGAAGCTTTTGTAAATCATATTGTCGGGCTCACCACTAACGAATCTAACGCATTAAAAACATGGCTGGCCAATCATATGAACAAGCCCGAGATGCAAATGCGATGGAAATGGCAGGCTGGTGATATAGCCATGTGGGATAACAGAATTACAATGCATTATGCGGTGGCAGATTATCTGCCAGCTTATCGGTGCATGAACCGCATTACAGTTGTATCAGATAAACAGGAAAGCATAGAAAAGGTAGCATAATCAGGGGTCACATTTTTACCCGCAGCATGATTGTGTTGAGCAGGCCTAGTATATCCGCGTGATGATAACGCCAGATATCATAATCAGTATAACAATAACTTTTGTCCGGCTAATCTGTTCACCCAGAAGGAACACGCCAAGGATCATGGCAAAAATGACCGATGTTTCCCGCAAGGATGATACAATAGCAACTGGGGCATGAAGACAGGCCCACAACACCATCACATAAGCCAGAAATGATGCCGTACCACCGATAAAAAACGGCTTTTTGCCATTGCTTATGATAGACATTACCGCATGCTTGTGAAATATCATGCTATATATGGCCATCAGCAAAACATTTAATATGGTTGAGCTACTAAAATACATCATGGCATCACCTGTAAGGCGTGTCCCTAATGCATCCACCATGGAATAACTGGCAATAAAGATGCCGGTAATGCAGGCCAGCAAAAGCCCTTTGGGGCCATCTTTATTAATCCGGAATTGCGTAAATCCCATATATATCATCGACAGGGAAATGGTCAAAATGCCTATCATCTGTCCAGTGGTTAAGATATCCTGACCAATATAAAGCGTGATGATCGATAAAATCAGCGGCGATAATCCTCTGGCAATCGGATAGATATTTGATAATTCGCCAAAGCGATAGGCATTCATCAGAAACACCTGATAACCAACATGCAAAACGGCACTGGCAATCAGGAAAGGCAGGCTTTCCCACCCCGGAAGGCCAAAATATATCATGCCCAGAATAGCCAGAGGCGCATGGCCAATTGTCATGGCAATCATGGCCAGAATTTTATCCGTGTTACTCCGTACCAGAAAATTCCACCACGCATGCAGAAATGCAGCAGATAGAACAACCATGATGATGATATTATCCACGCATTATTATCCTATGAATTAAAGATGATCATTCCATTCCAGCATATTCATTTTATGAAGGATGATATGCTTTGGCTTTCTGGGCTAAGTCCCTGACCACTTTATCTGCTTGCACTGTTCCAGCATTAACAAAGTTTTCATGATTTTCGATCAGCTCATCCGGACGATATAGATAATTGACCATCACCCCCAGAGATTGCTTTATTCCATGATCAGACGTATCAGCATCTGTATGCAATTGATGGATCCGCGCGCCATTGCCCAGATGAAACCGCGCCACGGGATCAACAGGCATACCATTTCCCCGTTTCGCCTGACAGAGATAGGCAGCAGCAAGTGATGTTCTTATTTGTGCATTATTCGTGGCTAATGTCAGAATATCCTGTGCCTTGCCGTCATGGTCTACCGCTGGCAATGTTGCCAACCACTTGGTGAAACCGGGGAGCGGCGATAAGGTCAGATAATGTTTGATACCCGGATAATCCTGCTTTAATTCTTCGACCACGGTTTTAATCAAAGCATTGCCAAAGGAAATGCCGGCCAGTCCCTTCTGGCAATTTGAAATGGAATAGAATACCGCATAATCCATTTTCTCACCTGATATGACTTCACCATCCTGTGCCAGAATCGTCTGGATAGAGGACGGCAAGCGATCTGTAAGCGCGACTTCAACAAAAATTAATGGCTCATCAGGCATGGCCGGATGAAAAAAAGCAAAACAGCAGCGATCCGATGGCTCTAGCCGACGCCGTAAATCATCCCAACTGCTGATTTCATGCACGGCCTCATAAGAAATGATTTTTTCCAGAATATCCGCAGGGCTAGACCAGCTAATTGGTCGTAACATCAGAAACCCTCGATTAAACCAGCTGAGGAATAGCTCGCGCAAATCAATATCGATAACCTCAAGCTCACTATTTGACCGGATCAGACGCAATAAATCTGTCCGCATATTGACAAGATCAAAGGTCGCATCAGGGGCTTCGTTAAGACGGCGGAAAAGCTGCCGCCATCCTGGCTGGGCAGAGGCCATAAACTGGCCATAACTTTTTGCATCATGATGCGTGGTATAATCCGTGAGAGCCGCTTTTACCTTAGCGCTGTCAAAGTCCATTTCATTCAGAATGAACTGAAAATATGAAAGTTTCTCATCATCATTTAATTCGTGATATTGTTTGAGAATCTGGCGGGCAATCGTTACCCCTGAAACCTCACCCTTGGCAGATAACAAATCCGAAGATAACGCTTTGATGTCACTATCTGAACGAATGTAGGGCGATGAAAACCAATTTATTGGCCGGAAGAAATTACCAAGTATATAGGAAATAGTTGTCATTTTCCGCTCATATCGCTTAATAAGCTACATGTGATGATCTGTTGAAATTGATAAGGGTAAGTGCATCAAAATAACGACTTACCATCATCAAAAATCACGCTTAGTTTATGGGTATGGTATGATCTATGGAGTTGGGTATAGATCACACCCATGCATTTTTATCGGTTGATCAGGCGCCATGCCACTGGAAACAGGATCATGG
>JBMYKD010000040.1:0-7802 GCA_049595035.1 Puniceispirillales bacterium (SeqCode) | reverse complement strand
ATCCATCCTCCAACGCCGATTAAGGCCTGTGAGAACATCACCCCTTCAACACCACATTTATAGGAAACAACTACTTTTAGTGATCTTCGTTTTTATTATTGCGATCAACCATCGCCTGCCAAAACCATAATCGAAAAAAACCGGATTTACAAATGCAAACCCACCCCATCACGGCAGGCGGTGAGAATGTTTCATCGATGATCAAAACGCCCTCGCCATATGGACAAAATCCCATTATAGGTTTTATAGAACATGAGCTGTTTATCGGATATGCTAACCCCTAGAACCAATACAACACACCGATACAACACACCAACACAACAGGCAGAAACGGGATTGATACAACATGGCACATATTCTTCTTGACCACATTGATATCCTTGCCACGATGGATGATACCGACACCCATAAAAACCCTTGTGGGCGGGAGATTCCGGATGCCGCTATCCTGATCGAGGATGGCGTGATCGCGGCAGTGGACAGCCACCAATCCATGCACCAACAGCTAGAGTCCAATCCCGCCCTATCCGATATTGAGGTGATGGATATGCACGGCCATATCATCATCCCCGGCATGGTGAATACCCATCATCATCTGTTCCAGAATCTGACCCGCGTGGTGCCTGCCGCCCAGAATAAAAGCCTGTTTGGCTGGCTACAAACGCTTTATCCCATCTGGCAACATCTCATGCCGGATGATATCTATATCTCGGCGGCGGCAGGTCTGGCAGAACTGGCCTTAAGCGGTTGCACCACATCATCTGATCACCAGTATCTTTTCCCCAATGGAAGCCGTCTGGATAACGCGATTGAAGCGGCACAGGATATCGGCATGCGTTTTACCGCCACCCGCGGTTCCATGAGCATAGGCGAAAGCCATGGCGGTTTGCCGCCGGATATCCTGACCGAACCAGAACCCGATATCCTTGCTGATTGCCTGCGTGTTGTGGATAGCTTTCATGATGATAGCCGACATGCCATGATACGCGTTGCCCTGGCCCCGTGTTCACCCTTTTCGGTCAGCCGTGAATTGATGCGGGATACCGCTATCATGGCCAAGGATAAAGGCGTTGGCCTGCATACCCATCTGGCGGAAAATGTGGAAGATATCGAATATAGCCTTGAACATTTCAACATGCGGCCGGGGGATTATGCCGAAGACCTGGGCTGGACAGGATCACATGTCTGGCATGCCCATTGCGTTCAGCTCAACGCCGAAGAAATCAATCTGTTTGCCCGCACCGGCACCGGCGTTGCCCATTGCCCCTGTTCCAACATGCGGCTAGCCAGCGGCATTGCACCAGTGCGCCAGATGCTGGATGCAGGGGTGCATGTGGGGCTTGGCGTTGATGGCTCATCATCCAGCGATAGCGGCCATATGCTGAACGAAGCCCGCCAGACCATGCTATTGCAACGGGTGATGCATGGTGCTGAAAATATGACCGCAAGAGAAGCCTTGCGCGTCGCCACCAGAGGCGGGGCAGAGGTATTGAACCGTGATGATATCGGCCAGATTGCTACTGGTTATTCGGCTGATCTGGCGATATTTGACCGCCATGCTATCGACTTTAGTGGTACCCAGACCGACCCGCTAGCGGCATTGATTTTCTGCGGCCCGGTCAAACCGCGCCATGTGATGATCAATGGCCAGTTTGTGGTCAATGATTTTCATCTGACCAGCATGGATATGCCACAATTACTGGAACGGCATGATGCATCAGCGCGGCAATTACTGACCCGGAGCGGATATTAAACCGCCATATCCTCATCAAGCCAGATCGCTAATTGCGCGGCTATTGATAACGCGACCTGTTCCGGGGCTTTGCCCTTAATCGACGGAAGCCCAACCGGACAGACCACCCGCGTGAACAGTTCCGCCGGTATTCCTGCCTGTTTCAGTGATGAAAAAAACCGCTGACGTTTGGTGACTGATCCGATTAACCCTAATCTGGCAAATTGGTTTTCCATCAGAATAGCATGAATAATGGCTTCATCCAGCCGATGCGAATACGTCAAAACCAGATGATAGCTATCCGCTGGGGCATGGCGGGCAATAATGGTCATATCGCTAGCCGGAACTATCGTGATATCAGCGTCTGGTTCTGTTGTCGCTGGTGGAAATCGGGAAATGGCATCATCCACCCAGTAACGATCAAACCCTAATCCATCTGTTTTGGCCATGACGGCACGGCCAACATGACCTGCCCCATAAATATATAATGGTCGCCTTCTTTTTCTGATCAACTGGCAATATGTACCAGCCGCCGGATCATATCCATGCTTTATGTGATCTGGTTCAGCCGAATATATCACCGGCAGGCAACTGCTATCCGCATCATGATATATGGCTATTGCATCCTGTTCTGCCTTCAATAGATCACGGATAGCATGGTGAGATGATGGGGCATAGGCTTCAAAAAGCAGCATGACAGCACCACCACAACATTGCCCCAGCGACGGGCCTAAGGCAAAGCCCTGCCAGTGGCGGATAAATCCCTGATCCGAAAAGGCCGGGTCACTGATGGCTTGCGTGATCAGGCGTCTGGCAATGGCAATCGCTTCAAATTCCAGCCTGCCGCCCCCAATACTGCCTTCAATCTGATCCGCGCTAACCAGCATATCAGCCCCTTCTTCACGCGGGGTTGATCCTCTGGCATCGACAATCATGATCCGGCACACCGATTGATCTTCTGCCAGATAGGCATTGATCTGTTCCAGCCAGAATGTTGTCATAGCCATCCCCGCGCCTGTCAGCTCTGGCCAGATGCTTTGATTTGCGTGGCAGTCATAAGAATATGTTCAGCGGTCATCGGGGTATCAAGACAAGGGAATGAACCCAGATGGCTTAAGGCATGATTGACCGCACCATAAACACTCATCGCTAACATAAAAGGGGGCTCACCAACCGCTTTCGATTTATGAATGGTATCAGACCGGTTACCATCGCTTTCAAATAAATGGATATGCATTTCATCCGGTCTATCAGAACAGGCTGGGATTTTATAGGTTGACGGGGCATGTGTCATCAATCGCCCTTTATCGTCATAGATAAGCTCTTCCATCATCAGCCAGCCCATCCCCTGAATAAATCCGCCTTCTATTTGACCAAGATCAATAGCCGGATTAATGGATTGCCCAACATCATGCAGAATATCTACCCGATTGACCCGGTTTTCCCCTGTCAGCATATCAATCGTGACTTCAGATACTGCCGCACCATAGGCAAAATAATAAAATGGTGCGCCGCAACCTTTTTGTCTGTCCCAGTGGATATCGGGCGTGGCATAAAACCCCGTCGACGATAACGAAACCCGCCCCTGCCAGCATAAGGATGCCGCTTCGGCAAAGCTGATGCGCTCATCCCCGATACAAACCTGCCCTGATCCGAATTGCACCTGATCCGGTGTTGTCTGATAAACTGTGCTTAAATATGCCGCCATACGGTCTTTCAAGGTATCTGCCGCCCGTTTGGTCGCCATGCCATTTAAATCTGTTCCCGACGATGCCGCTGTGGCCGAGGTATTGGGAACCTTACCTGTACTGGTCGCGGTCATTTTCACCATATCATCAGGAATACCAAAAGCATGGGCACAAATCTGGCGGGTTTTTGTATAAAGCCCCTGCCCCATTTCAGTTCCCCCATGATTGAGATGCACCGACCCATCCGTATAGATATGGATTAATGCCCCAGCCTGATTCAGGATGGTTTTATTAAAGGATATGCCAAACATGACCGGCGCAAATCCAATACCCCTCTTGAACATGGTCGAGGACTGGTTAAAGTCTTCAATCGCTTGCCGCCGCTGAAAATAATCAGACGTATTCAGCAACTGATCTGTCAGCACATTAATAATACCATCACGCACCGGCATCTGATATGGCGTGCATTGATCCTGTTTGGTGTCTGTCCAGTCCGCAAAGTAATTGCGCTGACGCACCACCACCGGGTCAAGGTGAAGCGCGGCCGCCACTTCTTCAATCACCCGTTCCATGGCCAGCATCCCTTGCGGGCCGCCAAACCCACGAAAAGCCGTATTTGATGGTGTATGAGTCCGGCAAAGCCGGGACGTTACCCGCACATGATTAATCGCATAACAGTTATGTGCATGTAAAACCGCACGTTCAGCAATCGCCTGTGACAGATCATAAGACATCCCGCAACGCAACGCCTGTTGAACATCCATAGCCATGATGCGGCCAGTATCATCATATCCAACATCATAGGTGATAAGCATATCATGACGCTTTCCAGTCACCCGCATATCCTCATCACGGTCATAAACCAGTTTCGCGGCGCATCCTGTCTTATGTGCTGCCAGTGCTGCAATAATAGATGGCAAATTGCTCTGGCTTTCCTTACCGCCAAACCCGCCACCCATGCGACGCACATCCACTGTCACCGTGTGAAAAGGCAATGCTAACGCATGCGCGACCTTATGCTGAACTTCGGTCGGGTGCTGGCTGGATACCGATAAAGTGATGTCACCAGATTCGCCCGGCATAGCATAAGCGGCCTGACCTTCCAGATAAAAATGTTCCTGCCCGCCAATGCGGATAGACCCTGACAGCCGGAACGGGGCATCAGCAAGCGCTGTTTCGACCGTTTCATCACCAAGCACATAGGGCGGCTCTAGCAGATGATTTTGTTCAAGCGCATCTTCGATAGTAAGAATGGCTGGCAAATCGGCATAAGTGATACGCGCTTTGGCTGTGGCCATGCGCGCCGCTTTCGCGCTTTTTGCCACAACTGCGAATATCGCCTGACCATGATATGCAACCACTTGTTCGGCAAATATCGGATCATCCCCGAATACCGGGCTTGCATCATTTTTTCCGGGAATATCGCTAGCGGTCAGCACCGTTACAACATCGGTACTAGCCAGACATTCCGATAAATCCATATGGGTAATCCGGGCATGGGCACGATCAGATAAACCAAGGGCGATATGCAGTCCATCTGCGGGAAAGGCAATATCATCTATATACCGCGCTTCACCCGTGACATAGAGTGTTGCGCTATCATGCTTGACCGGATGATGAAGGGATGACATGGTCATGCTTTCCCCCTTGCTGGCCCATCAAGCGCGGATACAGGCACACTGGCCGACGGGGTCAGGGACGATGTATAAAGCCGCCAGACACCATCATTTTCCCCTATCTCAACCAGCATTTTCTGCAACAGGTTTTCTGCCACCAATAAACGGTATTCCTTTGATGCACGCATATCTGAAATCGGCTGAAAATCTCTGGCCAGTGCCGCTGTTGCCTGTTCAGGCAGGGGTTGATCACAATCATGACCGGCTAACACCTGTTCCACTTCATGGGCGCGTGAAGGGGTTGCCGCAACACCGCCAAAACCAATACGAATATCTTTGATCACCCTACCATCTAACCGCACCTTACTTGCCATCAGAACTGCCGAAATATCCTGATCAAACCGTTTAGATATTTTATAGGCATGACAGGTTTCATTAGCATTCAGACGTGGTACGGTGATGCTTTCGATAAACTCACCCTTTTTTCTGTCCTGCTTTCCATAACTGATAAAAAAATCATCCAGTGATAATCGGCGTTTCTGGCCGGCGTGATTAAGGGTTAATTCTGCCCCTAATGCCAGAAAACAGGGCGATATATCACCAATGGGTGAACCATTGGCGATATTACCCGCCACCGTTCCCGAATAGCGAACCTGGGCTGACCCGAACCGTTGCCAGACTTCACCTAATCCGGGGAAGTCTTCTGCCAGAATATCCATAGCTTCGGCATGGCTAACTGCCGCGCCAATATGTATAGATGTGTCATCACGCGTGATCGATTTGAGTGCATCAACCGCCCCCAGATAGATAAAGCGATTGATCTGGCGATGCTGTTTTGTTACCCAGAGCCCGATATCCGTGCCGCCAGCCAGAAAAGTAGCGTCAGGAAATCTGGCTGTTAAATCTTCGAGTTCCGATATCTGTTTCGGGGCATAAAAGGCCTGATCCTCTGTTTCTATTGCCAGCATTTCCGTTTCTTTCTGGCGCATCTTTAAATATCTGCGTTCATCATCGCGTCGGGCTAATTGTGTTGCTTGTTCTTGTGGTGATGGTTTATGACGTGCCGCGCTTTGTCCGGCATCAATCAACGCCCCATAACCCGTACAACGGCACAGATTGCCAGAAAGAATTTGCTGAATCTGCTGACGGTTATCATCCAGTCCGTTTTCATATCCCGCATAAAGCGACATGACAAAACCGGGGGTGCAAAACCCGCATTGTGCCCCGTGATGCGTGACGATAGCATCCTGAACAATATGTAATGCGCCATCTGTCTGGCGTAAACCTTCGACAGTGGTGATCGACAATCCATCTAGCATCGGCAGAAAAAGAATACAGGCATTAACCGCTTTATAGATGATTTGTTCCGATGCATTGAGGGACGCAACAACCACCGTACAGGCACCACAATCGCCTTCGGCGCATCCTTCTTTTGTTCCGGTGAGCCTTTTTTCCAGACGCAACCAGTTCAGTAATGTGGTATCTGGCTTAACGTCATCAATATGCTGTTCTTTACCATTAAGGTAAAAACGTATGGCAGTGTTCATGTGCTTATACTCCAGTCCAAAATAAAAACACATTCCAAGCCAAGAGATCAGAGGCAGGTTTGCCCACCTCTGATCCGTGAGATCATTTAGTTGGGAATGTTGCCTTCAACACCTTCAACATAGTAATTCATAGCCCAGAGGCCGCCATCATCCAGCACCTCACCAGCGCTGAGGATCGTGTTACCCTTGTTATCCATCATTGGACCTTCAAAGATATTGAGCGAGCCATCGGCAATGCCATCACGCGCTTTGGTAGCGGCGGCGGCGACATCATCTGGCATATTTTTGAATTCTGACAGAGTAAGGAAGTCATCGCCAATCCCTTTCCATGTGTTACCAGCCCAGTGATCAGGGCCTTCACCAGTTGACCATGTGCCATCCATCACTTTTTGAACTTGCGTAATATAATACGGCCCCCAGTTGTTAACAGATGAGAAAAACTGTGCATTTGGTGCAAATTTATGCATGTCTGATGACTGACCAAAGCCTTTTGCACCCGCCTTTTCAGCTGTCTGAAGCATAGCCGGGCTATCTGTATGCTGTGCTAACACATCCGCCCCTTCGGCAATAAGAACCTTGGCGGCATCTGCCTCTTTGACCGGATCATACCAGCTATTAACCCATACCACCTTAATGGTTGCGTCCTTATTGACAGAACGTAAGCCACGGGCAAAAGCATTAATGCCCTGAATCACTTCCGGAATTGGGAATGCCGCTAGATAGCCAATCTGGTTTGATGACGTCGTCAGGCCAGCAACAACACCCTGAACATAACGGCCTTCATAGAAACGGATATTACCAGTAGCCATATTCTCAGCCCGCTTATAACCGGTGATATGATCAAATTTTACATCCGGATTTTCCTTGGCAACTTTAAGTGTCTGTTCCATATATCCGAAAGACGTGGTGAAAATGACCTGATTACCATCGGCAACCAGTTCACGGATCACACGAGTGGCATCTGGGCCTTCTGGAACATTTTCCACATAGCTGGTTATGATCTTATCACCAAAATGGTCTTGTAGTTGCTGACGACCCACTTCATGCGCATAAGTCCAGCCATGATCGCCCGGATTAGTTAAATAGACGAACCCTACTTTCAGCGGTTCATCCGCATCTGCTTTGGAAGCGCTATTAAAGTAAGTGCCACCAAGCGCAACAATTGCAACTAGCAACATTAAAAATGATCTGTTCATAATAAATCTCTCCCTTTCGATAG
>JBMYKD010000039.1:0-7811 GCA_049595035.1 Puniceispirillales bacterium (SeqCode) | reverse complement strand
TGGATATTTGGCTCATCATGCGATAAGAACGGCTCATGATGATCTGGTTAGCCATCGCTCTTGGCGGCGCAAATGATGCGTGCCCTATATGGAACAGGATAATCCGATGACAGATAAAGAACCTCTTTCCATTATCGTAGAAGAACAGGAAACGGATATGCGGCTTGATCGCATGTTGCGGAAACGGTTTGATGGGTTAACTCAGGGCGTGATTGAAAAATCTCTCAGGACAGGAAAGATCAGGGTGGATGGTGCGCGGATTAAAGCTTCTCACAGGCTGGGCGTGGGGGAGGTCATTTCCATGCCGGTTAGCATCATGGAACAAAGTCGGCTAGCACTGGCTAAGCCACATAAACCGGTATCTAAGCCACCATCAAAAGCCCTGATAGCAACCTTGCGTGGATCAGTCATTGATCAGACAGATGACTATATTGCGATTAATAAACCCAGCGGGCTAGCGGTTCAGGGCGGCACGGGAACAAATGAACATGTTGATGGTGGCCTTGCCGCCGCGTTTCCGGATGGTCATAAACCGCTTCTGGTGCATCGGCTTGACCGGGATACTTCTGGTGTTCTGGTTCTGGCAAAGCATGGGAAGGCAGCAAGAATACTGGCGAAAGGGTTTGAATCCCGTCAACATAGAAAACTATATCTGGCACTGGTGGCTGGCCGGCCTAAAATGACTGACGGGGTAATAAAAGCACCGCTGGTAAAATCTGGCGGTCATGGCCATGAAAAAATGGTGGTTGATGTTGATCGTGGGGATTACGCCGAAACCGAATTTGAATGTATTGATAGCATTGGTGGCAAGGTTTCGCTGATGTTGCTATCACCAAAAACAGGCAGGACGCATCAATTACGCGCCCATATGGTGGCACTTGGCTGTCCTATTCTTGGTGATGGAAAATATGGGGGTGCAGATGCATTCCCAAATGATCAGATCAACAGACTATGTTTGCATGCGGCGCGACTTGATCTGGCTGGTCAGCCACCAATTATCGCTGATTTGCCTCATGATATGATGAAAATCATGCTGTTTTTCGGCTTTGATCCGGTGGTAGTGATGGATAAGATAAAGAGTTAGGGAATAGTAATGGCAACGGCGGCAAAACGTTTCTGGAAAGAAACACATGTTAAAAAAACAGATGAGGGATGGATAATCACTCTTGATGGCAGGGCGGTAAAAACCCCGGCTGGCAAATCTGTTATCTTATCTAGCCAGAAGCTGGCTGATGCTGTCGGGGCAGAATGGAAAGCCCAGGAAGACAAGATCGTGCCAGCCACTATGCCGCATTTCCGTTATGTGGTCACTGCTGTTGACCGTGTGACGCCGCAACGTGCTGATGTCATCAGCCAGCTGGTTGGCTTTAGTGGTAATGATTTGCTTTGCTATCGTGATCCCGATCAGATGGAACTGGCAAGTGAACAGAATATGCGGTGGAATCCCCTGCTTGAATGGGCAGAAAACGAATATGGATTAAAATTGCAAACTGGTGCCGGCATTATGCCTATTAAACAGGCGGATGATACCGTTCAGGTCGCAGAACAGCTCCTGCTGGGAAAAGATGATTTTCGGTTGGCCGGGGTTTATAATTTGATCAGCCTGAGCGGGTCATTTATTATCGGCATTGCGATAGAACAGGGACGAATAACCGCTGAAGAAGGCTATCACCTTGCCTTTCTGGATGAATTATGGCAAGTGCAGAAATGGGGTAGTGATGCCGAAGCCGAAGATAGACGGCAAACAATAAAAAAGGATATGATGGATGCAATACGTTACCTGTCATTGCTGGATTAAATAGAGATATTCTGAAAAATAAAGTGAAGATGATATAGGAGTCTGACCATGACGTCACCAAATGTAACCATGCTTGAACAGAAACGCGCAGCGGCAAGGCTTGGCGGTGGTGAAACGCGGATAGAAACCCAGCATGGTAAAGGCAAACTGACCGCTAGAGAACGGCTGGACATTTTGCTTGATCCCGACAGTTTTGAAGAATGGGACATGTTTGTCGAACACAGATGTACAGATTTTGGTATGGCTGACCAGACGATACCCGGTGATGGTGTGGTGACAGGATATGGCCAGATCAATGGTCGGCCAGTATTTGTTTTTAGTCAGGACTTTACGGTTCTTGGGGGGTCTTTATCGGAAACCCATGCGGCCAAAATTGTCAAGGTTATGGATCAGGCCATGAAAACCGGAATACCGGTGATCGGGCTGAATGATTCTGGCGGGGCACGCATACAGGAAGGCGTGGCTTCTCTGGGCGGTTATGCCGATGTGTTTCAGCGTAATGTGGATGCGTCTGGTGTTGTGCCGCAAATTTCTGTCATTATGGGGCCCTGTGCTGGTGGGGCTGTATATTCACCAGCTATGACAGATTTCATTTTCATGGTCGAAGGGTCATCCTATATGTATGTGACAGGGCCTGATGTGGTTAAAACCGTCACCCATGAAGATGTCAGTCACGAAGACCTTGGTGGTGCCTCTACCCATACCAAAAAATCAGGTGTTGCCCATAAAGCCTATGCCAATGATGTTGAGGCATTGATGGGGGTAAGGACGCTGATGTCCTATCTGCCGCAATCATGCGATGATCATTCGCCGGATGTTAAAACCGATGATCCGATAACTCGTAAAGTGCCTGCGCTGGATCGTATCATTCCGGCTAACCCTAATCAGCCATATGATATGAAACATGTCATTAGCCATATCATTGATGATGACAGCTTTTTTGAAATTCATCCGGATTATGCCGGAAATATTATCACTGGCTTTGCCAGAATGGGCGGGATGAGTGTAGCGATCATTGCTAATCAGCCAATGGTGCTGGCCGGCTGTCTTGATATCAATGCCTCGCGTAAGGCAGCGCGTTTTGTGCGATTTGCTGATGCGTTTAATATCCCATTGGTGACGCTGGTTGATGTCCCCGGATTTATGCCCGGAACAACACAGGAATATGGCGGTATCATTGGTCATGGGGCAAAACTGCTTTTTGCCTATGCAGAAGCAACAGTCCCCAAGGTGACGCTGATTACCCGCAAAGCCTATGGGGGAGCGTATGATGTGATGTCGTCCAAGCATCTTCGCGGGGATGTCAATTATGCATGGCCAACGGCTGAAATCGCGGTGATGGGGCCGGAAGGGGCGGCACGCATTATTTTCCGTGGTGATAAGGATGATCCGGAAAAACTGAAACAGCGGTCGGATGATTACAGAGAAAAATTTGCAAATCCGTTTGTTGCGGCTAAACGCGGTTATATAGATGATGTGATTATGCCGAATAATTCGCGTTTCCGCCTGACACGCGCGTTGAAAATGCTAAAAGGCAAACGCGCCAACAGACCACAACGCAAGCATGATAATCTGCCATTATAGATTGAGAGGAGAAAAGGATGTTTAATAAAATCCTCATTGCTAATCGTGGTGAGATTGCCTGCCGGATTATGCGTACAGCTAAAGCCATGGGCATTAAAACAGTAGCGGTTTATTCTGATGCTGATGCTAATAGCAATCATGTCATCATGGCGGATGAGGCGGTATGCATAGGCCCGCCGCCTTCGGCGGAAAGCTATCTGGACGCCAAGGCCATTATTGCGGCGGCTAAATCCACAGGGGCAGAAGCCATTCATCCCGGCTTCGGGTTTTTGTCCGAAAATGCCAGTTTTGTTAAGATGGTAGAAGAGGCCGGTCTTGTCTTTATCGGGCCGGGGGCTGAAGCTATTCAGCTTATGGGTGATAAAATCACCTCGAAAACGCTGGCTGAGAAAGCGGGTGTGTCTGTTGTTCCCGGCACCGAAGGTGCGGTTAGTGATGTTGATGTTGCGGCACAAGCGGCGCTGGATATCGGCTATCCGGTGATGATAAAAGCATCAGCTGGCGGCGGCGGCAAAGGGATGCGCATTGCCCATGATGAAAGGGAATTGCGTGAGGCCATGCCACAAGCCCAGAATGAAGCCCGCGCATCATTCGGTGATGACCGCGTCTTTATTGAAAAATTTGTCACCAGCCCGCGGCATATCGAAATACAGATATTAGGCGATAGTCATGGCCATGTGGTGTATCTGGGTGAACGCGAATGTTCATTGCAGCGGCGGCATCAGAAAGTGCTGGAAGAATCCCCAAGTCCTTTTATCAGTGACAAAACGCGTGCTGCCATGGGAAAGCAGGCTGTCGAAGTGGCAAAAGCGGTGCAGTATAAATCTGCAGGCACGGTAGAGTTTATTGTTGGTGCTGATGAGGATTTCTATTTTCTGGAAATGAATACCCGTCTTCAGGTTGAACATCCGGTCACGGAACTGGTTTATGATATTGATCTGGTAGAATGGATGATCCGTATTGCCGCCGGTGAAACACTTGCCCTTACTCAGGACAAGATCACGCCGAAAGGCTGGGCGGTGGAAGTGCGTTTATATGCAGAAGACCCATCGCGTGGATTCCTGCCAGCGATTGGCCAGTTAACACGGTATCGGGAACCTGATGACATGACTGGTATCCGTATCGATAGCGGTGTTCACGAAGCGGGTGAGATTTCTATTTACTATGATCCCATGATTGCCAAAGTAATCGGATATGGGAAAACCCGTGATGCGGCGCTGGATTATCTGGGGGCAGGGCTGGATCGTTATGTGATCGAAGGATTGGCGCATAACCGGCAATTCTTGCGTCATATCATTGATCATCCGCAGTTCCGGAAAGGTGATATGACAACAGGCTTTATTGCTGATGAATATCCGCAAGGTTACACGCCTTCTGCCCCGGAAGATTCAGAACAGCTAGCAGCGATGCGTGCGGTGGCTGTTCAGCTGGTGGCAAGCCGGCTAGATCGTATGGCGGCTATTGGCGGGGCTGTACCTGAACGGGAATACTGGCTGAATGATGCGGCTGGAACATGTATCGCTATCTGGGATGCGGTCACTAATACCGTAACGATGGATGGTAACGTTATGGAAATAACCGGAACGCCTGATCGGGATAGCCGCCGGTTTGACGGTGCCATTAATGGCAAGGCGATGGCGATGCAGATATGGCATCATGCCGCCCGGGTTGAAATCATGCTTGGGGCGCATAAGCTGGCCGTGCATATTCTGCCCCGGCGGATTAGTCATCTGCAGGCGTTTATGCTGGATAACACAACAGGAAGCGGCGCGGTAGAAATCACGGCACCCATGCCGGGGTTAATGTCGCGTATCATGGTATCGGCGGGGGATCAGATCACCGCCGGTGATGATGTTGCCGTGATTGAAGCCATGAAGATGGAAAACCTGCTGAAATCAACCGAAACGGGTATCGTCAAAGAGGTGCTGGTCGGTGCAGGGGAAACGGTGGCCGCTGATCAGCCCCTTATCATACTGGCTGACCCTGCGGATAAGGAATGACGCTCCGTTATCTGAAGGCTGAGGCAAAATCGCTGGGCGCACATGCGGCGCGGCTCTGTGATGAGCTGATCCATGCCGCTGAAACGCGGCAACATGCCAGTGTGATTATTCTGGCGGCGGCGGTGCTGGATGTTGCCTTGCGAGAACCCACAGGGCCTGCTGGTGGTGCAGATGGTGCGGCGATTGCCGAAGCAAGAGATGGGCGTGAAGCATTCTGGTTGAGAGATCGCCGCAATGGCATTGTTCATTATGAAGGCGGTCGGGGTGGATTTATGGGACATGCTGATGATGCGGCTATTCTTTCCGAAGATGCTGACCGTGCTATTGCCGCTTTGACAGAAGCGCTGGCTATTCTGAATTTTGGCTAGGCGCTATGGTGGCGATATCGGTATCGGTATAACGGCCAAGGGTGCCACTGAACTGATTGATGAGCGCGTGATCCAGCTGTTGCATGATCATATCGGCAGGCTGGTTGATCATATGGGCACAGGCGGTTACCCCGGCATCATGGATACCGCAAGGAATGATATGCCGGAATCCATCCAGCATATCGGCGGCTACATTGATGGCAATACCATGCCAGCTGATCCAGCGGCTCAGGCGGACGCCGATAGCGGCAATTTTATCATCGGGCTGGCCTGAACGGTTTTTATCCTTGTTATCCCCATAAACCCAGATACCGGGTGCGCCTGCACGTCTCATCCCCGTAATGCCGCATTGGGCAAGGGCGGATATGCCCCATGCTTCAATGCCGCGCACAAAAGCCCGGATATCACGGCCACGGCGATTAAGATCAAGCATGATATAGACAATGCGCTGGCCGGGGGCATGATAAGTCCATTGACCGCCGCGACCGGTAGCGCGGATAATTGGTCTAACGTCAGATGTGGAATGTGAGGGCGAATGAGAAGGGTTGGGGATATGATGATCAGGGCTAAGCAGAAGCTCATCATCTCTGGCTGAACTGCCGCCGGTATAGACAGGGTGATGTTCTAAAAACCATAATACTTCCGATGCCGCGCCGGACTGCATGGCGGTGATATGGTTTTCCATCGTGGCAACCGCTTCATCATAGCCAAGCGGGGTATGGTTTTCCCATATGGTCACGCCATCAGGCCCCGGCCGAATAATGTCTGGCCGTGCGGGTTGTGGGGTGTGTGTAGACTTCTGGCTTGCGCTTATGGTCATGATCTGTTATCGCATTGTCTGCGGGTTGACGCAATGGCGTATCATCTCGCGGCATATTCGGTGCGGCTGTGGCGGAACTGGTAGACGCGCAGCGTTGAGGTCGCTGTGGGCTAATAACCCGTGGAAGTTCGAGTCTTCTCAGCCGCACCAATTTTCCTTTTATGATGTTCAGGCCAGTATGTGTCGCCAGCAGGGATTGACTTGATGGGGGCTTAGATATGTGGTCTTTCCTGAAATTCTTTTTGTTTGGGTCGGGCAGAAAAAGCGCCCGAAAATTCATCAGAAGACGTCACGCATTTGATGATGGTAGGGCGGCATCTGATCGGTCTGACAGACACAGCCATGAAAAGGAAGTCAGATATGAACAAGGCTATTATACGCCATGCTTCACGGAAAAATACCGCGGCGATGTTTCAGACATTATTTACCGGTCGGGGTGGGAACTGATCGCCTTTAAATGGTGTGATTATAACCCCAGGGTTCTGACATGGGCGTCGGAAGAGAAGGCGATTACCTATTATATGAAGGGGGTGAGGTATCCGCGGCGGTATTATCCTGATCTGTTGATTAATTTTGGCGGCGGTGACGTCCTGATGGTGGAAATCAAACCCAAACGCGAACATGAACAGCCGAGTTATGAAAACAGATGCAAATGGGCGGCGGCGCGGGCATTTTGTAGGAAAAAGGGCTGGCGGTTTAAAATCTGGGACGAAAAAACGATACATATATTCGCCGAAAAGCGGATTACTGGCTCAATATTCATCATCAGAACATCAACCGCTCGGATGAGGGTAGTTAAGCATCTGGATCAGGGTTATTTCGGCTTTTGATTTTGAGTACTATAATACTCAAATTGAGTTAGCAGGTTGATTATGCTGAAAAAATTATGAACCCATTCGCCCAATTCCAGATGCCAACCACCCCACTGAAGCCGATGGAAGAACAGTCAGATCAGATGCCGGCTAACCCGATGCTGTTGCTGGTAAGTTTTTATTTGATGTGTAGAAACGAATCAAGAGTATTTAGAATGTAAAAATAAGGAATCCTGTAAAACAAAAACACCAAAGAAAAAACTAAAATCAAGAAGGGGATAGCCATCTCAAGATATGTTAAACTAATATGAAATATCTTATTTTGGTTTATTTCTTTAGTTTTGTCATATTCATCGGTAAACGGTTTTATTTTCCAGCCCGTTTCCATTTTTCCAATGACAAAAAATTTTGCTTTAGCCAAGTTGCTAA
>JBMYKD010000038.1:0-7946 GCA_049595035.1 Puniceispirillales bacterium (SeqCode) | reverse complement strand
TTCAGTAAGACTTGCCCACCGCATGTTCAGGAAATGTATTCTGCTATCTGGACAGAATTACAGAAATAAATATGAAACATCATTAATATGATAGATAGGGACGATAGATATCGTCCCTATTTTTCTGTTCAACCCCTGGCCGTCTGATGATATTGGCGGATTAATTCCACTTGCCGGTCATGCCATGGCTTGGTTTCTTCACATTGTGCGGCCAGACTGATCAGCATTTCATCATTGCCATAAGCACTGGCAAAATGAACCCCGACGGGCAAATGGTCGGCAGTCCAGTGAAGTGGCAGTGATATGGCTGGCTGTCCCGATGCATTGAATGCCGCCGTATATGGGGAATAGGCAAATACGCCGTTTGGGCCATTTCGATAATCCATAAAATCAGAATTGGTAGGTTTGAAACGCCCTATCTGTGCTGGTGGTTCGGCAAGAGTGGGGGTGAGCAGAACATCAAAGTCATCAAACAGCATAGCCATTTTTCGCCCGAAAGCATGTATTGTGTTGATCGATTGCAAATAATCGGCACCTGACACGGTTTTGCCAAGCTGAACCGCGCCATAGGTTACCCCATCAACATCATCAGGCGTTAACATATCAATGTCTTTTTTATATCTTACCGAAAGTAGAGTTCCGGCGGCAACGATTTTTGTCCATGCCATCATCATATCCTGAACATCATCAGCTATGATGGTTGACCAGATAGTAACATCATGACCAAGCTGACGGAGCATATCTGCTGTTTGAGCAATGGCCTTACGACATTCTTCATGGACAGGATTGCCTATAAAATCGGTATCACATACAGCGATGCGTAACCCTGATGGCTGATCATTCATAGATTTCATGAAACCCTGCCTGAGAGCTGGTGCAGCATAAGGCGCTCCCTGATCAGGCCCTGAACACTGATCAAGCATAAAGGCGCTATCCCGCACCGAACGGGTAAGAAAACCATCAATAGCCATGCCTGCCCAGCCTTCGCCAACGCCGGGGCCATCAGGCAGACGGGCGCGTGTTGGCTTAACCCCCACAAGCCCACAGCATGAAGCCGGAATCCGGACAGACCCGCCACCGTCTGAGCCATGTGCTAATGGCACGATACCAGCCGCAACGGCCGAGGCCGCCCCACCTGATGACCCGCCACTGGTATGATCTAAATGCCATGGATTACGCGTAGGTTCACCATAAACGCCAGCTTCGCTAGTCGGCCCGATACCCAGTTCAGGTGACGTGGTGCGGGCATATGGAATAAGGCCGGTTTTCTGCATGCGTGTATAGATAGAGGAATCATAGGAATAAACCGTATTTTGATAAAGCCGTGATCCGTTATGGGATGGAAAATCTTTCGCCTCTGCCCCTAAATCTTTCAATAATGTTGGCACGCCGTATAGGGGTGCATCTTTCGGCGTATCGGCAATCAGCTGTTCTGCTTTGGATTTATTTATATTGACGACAGCGTGGATAGACGGATTTAGACGTTCTGCACGCGACAGACTGGCATCAAGCATATCTGATGCTGAAACCGCACCTTTTTTTATATGTTCAGCAAGAGAAATAGCATCACATTCAAAATATTCATCCATAATGTTTTCCTACTAAGTTAGCCATTTATATGAAGGATGACATGTCTTTCTAAAAATATCCAATATCTTTAGCAATACATTGACATAAACAACTCTGGCAATCAGTATAAATAAAAAGCGAGTATATGGGAGAAGATGTTATAAAATCGTCTTATAAAAATAGTGATCCTTTGCCTGATGCGCTAACCGGTTCAGAATCTGAAATCTTTGCCAGAATGCCAAGGATGGATTGGGATCGGCCACCATGGAATAGGTGGAGCTTTCAACGTATACGCAATATTATGCCGACAGCAGTGGTTCGGCGGGGTGATGCCAATACCAACCCGCTTCCGCGAAATGAGCAGGATATTGAACATGTCCGCTTTTCCAGAACAAAGGGCATATCACAGACCATCGCTGAGTTTCTAGATGATAGCTATACCGATGGTTTTCTGGTTATGGCTGATGGTCATGTGATCCATGAAAGCTATTACAATGGCATGGAACCCCATACACCGCATCTGATGCAATCAGTATCTAAATCAATAACCGCGACGGTCACGGGTATGATGATTAGTCGTGGTCAGCTAGACCCCCATGCACTTGTCAGAACCTATATCCCAGCCCTTGCCGATACCGCATGGGCAGGTGCCACATTACAGCATGTCTTGGATATGACCACAGGTGTGCAGTATAGCGAAGAATATACAAAACTTGATTCAGATGTGGGCAAAACAGATGTTGCATCTGGATGGCGCCCTATTGCACCAGATGCAAGTCCGGATATCGATTGGCCGGCTTCTGTCTGGGATCAGATTTTGTCATTGAAATCCTGTGATGCTGAACATGGTGAACGGTTTCTCTATCGATCAATAGAAACAGACCTGCTGGCACATGTCATGATGCAGGTATCAGGATTACCACTTCATGAACTGATCAGCAAAGAATTATGGCAATCGATGGGCGCAGAAGAAGATGGATATTTTACCGTTGATGCACGCGGTTATGGGCTGGCAAGTGGTGGATTTAACGGATGCCTCAGGGATTTTGGCCGGTTTGGTCAGCTTTATCTTAATGATGGCATGTGTCATGGAAAACAGATTGTTCCAACAGAATGGATCACGGATGTAAGGCGCGGCCCCCATGGGTTATTTTCCGAAGACCGGCGAAAAATACTGCCTAATGGATGCTACCGCAACCAGTTCTGGATAGAAGATCAAAATCTGGAATCCTTTATGTGCCTGGGGGTTTTTGGTCAGTTGATCTATATAGCTCCTGCTTACAATATGGTTGTGGTAAAGCTGTCAACATGGCCGGATTTTCTGAATGACGAATTTAAGGCTGATACGCAATTGGCTATCCATGCGATTGCTGCTGCCTTGGGGAAACCAGTTGACGGAATGAATAAACCTTAAGATGATGAGGGATATAAAAAAATTAACTCATCATAATCTTCATAAAATATGAATAGGTAAATGAATGTCATGAGCAAGACGAAAAAAGATGAAATTGCAATTCATGTAAATGGAGTGGGGAAATATTTTGGTTCTGAGCCAAATCTGGTTAAGGCACTGGATAATGTATCTATTGATATTCGCCGGAATGAATTTTTCACGCTTCTTGGTCCTTCGGGATGTGGGAAAACCACCCTGCTTAGACTAATTGCCGGCTTTGAAAGTCCAACATTTGGACAGATGCTTCTTGATAACCAGGATATCACAAATCTGCCACCATATCACCGTTCTGTTAATACGGTTTTCCAGAGTTATGCTCTGTTTCCGCATTTGACTGTGGCAGAAAATATTAGCTTTGGCCTAGAAATGCTCAAAAAGCCAAAGCATGAAATTGCTGAAACCGTCGATGAAATGCTGGCTCTTGTTCATATGGAAGAATTGAAAAATCGCCGTACCAATCAAATTTCTGGCGGCCAGCAACAGCGTGTTGCTCTGGCGCGGGCATTAGCGCCTAAGCCAGATGTCTTGTTGTTGGATGAACCGTTATCCGCCCTTGATTATAAACTCCGGCGCGGAATGCAGATTGAATTAAAGCGGTTGCAACTGGAAACCGGTATTACCTTTATTTTTGTGACTCATGATCAGGAAGAAGCCCTGACCATGTCCGACCGTATTGCTGTCATGAATAATGGTCATATCCTGCAAGTCGGAACACCTAATGAGATTTATTATAATCCAGAGGAAAGGTTTGTTGCGGATTTTATCGGTGAGTCTAATTTTATAGAAGCGGATATCCTTTCCATAACAAAAGGACGTCCGGCGACAGCATCTTTGCGAATACCGGGCACTAAGAAAACCTTCAAAGCTGAAATTCCTGCTAGCAAAAATAAGGATAAAACCGCCACGATCTTTATTCGTCCCGAACATCCACGGCTTCAAAAATCCGCGCGTGGGGCAACCCTTACAGGGACATTGACCAATATGCTATTTTTTGGAACCGATACTAATTATCATCTAGCACTGGATAATGGTGATACATTTGTTGTGCGTTCCCAGAATGAAATCAATCATGCTTTTAATCCATCTATTGGTGATAAATTGGGGATAGTCATTGATGAGAAGGCTATTCAGATTTTGAAGGATTAGACAACATGTCAGCACAATCAAGCAAAATGGAATTAGAAAGCATTAAGCGCAAAAACCGCGCGAATTGGCTGTTATCTATGCCGGCTTTACTGCTGCTTTTATTTGCTGCATCAGGGCCATTATTGATTGTTATTGTCTATTCTTTTCTTACTCCGGGCAATTATGGCGGGGTATTATGGGAGTTTTCAGGCGAAGCATGGTTTAAGGTGCTATTCACGCAAGATATTTTTGATGATACCATTTCACTTTCGGATGCGCATTTATCCATTTTCTGGCGATCGGTTCAATTATCTTTTCTGACCACGCTGATTTGTCTGATATTAGGGTTCCCCACAGCCTATTTTATTGCTACACGGCCACCAAAGACGCGGAATATCTGGCTATTTCTTATCACGATACCGTTCTGGACAAATCTTTTAATCCGCACATTTGCCATTCTTGAACTGATCAGAAATAAAGGTGTTATTAATAATTCTCTGATATCTCTAGGCATTATTAATGACCCTATCAATATGCTTTACACCGATACGGCCATTGTGATCGGGATGACTTATGTGTATCTGCCCCTTATGGTTTTGCCAATTTATGCGGCTATGGAACGCTTTGACTTTAAGTATGTTGAAGCGGGATTTGATCTTTATGCCTCACGTTTTAAGGTGATGCGGAGAATTATTCTGCCTATCATTAAACCTGGCGTTATTGCGGGGTCTATTCTGGTATTTGTTCCATCGCTTGGGGCTTATGTGACGCCGCGGATTCTGGGTGGTGGTAAGAATCTGATGATTGGGAATCTGATTGAATTGCAATTTGGTCAGGGCAAGAACTGGCCTTTGGGGGCAGCATTGGCCGTAACCATGTTGCTGATTGTATTAGTAGCTCTGATTTTCTATATGCGTATTTCACAACGGTCGGAAGAAAAAGATGCTTAATAGAATGTGGAAAAAGAAAAAAGAGTTTTCTATCACGCATCAGTTCGGGTTTGCTACCATTGCACTGATCTGTTTTATCACTCTTTATGCCCCTATTTCTATTCTGGTTTTTTATTCCTTCAACGCGGGCAATAACTTAATGTTATGGGAAGGATTTTCCTTCCACTGGTATATTGAGGCAAGCAAAAACGAACTGGTACAAGAAGCCGCAATCCGTTCATTGGTTATTGCTGTTTGTGCTTCCTTGATCTCTACTCTTGTTGCGACTATGGCGGCACTTGGAACAACACGAACAGCACCCTTTAGAGGTCAAAAATTCATTTTCATCATGATTAACCAACCCCTTATGGTTCCTGAAATTGTGACAGCTGTGGCGTTATTAATCTTTTTTGCCATTATCAAAACATTCACCAATTATTATGGTTTGGGCTATTTGATTGCTGCCCATGCAGCATTTTGTGTACCCTTTGCCTATTTACCGATTAAAGCTCGGCTGGATGGCATGGATTTAAGCATGGAAACAGCGGCTAGTGACCTTTATGCTCCACCTTTTGTTGTGTTCAGGCGTATTACATTGCCATTGATGTGGCCCGGTATTCTGGCCGGTGCAATGCTGGCTTTTGTGATATCCCTAGATGATGTTATCATAACGGAGTTTGTTAAAACGGCCGGTCAAGATACCCTTCCAACATATATGCTAGGTCAGCTAAGGCGTGTGATTACCCCAGAAATTAATGCCATATCATCGGTATTGCTGGCTGTATCTCTGGTTGTGGTGACTATTTTCTTTCTCTTTACAAGAAAGCGATATTAACCGGACTAGGCTTCATAAGTGATCTTACCACCGCAAATCGTGGTTTGGGCTCTGGCTTGATCTAGTTCATCAGGGTTCACTGTTTTTAGATCATGTGACATAACAACAATATCAGCCATCATTCCAGCTTTGAGTTTACCTTTTTTGTCTTCATTAAACTCAACCCATGCATTACCTGCAGTATAGCTTTCCAGAGTATCCATTAAACTCTGCCGCTGGTCACGCCATGGCGGTGACAGTCGTCGTGGGGCAACAGCAGATTTAATATTTGGCATGACATCAACAGGTATCACAGGCCAGTCTGTCGAAAAGATGACCTTTGTACCTGTATCACGGATATCCTGCCATGCATAAGCCAGCGGAATTTGATGCGGGTGCAACATGCGGGTCACGGTTTCTTCGGAAAAATAGGCACCCCACGGTGCATGACCCGGTTGTATAGAGGCAACAACACCCAGTTCAGCAAAGCGTGGCAGATCGTCCGGATGAAGCACCTCAATATGTTCGATACGGTGACGGCTATCACGCTTGCCATTCTGTTGTCGTGCAAGTTCGTATCCATCCAGTGTCTGCCTGATAGCACGATCACCAATGGCATGAACGGAAATCTGAAACTGCATGGCATCGGCTTTAACACAGGCATCTTTAAAATGATTTTCTTCAAAAACGGCATCACCAATTGTTTCTAGGCCGGGGTATTTATCCAGCATCAAGGCGGTAGAGCTTTCCACTACTCCATCAACAAACATTTTCACCCGATTGCACCATACCCATTCGCCAGTGAAATCACGTCGCATGGCTTCGGCTTCCTCAAATCGATCAAGGGCATCAAAGCTTTTGAAATGAAACGGAACCTCGGTTCGGCATAATAGATCACCACGTTTTTCAAGCTCTTTAAGCAATTCCAACGTATAGATATTGCCATCCATATTATGCAGGCCAGTGATACCATGGCTGGCACAATGCTTTAACCCTCTGGCAATGGCATCAGTGTCAAGACGGCGTTCGGCATCATTGGCAGCAGGTTCGGGATTACGTCCGGTAACAAGACCAATCATGTCACGCCCACCATAACGGGTTAGTCGCAAAACAGGGGCATAGGCACCCGGTTCACGTAATTCACCAGCGGCTTTGTCGTCAGCCCCCATGACAATTTCAGCCCCTTTATCCACTTCACCACCATTGAGAATGCCGGCCATTTCAAGTGCTTTTGTATTTGCCCATATAGTGTGGTGATCAGCGGCAAACATGGCAAATGCTCTGTCTGGAAGGACTTTATCCAAATCCTGCCTAGTTGTCTGTTTACCTGATGCAATGATGTTATAATCAGCTTGAATGGCAAAGACGATATTGTCATCGGGGCAACTTTTCTCCCATTCGCGTACTTTATCAGTTAGCTGATCAATGCCCTTAACACCATAAAGATCAAGGTAATCTAGCTCAGCCGAGCCGCCAAATAAATGGACATGGCTATCTATGAAACCGGGAAGAACCGTATGCCCTGCGGCATCAATAACCTTTGTGCTGGCTCCAGCCATGGCGCGGATATCATCCGTTTCTCCAACGGAAAGGATATGTCCATCCTTGATTGCCAAGGCATTGGCACTGGCATTGGATTGGGTATCATCACATGTGATGACTTCACCATTTAAAATGATCATATCTGCGGTCATGATAGCACTCCCCTCTAAACTTTCATTCAAACATAAAATGAAACCATTTTATAGGTCTATAAAAAGGAATAGTCAGGGAGAATAAGTCAGATGTTCAGACAAAACCTTATCATCCAGAATAGAAATGTTCTTCGTCTGGAATGATAGGTCGATATCATGGCGTGGTAATCACGTCAGAATAGAACTAATGCCAGTCTTGCTTATTCTGCTGCCCGATTTTTTTCAAGCCATGCATCAACAAGTGCAACAGTAGCATCAACTTCATCATGATGTAGACCCATGCTTTTACCAATGGCCTGTACCAGTTTATCAACCCGTTCGATATTTTTGGCGCCAGCTGCTAATGCGCGTGCAGCTGATGA
>JBMYKD010000037.1:0-8596 GCA_049595035.1 Puniceispirillales bacterium (SeqCode) | reverse complement strand
AAATAGATCAGCCATCTGATATATCCTTATCTGATGAAGCCCCAGAAGTGACCCCAGAAGCCACCCATGCCTCACAACAGGCAACAGCAAGGCTCCGGACTTTGCCGATGTAACGCTGGCGTTCCGCCACGGAAATCACCCCACGGGCATCCAGCAGATTAAACACATGGCTGGCTTTCATACACTGATCATAGGCAGGCAATGCCAGCGGCGTTGACGCATCAAGAAGCATCTGGCATTCCGCTTCTGCATCCTGAAAATGCCGGAACAGGATATCCGTGCTGGCATGTTCGAAATTAAAGGTCGAAAACTCCCTTTCAGCCTGCAGAAAGATATCACCATAAACCTTACCGCCCTGATCTTTGGGGACACCATCCCAATCCAGATCATAGACATTTTCAACACCCTGAATGAACATGGCCAGTCGTTCTAATCCATAGGTCAGCTCAACCGGAACAGGCGAACATTCTATGCCGCCAACTTGCTGAAAATATGTGAATTGCGTGACTTCCATCCCATCACACCAGACTTCCCAGCCAAGGCCAGCCGCGCCAAGGGTGGGGGATTCCCAATCGTCCTCAACAAATCGGATATCATGTTGCATGGGATCAAGACCTATCGCTTTCAGCGAATCCAGATATAAATCCTGACTATTTGCCGGTGACGGTTTCATGATCACCTGAAACTGATAATAATGCTGAAGCCGGTTAGGATTTTCACCATAGCGGCCATCGGTTGGTCGCCGCGACGGTTGCACATAGGCGGCGTTCCAGACATCATCAGGCCCAAGAGCACGCAAGGTTGTTGCGGGATGGAATGTTCCTGCCCCGACTTCCATATCATAGGGTTGAAGGATCACACATCCTTGGTTAGCCCAGAATTGCTGAAGTGATAAGATCAGCTGTTGAAAACTGAGAGGGTGTTCGGGCATATCTGGTTCCTGCATCGCTTTCCGCGCAACATAGTGTAAAGCTACGTCTTGATCAATGGTAATCCTGCTGCCGAAAACATCTTATTGAATAGGACAATCGGGACGTTCACAGGCAACGGAAACCCATTTCCCGCATGTTTCGCATGACGTCATATCAAGGGCATCATGATCAGGTTTTGGTTTTCCGGAATGTGATCTTGGTTGAATATCTGATTGTTTGCGCTGATCCATAAAGCGGTAAAAGGCAAAGACACCGCCAATGATTGCCGCCAGAAGAAGTAATTTCTGAATACTTAATAATCCCCACATCAGAGCCCGTATCGCATCCTTTCCAGCCGTTCTTCGAGTTTATATAACGCAGCATCAACGATCTGGTCACCCGCATTGATGCCCATCTGGCCGCCACCCATTCCGAATAGTGATTTTTTCATCGTCATCAACCTGATCGCGACCTTGTCACCGAATTGTTCCTGCAAGACCGGCCGGATATCACCCAGACGATCCACCAGTCCGAGTTCAAGAGATTTCTGTCCTGTCCAGAATGCACCGGAAAACAGCATCTCATCAGCGGCATTAAGGCGACTGCCGCGCCGTGCTTTCACCATGGCAATAAACTGGGCATGGATATCTTCCTGTAATGCTTTCAGATGCGACACATCATCGGGGTTTTCCGGACGGAAGGGATCAAGCATGCTTTTGCTGATTCCAGAGGTATAGACACGGCGATCAACCCCTATTTTATCAATCGCCCGATCAAAACCGAAACCGGCTGATACCACCCCGATTGATCCGATAATTGACGCCGGATTGGCAATGATCTGATCACCCGCACAGGCAAGCCAGTAGCCACCAGATGCCGCCACATCCTCAACAAAACTGATCACCGGCACATCATTTTTACGCGCCAGCTCCCGGATACGGCTGGCAATGACCGCCGATTGTACCGGTGAGCCACCGGGAGAATTAATCAGCAATGCGACCGCCGCCGCGCGTTTGGTGGTAAAAGCTTTATCCAGTAGCTTGGACAGCCCCAGCAGATTGAGCCCCGACCGGCGCAGACCTGCCCCTGAAGAAGCAGCAATCATTCCGTTAAGGGGAATAACCGGCACAATGGGGCGCGATGATGAAAATAGTGATGCAATAGCCTTAATCATGACTCTTTCTATCTACCCTTTGCGCAGATGAATAGCAAGTCATCTGGGGGTTTAACACCAGCATATTATCATGCATTTCCGATATTATTTCAGGATTTTTTATCAGATTTTGATATCACGGCGGCATAATTTCGCCCGGGCTGATTAAGCGAAATATGGCCACCTTCCGAAAGCCCCTTATATTCATCACTATTGATCAGAAATGGTGGCAATAATGTCATGGCACCGGTCATTCCTTTTCTGGCACGAATAAGCACCCTTAGCGCGGGTTTATCCAGCCCCGCATGCACCGGACGCACAACAACTTCACCAAAATCATGCGCCGATAATGCCGCCAGCATCCGGTCCAGTTGATCCGCACGACATATCATGGTGAGCCCGCCCCGCCGCATCAGGGCAGCACTGGCACAGGCGATCCACGGCATGGTAAAATCGGCCGCCATGGATTGTCGCCTTTGCTGATCTGGGGAAAGCGACGAATGTGGGTCATTAAAGGGAGGATTCATCACCACATGATCCCATCTGGCATCTGGTTCCAGGCTGGTGATATCTGCATGGATCAGGGAAAGGCGAGAGGTAAAACCATTATCCGCCGCATTACTGGCGCATAAATCCAGCATATCAGCATCTTTATCAATGCCGGTAAAATGGGCAGAAGGCATCCGGTGCGCCATGATCATCATCACGGCACCGGCACCAACCCCTAGTTCCAGCACCTGTCTGGCCTGATCCGGACAGGCCGCCGCCAGCAAAACAGCATCACTGGTCGCACGGAACCCGTCTGCCGGTTGCGTCAGCCAGAGCTGGCCATTATGCCAGCGGTCGCGTGTGGTCGGAATGTCAGTCATCGTAATATTGTCCGGCTTCGGTCAGGATGCGCCGCGCCTGCGCCATGTGATCATCAGCGACCATCACCCGCATGGGGAACAGGCTATTTGATCCGGCCATGAGATCGGAAATATGCCTATCCTGAACCACAAAAATAATCCCTGCCGCTTTCAGCATGGATTCGATATAGGTAAGACGGACAGGGTCTGTGATGGCAAGCAAGTGTTTCATTTGAACCATTATTGACAAAAAACCGCACAACACCAAAGCAGAAAGTGTTGACTTGTTCCGACAAAACCGCAAGGTTGCGTTTATGAACTCTTCGCTTTCATCATTTGTGTCGGCCGCGCCGATGGCACCTGAATCAGCTATGGATAGTACTAGCATGGCGCCGTCACTGGTTCCACTTATGGAACTGACAGCATCCGGCATGGAAGAAACAAACCGTATCATCATTGACCGGATGCAGAGTGATATTGATCTGATCCCGACATTAGCCGGACATTTGATTGCCGCTGGCGGAAAACGGATGCGGCCGATGCTGACCCTTGCCGGGGCATGGCTGGGCCAGGCCGATGAGGACGCCATACATCATGCGGCAAAACTGGCCGCCGCGGTGGAATTTATCCATTCTGCCACATTACTGCATGATGATGTAATCGATGAATCCGATATGCGCCGCGGTAATAAAACCGCCAGCGCGATCTGGGGGAATGAAGCCAGCGTTCTGGTTGGTGATTTTCTGTTTGCCCGCGCCTTTGAGCTGATGGTGGAAACCGGTCAGATCACCGTATTGGGTCGACTGGCAAAAGCCGCCGCCCGTATCACCGAAGGTGAAATTGATCAGATGATCCTTGCCGGCAATCCGGCGGCACCGGTTGATGATTATTATCGGGTGATCCGCGCCAAAACCGCAGAATTATTTGCCGCCGCTGGCGAATCCGGCGCCATGGTTGCCGGAGCTGATCCATCTATCACCAATGCGGTAGCAGAATATGGTATGGCACTTGGCACGGCGTTTCAGATTACCGATGATGCGCTGGATTATGCCGCCAGCACCGAAGATATGGGCAAATCCCATGGTGATGATTTCAAGGAAGGCAAGATCACCCTGCCTGTCATGCTGGCATGGCAAGATGGCACCGGTGATGAAAGGGCATTCTGGCAACGCTGTCTGGGTGATGGAGATATCGCCGATCATGATCTGGATACCGCGCGGGCGCTGATAGATAAATATGATACGATTACGCGGTCACTGGATATCGCCAGATCACATGCCGCCACCGCGGGACAGGTGATTGCCAGCACAGCATCAGGTCAGGCCGCCGATGCCCTGATAGCCGCCGCCGCTTTCGCCGCTGACCGAACGATGTAACCCGTGCCCCCGGAACTAGGCTGGGAGGCTGGCCGGGTTGGCAAAGAGATATGTTTTGTTCGGGAAACATGTGACGATAGCGCCATCATCATAACGTTCTGGCGCCGCTATCGGGTATTTCCACATGAGGGATATCTTCGAATTCCGCCCACATACTGCCCCAGCGGATAGGGGTATGTAACTGATATCCGGCTTCATAGAATGCAACCGCCACTTCAATCGCCAGATCACGGGAAAACCGGCCTTTGCCCGTTGCCGGATCAAGTGGCACCAGATCAAGCGCATGACCGGTCAGATGCCGCGAATGCAGGGTGCGGGATACCCACTGCCTGACCAGCCGCCACTGTTCGGCCATATCACGGCGACCGGAAATAATGGTAAAATCGACCTTTGTCAGGGCAAGGGCGCGTCGTGCCACCGCCTGAAGGGACGGCACATCAGTTTGCAGATGATCTTCGCTTCGCTTGCTAAAGGTAAAAGGCCTGCCATTCGGCTTTATGCTATCCATACCCGCCATGATCTAGCGTCCCATGCCGGTGCTGATCACAAAAGCCGCCATCAGCACCATAAAGATCAGAATGGCGCGCACCCCGAATGTGATAAGTGATCGGGTCGCTTCACGCCGGATACGCCGCCAATTGGTCAGCAATTCGCGTAAATCCCGCACATCACGGCAAGCCGCCTGATCATCCAGCCCGATTTCGGCGAGCGCATTGCGGGCACCCCGTTTTGCCGCCTGTTCGATTATGATATTCCAGTCCGGGCTGGTGCTACGGGTTGGTTTTTCGGTTCTGGTTCAGTCAGGTGACAATGCGATCAAATCCACAGCTGCTATGGGGGATTTCACTATCATTGATCAATCTGATCAAAGCCCTCTCCGCGCCGGATTATTTGCCATTGATGCCATAGATCATATTAAGTTTCGTTTTCTGGAACAAGTAGACCCCCATAACAACATAGTATATGTCCGCCACTCTCCTGACGATAAGGGGGGTTTCACTACCGACATTTCTTCTATAAATATTATAGGAAGGGCATTCTGGAAATTATGCCTGATCTAAATTCAACAAGGATTTGCCTATATGATCAAGCGTTCCATGACGATAAACGGTCACCGAACGTCGATTTCCCTTGAAACGGCTTTCTGGGATGCTCTTCAGCGCATATCCAACCAGAAAGGGTGTTCCCTTGCCCGTCTGGTGGCTGATATTGATATCGAACGCAGTAAAAAACTAGGCACAACTGCAGAAGTTGGCGGCCTTTCTAGTGCTATCCGGCTCTATATCCTTGGCGAACTTACCGCCATCGCAAAACAATATGACCACAGATTCTTTTGATATTGATTAAGATCATATTGCATCCATGACTGATGTCGTTTTATATGGGCATTGGCGGGCAAGTATTCCCGGTTGATTTTATGTTCTGAGCATGATGAACATAAAATATGAACGCAAACTCTGGGTGAATAGTATGGCTTTAGATAATCGGCTTCGTATTGGCATTTTACTTGCCGGGGAAACAGGCGTGGATATGCGCCCCCATAATCCTACTTATCAGGAAATGTTTAGCGCGTTTTTTGCGCCTCTTACGGATGAGATTGATATCACCTTTATTCACACACGCCATGGCGATTTCCCGGATGAGTTATCTGATTACGATGCTTATTTGATATCAGGTAGCAAATATGGGGTATATGATGACCAACCATGGATACCGCGGCTGATGGATTTTATCAGGTCTGCTTATTCGGCATATATTCCCATGATTGGTGTATGCTTTGGTCATCAACTGCTGGCGCATACGCTTGGCGGTGAAGCCGTTTTATCACATAAAGGCTGGGGTGTCGGGGTCAAGGATATGACACTTCAGGCAGATTTACCGGAAACAGATGGCTATCATAAAGGCAAAGGTCAATCTGTCCGTCTGCTTTACATGCATCAGGATCAGGTGATCCAGCTACCCTCTGACGCCATTCCTCTATTAGGTGACGATTTCTGCCCGTTTGCCGCCTTTACTATTCCCGGCCGGGTTCTGTCTTTTCAGGGTCATCCGGAATTTACCCCCGATTATCTATCTGCCCTCATTGACCGTCGCAACAATTCCATTGGCGATGATAAGGCTATGCTGGCCAGACAAACGCTAAACACTCCCACAGATAATGATCAGGTACGGGAATGGATGCGCCATTTCCTTGACCATGCTCTTAATGCGCCTTCTCGCGTTGCCTGAAACGGATCATCATATGACTTATATTCTCGGCCTTGATACCGGTGGCACATTCACGGATGCAGCCATTATCGATAGCCAAAATGGCTCACTCATCGCCAAAGCAAAAGCCCCTACCACCCGTGAAGATTTATCTATCGGATTAGGGGCGGCTATCCATTCTGTCATTAACCCGTTATCCGATGAACAACGCAAGGCTCTCAAACAGGTGTGTTTATCAACCACATTGGCGACCAATGCTGTTGTAGAAGGCATGGGTGGCCGCATCGGGCTAGTCATGATCGGTTTTGATGAAAATAGCCTGACCAAAAATAATCTGGGCACATCACTGGGGCATGATCCTGTTGTATTTGTTGCAGGCGGGCATAAAACCGATGGCAAACAACAAAACCAGCTGGATATACCAGCACTGGAAGCTTTTGCCACAGAATATGGCAAAGATATCAGCGCCATAGCCATTGCTGGTCATTTTGCCACCAGGAACCCGGAACATGAAATCGCCGCGCGTGACTTCTTAAGACAGAAAACCGGATGCCCTATCACATGCAGTCATGAACTGTCCTCGGAACTTGGTGGCCCTAAACGTGCCCTGACTGCCCTGCTAAACGCCCGCCTTATTGATCTGCTAGATCGTCAGATCAATGCCACCAATGATATTATAACAGCATCCGGCATTGATGCGGAATTGATGGTGGTCAAGGGCGATGGGTCACTGATTAATCAGCATCTTGCCCGCATCAGGCCGGTGGAAACCATTCTGTCAGGGCCAGCTGCCAGCATTTCTGGCGCTGCCCATCTGGCCGGGGTTTCAGATGCCATCATCAGCGATATCGGCGGCACAACAACGGATATTACGATCATGTCCAATGGCACTCCTCGCCTGTCACCTAGGGGCGCGACCATTGGCGGATGGTCAACCATGGTGGAAGCCGCGGATATCAGAACCGGTGGTCTTGGCGGGGATAGTGAAGTCAGGCTGATTGATCGCGGCATCAAGGGTGGTGTTACATTAGGCCCCAGACGGGCTATCCCGATATCATCGCTGGCAACACAATATCCCCATATCCATAACATTCTGGATGATCAGCTTGATAATCCTATTGCAAGCGCGACAGATGCCCGCTTCGTTGTTCCTGTTTTTTCAGGTGAACCACCGGAATGGCTAACACGATCAGAATACCGTATGGCCATACAATGCAGGGACGCCGGCGTGACTGCTATTTCAGAACTGGCCGAAACCCGCCTTGCCATGGGTGCTATTGACCGGCTTGTTTCACGCGGGCTAGTGCTGATATCCACCTTTACCCCGACTGATGCTGTTCATATTCTTGAAAAGTTTAATGCTTTTGATACCTCTGCTGCACAAAAGGCTGGCCAGCTGATGGCCAGACAGCGATCAGGTTCAGGCAAGCCACAGGCCGAACATGTTGATATCTTTGCCCAGATGGTGCTGGATCAGCTTGCCGTCCAATCCGGGCTGGCATTAATCGATGCTGTTAGTGCGCATGAAAATAATAGTCATGCCATGTCAGAAAAGAATCCTGTTCTTGTCCAGATGATTGAAGCTACGCTGAAACCATCTGATAGCACCATCATCTCAACCGGCATTCGTTTTCACCGCCCTCTTATTGCATTGGGGGCATCTGCCGGATGCTATTACCCTGCCATAGCGAAAGTTGTGAATGCCGAGCTAATTGTTCCGGAAGACGCTGATGTGGCGGGGGCTATCGGTGCTGCGGTTGGCAGCATTAGACAAACTGCGCGTGTCACTATCACGCAACCGTCTGAAGGCACGTTCCGCGTGCATTTAATGAAAGGGCCTGCTGATTTCACCGATTTGGAACAGGCCCTTGAACATGCCGAACATGTTGTCCGTGAAGATGCCGAAGCAAAGGCCAAGATGGCGGGCGGGCATGACATCAGCATAGAAACAGCCCGCAAAATTGACAGTATTGATCTGGGTGGGGGTAAAACCCTATTCATTGAAGCCATCGTCAGCGCAACGGCATCTGCACAAATGCAATAAGCCAGATAGCATATGTTTCGCCTAGTGATGATCTGAAAAGATGCTAATCAGGACGC
>JBMYKD010000036.1:0-9116 GCA_049595035.1 Puniceispirillales bacterium (SeqCode) | reverse complement strand
TATTTCAATCCGCTGGAGCAAGCATAGATGAAGAAAGCCAGATGGTCTGGATAGGTCGTGATATCATCACCTCTGCTCTAACTTCTGCCCCTAAAACTATAACGATGAGAGGCGGAAAAAGAAACCGTGATATTACGCTTGCCCTTGGCAAACTGGTCTTTCAGCCCGGTGCTGCCGCCCCTTACGCCACTGATCTGGAACGTGGACGGCGGATCGGATCAGCAAGAGATTTCCGTGAACTGGTTAAACTCAGCCAGCATTTTTCCTGCTTTCATATGATGCCCCCACTGGTAGAACCGCAAGATATCGCACCGGAATATCGGCATTATACCACCATGGATGCCATGCTGACAGAAAGCGATAAAGTGCCATGCATATTTTCAAGAGGATCAGCGCAGATTGAAGACGGGTTTGAAATGATCAGACTGTTTCGCGAAATTAGCATGGCGGAATTCACATCTGATCCATGGTGCTATACCATTATCAACACCAATTCCCCCCGCATTCTTGACACGCCAATGGCACAGGGGCTTATTGATTTTGCCCGCGCCAGACAGCTTAGCATTGTCACCCCGTTTACGCTAATGGGGGCTATGGCACCGATCACCGTTGCCGGTGCCATGACCTTATCGCATGCCGAAGCCATGGCGGCTATTGCATTGGTACAGATCACTGAACCGGGGGCACCGGTATGTTACGGTACATTTACCAGTAATGTGGATATGAAATCTGGTGCGCCTGCATTTGGCACGCCAGAACATGTTCGTGCATCATTAGTGGCCGGACAATTAGCGCGGAAAATTGGCCTGCCCTGGCGCTGTGCGTCTGGTAGCGCGGCCAATATCAATGATATTCAGGCCGCAAGTGAAACCCAATTCGGATTATGGGGATGCTTGATGGCTGGTGCTACAATCATCATTCATTCTGCTGGTTGGCTAGAAGGTGGCTTAACCTTATCCTATGAAAAACTGATTACAGATAGCGAAGTGCTGAAAATGGTGGAACATCTTTCGCGTCCTGTTTCCATCACGACGGATGATATCGGTTATGATGCCATTGCCGCCATTCCTCCCGGTGGGCATTTTTTCGGAAGTGATCATACCATGGCGCGATATCAGACAGAATTCTATCAGCATCTGGTCGCTGATCTTTCCAATTTTGGCACATGGACAGATAATGGCAGTATTGATACCAATCATCGTGCCACCAGAATATGGAAAGAGATTCTGGAATATCCAAGTGGACTTCCTGATATGGAAACCCAGACAGACCGGTTGCGGCAATTTATAGAAAACCGGATGAACGAAGGCGGCGCACCGCCTGTCAGTTAATGTTATATATATCATAGCAAAGGGATGATCAGCTTATCCATGGATAGCATACCGCAAGAAAAAATGGACTCTCTTAACCGGAAGGGCAATATCAAGGTCACCCGGGATGACTGGATCAGCGTTGCCATTGATCTGCTTATCACCAAGGGCATTGATCATGTTAGAATTCAGAATATTGGTAAGATGCTTAATGTATCGCGATCTAGTTTCTATGGCTATTTTGAAGATCAGAATGATTTGCATCAGGCGCTGCTTGATGAATGGCATAACCGTAATACCGTTAATCTGATCACCGAGGCATCGGCACCCTGTGCAACGATTACCGAAGCGGTGTTGAGGGTGTTTCGCTGTGCTGTTAATCCGGCACGATTTGATATCCCCATGGATTTTGCCGTGCGGGACTGGGCCCGAAAATCCTCCATTATCGCCCGCCATGTCATCACTTCTGATACTAAACGCATCGTGGCATTAACAGCCATGTTTGAACGATATGGCTATCCACCAGTGGAAGCAGAAACCCGCGCCCGCGTCATCTATTTTATGCAAACCGGATATAATGATGCTGTGATCAAGGAAGATATGATCAAACGGTTAGCTCTGGTGCCATATTATATCCAGATATTCACCGGCAAAGAAGCAAGCCAGAAAGAACTAGATGCCTTTACCAATTATGTGGCCGGTATTTCCGCGTAACGGTGATCAAAATGGCTCAGATGACCTTGCGGTAAGATATAATCCATAATTCTTATTGTCTTTATGGTTTTAAATGATAGCATCATTTACAATTTTTTTTTGATTTATTAATATATGCCATATCAAACCACGACCACTGATCCTTTGCTACTGCCCTATCAGATAGGCCGAAAAACAATAAAAAATCGTATCTTCAGTACTGGTCATGCCTTAAGCCATGCCAGTCACGGCCGCGCCACGGATACGACATTGCGCTATCAGATGGAAAAAGCGAAAGGCGGAATAGGGCTATCATTTGTGGGTGGGTCCGGCACCATTTCCATCGATACAGCTCCTGTTTTTGACCAGCTGATCATTGATGATGCCATCATGCCATTTTTCAAGCAGTTATCCGATTTTTATCATAGCCACGGGGCGACATTGATGACCCAGATCACGCATCTTGGTCGCCGAACAAATAGCAAAGCCGGTGAATGGTTACCGATAATATCAGCATCTGCCAACCGCGAAATCTTGCATCGGGGGTTTCCCCGTGAAATGGATGAGAATGATATTTTTCGTGTTGTTCGTGATTTTGCTAACGCGGCCAGACGATGCAGAGAAAGCGGACTGGATGGGTTAGAGGTCATTGCATCAGGACATCTGATGGATCAGTTCTGGTCACCTGTTACCAATCAACGCATAGATAAATATGGGGGATCACTGGAAAACCGTATGCGGTTCAGTCGAATGATATTCGCTGCCATGCGTGAAGCGGCTGGTGATGATTTTCTGCTTGGCGTGCGTATGACCATGTCGGAAATTGATCATGACAATAACGGCTTATCCGAGACGGATAATATTGATATTGCGACCTGTCTGCGGGATGATGGCGTGATTGATTTTCTCAATCTCGTATCAGGTCGCATCGATAGTCTACCCCGCCTGACCAATTATATGCCCGGAATGGCTGCCCCCCTTTCTCCCTTTCTGGAACAGGCAGGGCGTTTCAAGAAAGCCGTTGATCTACCGGTATTTCACGCGACCCGCATTAATGATTTATCAACAGCGCGATATGCCATATCAGAACATATCATTGACATGGTCGGGATGACCCGTGGGCATATTGCCGACCCCTACATTGTGGCGAAACTGGAACGTGGTGATGAAGATCGTATCAGAACCTGTGTGGGATCAACCTATTGTTCCAATTATGGATATTGTATCCAGAACCCGGCCACCGCACGCGAAGCGACTTTGCCACATGTTATTAGCAAAACTGAGGATCCCCCAAAGAAAGTGGTCATTATAGGCGGTGGGCCTGCCGGATGTGAGGCAGCAAGAGCCGCGGCAGAACGTGGTCATCATGTTGTGCTGATGGAAGCAACCGACCGGCTAGGCGGACAGGTCAATCTTGCTGGCAAAGTAAAATGGCGCAAAGACCTGAACAGTATTATCGATTGGCTGACACGCGAATGTGAACGGCTTGATGTTGATATCAGATATAATCAATTCGCTGATGAGGAAATGATACTGGCCGAACAGCCTGATGTAGTGATCATGGCTACTGGCGGATTGCCCCATACCGACTGGGTTGATGGCGATGCCAATATCCTGACCACATGGGATATTATGTCTGGCATGGCATCACCAGAAGGCCATGTTTTTATTCATGATCAGACCGGATTGAACGTGGCTATGGCGGCAGCGGATTTTCTGTCTGAAAAAGGTGTTCAGGTAACGCTCAATACACAAGATGCAACCATCGGTCAGGAATCCATGCGACTTGAAATGTCACCGTTTATGAAACGGTTTTATGAACGTGGTGTCATCATGCAGCCAGATCATGAACTTATTCGCGCTGATAAGCATCACAATCAGGTCAGGGTGACCATTCGCAATATGCATACCGCCGCCCTAACCGAACATGATTATGATCATGTCATTGTTGAGGCAGGGACATTGCCAAATGATGAGTTATTCTATGCCATGCGTGATGCGTCACTCAATAAGGGCGTGATTGATCTTGATGTCATGGCTTCAGGGCAACCACAACCGGTATTTGATAGCCCTCATGGTGATGAAAGCGGATTTCATCTCTACCGGATTGGTGATGTTGTGGGTAGCCGTGATATCCACTGTGCCATGCTGGACGCCCTTCGCATCTGTGCCAGATTGTAATTCTATGGGTATCATCAGCCGTATTCCTGCCCTTTATCGCGCTATTGTTATCATTCTTTTCGGTATATTTGCTTTTGATCTGATGGGGGTTTTTGTCCGTATTCTGGGGGAAGAGTTTCCTATTTTTCAAGTCAGTGTCATGCGGAATATCTTTGGTACTATTCCGGCTTTACTGCTAGTTCTGGCCGCGCGGTCAATGACAGGATTACGCAAGATATGTACCCCGTATCAAATCGGCTTATGTATGTTTCGGGGGATTGTGGTTATTTTTGCCCAGATTTGCTATTATACCGCGTTGAGCCATATCGCTTTTGCAACAGCAACAACGCTTGCTTTTGCTGGCCCCATGTTTATTACAGCTCTATCTGTTCCAGTGCTTGGTCACAAGGTTGGTTTCTGGCGCTGGAGTGCAGTTATACTGGGGTTTATCGGGGTTATCATCATTATGCGACCCGGTGCTGATGCCTTTGAATTATATGCCGTATTGCCTGTTCTTGCGGCCATGGGATATGCTTTATCATCCATCACAGTCCGGCTTTTCCATGATGAAGTGGGATCAAGTGAGATACAGCTTGTGACACAACTCTTTTCACTGATTTTTTCAATTATCATCATGTATATATTTTCAAATCCCTTGCCTATTACTTCTGGCGAAGAATGGGGGAAGTTTATCATTATGGGCTTTTGCGGCGGCATCGGCGTATTATGTCTTGTCACTTCATACAGGCTGGCAGAACCCGGCCAAGTCGCCCCGTTCGAGTATCTGGGCATCCCTATTTCATTTATTCTCGGATATATCTTTTTCTTTGAAGCCCCTTTTGATCAGCTGATCCCCGGCGTTTTCCTGATCATTGCTGCCGGTCTAATCATTGTCTGGCGGGAAAGACGGCTTAAATTAGCCTAATAACATGTCTGATCTCGCCGCACTGAGCCAGCCTAGACCATCTTTGATAGATTGCCGCGGGTGATATTCAGCACCGATAAACCCGTTATAACCATTCTCATCAAGCCAGCGATAGATCGGCTGATAGTCTATATGACCCTGATCAGGCTCACCCCTGTCTGGCACAGCGGCAATCTGGATATGCCTGATCCATGGCAGACCATATTCCAGTTCATGCCAAATATTGCCATTCATCCGCCCCACATGATAGCAATCAAACATTAGCCCAATATTTGAGACAGGAATTGACGTAAGAATATCTATGGCCTGTCTGGTCTGATGAAGAAAATATCCCGGCACGTCTATGGGATTAATCGCTTCAATCCATATTTCAATCCCATGTGGTTCTGCCTGATCCGCCGCCCATGCAACCATATCGGTAAAATGGCGATGACATGCTTGATCAGGCAACGCTTTACCAGCCATGACATGCACCGCTTTTGCCCCAATCTGACTGGCATAGCTAATCGCATCTATCATTCCCTTTTTCGCTTCATCCTGTCTGGCCGGGATAGCGCATAGCCCGAAATCACCCCGGCTGACATCACCACGCGGTGTATTCAATGCCAGCATCGGTAAGCCTGTTTCTTTGAGTGCTGCCAGCACGCTTTCAGGGGGATAGGCATATGGCCAGTGGCATTCCACGGCATCAAAACCGGCCTTATGCGCCGCAAGTATCGCGTCAGGCAGTGACAATTCTGACCACAGGAATCCCAGATTGGCGGAAAATCGCGGCATGAATTCTCCTTTATTCTCATATAGACAAATCATATTGCCTGTTTATGTTATACGGATACATTATTTTATATTTATAACGTGAAGGGTTATCATCATGTCTCGCATCGTATATGTAAATGGAAATTACGTCCCTGAGAAGGACGCTGCCATATCGGTTTTTGATCGCGGGTTTCTCATGGCTGATGCCATTTATGAAGTCACCGCCGTTATCGATGGAAAAATGATTGAATTTGATGGCCATATGACACGCATGCAGCGATCATTAGATGAATTGAATATAGCCTATCAGGTCAATTATGATGAGATGCTGACCATCCATCGTGAGATGATTAAACGCAATCATCTGGTTTCTGGCGGTATATATATTCAAATCACACGCGGCAACCCGGGGGACCGGGATTTCCTGTTTGAAGAAGGCGAGGATATTTCACCAACAATTGTATTATTTACTCAAGCAAAACCTGATCCGCGCCAAAACACAGATATGGTATCAGGATGGCATGTCATGACAATGGATGATTTACGCTGGCATCGCCGTGATATCAAAACCGTTCAGCTATTATGGCCATCGATTGCAAAAACAACAGCCATCCGTTCCGGTTTTGATGATACTTGGATGGTGGAAAATGGCACCATTACCGAAGGCACATCGAATAATGCCTATATTATAAAAGATGGGGTTATTATCACTCGTCACCTGTCGAATGATATTCTCCATGGGATTACCCGCGCATCATTGCTTAGATATGCCCATGACCGCCAGATGAAAATCGAAGAACGCCCCTTTACTGTTGATGAAGTCAAATCAGCTGATGAAGCCTTTGTTACCTCAGCCTCATCTTATGTAACGCCTGTTACTTCTATTGACGGGGTTGATATTGCTGATGGGACGCCGGGTAAACATACCCTTTCTTTACGTCAGGTTTATATTGAAGAAAGCTTAAAAGCCGCTATATGACCAGCTTTCTGAACCGATTTTGGCCGTGGATCATATTAGCGATTACCGGTACCGCATGGGGGCTGACCTTTTCGCTGACAAAACTGGCAACCGACACAGGCGCGGCTATCATTGGAATCGCATTCTGGCAAACCTTGCTCAGCGGCATTATGCTGATGGTCTATGCCTATGCCCGCAATGGTCATATCGGGATTAAGATACGGCATCTGCCCCTGATTGCCATGGTATCATTGACTGGTGTATTGGTGCCCGGGCTGATTTTTTATGAAGCCACACGCCATGTTCAGCCCGGAATTCTTGCTATTGCCGATACGCTGGTGCCGATGCTGACTTTTGCGCTAGCCTTGGTCATTGGCCTTGAAAAAAGCTCGCTCCGGCGATTGGCTGGATTATTCGCCGGCATCACCGGCATATTGCTGCTTGTTGTCCCTGAAAATAGCCTTCCTGATCGCGCAGCCACATTATGGGTAATTTTTTCATGTTTTGGTGCTGCCTGTTATGCCTTTGAAAATCTGATCATCGACGCCTTTAAGCCAGATGATTTAGGGCCTATCCGGTTATCTGTCGGAATGAATATCTTTGCTGCTTTTATTCTTTTTCCTCTGGCTTTGGCGACGGATAGTTTTTTTGTCCCGCAATTCCCTCCAGGGGTATTGGAATGGTCGCTTCTATCCATCGCATTGATATCCGCTATTGGATATTCATCTTTTGTTTTTCTTATTGTGACGACTGGCCCTGTCTTTGCTTCACAGGTCGGTTTCATGGTTACTGTCACCGGTGTGTTATGGGGTATCGTGATATTTCAGGATGAATATTCGGGAACAGTCTGGTTGGCTCTGGTGATTATGATGGCCGGGCTGGCCCTTGTAACCCCGCGCAAAGATAACACTCCTGTCCCTCCATTACCGCCATCAGGGGTAAAGCCCTTTCCCCCACCATCAGATTAAGGTTTTATGGACAGGCTTTCACATGACTTAGCCATTGACCAGCATGACGTGGTTAGGCATCATATTTATATGTGAAACTAGATTGTTGAGTATGATGTCATTAAAATCTGATCGGAATAACGACGCTCTTGATAACCAGCCTATCACGCCTGAACAGGTAGATTTCTGGGATAAGGAACATATCATCCACCCATGGAGTGATTTATCTGATACGCCGCCGGATATGACACAAATTCAGAAAGCCAAAGGCATTTATCTGGAAGACGGTCATGGAAATAAAATGATTGATGGCCCCGGCGGTATGTGGTGCGTCAATATCGGATATGGGCGACGTGAAATGGCTGACGCTATTGCCAATCAGGTCATGACAATGACGTATTCCAGCCCGTGGTTTACGTCTAATCAACCATCTGCCTTACTTGGTAAACGCATTGCTGAAAAAACCCCCGGTGATCTGAATTCCATGGTCTTTACCAATGGCGGGTCTGATGCGGTTGATACCGCCTTACGGTTTGTGATGTATCGCAATAATATTCTTGGCAAGCCGGGGAAAAAACATATTCTCTGCCGTGAGAAAGGTTATCACGGATCATCTTTTCTTTCGGCCAGCGTATCTGGCACAGGTCGCGAACATGATAGACGGTATATGGACACCCATGAAACCATTGTGGAAATGCTTCCCAATGTGAACCCGTATCTGCGCCCTAGCGGAATGACTGTTGAAGAATGGTGTGACGCAAAAGTCAAAGATATGGAAAACCGGATTATTGCTGTTGGTGCTGATAAAATAGCTGCCTTTATTGCTGAACCTATCCTGTCATCAGGTGGTGTGATTATTCCACCTGACGGCTATCATCAACGCACCCGTGAATTATGCCGCCAGTATGATATTGTTTATATTTCTGATGAAGTGGTCACCGGATTTGGCCGGTTGGGTCACTGGTTTGCATCAGAAGCTGTTTTTGGCATCATCCCGGATATCATAACCTGTGCCAAGGGGCTGACATCTGGGTATGTGCCCATGGGGGCAGCGATCATTTCAGATGCTTTGATGAAAGATTTTGATCAACTGGATGGTGGCTCACGGCCATTCACCAATGGCTATACCTATTCCGGCCATCCTGTTGCCGCAACCGCCGCCTTAACCAATATGGACATTATCGAAAATGAGGACATTCTTGCCCATGTGAAAGAGGTTGCGCCACATTTTCAACAACGCTTGCGCGATATCGGTGATAAATACGATATCATTGGTGATGCAAGGGGTATGGGTTTACTTGGCTGCCTAGAGGGCGTTGCCGCATCCGGCGTATCCGAAGAAAAGAAACTACAAATCGATAGTCACT
>JBMYKD010000035.1:0-9161 GCA_049595035.1 Puniceispirillales bacterium (SeqCode) | reverse complement strand
GGCCATGCTCTTTGATAGCCAAGTTCATAATGGCTCTGACAGATGAGAAGACCCGTTTAACCGATGAGGAAGACATTCCCCGATCAAAGAGGAAGTCCCTAAACCGTCCTGCGTCTGCTGGTTCAAGTCCATTAATGTTATCATGGCCAACACACTCAATCAGATAACGAACGCTTCTCTCTGAGCCTTCAAAGAACAGTTTAGTCTTACCCGCTCCCTTGAGCCGTTGATACAACACTAACGCATCGTTAATGCGGATATCGTTACTAGCACCTGAAGATGGCTTATCAGAAACAACACTTATCCCCAGCTCACGGGAATAAATCATCTCCATCCGTAAGCTATCCCAATACCGCTCAAGCCTGTCAGATAGAGCAGCCGCAGACTTAGCTGCCTTAGCCTCTGACTTTGTTCGCAGAGAGACCTCAACCTTCTTCTTAGTAAACCGATGACGAAGATCGGAAGGCACCGCTCTTGAGAAGTAAAACGTATCGTTTCTTTTGTAAAAGTATACCGGAGACCTTACCCACACCATAGCAACTCAAACTCCTGTTCCAGAACATTAATCGTTAGGAAACAGTCACTTGAGCCTTGAAGCTCGGACCTTGATACTTTGTAAATGGCGCACCCGAGAGGATTCGAACCTCTGACCTCTGCCTTCGGAGGGCAGCGCTCTATCCAGCTGAGCTACGGGTGCCTAATGCTGAACACCACCCTTATACCATATTGCGTGGAAAAGAAAACCGGCCATTATGCCGAACCGCCACCGCTATAACGCCTCACCAAAAAACGCCTGCCCCATCATCTGATCAGCTCTGGCTGTCTTGCGTCAGGGCAAGGAACACGTCTTCCAGATCAGGTTTTCTGGTGCTGATATCTTCAATCGTTAATCCGGCCGCACCCACCGCCATGATAATCGCGCCTGCCATCACCAGTTTCGGATCATAACGCAGATGCAGTTGCCGGCCATCCAGCGTCATATCCGGCACCGCGATATCCGGGTTCAGCCGCGCCCATTCTGCCCTGATCTTTTCCACATCATCTGCCGCCGCAACAGAAAGGGTCATGATCATCTGCCGCGTGCCGGCGCCGGATAATAAATCGGCGGTTCGCGCCTGGGTGATCACCTGTCCATGATTCAAGATGGCAATCTCTTCACATAAGGCTTCAGCTTCTTCCAGATAATGGGTGGTCAGAACAATCGTCACCCCCTGATCATTAAGCGTTCTGATCATGCTCCACAACCGCTGGCGCAACATTACATCAACACCGGCTGTGGGTTCATCCAGCACCAGTATCGGCGGCCGATGCACCATGGCCTTGCCCACCAGAAGCCGCCGCCGCATCCCGCCTGATAATGTCCGCGCATAGGCATTCGCCTTATCCGTCAGCCCGATCAGCTCAAGGATAGCGTCACTGCGGCGTTCATGGGCTGGCACCCCGAACATGCCAGCCTGCATTTCCAGTGTTTCCCGCGGAGTGAAAAACGCATCAATATTGAGTTCCTGCGGCACCACACCAATATTCGACCGCACCTGCCGCGCATTGGAATCAAGGTCTGTCCCCCATACATCCACCACGCCGCCGGATTTGATAACCGTGCCTGCCAGAATATTGATCAATGTGGATTTACCTGCTCCATTAGGCCCCAGCAAACCAAAAATACTGCCTGCCGGTATCTGCAAGGATACATCACGCAAGGCATGTTTTTCGCCATGCTTGCTGTAATAGGTTTTGTCCAGATGGCGGACAGTGACCGCCGCGCCATGATTAGGCGGTGCTATTTTTAACGCATCAAGCATATGATCCTCACATGATATGATGCTATTGAGATAATTCACTTCCTGCCCCAGCACAAGCCCTGACACGGGCTTTGATTACCGTTCCGGTAAAAAGGCAGCATGACCGTGACGTTTTTTGACTGTTGTCGGATGGGAGATATGCTAACCTGTGCTATGGATAAATCCTCTAACACGGCGTATGATGACATCGTTTCATGACATGGTGAAAAAATGAATACAACAAAGCTTATGAAAAAATCGGAAAATCATCTGGCACCGGCACATCCTGTTCCGGATACCGCTGAGATGCAAACCCCTTTTCCTGTTACTGGCCTGCGCGTGCCCTGTGATGGCGGTGGCGGGGCGTTAGGGCATCCGCGTGTCTGGCTTACGCTTGATGAAGATACCCGACAAGTGCGCTGCCCTTATTGTTCGCGGCTTTATGTCGAAGATCAAGGACAAGATATGGATATCGGTTCATAACAATGAGCCATCAGCTCCTGCTTATTGATGGCTCGGCCTATATCTTCCGCGCTTTCTTTGCTCTGCCGCCGATGACCCGTGGTGATGGGACGCCGGTTAATGCGGTGTTCGGATTTACCAGCATGGTGATGAAACTGCTGGATGATCTTAACCCAGATCATGTGGTAGTAGTCCTTGATCAGGCGCGAAAAACATTCCGGAACGATATTTATCCAGACTATAAAGCCAACCGGTCAGAAGCACCCGAAGATTTAATCCCGCAATTCCCCTTGATCCGTGTTGCCGCCGACGCATTAAACCTGCCTGTTGCCGAATTAGAAGGCTTTGAGGCAGATGATCTGATTGCCACATACACCCAGGAAGCCGAGGGTAAGGATCTTGATGTTGTGATTGTTTCATCGGATAAAGACCTGATGCAATTGATCCGGCCGCATGTTTCCATGCTTGACCCGATGAAACAGAAACGGATTGGCGCTGATGATGTATTGGATAAATTCGGTGTTCATCCGGATAGAGTGGTTGATGTGCAATCGCTGGCTGGTGATTCAACGGATAACGTGCCGGGGGTGCCGGGAATTGGCGTCAAAACTGCTGCCGAGCTTATTAATCATTTCGGTGATCTGGACAGTCTGCTTGCCAGAGCAGAAGAAATCAAACAGCCAAAACGCCGGGAAAGCCTGATCACCTATGCCGAACAGGCACGCATTTCACGCCAGCTGGTAACGTTACGCGATGATGTCCCATTGCCGATTGGCCTAGATGGTCTTGCCCGCCAGCCCTATGATATGGATAAACTTCTTGGGTTTTTAAAAGAACAGGAATTCAATCGTCTGATTAGCCGGATATCATCTCATCATGGTGACCTTTCGGTTGCATCACAAAAAATCGACCATCAACCAGACCAGCCTTCCGCACCAGATATCAAAGAAGCAGAATATGAGCTTATCACCACGCCAGAACAACTGAATAACTGGGTTACCCGCATTCAAGAAACAGGTATCATGGCGGTGGATACGGAAACCACGTCACTAAATGCGTCTGAAGCGCAACTGGTTGGGATATCCATAGCTGTGGCACCGGCGGCGGCGGCATATATCCCTATCCGTCACCGTGGGGTTAATGCCGACCATCAGGGTCAGCTGGGTTTTGATCTTGGTGCTGATACTGATACTGATACGAATTCGGAACATGGCAACAGTAAAGATATGGAAACAGGATTATTACCTGACCAGATGGCTATTGATGATGTGATAGCCATATTAAAACCGGTTCTGGAAGCCTCACATATTTTAAAAATTGGCCATAATCTCAAATATGATGATCATGTCTTGTCGCGACAGATCAATGGTGCGGTCAGATTGCATCCGGTTGATGACACGATGTGTCTATCCTTTGTACTAGATGCGGGTTCAGGTATCGGGCATAAACTGGATGATCTGGCAGCGCACCATCTTAACCATCAGATGATCAGCTATACGGATATTTGTGGAAAGGGCGCAAAGAAACGGCGATTTGATGAAGTCAGCCCCGAAGAAGCGCTTAATTATGCCGCCGAAGATGCGGATATGACATTACGATTATGGCAGATATTAAAGCCAAGGCTAGTTACCGAACATAAAACACGTGTCTATGAAAGATTAGAACGGCCATTAATACCCGTGCTGGTAGATATGGAAGTTGCTGGCATAAAAGTGGATGCTGCCCGCCTTGCCAATATTAGCCATGAGTTTGCAGAAAGACTGAAAGAACTGGAACAACAGATTCATGAAATGGCTGGATCGGCATTTAATATAGGCTCACCTAAACAATTGGGGGAGATTCTGTTTGATAAAATGGCATTAGAGGGCGGTAAGAAATCCAAGACCGGGGCATGGTCAACTGGCGCTGATATTCTTGAAGATTTAGCCGCATCCGGGGTTGAGATTGCTGAAAAAGTGCTTGATTGGCGACAATTGGCTAAACTCAAATCCACCTATGCAGACGCGCTTGTATCCGCTATTCATCCTGATACTAGACGTGTGCATACGTCCTTTTCCATGGTGGGTGCTTCCACAGGCCGCCTGTCATCCAGTGATCCGAATATCCAGAATATTCCTATCCGTACCCCAGAAGGGCGGCGTATTCGTACCGCCTTTGTGTCCGAAGCTGATCACAAACTGATTTCTGCCGATTATTCCCAGATCGAATTACGTCTGGTTGCCCATATTGCCAATGAAGAAAGCATGATCAATGCCTTCCGCCAAGGTGTTGATATTCATGCCCAGACAGCATCCGAAGTATTCGGCGTTCCTCTTGATCAGATGACCAGTGAAACCAGACGCCGTGCCAAAGCTATTAATTTTGGCATCATCTATGGCATATCTGCCTTTGGTCTGGGGCGGCAATTACATGTCCCGCAACGGGAAGCAAGGGATTATATCAATGCGTATTTTGAACGCTTTCCGGGTATCAAAACTTACATGGATGAAACAAAATTAGCAGCTCATGAACAGGGATTTGTGGAAACCTTATTCGGCCGTAGGCTATATATTAACGGGATCAAATCATCCAATCAGGCACAACGCGGTTTTGCCGAAAGACAGGCTATCAATGCCCCTATTCAGGGAACCGCCGCAGATATTATCAAACAGGCCATGATACGCATGCCGCAAGCTATCGCTGTTTCCGGACTTCCTGCCAGAATGCTTCTGCAGGTTCATGATGAACTGATTTTTGAATGCCCGTCAGATGACGCATCAGCGGTGATGGCACTTATCACGGGTGTTATGGAAAAAGCATCACAGCCAACCGTAGAATTATCTGTTCCGCTGGTAGTGGAAGCTTCATCCGGATTATCATGGGACGAAGTGCATTAATATGATGTTAGGCGAGTTTAGCCGCCATCACCATATCAGCCTCTAACCACATGATTCGTCCAAACCCCGCTACCAGAAGAAATCGTTCCGGTATCACCCGATAACAGTTAAAATCGGCAAAACCAGCATATAATTCAGCGTCCCCATGGGTGGAAAGAAAGGCGCTGATCATATCATCCTTATTCACTTTTTCGATCCTGCCCATCAGCGTAAGCCGTTCTCCGGTCATGGCCTTTTGTCCTGTTTCCGGACTGCCAGTGCCATCAAGCATGAGTGACACACGCGGGTCAGATAGCAGATTCTGGGTATGATCAGCCAGATCAGATAAAAGCAGAAGAGGCATATCATCCGTACATCTGGCCATCAGAACAAGACTGCCATAAGGATATCCGGTATTGCGGTCAATGGTTGATAACGTCGCCTTACCTAGCCGTTTTAATAGCGTCTTTGCCCGTTCGCACATTTCTTTTTCGGATATATCCTGCATCGTTTTCTCCTTATAGGTGACGAATTGATTGATCCCGCTATGGTCAAGATAAAATGACACTGGCATGTTTTCGCCATGTTGTGGCCAAACTGGTGCCCTAGCCAAGGGGATAGCATCCATCATTGAAGTGGTTTAAACTATATTGCGTGTCAAGGGAGGGCAGATGCCATGGCTTCTAAAATTGCTTTGGTCGATGACGACCAGAATATCATAACATCAGTATCTTTATTGCTTGAATCAGAAGGCTATGAGGTTGATACCTATGCCGATGGTGAACAGGGTCTGATGGGATTAAAGCGTCGCCCACCTGATCTGGCTATTCTGGATATTAAGATGCCGCGCATGGATGGCATGGAATTATTGCAGAATATCCGCAGTGCCAGTAATTTACCGGTTATCTTCCTTACCAGTAAAGATGATGAACTGGATGAAGCATTAGGGCTTCGGATGGGGGCAGATGATTATATCACAAAGCCTTTTTCACAACGTTTATTGCTGGAAAGGGTACGTGCTATTTTGCGGCGGGCGGATTTGTCTGTTGCCACATCTGGCGACCAGATGATTATTCTTGGGGATATGGTGCTTGATCCTGATCGCCATTCCTGTAAATGGAAAGATAGGGAAGTCAAATTGACAGTGACCGAGTTTTTGATTTTATCTGCACTGGTGCGGCGTCCCGGGATTGTCAAGAACAGAGATCAGTTGCTAGATGCGGCATATGGGGAAAATGTCTATCTGGATGACCGGACAATTGATAGCCACATCAAACGCTTGCGCCGGAAATTTCGTGAAGTCGATAGCAATTTTGATCATATCGAAACGCTTTACGGGGTAGGCTATAAATATCTTGAGTAATAAACATCAGCACCAATTTTTTCAACTATCGCTGGGCTTTCGCATCATTGCGGTGGCGATATTTCCTATTGGTGCGTTTCTGCTTGGGCTTTTTTATGTTGATCAGTATCGGGAAACGGTGTTCAACGCTGAACTGATGGCTCTGGAAAGACAAGGTGAAACATTAGCCCAGACCATTGGCCTGACCGATGCCGGATATTCACAATTGGCACAGCGTGAACTGTCCCAAGATACCATGCAACAGGTCGCCCAGCTGATTGCCAGCATTCCTGATGCCCGTATCAGGGTATTCCAGCCTGATGGTAGCCTTATATTGGATAGTGTTAGTGCTATCGGGCTTGCCGCCCCGCAAAGTGCAATTACAACAACACTGGAAAGACAGCAGAATAAAGGTTTTACCTTCCATCTGATGCAGTGGGTGCGTGAATGGGTTACTGATCTGTCATCACTCATGTCCAGTAAGCAGGATTATCCTCTTTTCAGGGAAACCCAGTCCAATCAGGCGCAGGACTATCCGGGGGTTTTAAAAGCACTAGCAGGTGATTCTGCCCCATTCATTGCAAGAGATAGAGCAGGTAAAGTAGTGTTGGGGGTAGCAATTCCTATTCGTAATTTGCGGGTGGTCAGAGGCGCTTTATTTATCACTGCATCTGGTGATCAAATAGAAAAAGACGTGGCCGCCGTTCAGTATTCGTTTTTCCAGATATCCATCGGTGTGCTTTTCGCCACTATCCTCATCGCCTATTATCTGTCGCGCTCTATCACGCGGCCAATCAGCCAATTAGCCAAGGCGGCAGATCAGGTGCGGGTTTCGAGCGCTAAACAGATTGATCTTCCGCGCCTAACAAATCGCAGTGACGAAATTGGTGAACTGGCGCGGGATATCACTCTGATGACCAAAGAATTACAGGAACGTGCTGTTGCCACCGCCGGATTTGCCGCTGATGTGGCACATGAAATCAAAAACCCGCTAACATCACTCAAAAGTGCGGTTGAAACCATGGAAAGGGTAAAAGACCCAGATCAGCAAAAACGGCTATTGGAAGTGATTCATGCTGACGTCATCCGGCTTGATCGGCTGATCACGGATATCTCTCAGGCAAGCCGGATTGACCATGATATGACCGAGGCCGAATATGAAACCCTGAACCTTAATGATATGGTTGAAGGGTTTGTTCAGTCACGACAATTTGCCCTTGATCATCTCCATCTTTCGGTGACGAAAGCAGACTATCCGGTGCTGGTCCGGATAGCGGTAGATCGCATCGTGCAAATACTGGATAACCTCTTGACTAACGCGGCCAGTTTTAGCCCACCGGAAGGTCATATTGATCTTGCCGTGAGCGCATCAAAAGGCAAGGCGATTGTAACGATCACTGATCAGGGGCCGGGGATTCCGGATAACAAGCTCAAAGCAATTTTTGATCGCTTTTACTCGGAACGACCAAGTGGTGAAGGGTTTGGTCAGCATTCCGGACTTGGCCTATCCATCTCTCTCAAAATTGCTGAAGCACATGGGGGATCAATGGAAGCATTTAATGTGAAAAACGAAAAAGGGGTGATCATAGGGGCTGGTATGCGCCTGTTATTACCGCTTTCAAGTGGTGATGATGATACAGTTGTGTCATAATACTTTTCAAAAGTCAGGATCGCCTTATTGTAACAACCCATGACCATCTCAACACCTCACCCTATTCATTCAGATCACCCTTTATCTAACACGCCGCTGGTAGTTGTTTGCGGGCTGGCAGGATCAGGCATTTCCACCGCATTGCATTTTCTTGAAGATGCCGGCTATACGGCGGTTGATAACCTGCCACTCTATCTGTTTGATCAGCTGATTTCACGTGAGGTTGAGGCTAATAAGCGCCAACTGGTTGTTTCCATTGATGCGCGGACATCCGGATTTTCATCAGATGGTTTTATGAGATTAATGGCAGATATCAGAAAGCGGCTTGATCAGGGGGTTATGCTGATTTTTCTGACAACAGCGCAAGATGAACTCATTCGCCGGTTTAATGTGACGCGCCGACGCCATCCTCTGATGCATATTCATGGTGATATTGATCTGGGTCTGGCCATAGAAAAAGATATCGATCGCATGAAAGACATTGTTGAAATTGCCGATCTGATGATTGATACCACAGGTTTGGCACCACAACATTTGCGCCGCCAGCTTTTGCTTGGTGTTGGCAGTAAAGCAACAGAACCTATGCCAGTTTTTGTTAAGAGTTTTTCGTATCGGCACGGGGTGCCGGATGATGCTGATATGGTGTTTGATATGCGCTTTCTCAGCAATCCGCACTGGGTTAGTGATCTGGCGGAACAGACTGGCCGAGATGCACCGGTGCAGGAATATATCTGTCAGGATCCGGCTTTTGATCGTTTCATGAATCAGCTGAAAGCACAGCTTGATATGATTTTACCCCTATACCAACAAGAAGGTAGACCCCAATTCACCATTGGTTTTGGCTGTACCGGTGGTCGCCACCGGTCTGTTTTTGCCGCGGAATATATTGCCGCCTATTTAAAGAACCACGCCTATGATGCACGATTAAAACATATGCAAATCACATCTTGAGCCTTTCCATTTTTAAGATATATCTGGCGTTATAGTTGCAATTTGCATGAGTTCTTGTTAAATAAAATCTGCAAAATTTCAGGGAAAAAACAGATGACACAAGATTATAATATTGCTGA
>JBMYKD010000034.1:0-13068 GCA_049595035.1 Puniceispirillales bacterium (SeqCode) | reverse complement strand
GACAAAGCTGATCCAGTTTCTGGCTGTTCAATATCTTGCCCGGGGCAGCAGTTATGACGGCTGTTAACATGGTTTATTCCAATAATATTCTGAATGTGGGTTTATCATATAACGCTGATTAGTTACTTGCGGAAGAGATAAAATATCTATATCACTATCCGTGGGACACCTCTCCCCAACGAGAGGCATTTATCTGGAAGGATAGGATTAATGGAAATAGTAAAACCGGCAACGCGGCCGGCTAACCCGCGTTTTTCATCTGGCCCCTGTGCCAAATTCCCGCAATATTCCGTATCAATGCTTGATGACGCCTGGTTGGGGCGGTCACATCGTGCCGCCGGCGGCAAGGCTAAACTACATGCCGCTATCGAGGAAACCAGAGCTGTGCTGAAAATACCGGCAGATTATCGCATTGGTATCGTGCCGGCTTCTGATACTGGTGCGGTTGAAATGGCTATGTGGTCACTTCTTGGTGCCAGACCGGTAACTATGGTGGCATGGGAAAGTTTTGGCCAGACATGGGTTAAAGATGCGTCTGATCAACTCAAGCTGGATGCAAATATTGTTACCGCGCCCTATGGCGATATTGTTGATATGACAACCCTTGATTATGATCATGACATTGTCTTCACATGGAACGGGACAACATCGGGCGTCAGATTGCCTGAACATACCGTATTTCCTGTTGATCGTGGTGGCTTGACCATATGTGATGCTACATCGGCCAGTTTTGCCATGCCGTTACCTTGGGAAAGTCTGGATGTGACAACATTTAGCTGGCAGAAGGTGCTGGGGAGTGAAGCCGGACACGGGATGATTGTGTTATCCCCACGGGCTTGTGAAAGACTGGAAAACTTTACCCCGTCATGGCCGGTGCCAAAGATTTTCCAGCTGGTTAAAAATGGTAAACTGATCGAAGGTATTTTTGCTGGCGATACCATTAACACGCCATCCATGCTAGCGGTGGAAGATTATCTGCAAGCATTGAAATGGGCGCATTCCGTGGGTGGCCTTGACGGGCTGATCCGGCGTAGCACAGATAATGCACAGCTTATCTGGGATTTTACCGCGTCCAGAAACTGGATTACCAATCTGGCCAGTGATCCGGCAACATGGTCAACCACTTCTGTCTGTCTGGTATTCAGTGATCCGGCCGTGGCAGGCCATGCCGATTTTGCCAAGGCGGTCGTCAAACGGCTTTCAGATGAAGGCGTTGCCTATGATATCGGGTCTTATCGCGCGGCACCAGCAGGGTTGCGAATATGGTGTGGGGCAACGGTTGAATCATCCGATATTGCCGCCATGCTGCCATGGCTGGAATGGGCATATGCGCAAGAACGAAAAGCCTTTGCCTAGCGGTATGGGTTTTCGTCCCTGAACCTAATCATTTAATAAATACGATAATCAAGGAGGCCAAGATGGCACCAAAAGTTCTCATTTCAGATAAACTGTCTGAAAAAGCAGTTTCCATTTTTAAAGATCGCGGCATAGAGGTGGATTATCTGCCTGATATAGGTAAGGATAAAGATAAGCTACGCGACATTATTGCTGATTATGATGGGCTGGCTATTCGGTCAGCAACCAAGGTAACCGAAAAACTGCTCACCGCTACAAGCCGGTTAAAAGTCATCGGGCGGGCTGGTATCGGTGTTGATAATATTGATCGTGCCGCGGCATCACGGCAGGGGATCATTGTTATGAATACGCCGTTTGGTAATATGATCACAACCGCAGAACATGCCATCGCCATGATGTTTGCAGTGGCGCGGCAAATCCCTGAAGCCAATGCATCGACGCAATCTGGCAAGTGGGAAAAATCCCGATTTATGGGGGTGGAGCTAACGGACAAAACGCTAGGCGTAATTGGTGCAGGAAATATTGGCGGCATTGTCTGTCAGCGCGGCAAGGGATTGAATATGCGGGTGATCGCCTATGATCCCTTTCTCAGTGAAGATAAAGCCAAGGTGATGGGCGTTGAAAAAGTAGAACTGGAAGAATTATTATCCAGAGCAGATTTTATCACTCTACATGTGCCTCTGACTGATCAGACAAACAATATCCTTAGCCGTGAAAACCTGTCCAAAACAAAACCGGGTGTGCGTATCATCAATTGTGCGCGGGGTGGATTAATAGATGAACAGGCACTTGCCGATCTATTGCAATCTGGTCATGTTGCTGGTGCGGCGATTGATGTATTTGCCGAGGAACCGGCAATAGAAAATCCGCTTTTCCATCTGCCGAATGTTGTCTGCACCCCGCATCTGGGGGCGGCTACGGTCGAGGCGCAGGAAAAGGTAGCTCTTCAGGTCGCCGAACAGATGTCCAGCTATCTGCTTACTGGTGCTGTTACCAACGCGATCAATATGCCGTCAGTAACGGCAGAAGAAGCAAAAGTCATGGCGCCATGGCTTAAATTAGCTGGCCATCTTGGTGGATTTGTTGGTCAGATGTCTGATGACCCCATCAAGAAAATACAGATTCTGTATGATGGATCAGTGGCGGATATGAATCTGCCAGCCCTCAATTCCGCGCTGGTCGCTGGTGTCTTGAAATCGGCTAATCCGGATGTGAATATGGTATCCGCACCGGTGCTTGCCGCCGCCCGTGGCATACATATCAGCACCACTAATCAGGATAAATCAGGCGTATTTGAAGGCTATGTTAAGGTGACTGTCATCACGGAACGGTTTGAACGGTCTGTTGCGGGAACGGTTTTCAGCGATGGCAAGCCGCGCTTTATTCAGATCAAGGGTATCAATATTGATGCCGAAATTGGTAACCACATGCTATATACCGTTAATGAGGATGTGCCGGGGATTATTGGTCTGCTTGGACATACGCTAGGGGAAGGCGGAGTCAATATTGCCAATTTTACGCTTGGCCGTGAAGCCGTGGGGGGTGAAGCGATAGGGCTTCTCTATCTGGATGCACCGGCACCGGCACAGATACTCGGCCAGTTGCTTGAAACAGGGCGTTTCCGGCAGGTGAAGGCTTTAACATTCCCCGATAACATCTGATGCGGTAGCATGGCAAAAACCCATAACAAACAGCATGAGGACACACCTATGAAAGCAGGTATTCTCGGAACGGGAAGCATAGGCAGTGCTGTTGCCACTGGCCTTGCGCGGGCAGGATATGACGTGACGGTATCAAGGCGGGGGGAAGTGCAATCCGCGTCACTGGCCGCGGCTTTTCCGAATATTACCGTGGCTGAAAATCAATCCGTGCTTGATCAGAGCGAGATAGTTTTTATTGCCCTGAATAGCGATGTTGCGGCGGCAGAGCTGGCGAAACTGGAATACCGGCCGGATCATGTGATGATCTCTCTGATGGCTGGTATGGAACTGGCGATGCTGGGGCGGCTTGTTGCCCCGGCTAAAGCGGAAACAATCATGATCCCCTTTCCGGCGATTGCTGGTGGTGGTTCACCTGTTCTGGTGATGGGCGAGGCGGCACCGGTTGAAAAAATATTTGGTCAGACAGATAACATTATCGTGGTATCAGATCATGATGAACGGAACGCCTTACTGGCGGCACAGGCTATATTATCGCCGGTGGCAGTGATGGTTTCTTCGGCGGCGGACTGGGTGGCCAGACATGGCGGCGATGCGGAAAAGGCGGAAACCTTTTTGCGGCAGCTGATTTCATCCAGCCTGTCCGGAATGCCAAGTGATGATCTGATCAAGGCGCTGAACACGCCGGATGGATATAATCAGCGTCTGCGGCTGTACTTTGAAAAGAACGGGATAAAGGACAGCGTTTCTAACGGGCTATCAGCACTGCTTTCCCCTAACGTGGAATGATGGGGGGTAGTGGCAAAGCTAAATCTTAATTCTGATATAGGTTGGCGTCCCAGTCGTGAGACCGCATTTCCCCTGTCTGGTAAAATTGGCGAATTAGCTTGATGTATTTAAGAAAGTCTTTGTTTTCTTCTGTTAATCTATTAGCCGTATCCCAATCAACATCATGACGCTCCTTGGCTGGGATTATAATCTGACTTTCAGAAGGATTTTCTGCATCAAGGCGGATGAAGCCAATGCCATGCAGGCTCGAAAGTATACGCAATTCTTTTAATGTATCTGAGCCTTCGATTTCACTTGTGACTAGATATCCAAAATTTGCCCATGATGAATTACTAACCGCCTGAAAAAAGACTTCGCGAACATTTGATCTATTAATCAATATTTTTACTTCAAATGACCAGAGCTTTGTTTTCTTGGCTGAATATTGCTGAACGCAGTCTTTGATTTCACGATGCCAGCCAAGGCTGAGGTCTTGTATGCCAACAATGTCAGGGTACAACCATTTATTGCCACCAGCACCTTTAGAATTACTGGAGGATTTCTCGTCAATGCGCTTGCTGTAAATTTCGAGTTCAGACCAAAGAAAATCAGACAGTATTGGGTATAGATCATGCTCCTTGATGCCAGAACTATCAATCATTGTTGTGGAAGAAGTATCCTTGTTTTCTATCTGTTTAATCGCGGCTTTGTCGGTTGCTTCGGTGAAGTAATATTTCCGGGGGCGTCCTTCTGAGGTTTTAATTTCTGGATTGTATTTTTGTAGTACAGGGAGCCGTGAACCAATTTCAGCAACAATTTGTTGTAACAATGCTATCTCATTATCAATAGGATTCCTGATAGTAGTTGAGCGCTCTTGCTTTTGGCGGCACTCATCCGGATAAGTTTCGATTATCCATTCGCCAATTTCACGAGCTTTAAATTTCTTTTCCGGACACAGTTTTAAAAACTCTATCACTTTAGCATTTAAATTAAGCGTCATATGACTATGCTCTTTGTATAAGGTTTACAAACATGTCGAGAGTTTGGGCGCGATCATAATCAGAAAAAGCAGTGATGTTCATAACCCCATCCTGTTCGATATCTCTTGCCTCGAAACAGAACTGGTGAGGTCAGCCAGGGGAAAACATAAAACTGGCTTGCATGACATAAACAAATTACGCATTGGCTGTCAAATTTATAACCATGTTCCGGCCATTCCACTAACCGGATTGATCGCCAAAAACTATTCCCCCACCGATTCCAAATCTTGACACAGCAACAGGACAAACCGTAGGCTCATAAAAGCATATACACATTGATATGCATCTATGTTCATGGAGGGATAAACGACAATGGATTTAAAAAAACATTATGTAAATGGGGAATGGGTGACACCGATTAGCACGGTGGAATTTCCGGTATTGAACCCGGCGACCGAACAGCAAATCGGCACCATCATTCTTGGTAACGACGTTGATGTTGATCGCGCTGTTGCCGCCGCTGTCGCCGCCTTTGAACAGTTTTCCAAAACCTCGAAAACCGACCGGCTTGATCTCCTGCATGCGCTGATGACAGAAACCAAAGCCCGCTTTGATGATCTGGCAGAAGCCATGAGTCAGGAAATGGGCGCACCCATGACCATGTCACGTGAAGCACAGGCCGATGCCGCTATTGGCCATCTGCAGGGATTTATCGATGCATTAACCGCCCAGGATACGCGGGAAACTCTGGCCAGTGGTGATGTGATGTTGCGTGAACCTATTGGAGTATGCGGGCTGATCACGCCGTGGAACTGGCCGATGAATCAGGTCACATTGAAAGTTATTCCTGCCCTTGCCACCGGTTGCACCTGCGTGCTGAAACCATCCGAACATACGCCGATTTCCGGTGCCATCTATGCTGAGATTGTTCATGCCGCCGGTTATCCGGCCGGAGTATTCAATCTCGTACAGGGGGAAGGGCCAACGGTCGGTGCCGCCATGTCACGGCATAAGGATATCCAGATGATGTCTTTCACCGGATCAACCCGTGCCGGCATTGCTGTCACCAAGGATGCCGCCGATACCGTTAAGCGCGTGACACTGGAACTGGGCGGCAAATCCCCCAATCTGGTATTTGCAGATTGTGATCTGCAGGAAAGGGTAGAAGCATCCGTGCTGGAATGCATGTATAATACCGGCCAATCCTGTGATGCCCCGACCCGGCTTCTGGTTGAACGGGCTTGTTATGATGAAGTGCTGGATATCGCCAAAGCCACCGCCGAAAGCCAGACGGTTGGTAATCCTGCCGAAGATGGGGATCATATCGGCCCTCTATTCGACAAAATACAATTTGACCGGGTGCAGGGCATGATACAGAAAGGCATTGATGAAGGCGCAAGGCTTCTGACTGGCGGCATGGGCAGACCAGATGGGCAAGATAAGGGCTGGTTCGTCAAGCCAACGATCTTTGCCGATGTCAGCAATGATATGGCGATTGCCCAACAGGAAATCTTTGGCCCTGTGTTGGTGATTATTCCTTTTGAAGACGAAGCTGATGCTATCAGGATTGCCAATGATACCCCTTACGGGCTGGCGGCCTATCTGCAAACCGGTAATCCGGAACGGGCTGAACGGGTGGCTAGCCAGTTACGGGCAGGTGCGGTTCATATCAATGGTGGCGGGTTTAATTATGGATCACCATTTGGCGGCTATAAGCAATCGGGCAATGGCCGTGAAGGTGGCCTGATGGGGCTTGAAGATTATCAGGAATTGAAAACCCTGCATTTTGGCTAGGGCTTTCTCTATCCCTTCCCCCCTGTTAGTGATATCCCATTTATGGGGCTGATAGGGGGGTGTTCCTTTCACATTAGACGCGGCTAGCCGCGGCATAGGCAGATGACCACGCCCATTGAAAATTATGCCCGCCCAGATGGCCTGTCACATCTACCACTTCACCAATAAAATATAATCCTTCACAGGTTTTGGATTGCATATCCCGTGAAGACAGGCCAGCGGTATCGACGCCGCCTAAAGTGACCTCGGCGGTGCGATAGCCTTCGGTGCCGGCAGGTTTAATCTGCCAGCGGTTAACCATTTCCCCGAAAGCGGTAAGGGTTTTGTTCTGCATATGTGATAACTGGCCAGATAGATGATTGAGGGAACATAGCGCACCAGCCAGTCGTTTAGGCATATATCGGGATAGATGGGACTGGATGATCTGTTTCGGGCTGGCCTGTTTTGCCTTGATCAAAGCATCAGCCATATCAGCATCAGGCACCAGATCAATATTGATGGCTTCACCTTCACGCCAATAGGATGAGATTTGCAGAATAGAAGGCCCGGTTAGGCCGCGATGGCTAAATAGCAGGCCTTCTGCAAAACGGGTCGAGCCATATTCTACCACCGCTTCAACCGAAAGGCCGGATAACTCCGCGCATATGGTTTTCAGCGTGTCGGTAAATGTCATGGGAACAAGGGCCGGCCTTGGGGCAATAATGTTCATGCCAAATTGTCTTGCGATATCATAGCCAAATCCCGTAGCGCCAATTTTGGGGATGGATAAACCGCCTGTTGCTATCATCACGGCAGGTGAGGAAATGATATTCTTTTCTGTTGTGATGGTGAACTGATCCCCGGATTTTTCAATGGCCTTTACCGCCACGCCAAAATCCATTTCAACATGTGCAGAACGGCATTCGGCTATCAGCATATCAATAATATCCTGTGCGCTATCATCACAGAATAACTGGCCAAGTTTTTTTTCATGAAACGGTATCCCATAGCGTTGAACAAGGGTGATGAAATCATCCGGGGTATATCCCGCCAATGCCGATTTTACGAAATGCGGATTGTTGGAAATAAAATGCTCTGGGCTGCAATGGATATTGGTAAAATTACAGCGGCCGCCACCCGATATCCGGATTTTTTCAGCAATCTTTCGGTGGTGATCCAGCAATAAAACTGATTTGCCTCTGGCCGCCGCGATGCTGGCCGCAAATAATCCCGCCGCTCCGGCACCGATAATCACGACATCCATATTGGTAATTCTATGACTCATGCTGAGCATCATAACGCATAAGGCAGAATTAGACAGGTGTAATTGGCGGATTTCGCCGTTGTCCTGATATCGCATTTCCGGCAATAGCCATCAGCAGAATAATGCCACCAATCATGGTATATCCTGTAATGGTTTCGCCAAGAATGATCCAGACCCAGAACGGGCCTAACACAACTTCAGCTAGTGAAAGCAAGGTTAATTCTGCCGCCGGAACAGTTTTTGAACCAATGGTATATAGGACTAATCCGGCTCCTACCTGACCTATTCCCATGATCAGTGACAGCGTCATATCATGCTGGGATATTGTCAGTGGCAAATCTAGTTGGTGACAGATCATGGCCATGATAGGAATAGCAAACAGCCCAGATAACAATACAGCTGGCATCATCTGGCTATCTTTGCCGCGGCGAAGGGTGATGGTGAAAATAGCAAATCCGGCGGCAGACCCTAATGCGGCAAGATTACCCTTGAAGGCAGAGCTTCCGAATTTATCCGCTACCATGATAAAGACACCCGTTGTCGCTACAAAAATAGCAATCCATGTTGCTTTTCTTACCCTTTCACCAAGGGTGATTCTGGCTAGAATGGCGGTAATCAATGGCGCGCTTGCAAATATCAGCAGGGCATTTCCCACTGATGTTGTCTGAATAGAATAAATCCCGCCTGTATAGGCGGCAACAAGCGCTAACCCGCCAATCACACCGCCTAACCCTGTCTGCCACATCAACCGGAAGGGATTCTGACGTGTCATGATAAAAATCACACCAAAAAGCAACGCTGATAGACCAAATGACCGGTAGAACAGAATCTGCCAGACCATGGCGCTTTCCATCAGGCGAATGCCAATACCGACGGTTGACCATAATACGCCAGCAAAAAACACGAATAGCATGCCTTTTGATATGCCATATGTTGATGCGCCTGGAGAAGCCTGATTAAGGTCGGGTCGCCATTGCATAAATTCACCATCCGCAGCTAGAATCTGGCCCAAGGCTAGAATTGATATTTTCTTATATTCAGACATGAAAAGATAAAAAAGGAAAACAGTTTTTTTTATTCTTGGTTATGTCATTATCAAAGTCTTGATGAGATATCAAACCATACAAGCGGCAGGATGAGAGGAGAATGAAATGGGTGACTATCAGCATGATCTTGAAAAGATACGACATGATTTTCATCGCCATCCGGAGCTTGGCTTTCAGGAAGTCAGGACGAAACAGAAGCTGGTAGAGATACTGAAAACCCTTGATATTGATGTTCATGAAGGTGCAGGGGTAGTCGGGGTGTTGAAAGCCGGATCAGGTAATCGCGCTATCGGACTTAGAGCAGATATGGATGCATTACCAATTATGGAAAAAAGCACGCATGATTATGTGTCTGCCACCGCAGGGGTGATGCATGCTTGTGGTCATGATGGCCATATGACCATGCTTCTGGGTGCGGCAATGGAACTGTCCAGAAATCGTGATTTTGACGGCACGGTTGTATTCATTTTCCAGCCTAATGAGGAACATGGACTAGGGGCAAAACAGATGATATCAGATGGGATGCTGGAACAATTCCCCATTGATGAGGTGTATGCCATCCATAATTTGCCGGGGGCGCCCACGGGGCAGGTATCCACACGTGACGGGTTGATTTGTGCATCTGAAAGCCTGTTCGAGATTACAATCAATGGTCAGGGTGGCCATGCTTCCATGCCGCATGTTGGTCGAGATGCTATTACTATCGGCTCAGAACTGGTGCAGTCGCTTCAGACGATAATATCCAGAAAACTTGCTCCCGGGGCGGGGGCAGTTATATCCGTCACCGAGTTTATTACCAATGGCCAGCGCAATGTATTGCCCGGTCAGGCTATATTGAAAGGTGATGTTCGCGCCCAGAATCCAGATGACAGGATCAAGATTGAAGGTCTGATGAAACAGATGGTAACCGGTATCTGCACGGCACATGGTGTCAGTTCGCACTTTGATTTCAGAACCGAGTTTATTGAAACAATAAATGCAACGGCCCCTACCATGGCAACAGTGCGTGTGGCACAGCAAATGGGTCTGGATACTATCGCTAACCGTAAACCAATGACGTTTTCAGAGGATTTTGCCCATTTTAACGAAGCTGTTCCCGGATGCTTTTTCCTGCTTGGAAATGGTGAGGCTGGAGCGCATGGTCAGCCATTACATTCTGATGATTATGACTTTAATGATGATCTGCTTGGAATTGGCACAAAGCTCTGGTCGGCAATTGTTCGTGACCGGCTTCCCATTGATGGTGAGGCATTATCATGACCATATATACACAACGCCAACAGCAATTATGTGAACATATGATGGCGAGCGATATTGATGTAACCCTCATCACTGACGATGACAATGTCTATTATCTGACCGGTTATTATGACTATCTGCATATGGAATTCGGACGGCCAACCATTCTTATCATCCACCGTAATGGTGACACATTGCTTATCACCCCTGTGATTGATCTAAATACGGCGAAAGCCGCCGCCAAGGTAGACCGGATCGCGGCATGGAATGATGGGGAAGGCGAAGAATGGCGACAGAATATTCCATCCAGTATAGCCAAAGCAAAGCGTGTTGCCATAGAACCGGATCATATGCCGCCATTGGTATATCGGTATATCCGTACACAAATAGAAGCAGAACGGCTGGTATCAGTGACGCCGATAATGAGTCATATGCGGATGATTAAATCTGAGGAAGAGTTAAAAATTGCCCGCCACGCAGGGCAGGTTGCGAATGCCATGATGACAGCCGGATGTGAAGCTATTGGTGATGGTGTCCCAGAATATAGCGTTGCGCTTGCCACAGCAAAAGCCGGAACAGAAAAAGCGGCAGAATTATTAGCTCATCATTACAACGACACAGATATGTCACCTATGATACATTTTCTTCAGATCATGGCATCGGGAGATATGATTACCAGAACCCATCACCGCGCAACGAACAGGATTATGCGAACAGGTGAGCCAGTGTTTCTCTGTTTTTGTGGGATGACAAGTTTTCACCGATTTAAACTGGGCTTTGACCGCACATTCTGGATTAGAGAGGTGGCGGATCCTAGCCAGATTGATGTTTATCATGTCGCCGTTGATAGCCAGCAAGCAGCACTAGACGCCCTTCGTCCGGGGGTTATGGCCGAAGACGTTCATAAGGCCTATGCCAAGGTCATTCAGGATGCAGGTTATTCCTATCCCTTTCGATGCGGCAGGGCGACGGGGTTTAGTTATCTCGAACACCCGCAACTGGTAACTGGGGATAAAACGATATTGCAACCGGGTATGGTATTCGCGGTTGATGGTTCTGTTTCCACGGATAGCTTTCGGGCGCAGGTTGGTGACAGTTTCATCATTACCGATGATGGCTATGAGCCATTGACGCATCATTCAAAAAAACTAGCCGATGTCATCCTATCCTAGGGATTATTGCTATTGAATTGCGTTGCCAATCAGATTAGGATTACCTAGTAATATACATAACTGTACATTGCTATTGATGGTCATATTGGGGGGATATTTTGGCTAGACGTGCATCATCATCACGGGTAAGAGGAGTTAGGCCAGAACAGGCCATTTCTGCCCCTTATGTTAAACGGATTCTGCCGTTTTTTGATCCTCTGGATACGGAACAGATTGAAAAACTGGAACAGCAAGTTGACTGGCTGATTGAAAATATCGGCATTGCCTTCCGGGATGATCCATCATCAATCGAACTCTGGAAAAAGGCGGGGGCAAAAGTTGATGGCGATATTGTTCATGCGCCAGCGGACTGGATTCGGGATCTATGCCGTAAAGCCCCGTCACAATTCACACAGCTTGCCCGCAATCCAGCCAGATCAGTGGTGATTGGCGGTGATAATCAGGTTTTTGCCCCTATTTATGGAGCACCATTTGTTCGTGATCTTGAATCTGGCCGGCGTTATGGCGATATCGTGGCCTTTCGTGATCTGGTTCGGCTAACCTATATGCATCCCTATCTTCATCACGGTGGATTTGTTACATGTGAGCCTTGTGATGTTCCTGTCAGTAAGCGGCATCTGGATATGTTGCTGGCACATATGACCCTTTCGGACAAACCGCATTTAGGTGCTATCACGGAAATGAGCCGGGCACAGGATAGCGTCGATATGGCAGAAATCGTATTTGGCCGTGATGTGATGGACCAGCATTGTGTGATTATGGGCAATGTAAATACCAACTCGCCTCTGCTCATTGATAAAGTCGTGACAGAAGCTATCCGTGTTTATTGTGGCCGGGGGCAGGGCATTGTTGTTGTACCATTTATTCTGTCAGGTGCTATGGGGCCAGTATCCACAGCGGCGAGTGTTGCCCAGGCTATGGCAGAGGCCATGATGGTATGCGCTTACGCCCAGCTTGTTCATGCCGGTGCGCCATTTGTTTTGGGGAATTTCTTATCATCAATGTCACTCAAATCTGGTGCGCCAACATTTGGCATGCCGGAACCTGTTATTTCGAATTACGCCATTGGCCAGCTGGCACGGCGGGCAGGTTTGCCCTTACGTTGCGGCGGGTCGCTGACGGCGTCCAAGATAGAAGATGCGCAAGCCGCATATGAATCGGCAGATTCCATGCATTCTACGATGCTGGCAGGGGCAAATTATGTTCTTCATTCGGCTGGCTGGCTGGAAGGCGGTTTATGTGTCGGGTTTGAAAAACTGATTATGGATGCTGACCGCCTAGGCAGTTATCAGAAAATACTGGAGCAGGGTTTGAATACCAGCGATGAATCCATGGCAAGAGATGCTTATGAAGAGGTGCCAGCAGGAGGCCATTTTCTGGGATCAGCCCATACCATGCGGAACTATTCCACGGCGTTTTATGAACCAGAACTAAGCAATAGCGAGAATGTCGAAAGCTGGGAAGAACACGGCAGTAAGGATATGCGCGCCCGCGCTTATGATAAATGGAAAGACATGTTATCAGAATACCAGACTCCAGCCATTGATAGCAGTGTGCTTGAAGCTCTGACAGATTTTGTTGATAGACGGAAAAGCGAATTACCAGATGCATGGTATTAGAGGGTATCAGATACTGTTTTCCGGGCTTTAATGTTTGTGATATAAAAACCTTATTGGCTTTACATTGATATGGGCGCAGATTAGCCTGCATCCATTAATGATTTATTATGGAAAGGAAGAAAAGATGAATATGTCCATACCGACGTATCCCCCGTTATCTGCCGCGGTACTGCCGGGGCTATTTGCCAATCAC
>JBMYKD010000033.1:0-13437 GCA_049595035.1 Puniceispirillales bacterium (SeqCode) | reverse complement strand
CAACAGGTTTGATGTTGTTATGATTAACATAAGCTAATGCCGCATCCAATGTTTCAAAGGATAAATGAAGCGTCTTTAATGTTTCGCCAGATGACTGCCAACCCATAAGACTATCAGGGGATGCTTTGTTCTGGCGAATAGGTTCCATCACCCATTCAGCGGACTGACCCCAGCCGGTATTCCCAGACTGCATGGCTGATTTAGGTTTTTGAAATATTCGTGCCTTCATAGTATCCCAAAAAAAGAAAAATGATAAAATGGTCGGAGTGGAGAGATTCGAACTCCCGACCCTCTGGTCCCAAACCAGATGCGCTACCAGGCTGCGCTACACTCCGACATGTGTTTTACAAGAATGCAAAGACAAGATTATATTTATCGATAGCATGGTACGAAATCAAGCCCTGATTTTAGCATATTGCAGTCTTTAATGATTAACTTGCTTCCAGCACCGATATTTAACTGATTTGCATGACCAGCAGGTAGTTCAAGAACAAATTGTGCCGGTGCAAGGGATGGATAGGTTGTCAAGCTTTTCGGGGTAGTATGATGCGCCGTATTTACCCATTCGCCGTTTGCAGAAAAATAAATAATATCAAGCGAAATAAATGTATTCTTCATCCAAAATGACAGCATACTTTCCTGTTCATATAAAAAGAGCATACCATGATTTTCAGGTAAAAACTGCCGATACATCAAACCCTGTTGGCGTTGTTCCAATGTTTCTGCTTTTTCAGCCAGAATCTGATGCCATTTATCATTAACAGGGTCATAAAGCTCTACCCTGATCAGATCACTGGCTGTTACCTGCCCTATTCCCAGCCATATCATTATGGACAGATAAAGGCATATGCGGGTTGGCATATTGAAAAGACCAGCGCCAGCGTTTCTGATTTTAATTAAGATTGGCATAGATTGATGCTATTATTACTATCAGGACAATCACTTGCACCAGAGCGGCAGGCCCTGGAATAACAGGCCCTGATACAGGATGATCAGATATCCATTTTGCCCCGCGCATAACCATGTTTGCCCCCTTAATCATTTTTTTGTCTATGGCTGCTGCCAGCTGCATAGATAACTTGACCAGGGAACCAATAAGGGAAGGTGCAAACCGGCGATAGAACCAGTCCGAGTTAAGCAAAACGGAACCAATTTCGGCTGGATAAAGCTTTGTCTTCATCAGAAAAACAAATGCCAGACTCGCCAAGAATAATAATTGAAGCTGACCTGTTACATGACTGAGATCATAAGGATTCTTTACCTTGGCATATGGCAGTATCTGGTAGAATACATTCGGGAAAAACCCAACCCCTACACACATGATCACCGCAATACCCATCGCAACCAGCATACCAGTCGGAGTTTTACCAATTTTCCGTGTGGTCGGATGCGCAAAAAAGGTGAAATACGGCGTCTTAATACCAGAATGCACCACCACACCAGCAGAAGCAAAGACAAGAATGAAGTAAGCAAGGATAAAGTCAGTTCCACCAAGTGCAGACATGGTAAGAGATTTAGCAACATAACCACTAAATAACGGGAAAGCCGCAATCGACATAGCACCAACAATGCAGCAAATCATGGTAAATGGCATCAGTTTGTATAAACCACCAAGTTCAGATGCCTTAGCGGTACGGGTATGAAACATGACGGTTCCAACAGACATAAATAGCAAGGACATATATATAGTACACACAAAGGCATGCGCCACCGCACCATTAAGCGCAAGAGGCGTACCTATACCCACCGCAACAACCATAAATCCCAATTGGCTATTCAGACCAAATGATAATACGCGACGCAAATCATTTTCGATAACAGCAAAAAATACAGGAAATGCTGTCATGACAGCACCAATCCAGATCAATAATTCGGTGCCTGGAAAACCACGAGCTAATGCATAAATGGCCAATTTCGTTGTAAATGCCGATAATGCCACTGTTCCAATGATACTGGCTTCGGGATAGGCATCCTGCATCCATCCGTTTAAAAAGGGAAAAGCAGCCTTAATGCCAAAAGCAATGAAAATAAACCATGTTGCCATAGACCCTAAGGTCATGGCTTCAAAAGTGATACGACCATATTCATGAAAATACAGTGCCGCCCCACCAATTAATAATACGCCACTAGTAACCTGAACAATAAGATAACGTATAGCCGCATGACGTGATGACACCGTATCAGCGGCAAGGATTATGAACACAGATGTGATGGCAGTTGCTTCCCACCAGATAAATAGACTGATCAGATCTCCAGCGTGAACCGCCGCAATGGCAGCTCCGGCATAAGACAAAATAGCCGTTAATTCTGTCCATGACTTGCTATGCCAGCTGTAAATCACAGTCAGCACAGCGGCAATATGGAAAACAAGTGAAAAGGGAAAGGTCAGGTGATCAACATGATAAAGAGATAGTTCCATCCCCATCACAGACCATAACAAATGTTCACCCGCGGGCGCAACCAGTGTGGTTGCCGAACATGCAATCGTCATCAGCATCCATATATGACGAAGATTAGCGGGCAAAAATGGAATAAGGCCAGCACCAAGGAACATTAAAAAACCGGGGGGGAAACCAAAATCAGGTATCATTATGACCACCTTCCCGTTTACGGTAATAATTTTCGTCCCGCATGATAAATCGCCGCAATAATGTGCTAGTCATGACAAGAAAAATAAGCGTAATAAAGCCAAATATTGCCGGAAAGAAAAACATGTCTTCTATGGCATTTTCACCATGACGATGAAAAATGATTTCAAGTGCCAGAAGAATGACAACCCCTATAACAATAACAAAGGTAAAGGCACGACCAAATCGTTCCAGCGTCAAGATTTCTACTTTTTTATTGATGTCATCATTCATTATGGCATCACCATCAGGTTTATCAGAGATAAGAATGGCCAGGGGTTAAAAAATAACACCAAACAAAGCATAGCGGTAATTACTGGCGGGATAACAACAAGTGGCAGTTTTTCAACATGGACAGGTGATTTTTCTGGAAGATAAAACCCGCGCATGACAGGTTCCAGCAGGTACCATACATTCATCAGTGATGATATGGCCAATATCAGAATGACCAGCACCATACCGTTTTCAGCCGCGCCGGCCATCAGTAGAAATTTACTCCAAGAACCGCCCAGTGGTGGAATGCCTATAATTGATAATGCCGCAAGGAAAAAGGCCGCAAATACCATTGGCATACGGTAACCTAATCCATCTAGCTGCGATACTTTGTTCAGATGCGCCGATACATAGATAGCACCAGCACAGAAAAATAACGTAATTTTTGCACTGGCATGCATAACAATATGTAATGCTGCCCCTTTTGCCGCTATTTCATTAGCCAGGGCAGCACCCAGCACAATATAGGATAGTTGTGATACGGTTGAATACGCTAGCCGTGCCTTAATATCATCTTTTTGTATGGCAATAATGCTAGATGCCAGAATGGTGAAAGACGCCAACCAGATCAGCCAGACAGAGCCTCTGGTCATGGCGAGAAAATCATAGCCAAAGATATAAACAACAACCATCAGCATGGTAAACACACCAGCCTTGACCACCGCCACGGCATGAAGCAAGGCCGACACAGGAGTCGGTGCTACCATAGCCGCCGGTAACCAGCGATGAATAGGCATAAGAGCAGATTTCCCAATCCCAAAAGCAAAAAGGGCCAACAACCACGGCACATAAGACGGATCAATCTTACCGGCCAGAATACCACCCGGAACAAAATCCAGAGAACCGGTTGATGTCCAGACCCAGATAACCCCCGGCAATAATAGCATGAGTGAAGTGCCAACAAGTATACCCATATATAGCCGCCCTGCCCGCATTGCTTCAGCAGTTTGTTTGTGTATGACAAGGGGATAGGTAGAAAATGTGAGCACTTCATAAAAAATAAACAGAACCAGTAAATTACCAGACCATGCAATAGCTAATGCAGCATGCACCGCCACAGCATAAAAGGCATTAAACCGTGTCTGATCCGTTTCTTTATTGCCGCGCATATATCCAACCGAATATATCGCCGCCATAATCCATAAGCCTGATGCCACCAGACCAAATATCGCCCCAAGCGGGGTTACACGGAAGGAGAAGTTCAAACCGTCTGAAATGGATATGATAAACCATTCCGGCGTTGCCCCGCCAATTATGGCCAATGCTATCTGCATGGCCGCATAAAAACTGACAATCCCGCCAACAGGGCCTAAGGCATCACGGATATCTGGACGTGAACCAAAAACAGGGGTCAATATAGCAACAATAAGAGGAACAATAAGACCCAGAATAATAGCGTTATCAGCAGATATCATGACATACCCCCGAATAAGGTAATAGCCGCCATATTTGCTAGCCCTGTTATCAAGCCGGCATCAATACCCAGCCAGATATTGGCAATAGCCAGTATCCATAATGGCAGATAGATCATGGCTTGTTCAGGTAAGCGTGTTTCCCCGGTTTCGGAGGGCATAAACCATAAGGTTTCGACTAATCGCCATAAATAGACTACGGATAACGCACTGGATAGCAGGACAATAGCCGCCACCTGCCAGTATCCGGCAGAAATAATGGCTGATACAAGATAGAATTTTGAAATAAATCCAGCGGTTAGAGGAACACCAATCAGGCTCAACCCGCAAATCAAAAAGCCTGTTGATGTAATCGGCATACGGCGGCCTAATCCGGCAAGCTTGGTTATCCCTGTTTGGCCTGCTACCGCTATCGCCATGCCGCCTAAGCCAATAAACATACCACCCTTGATCATGGCATGATAAGCAATGTGGATAAAGCCAGCTTGCACCCCAGCAATGGTTGCCATTCCGAAACCAAGAACAATATATCCGATTTGCGCAACAGAGGATTGTGCCAGCATCATCTTGGCATCTCTTTCATAAATCGCCAGAATTGTGCCAAGCAAGATGGCCATTAAGGCTAGTGGGATAAAGACCCATTGCATGATCATTAATGGCATATCTGAAAAACCGCCAAAAACAGTCATTAAGACTCTGATCAGAACATAAAGCGATGCTTTTGTTGCAATGGCGGCTAAGAAACTGGTCACCGCCATGGGAGCAAAACCATAAGAAGGCGGAAGCCAGAAATGCACCGGAAATACAGCAGCCTTGACCATCACGCCAGATACCATGAAGGCAAGTCCTACATAGACAGGAATCGGATCAGTTACATCAGATAGGCGGGATGCCATGTCGATCATATTTAACGTTCCTGTCATGGCATAACAGAAACCCACACCAATCACATAGAATGTTGCCCCGATGGCACCAATGATCAGGTAATTAAAGGCCGCAACAAGGGCGCGTTTATCTCGCCCGCTGCCCATGGCAACCAGTGTTACCGAGGCCAGAGATGAAATTTCAAAAAAGACAAAAAGATTGAAAGCATCGGCCGTCATCACCAAACCTAACAATCCGCCAAGAGCCAACAGCCATGCCGCGTAAAATCTGGCTTTATCTTCTTCATGAATGTCTTTAAATATCAATGCATTACTAGACAGAGTTGTAACAAAACCTAAGCCTGTTATAGCAAGAGTGACCAATGTTGTGGCATGATCTACCGAAAACTCAATCCCCCAGGGTGGTGGCCATCCTCCCAGAAAATAGGATATTCGCGTAAGCGTCGGCGCATCAAGCATATGATTAGCCATAACAAGCGCAGCCCAAAATGATAGACCAGAACTTACCGATGCAAAAAACCACCCTATCCGAGAAGGAAGAAGCGCAACAATAATTGCCGATAATAAAGGGATGACAACAATTATGCCGGGCAGATGTAGCAACCAGTCTATCATGATGCCCTGCTCCGGTTTTTAATGTCACGCTTTACACTAAGGATATCGTCTTCTTCGATGCTATTAAAACTGGCTTTGATACGCAACACCAGCGCCAGGCCTAAGGCCGTTGTCGCCACACCAACAACAATCGCCGTCAGAATAAGAACATGTGGCAGTGGATTGGAATAAAGAATATCAGAACTGCCATGCCCATCATGACCAGATTTCATGATAATGGGTGCCGTACCATTATTTATTTTTCCAAGTGAGATATAAAAAAGAAAAACAGAAGTTTGAAACAGACTTAATCCCACCAGTTTTTTAACCAGATTCATGCTGGAAATGACAACAAATAATCCAATCATCATTAACAGAACAACAATAAAATAATTCCAGTGGGAAAGCAGAATATCAATCATGAAACACCAGTTTTCTTTCTGGGTGTTTTTATTTTATGTGAGTCACCCTTTTTCTGTGTTTTTCTAGGAATATCAAATCCGGCAAATGCCATAAACAATCCCAAGATTGTACTAGCAACCGTCAAACCGACTCCGAATTCGACAATCAAGATGCCATAATGCTGACCTTTAGCAGGATATTTGGCAAGAACATCATAATTTAAAAACTGGACCCCCAAGAGAAATGTCACAACACCAACACCAGTATAAATCAAAGCACCCATGGCCATTAATATATGAACAATTTTTGGTGGAGCGAGTTGCTTTAATTCTTCAAGACTGAACACCATCCCATAAAGAATAAAGGCAGCGGCAATAATCACCCCGGCCTGAAACCCGCCACCAGGCCCAAAATCACCATGAAACTGAACATAAAGCCCATAAAGAATAATAGGCGCAAACAGGGTTTTAGATATGACACGAAGGATAGGATTAGTTTTCATCTATGCCTCCTCATCCTGTATATTATTTTTACCCTTATCATCATTTTCGATGCGTCCTGTTTTGCCCGTTAAGATAAGCAATACACCTATTCCAGCGGTTAAAATAACAATGGTTTCACCAAGCGTATCAAACCCGCGATAACTAGCCAGAACAGTCGTAACAACATTTGGGATATGCAGTTTATCATAGCTTTCCGTCAGATAACGTGGGGCAACATGCTGGTGAACGACAGAAGACGGATCACCCATGGCCGGCAAATATGCGACTGCCCACATCAATAAAGACCCAGCAGTGATACATAAGATCAACGGTAGGACAACAAGTGCCCTATCCCGCTTTTCTTCAGCGGGAAGCCATGCCATTGCGGCAAGAAATAAAACGGTTGAAAATCCTGCCCCTACCGCGGCTTCGGTAAAGGCAACATCAACCGCATCCAAATTGACGAACATAGCCGCAGACACAAGGGAATATGCACCTGACATCACAATAATAGCAAAGAGCCTATGGCTTAAAGCAATCATCAGAGCAATAACAAGCATAAAACTAACCAAAGATATATTTATTACTAACGTACTCACGTCTTATCTCCGTAATTAGGCTGTTTTGAACGGGAGCTGGTTTTCGTTTCATCATCGCCTTTGAAAGCCACTTTCTGGCTATGGGCAACCTGTGCAATGGCATGACCGGAAATCGGACTGGTGAAAAATAAAAATACCCCGATCACCACTAATTTGACTGTCACCAGATTCCAGCCAGAATATAGACATAGTCCCAGTAAAATCATTGCCGCGCCACCGGTATCAACCACACCTGATGCATGAATACGGGCATAGACATCTGGCAGGCGCACCAAACCAATGGCGCCTATAATAATCAGAATTGATCCAAGACCAATCAATGATAGAGCAATGAATAAAATGATATCTTCCATGATCAGCTCAATTTCCCTGTGCTGAACAATTTAAGAACAGCAAATGTCCCTATGAAATTGAGAATGGCATATAATATGGCTATATCGATAAATTCTGGGCGTTCCATAATAAACCCATGTAATGCAATGCCTATAATCACAATGGTGCCAATACTGTTTACTGCCAGCACACGATCAAACGCCGTTGGCCCCAGAACAACACGGATAAGAGCAATTAATATGGATATACCCAAGGCCACCATGCTTACAATGAGAACGGTCATGACATCTTCCTATCTATCTGGCGGATCTTTGCCCCCATGGCATCGCTTTTCACATCATCAGCCATAGCAGGGGTTAAAGCATGGACAAGAAACCCGCCACGCATCATTTTAATTGTAACGGTTCCCGGTGTTAAGGTGATGGAATTGGCATAAAGAACAAGTCCGGCTTCGCTCATTTTGCCAGAACGGATACGAAACATAGACGGCGATATATCATTGGAAAAAATCGCTTTTATTGTTAATACATTCGCAATAATGATTTGCCATACTAACCATAGAATATAACCGGGCAAACCTGTCATGAGGTGAAGAGGAAGCCCTTCATCATCATAGGTCATGATACGGGAAGACATCCACACACAGAAGGCAGAAGAAACAACTCCAAAACCGATGATCAAAGGGGTATAATGACCTGACAATAACAGCCAGAAAGCAAACAAAATCAGAAATAACAATATTGAACGCATCATGGCCAGTCAAAATACATTAAAAGATAAGAGTAGAATATATTATAGATTTTGTTGAATAGAAATACCATCTAAAACAAGATGACAATAGCGCGCATGTTTTGTTAAAAAGATTTATGTTATGACATCATGATAGCAAAATATTAAGGGGGATCAAGACATGGATCATTCAAGCAAAACCAGACCAGATCACGTACCGGAAGAAAACGTGTATAACAAAATGCACTGGACAATTATTATTGCCATCATATCCGTGGCGGCAGCAATTTATGTTTTTGTCAGTGTAAACGGATAATATCTTTAATAAAAAGGTCAAAAGAATAGGGCAATCACATTTGCCCCTATTCGCATCATAAAAGATATTCCGTTAAAACGGATTTATTCGGGGTCAACTGAAAATCGGCCAAATAAGCTGATGATTATCACAAGGCATAAAGGGAAACCAATAACTAGAAGAAGTCCTATTGTCGCGTCCATGTTTAACCTCCATTGAATTTTTGTTTAATTTTTGTATCGCAAAACTTTTGGAAAGACCAGTATAAATGTCATCTTTTCCTATTATCATGGCGGCACCTAACGGGGCGCGTAAAACCAAAGCAGATCACCCTCATCTTCCAGTTACCATAGCCGAAACAATTGCTGAAGCTAGCCGCTGTTTTGATGCAGGTGCGAGCATCCTACATGCTCATATTCGTGATGAGAAGGGTATACATAGTCTGAATAGCAACCTTTATGAAGAATTGCTTAACCAGATGGCAAAACATGTTCCTGATATGCTTGTTCAGATCACTACCGAATCTGCCGGCATATTTAGCCCCCAGCAACAGGCAGCTTGTCTGCTTGAAGTCCAACCACAATTTGCATCAGTTGGGGTGCGTGAAATAACTAGTTCGGGTGATGAAAAGGATCTTGCTTTTGCGGCTGATATCTATCAACAGGTAAACGCGCAAGGCACTTCCATACAGCATATTGTTTACAGTCCAGAAGACCTTGCCTATCTGGTATCTTTAAAGCAACGGGGGATCATACCAGATGGCAGGATACATGCTTTATTAGTCCTTGGTCGTTATAACCCCGGTTTTGTGTCTGATCCGGCAGAACTGGATCATTTTCTTGGATCAGACCTCGACACATTAGATAGCTGGATGTTATGCGCATTCGGCCCTAGTGAACATGATAGCATTATGAAAGCCATTAAACATGGTGGCCATGGTCGCATTGGTTTTGAAAATAATATGTATTTAAAAGACGGAAGCCTTGCTTCGACTTCTGCAGACCTGATCAGACAGATCACATGCGATATGACATGTGCAAAAGGTGAGGATACGGAAAGCACCCTCACCTCTTAGATGGTTTATCTTTAGTTAAGTGCTATCCCCGGGAAAACTCCGGATATGCTTCTAGCCCGCATTCACTTATATCAAGGCCATTAATTTCTTCTTCTTCGCTAACCCTGATACCAATAACCATAGCCAGCACATACCATATGATGGCTGAAGTAACCGAAACAAACACCCCAACAAGAATAATACCAGTTAGCTGAGCGGATAATGTTGCATCCGGATTGGAAAACACTACCGCAATCGTACCCCATATACCGGCAAATAGATGAACAGGGATAGCCCCGACCACGTCATCAATCTTTAGTTTGTCAAGAAGCGGAACAGCGATCACAACTATCAATCCACCAACAGCCCCAATCGCCGCAGCCAGAGGAACAGACGGCAACAATGGTTCAGCCGTAATAGCCACCAGACCACCTAAAGCACCATTCAATGTCATCGTCAGTTCAACCTTGCCATACTGGATATAGGTCAGGAAAAGAGCGATCACAACACCTGCCGCTGCTGCGATATTGGTATTTATGTAAATGTTAGAAATGGCATCAACATCGGCCGCGCTACCCATGGCTAGTTGTGACCCACCATTAAACCCAAACCATCCAAACCAGAGAACAAATGTTCCCAGAGTAGCTAAAGGCAGGTTTGATCCGGGCATCGGGTTTACGCGACCATTACTAGCATATTTGCCTTTACGCGCTCCAATAATCAGCACACCCATTAATGCCGCCCAGCCGCCAACGGAATGTACAATCGTAGAACCGGCAAAATCAAGAAATCCGATTTGATTAAGATACCCTTCACCCCAGCTCCAGCTAGCCTGAATAGGATAAATAAAACCCGTCAACACGGCACTAAAGATAAGAAAACTAATTAATTTAACACGTTCAGCCACAGCACCAGATACAATAGAGGCTGCCGCCGCAACAAATACCATTTGGAAAAACCAATCCGAACCAGATGAGTAGCCCGTTTCTAAATCTGTTCCAGAAGGTGCCCAGACAGCAAAACTACCCATCCAGGTATCAACATCCATGTAGAGCAGATTATAACCAACAAGCCAGAACATTATTCCGCTTATCGCATACAGACCAATGTTTTTAGTGCATTGCACAGTTGTATTTTTTGCTCTGACCAGTCCGGCTTCAAGCATACAGAAACCAGCAGCCATCAACATAACAATGAAACCATGCATCAGAAATGAAAGAGAATTGAAAATATAGGCTGTTTCGGGGTCCAGATCAGCATAAACAACCGAAGGGGATACCATCAAAGTCATAGCAATTAGGGGGATTCTAAACATAATAACACTCCGTTTAAATCAACAAAATGTTAATAACATATTGAACCGTATCATAATTGTGCTAGTTTTGCATGACAGTGTTGCATTTTTTTCAACAGACATGAAACCACTTGTTATCGTATCAGGATAAAACCATGCAGTTTATGAAATCGATGCATTTTATTACCGTTATAGCCGAAGAAAAATCCATCCGTAAGGCCGCTGAAAAACTTGCTATCACACCATCAGCCCTTAACCGGCGCCTGTTAGCCATAGAAGATGAATTATCGTGTCCTTTGTTTGAAAGGCTGGCTATTGGCGTTCGCTTGAATACAGCAGGTGAATTATTTGTTCATCATATCAAAAAACAGCAATCCGATTTAGATCGGGTTCGGTCGCAAATCGCTGATCTGGAAGGGATGCGGCGCGGCCATGTGTCAATCGCATGTAACCAGCATACACAAACAGGGTTTCTTGTTGCAGAATTAACACGTTATCGCAAATCCTATCCGGATGTCACCTTTTCTATCATCACTTGCGAAAGAGAAGATGCGCAAACGCATCTGAATGCATTAACGGCTGATTTGGCTCTAACATTAGGACCGGTAATCAGCTCAGGATATAAAACACTGGCAACAGCTAGCATAATACCTGAAGCACTCATGCGTAAAAGCCATCCATTGGCGACCCGCCAGCTGCTTAGGTTTTATGAATGTGCGGATTATCCTATTATTATGCCCGGTATATCCGATGAAGTGTCCGACATGATCAAACAAACAGAAATTGTTACCGGTGTTTCCCTTCATATTGTCACCAGAGCTGATAGCATCAGCTTGAGGGAAAATATGCTTTTACATGATGATGCTATCAGCTTCCATCTTCCTGTTAAGGCGGATCATGTAAAGGGTCAATTGGCAAGCGTGCCCATGCATTCAACAGATATGCCAGCAGTAATATTACGGCTTATCCAGCTCGAAAACAGGGTATTATCTGTTGCGGCTTCAAAATTCGCAGAACAGATCGTTGCCTATATGGAAACACGTTTTAATGACTGAGTTTTGTCAATTGGCACATAATTTGATAATATTTTCCAAATGTTTTTTAATATGAGGCAAATGATGTCAGATTCTAACGATAATGGGAAAGCTGAACTATCGCAGGAAGACCGCTTGGTGGAAGCGCTTAAGGTGCTATTGAAAGATTTTCCAGATTATGACCCTCCTCGGATTCGTATGGATGGTGATATTGTCATTCCCCTTGATGTGATGCTGAAAAAGAATCGTGAAGCCAGTCGTGGTATGGCTGATGCCATTAGCAGTATGATGAATGGTGATAGAAAAAAACCAAGTGCATGGATCAAATAGCTTTAATGGGGGTTGATTGATGAGCATAACCGATGATGGCGAATATGGTCAGAAACAAATTGATTTCCTTGAACTCATATGGGGTCAGGGATTTCTATCGCCTGGCGGATCAGCTGAAGTTGATCTGGTAATCGAAGGCTTGGATTTATCAGGACTTCATATTCTTGATATTGGTTGCGGCTGTGGCGGGGCGATTTTTCATTTACTCACAGAACATGGTGCCGCCAGTGCCATTGGCATTGATATTGAACCTCTCGTTATCTCACGCGCTACTGAACTGGCCAATCAGTATAATCTTGGTGATAAAGCAACATTTCAAATCGTAACACCCGGAAAACTTCCCTTTCCTGATCAGCATTTTGACATGGTTTTTAGTAAAGATGCTTTTCTGCATATTCCCAATAAAGAAACCCTGATGATAGATATTGCCCGCGTGCTTAAACCGAAAGGGGTGATTGCGGCAAGTGACTGGATGCGATTAGATGATCAGCCCCCTTCACAGATTATGCAGGATTATATAGCGGCCGAAGGTCTTGATATGCATATGTGTTCGCTTGACCGGTATAGTAATGCACTATCAGCGGCAGGGTTTACAGATATTGAAAGGCAGGATCGCAACGCATGGTATCTTAATCTGGCAAAGCAAGAATGGCTATCGATGACAACCGAACCCATGCTTTCACAGGTAATAGCATGTATAGGTGAAGCAGAAGCCAATGAAACAAGTGAGATTTGGCGCAAGATGATAGGCGTGCTTGAAATTGGCGAACACCGACCGGGGCATTTCAAAGCCGTCAAAAAAAACTAGAAGATGGAAAAAAGATAAGAGTGGCGGGAGTGACGGGACTCGAACCCGCGGCCTCCGGCGTGACAGGCCGGCGCTCTAACCAACTGAGCTACACCCCCTCACCTTAGTCGGCAGACAATAAAGCCTTACCGATGGAAACTTATAGCCAATTCAAAATGGCTGGGCAACACTTTTTTCTTCATAACACATATTCCATTCATATTATTCCAATTGCTAATAGGGAAAATGGAAATAAGCGATGAGTAAACGCCTACACACAAAAAGAATAAGGAAAAAAATATATATGA
>JBMYKD010000032.1:0-15225 GCA_049595035.1 Puniceispirillales bacterium (SeqCode) | reverse complement strand
AAAACATCTTCATCTAACTACCCTTACATAGACAATCCGCTTGATAAAGTAAAAAATTGCATCATCATTAAGTTTATATTTAATTATGCATCATTGCTTATTGTCATGTATTACTCATTAAACACGCGTCTGATTGTCGCCACATACTGGATAGATCATACAAATTAATGTAGGATTTTTATTCAGTGCAAACCCACATATTTTTCAATTGTTGTAAATAAATAAGTAATCTTAATCATACGGATCATTTCATGACTACTCACATTCCAACAGATGCAAGCTTACTTGATGAAATACGTCAGGCTATTAGAAAAATATGCACTGATTTTCCCGGAACATACTGGCAAGACCTGGATAGAGCCCGCGCCTATCCCACGGATTTTGTAAATGCTTTAACCAGCTCAGGATGGCTGGCGGCACTTATCCCAGAGGAATATGGCGGGTCTGGATTAACCATGGAAGCAGCGACAGTTATTCTGGAAGAAATCCATGCTTGCGGGTGTAATGCTGCTGCTTGTCATGCCCAGATGTATACTATGGGCACGGTCATGCGGCATGGTTCCAATGAACAGAAACAGAAATATCTGCCGCCAATCGCACAAGGCAAGATAAGATTGCAAGCCTTCGGCGTAACCGAACCAAGCAGTGGAACAGATACGCTTGCATTGAAAACAACCGCAAAAAAAACCGATAGAGGCTGGCGTATTAACGGGCAGAAAATATGGACGTCACGCGCTGAATATTCTGATCTTATGCTATTGCTTGCCCGCACCACCCCGCGCGATCAGGTGGAAAAGCGCACCGATGGGCTATCCGTCTTTTTACTAGAAATGAAAGACCTCATCGGCAATGGCATTACCATTCGTCCTATTCGCACCATGATCAATCACGCCACAACCGAAGTCTTTTTCGATGATGTGGAGATTCCACATGATGCACTTGTCGGTGATGAAGGTAAGGGGTTTTCCTATATCCTTTCCGGTATGAACGCGGAACGGATACTGATTGCCGCGGAATGTATTGGCGATGCCAAATGGTTTCTTGATACCGCAGGCCGCTATGCTAATGATCGCAGTATTTTTGGTGGCCCCATAGGTCGTAATCAGGGCATTCAGTTTCCGCTTGCTAAAGCCTATGCCCATATGATGGCCGCCGAATTGATGGTGCAGAAAGCGGCCAGGCTTTATGATAGCGGTAGCGCACACGGCATAGAAGCCAATACGGCTAAAATGCTGGCCGCAGATGCGTCATGGGAAGCCGGTGAAGCATGCCTTCAGACCCATGGCGGATTTGGTTTTGCCGAAGAATATGATGTGGAAAGAAAGTTTCGTGAAACACGACTTTATCAGGTTGCCCCTATTTCAACCAATTTGATTCTATCCTTTCTGGCCGAAAAGGGACTGGGGTTACCGCGGTCATATGGAAAATAATATGATCTCTCAGATTAGTCTATGATGGTTAATAGACATCACAGTCAACAGGTGCCTGATGCCAGATCATCATTGATATCTGGAAACCTGTATTGCCTATTAGCCGCATTGATATGGTCGCTTGGCTTTCCTGCTGGTTCTGTCTTGATGGAATCATGGGATCTGCTAACATTATTGCTGGTCAGATTATTGCCCAGCACTGTTATTCTGCTGATATATTGGCGCCTAACAGAAGGCCGGATCCCTAGCCACTGGTTTTTGTGGAAAAAAGGATTGGTGATCGGTGCTATTGGTTTTGGTTTTGGCACGGTATTACTGCTTTATGGTCAACATATTTCCAACCCTGTCACCCCTGCAATTGCGGCGGCCATGATGCCAATAATGGGGGCAATCCTTGAAATTGTTCTTGATCGCCGCCGCTTGACGCCCCGATTGGCCATTGGCATCGCCTGTGCCCTGCTTGGTGGATTGATGGCAGCAGGTATCCGGTGGCATAGCTATGATATTGGCGTTGGCTTTATATGGTGCATAATTGCCGTCATGTTATATGCGTGGGCAACCCGTGCAACAACCGTCCATCTGGCCACGCTGACTTCGATGGGACAGACGACAATAACATTATCTGGGGCAGGATGTTTCATCACCATAATCTGGCTAATCGCGGGTTTTATCTATCCCATGCAGATATCCATCGGGCCTATTACGTCGCATAGTTTGATGATGCTGTTTGCTTTTTCTATTCTATCGGCGGCCATATCCCAGCCCTTATGGATTGCGGGCGCGCGCCAGCTTGGTGTTGCCGTGGCCTCATTTCATCTTAATGCTGTGCCTGTATATGTTATGGCTATCATGGTTTATGGTTTTGCTGGAGAATGGGATAGCATGCGGCTAGTCGGCGCGGTGATAGTTGGCTTTGGCGTGATCATTGCCCAAACAGAACCCAAGATGCATAGACAACATACCGGATAGATAACCCTTATCCGGTCACAACTCCATCTGCCTGCTTTAATGCCTTGATATGTTTTGATCCGGTAAGAAACATGGCCGTTTTCAGCTGTTTTTTCCATATGGTCAGAACATTATCCAGCCGTTCGGGATCAAGCTGGCCATCAGCATGTTCCACCGCCTTGATAAAGCACCCTGCCGCGGCGGCAATATCAGCACCAAGCCATAGGCATCTTGCCACATCCAGCCCATGCCGAACCCCGCCAGAGGCAATTAGACGAACATCATGCACGGCGCCGCGCAAGTCCTGCAATGCTTCGCAAGTGGGGATACCCCAATCCATAAAAGGAGCCATCATATCCTGACGCATCTGATCTGTCCGGCTGTTTTCAATGCGTGTCCAGTTAGTACCGCCAAGCCCTGCTATATCAAAATAGGTGATACCAATGTCTTTCAGCATGGTAACCGTTTTTACGCTTATTCCTGCCCCAACCTCTTTGATGATGATAGGAATATCAGCCTGTTTTACCAGATTTGCCAGCATATCCCGCACCCCGACCCAGTTTCGATCCCCTTCGGGTTGAACCAGTTCCTGCAAGGGATTAAGATGAATAGCAAGGGCATCAGGTTGCAAATCATCAATCGCTCTAAGTGCAATATCTGACCCTTTGTGTTCAACCAACTGTGCCGCCCCCAGATTGCCAATAAGCGGTATATCACATGCCAATGCGCGCATATGTGATTGGCTATTCTGCTGGCTTAGTGATGCTCTTTGTGACCCAACACCAAAGGCCAGCTTATGGGTATTTGCCAATTCGGCAAGAACATCATTGATCGCATCACCACGCGAAGACCCCCCGGTCATCCCGCTAATCATGATGGGCGCATCCATCGTTATACCCAGAAAATCTGTGCTTGCATCAATCTGATCAGCATCGCATTCCGGTAATGCCTGATGGGTTAGACGGACACGGTCAAGACTATTCGGGATTTGGGCTAATGCCGCATCCTGCTTTGCCAGATCAATATGTTCATCTTTTCTTGTGCTAAGATCAGACATGTTGTCCTCTGTGATGATTGTTTTCAAAGCGTGGGCGGAACAGACTGTCTATCAACAGACTATGGGGTACGGTTAAGGCCGCCAGTCCAATAAATACCACCATCATGCTAGCAGGAACAGCACCTTCTGAAGGTATTAATATGGCATAGATAACAGCACCGGCTATCCAGCTAGCCAGAGTAAACATTGCCGTCAGTCCAATGACCAGACGTGGTGACATCATAGCATTAAGCATAATCATGACCCGATATATATGCCTTACGGTATGGATCAAACAGAAATACATTGCGAAAGCCACCAATGCCGGAAGCAGATAAATCCCCAATGCAAGGGCTATCCATTCGGCTAGCCGCCCATGAAGCCGGCTATCCATTATACCAAGGATCAGATATAGGGCGGCAATCGGTATCCATAGCCATGTTGTGACATCAATCCAGACCCATAGCGTCATGGTATCACCAAAAACCAGCCACTGGAAAATCTGATCTGCGGCGATGCGGTCACATTGGCTGATCCCGAATACCACCAGACCACCATGACTGATTGCCTGAATAAATCTAAGCCATGATGGCAACTGGCTTAAACTATCCCCGCGCCCGAAATGCCAGACACTAAGCAATAAAAATCCAAACAGGGATATTGGTGGCAGCCATAACCAGACCCCGATCACCAGCATTGAGATCATGATATAGATCATGATAAAACCTGCCATCTGCCAGATGGATTGCCCATAGCCCATAGCAATGGCAACAGCACCATCCATGGCGCCATGGGGAAGCCCAATCAGCACAACAGATAATAAAGCTATGATGGTTAGATAATCCATTATGTGATTACCTTCCATGGGCGCGAAAACAAGGCCTTGATAAACGGCCATTTTGGCATGGCCATGATAATCTTTAACCGTAATCTATTGGTTGCCTGACCAGACATAAATATAGCCATTTCGTCCCCGGACAGGGTTTTTGCAATCGTGGCAAATAAATGGGGTGCTAATCGCGGGTGCTTACGGATCACGGCTAGAAATACCGCATCCATCCATAAATCCAGCCGTTTATGTGGTGATGACACATGAAACTGGCCATCTTTTTTAAACTTGGCCAGGGCATGGTTAATTTGCTTCTGGATAAACACAAACGCATAACCCGAAGACGGCCGGATAGCCCCGCCATTCCCCCCGATAGCATGCACATGATGGTCACGCGGGGATAAAAATCCCATGGGAATAACCCCTTCTTCACGGCGCAATACCATGACTTTTCCTGCCTGAAGAATTCGATTACAATAATCTGCAATCGCGGTATCATAGAATGCTTCCGGTGCCAGTTCAGGGCTAAACATGGTCGATTCCACCAGAGCCCGGTTGCTGGCATAGGGCAACACATAGATAAAATGGATACCGCGCGTCTGATCGCAGCGAAAATCCATCAAAATGGCGCAATCCGGGTCAAAAACATCATATTCCGTTTTTATTTCCACCCCGCGAAAATGTTGCAACATGATGCCATCAGGTAAATTGGGCGTCCGGCTATCAGCAAGATAGTCAAATACCGGCAGGGATATATCAGCTGTTAATTGAACCCCCTGATCACCAACGGTCATATCTGATAGCCGTGTTTCGGTAAATCTAACCCCATGCTGGCGCGCCTGAATACGGCAATGATTTAACCATGCTTTGGATTCAATAGCCATGTAGGGGTGCTGTCCAGATGACTGTTTATGTATTGCTTTATCCGTAATGATAGCCCATTGCGACCATGTTTTTCGTGCCATGGCTGATACCTGTTCCAGTCCACCAATAGACCAGCATCCCCAATTGTGATCACGCCGGTTTTTATGATCAGGATGATCAATCACCGTCATTTCAACATCTGGCCAGTCCCCAGCCGTTGCTGCCAGTGATAATCCGGCACAGCCGCCACCTAAAATAGCCATTTGCCGGACAGATTTGTTTTCGTTCATATGTCTGGTCATGCTGTTACCGGCGCAATCAGCGGCAATCCTTGCAAAGGTTGATGCAGATGGGAATCATGACAAAGATGATGCTGTTTTTCCCATCCCAGATATCGCCGCGTACCATGAAACCGCGTCCATATTCGCGGTAATGTCAATAATGATACGCACATTTTGGTCATCGTGTTTGTCATCTGCCTGCCTTTATGCCAATCAAGATTGGCCTTTCGCAACTGCACCCCGATCTGGCGATATACGCGGCCAGCTACCGCAATAGCCAGATGCGCGCGTAACGGTAAATAGACCATGCCCTTTTCACCACTACGATAATAGATATCAGCCAGATCAAGACAACGTTTCACCGCCATACTAATCATGGCACGTCTTTTTCCATCGGATTCGGTATGACCATCAGCTGCGGCAACAATCTGTTCAGGGGTTAACCCGTTAACCCATTCAGCAGGTAGATAACGCCGCCCCATTCTGGCATCATCCAGAACATCTCTGGCGATATTCGTCAATTGCATCGCCACCCCCAGATCAACAGCAAAGGCATGGGCCCGGGTATCATGACAGCCCAGAACCGAACACATTAGCAAGCCAACTGTTCCTGCCACATGATACCCATAGCGAATGAGTTCATCAGATGTGGCGACCTCAACCATTTTCTGGTCTGATACCAGACCATCAATCAATGCAGCCAGCACCGGCCGCGGCAAATCCGTTTCACCAATCAGGTCAGATATATCAGAATAAAGCCGATGGCCATCCTGAATATCGTCCAGAATAGCTTTCCTTAGCGTCAGCAAATCAGCGGAATGATCTACAGTATCATCATCAGCAAGATCATCGACCAGACGACAGAATTGGTAGAGCCGCGCGGCCTTATTGCCAGCTGATTTTCCCAGCAAGCGGCGTGCCCAGGCAAAACTTTTACCATTCTGGCTAAGGGTTTTTTCTGCTTCGCTGGCAGAAGGGATAATTACACTATTGCCATATTCCATCATGCGCTGGCCTTTGATGTGATTATAAGACGCTTTCATCCCTAATCACAAGGTTTTCCACTACTTTTGCAGAACATAATACCCCCGGCATACCAGCACCCGGATGCGCCCCTGCAGCTGAAAAATACAGATTACCTATCCGGCGATCACGGTTATGATAGCGAAACCATGCGGATTGGGTGAACACCGGCGCAATAGAAAACCCTGCCCCATGCATAGACCGATAATCATTGGTGAAATCATCCGGCGTCATCCAGAAATCCGATGTGATGGATTCCGCCAGACCCGGCATAATGGTGCGATCAAGCGCGGCGACAATACGGTTTCGCAAGGCAGGTGCTTCTTCGTCCCAATTCTGATTCCCCCTCGTGTTTGGTACCGGGCATAGCACATAAAAACTGTCCATGCCGTCCGGAGCAAAACTTTTATCTGTTGCGGTAGGACGATGCAGATATAAGGAGAAATCTTCGGCTAGAATTTTCTTGTTGAAAATATCATGTAATAGCGCTTTATAACGCTCACCCATCCAGATGGTGTGATGCGCTACGTCCGGATAGGTTCGTTTTGTCCCGAAATACAGCACAAACAGACCCATCGAATACCGCGTCATTGAATCGGGAATAATCTTACCTTTTGCACCAGCCGCCGGATCAATCATCTGTTGGTATACGGTAGGCGGGTCTGCATTACAAATCACTCTGTCTGCTTCAATCACTTCACCATCACTTGTCGTAACGCTTTGTGCTAGCCGATTATTGATGTTAATCCGGCTGATATCCGTATTAAAGCGAATGGTGATGCCGTGGCGTTCCATCAAGCCACGCAAGGCGGCAACCAGAGCACCAGTCCCGCCCATGGCAAAATGAACCCCCCATTCGCGTTCAAGAAAATGGATCAGGGCATAAATAGATGTTGTATTAAACGGGTTACCACCAACGAGCAGTGGGTGAATAGAAAAGGCCTGCCGCATCAGATCATGTTTCATATAGCGGTTGACCATTTGTGACACGGTTAAATGGCTTTTCAGTCGCATCAGTGATGGAATTTGCGCCAGCATACTGGTCAACTTATCAAAAGGCTGATCAGCTAGCTGGCGGAAGCCAACGTCAAAAATTTTCTCAGACGCGGCAAGCAATTTCCGATAACCCTCGGCATCATCATCAGAAAACCGTTTAATTTCCGTTATCGTATCTTCGACCGTGGCACGATAATCAAACTGATCACCCGTGCTGTCAAAATAAAACCGGTACCATGGGTCTAGCGGCACAAAGCTAATATGATCTGACCGCTTTTCACCAAATAACGCAAACAGCTCATCAAAAAGAAAAGGCGCTGTAATAACGGTTGGCCCAGCATCATGCCGGAATCCATCACGTTCAAACACACGCGCCCGCCCGCCTAATTGGTCAAGCCGTTCAATGATCGTGACATCATCACCGCGGGCGCGCATACGCAAAGCGGCGGCGATTCCACCGAACCCGCTTCCTATAACAATTGTTCTGTTCTGTTTTGGCATGGAGGTATTTATGCCTAACTTAAAAAATTAGAATGTTAATGCTTTTATTCTGACTGAATAGATAAGCTTTTGGATAGGAGAAATCACCTGACGCATGAATTCCGGCATATTCTGATAATGTTCATCAGCATCAGCCAGCATAGCTTCCATCATCTGAACGGTTTTGCTGATAGCATCTGACGCCATGATAGCATCTAGCCAATGGGTCAAATCATGTGATTTACCATCATTGAGCCAGGCATTAAATCGCGCCATTTCGCGAAGCGTTAATTGTTCCCTGAACAACACAATTACCGCATTTGGTGATCGCCTGATCAAATCGGCCGCACTTGTTTCCGAACCATCTGCACCAGCAAAGTTTAGCAAATCATTTGCTACCTGATAGACGGAACCGATAGCCTGAAAATACTGTCTGGATGATGGAATGATATCTGCTCTATTACCCATAATCGCTATCCCTTCCAGCGGGGCGATAAATAGCGGTGCTGTTTTGCCAAGGATAATGTCTTTATAGGTTTCGCGATTTGGATAGGAATTTTTTTCAAACTCTTTGGCCTGCCCACGCGTTGTTGCCATCATATGTTCGCATAGAATATGCATCAGTTGTGGGCAACCGGATTTATCTGATGCTTCTGCTGCCAGTTTGAATGACAGACCGATTAACCAGTCACCTAATGCTAATGCTACATCACGGCCGAATTTGAACCAAACGCTAGGCCTGTTTCGGCGCATCTGGTCCCCATCTGAAATATCATCATGAACAAGTGAGGCATTGTGCATAACCTCAATGGCAGCGGCCCAGTACATTGCCGCTTCGGTATTGCCGCCGATATGGGTATGGGCCGACATAGCCAGCTTAGCGCGAAGCATTTTTCCGCTATCCTGAAAATGATAACGTGCCGCCTGTCCAAGTATATCGTCGGATATTGGCAGATAAGATATAATCAGCGATAAAATGATTACATCGGTTTCTGGGTGATCATTGGCAGGATGGATAATACGATCATGACGTTTAGTCTGTTTGCGAATAACATCATCCATGATTTGCCTCTTCAGTATATTTCCGTATTGGAAGGTCGGGCAGCCTATATAAAGGGGGGGGAGGCTGCCCGACCAGCGATGCTTAAAACTTAGGCTTTGTCAGACTCAGTTGTTGCAACGCTCCAGATGATTACACCAAACGCAATCTTGTTGAGCACGTCAGCAAGGTTGTAAATAATGTTTAGTGAATCGAAATCTGGCGTATCGGTCACCATGTAGCCGAAGAAATATCCAAGTGGATAAATCGCCCAGCCGATGGTTACGATCCACCGCATGGTTGAGAAAGCAGATTGTACAGACTCAGGTGCTTTTTCAGCATTAAGCTGTCCTGCTTCACCAGCGAAGATTTCATAAAGGATATAGGCCCAACCTGCCATACCAATGATGAAGCCGATCATAATGGTGGATTCACCAAAGATACGAGCATTTTCATCGGTAAAGCTGGCCTCACCAATATAACCACCAATAAGCATGACGAGTGTACCAATCATCAGACGCCAGAAAATGCCTGAGGACACTTTCGTAATGGCACTAAGGATCAGGTAGAACTCAATCATAAGAAGTGGCACTGTAATCAACCAGTCAATATAACGATATACAGTTGGTGTTGTTCCTGTAAGAACCCACACATCACGCATATAGAAATAATGAACGGCAGCAACCATGGTAACCATACCGGATACGACCAGTGAAGTTTTCCATTTTGCAGATACACGGCCAATTTCAAGCCAGAAGAAAGCAGTAGATGCAATCAATGCCATTGAAATTAACCAGAATGAAATACCAACATAATCATCAGATTTCAGATTAATGTCAGCAAATGCAGGCATTGCAGAAAGCAACGAAATCGGTGTTGCTACAAGCAATGCGTTTTTCAACGTCTTCATCATAATTCTAAGCTCCTCAAATTTGAGTTTAATCACGACGTAATGATCGATGCATAGGCATCGTGTATATGATTTAAAATTAATATTCACGAAGACAATGTTTTAGATTAAAGTTTATTAGGAAAAATTAATTAATGCATTGATATAAAAGCATTATTTAATTATAAAAAATTGCCCAAATCTTGCCATGATTGACTAAAATCTTATCTATTCTAACCGTTATCTCTATACTTTGACCTGAATTAGCGCATACTGATGCCATGGATCTTAATCAGGGACGAAGGAGCATATCTGATGATAAATACGGTTTTTTTAGGGGGATTTGGCATGCTATTATTAATTGGTGCTGCCGTGCTTGCCTTTGTTCTAATGGAAAAAACAGACTGGTCAAATGGCACTAAACGGTTGATTCATGCTATCATGGCCATATCAATGATCACAATAACAATATTTGTCATTAACTGGCATAAAACTGTCTGGATGGCGCAATTTGACCTATGATACGGATATTATCATCATTGGGGCAGGTGTTGCCGGATTAAGTGCCAGTAAAGTTTTATCCCAACATCATATCCCACATAGAATTGTTGAAGCGTCACATCGTATTGGTGGCCGTGCTTATAGTGAGGTTTTTGCAGATGGAAGCTGGTTTGATCTGGGCTGTTCTTACCTGCACGAAGGCGAAACCAATCCTTTAACCCCCATCGCCAGAGCCATGAATATTCCGTTAGGCCATGGGAAACAGTTTGCCATGGATAAATGGCAATTTGGTGCTGATGGAAACCGTATAAATGGCAAGGTTGCCGAGCCTATTCTGGATTATTTTCAAAAATGCCAACATGCCATGAATACCGATATGGATACAGATAGCATAGCCGATATTATGGACTGGAACAGTCCAGTTGCATCTATTTTCAATCACTGCATGGCAGGATTATGTGCAGCAGACGCACCTGATCTATCGATAGCCGATTATATGAATAGCGGGGACGGGCTAGACTATCCGGTGGCTGATGGCTTAGGTCAGATGATCACACATTGGGCAGCGGATATTCCAGTGACAACCAATTGTGCGGTGAGTCATATAGAATGGAAAAAAGATCATATCCGCGTCAAAACCGGCAAAGGCACCCTAACCGCCAGAAAAGTTCTGATAACTGTTTCAACCGGCATTCTGGCATCAGGACTGATCCGCTTTACACCATCTATGCCTGATCCTGTCATGAGTGCTGTTTCTGATCTTCCATGTGGAATACTAAACAAGATTGGAATGTCTTTCGCGCCTGATACCTTTTCAGATGATATGGCAGGCTGGCATATTGCCTGCCCTGATCTGCATAAATCAGATACCGATACCTTTATTGGTTCAGTAGATATCAACACAACGCCTAGAGGTCATGCCGGCACCCATCAGCAAGCTATTGTTTTTGCCGGTGGCGGTCTTGGGGAATATCTTGAAAAACAGGGCATAGCCGCGCTTACTGATTATGCCAGACAGACCATGACCCATTTATACGGCAGTCATATTCTGAAAACGCTAACAGGTACCATCACCACCGCATGGGCAACAGACCCCTGGACATTGGGATCATATTCATATGCCCGTCCCGGTGCGGCTGAGATGCGGAAGGTATTGATGGAACCCATTGACGATACGATATTTTTTGCTGGTGAAGCCGCTAGCATCGCCCATTATGGCACCTGCCATGGCGCTTATATATCTGGCCGGAATACCGCCATCAATATGATAGCCTGAATATAGGATAACAGATTTAGGAAAACCCGTTTCGACCCGGAAAATCTGGGGCAAGGGTTCTTGCATTTTCCATCTTGAGCCAGAGCCGGAGCTTTTTCCGGCGTAAATCCAGATCATCATAATCTTCAAAAGACGTGCGCGAATGCAAAACCGTATAATTATTGGCAAACTGGATATCACCAGGTTCCATCATCATATCAATCCGCATGTCCGGTGACATCATAATCTCATCAAATAGGTCTAGAGCCTCTTTTTCTATCCGCGATAACGGGATACCCATCTGATCATATCCGAGTTCTATGTATTGACGCAAATAGCGACAACTCAGCTTACCATCATGAAAGCTGAATATCGGTGACATCTTATCCTCCCCTAAATGGGCATAGCAAAATGGCCGATAAAATACGCCTAACAATTCCGGCTGGCGGTCTAATACAGCATTATAAATCGCTGGCGCACTGACCAGACTACTCATCCCGCCGGTTTTCGCTTTACGCACGCATAGCAATCCCACCACATCAGACGGGTCTGTATGATAGGGAAGATAGCGGTTTGTTTCATAAACGCGGGTGTCTTTTTTCGTCAGGTCACCAACATTCATCACCTTACCCAGCAGATCGCCTTTTGGATTCTGGTAAACAGGCTGACCCATATGAAGCCCTATGGCATAAAATAACGTATTAAGCTCAGCTTCACTATAACGGTTTACAGGCAAGCCCCGAAGCAAGGCAAATCCGCGTCCATATTCTAATTCGGCGGAAATCTGATCAAGCATTTCGCCCACAATGCCCATTGATATATCTGTTGTGACAATATCTGGAAATGATATGCTGCGTTCAGAAAGTTCGACCAGAAGCTGATCAAAAGCGGCGATATGCGTTTCATCGAAATGATGAAGCCAGCTATCATCCTGATCAAAATCAGACCCCTTCCAGACAGATTTTCCGGTTATTTTCTGTGTTTGCATAACGGTCATGGAACTATACTCTCACCATTTATCTGTGACGAAACGCCTACCTGCTTATCATAAATATTTGCCATCATATAAAATATGCTATGATTAATGATAGTTATTCTATCATAAAAGGGTAAAGCAATCATGCCACTTATGGCCCGTCGTTTATCCGCGAAACCCATTATAGATGGACAGCATTATGCCCGGCTAGGTGGGAATATAAATGGCCCATCACTGATAGAAACGCCGGCATGGCTTCCGAACAGGATAGCCAGATACTATCTCTATTTTGCGCATCATCACGGTGATCATATCCGGCTGGCTGTTGCTGATCATCTGACAGGGCCATGGCGATTGCATCCTCAAGGCGTTCTCACATTGCCGGAAACCCCTTTGGCCATGCAGAAACCTGATGTGGACGAACCGCAATGGGCTATTGATCGCGGCGTGTCTGGCCTTTATCCGCATATTGCCTCACCAGATGTACATATCAATCATGACGCCAGACAACTATATATGTATTTTCACGGGCTTGATCATGATGGTGAACAACGCTCCCTTTGTGCAAGTGCTCATGATGGGCTTAACTGGACAGTAGATAAGCAGCGCATCGATCAGACATATCTGCGGATATTTTCATATAAACAGATGACATTCGCCCTAGCCCTTGGTGGCCAGTTTCTGCGACAGACCATGACCGGTGATTTTGAACCAGGCGGGTGGGCATTTCCATCCGGGTGTCGCCATGGAGCTGTTCTTGTGCGGGGTGATAGATTGCATGTCATCTGGACAAAAATAGGGGACGCACCGGAAAAATTGCTTCATTCCAGCATAGACATGACCCGGCCATGGCATGACTGGAAAGCCGAACATACCGTCACCCTGCTCGAACCCGAACTGGAATGGGAAGGTGCAGATTACCCGATATCGGCATCTGATATCGGCATGGCAAAACCGCGGGAAAGGGCATTGCGTGATCCCTGTCTGCTGGATACACCAGCAGGTGTCTTTATGATTTATGCTGGTGCAGGAGAATCTGCCCTTGGTATTGCTGCCCTGTCTGGCATATGATCATGATTCAGAAACTGATCATGATAACGCATTGGCGTGTTTATTTTCTTTACGAATTGGGGTAGTTTCGGGTCATGACTTCATCGATATCGCCTATCCTTGATCCCTTTGGCCGACCGATCACCTATCTACGTGTGTCGGTAACAGACCGCTGTGATTTTCGCTGTGTTTATTGCATGGCAGAAAATATGACCTTCTTGCCAAAATCAGAATTAATGACGCTGGAAGAAACAGAAACATTATGCCGGCGTTTCATGGCTGTCGGCACTCGCAAGATCAGACTGACAGGGGGGGAACCTCTGGTACGGCGCAATATTATTTCACTTATCCGCAATCTGGGGGCTGAAGTCAAAAAAGGCAATCTGGATGAGTTGACCATCACCACTAATGGAAGCCAACTCTATAAAATGGCTGATATGCTTTATGATGCTGGTGTACGCCGTCTGAATGTGTCGGTTGATACGCTTGACCCTGATAAGTTCAGAGAAATTACCCGTTGGGGTGATCTGGCACAGGTTCTGGAAGGCATCAGGGTTGCACAGGCGGCCGGACTTAAAATAAAACTCAATACCGTGGCATTAAAAGGCACGAATGAAGATGAGCTGGGCGATATGCTGGCCTGGTGCGGTGATCATGGCATTGATATGACAATAATCGAAGTTATGCCCATGGGCGATATCGGGGGGGAAGACAGGCTCGACCAATATCTGCCTCTTTCGATGGTAAGAACAACATTAAGCCGCCGCTTCACGTTACAGGAAATTCCCTATTGCACCGGCGGGCCTGCCCGTTATGTCCGGATTGCCGAAACTGGCCAGAGATTGGGCTTTATTACGCCATTAACCCATAATTTCTGCGAAAGCTGTAACCGTGTCCGGCTCACCTGTACTGGCATGCTATATATGTGTCTGGGGCAGGATGATAGCGCAAATCTGCGTGATGCGTTGCGGGAAGGCGGCACCGAAGGTCTGGATGCCGCGATACTTGAAGCCATCGGCCGCAAACCCAAAGGCCATGATTTTATCATTGACCGTGACCATAATAGCCCTGCGGTTTCCCGTCATATGAGTGTTACGGGCGGTTAGGGCAAGCGTGCCTAGCGCAAATCCAAGCAGGGTTTTATCTGGATCATAATGATCATCCATCCCATCACACATATTGCTTCTGAAGAAATGATCCCTATCTTTAAACTTCCCTCTAGCCTTGCCGAGTAATTGATGATGATTGATGTTTTCTATGATGGTAAATGTGGACTTTGCAGTAAAGAAATCACCTATTATCGCCGGATAGCACCAGATGCTGTGTTCAACTGGCTTGATATCGCCAATGATCCGGCACCCCTTCAACAATACCATATTTTACAAAGTGATGCGTTGCGGCAGCTTCATGTGCGTGATGCAAAAGGCGACTGGCATATTGGCGCGGATGCTTTTATTGTTATCTGGCGGAAGCTCCGTTACTGGCGGGTTCTGGCGGTGCTAGTCGGATTGCCAGGGGTTAAGCAACTGGCACGATTCATTTATAACAGGTTTGCCAATTACAGATTTACCCGCCTGGCCCATTGCCAGATTGCCATAAAGCAGGATGCAAAACACATGGGCAAATAA
>JBMYKD010000031.1:0-16249 GCA_049595035.1 Puniceispirillales bacterium (SeqCode) | reverse complement strand
ATGGCTAACCAGATCATCATGAGCCGTTCTTATCGCATGATGAGCCAAATATCCAGCCTTCAGATGCAGCGGCGGCTTTGTATTCAGGCGATATGGGGAAAACCCCATGCGGATCATGGCAGGCTTTCAGTGCAGCAGCAGAAATCAGAGCATCCAGATCATCGCGATCTGGCAAGCCTTTGGTTACAGCATTCTTCTTATCTACACCAAAATAAGCCAATCCATGATTCAGCGCATCAAGCGGATCAGCGGCTTTCATCCGGTCTGTTATTCCGGCCATGGTGAAATAGAGGGATGGAAAAATCTCCACCACAACCAGCGATGAAGCGGCTAAAGATGTGCGTGATATGGGCCAGATATACATATCATTCTGATATTCATGCAAGATTCGCATTCCTGCCAATGATCCCGTTCCTACCCCTGCCGGGCCTACACAATTGAATGTTGGTGACGGGGCACGATGGTGACGGGTTTTTGTATTCCACTCAGTTAACCGTCGACGTGATAGAAATTTCGTCCCTCGCCCGCCTGAACCATCCTTGCCAGACGGGGCATTGTAATAATGTCGCAATTCCTGATGTTGCCAGATGCCGCCGCCATACTGATCCGGCAGATGCTCACTGGCCGTGTTCACCAATGCCCATAAATCCTGCGGGGTTTGCGGGTCATGGGTATATCCGGGGAAATAGCCCTTTTGATCCATAAATGGATGGGCAAAGGCAAAATCAAACCCTGCCAGCACCCGCTTACCAGATTGACGTTGCGATAACAGCCAGTCCATGACCATCTGTCGCGACCAGCCCCGTCTGTCTGGTGGCGTGATTAATTCTGCCTGTGTGCTATCGGCATCCAGCATAGCGACCTGAATACCTTTATGATATCTGCCCTTTGCACCAGACCAGTCAATGCCAACAAAGCAGTCAAATCCGTTGTTCATTCCGGTTTGTCCTTGGCGATGTGATCAGCCTGATGTTTCTGTTCACGCAATTTTGCCCACCACTCCAGACGCTTTTGCACCTCACGTTCAAAGCCACGTTCTGCCGGAAAATAAAATCTCTGCCGTGACATGTCATCAGGAAACCCGCTCTGGCCGGAGAATCCTTCTGGGGTGTCGTGATCATAGACATAATTTTTGCCATAGCCCAAATCTTTCATTAATCCGGTGGGTGCGTTCAGCATATGGGCTGGTGGCGCTAATGAACCGGTATCCCTTGCCGCCCGCATCGCCGCGTTATAGGCCGCATAGATAGCGTTGGATTTTGGTGCTGTGGCTAGATAAAGCACCAATTGGGCAACGGATAATTCCCCTTCAGGTGAACCAAGCCGTTCAAAACTGTTCCAGCTGGCAATCGCACGTGGCAAGGCTTCCGGTTCGGCCAGACCGATATCTTCAGCCGCAAATCTGGTCAATCGGCGTAAAACATAATGAATATCTTCACCGCCAATAACCATTCGCGCAAACCAGTATAAAGCTGCATCCGCATCAGATGAACGCAAGGATTTATGTAGAACGGACATCAGGTTATAATGCTGATCACCAGCCCGGTCAAAAGCCATGGCACGGCGCGACAATAGTTGACCCAGATCATCAGCAGACAGGCGAGGTGCCGCATCTGTCACCTGCGCCATAATGGTTTCCACGGCATTAAGGCAATAGCGGCCATCACCATCTGACATGGCGCATAACATTGTCCGTGCATCATCATCCAGTGGCAGGGTTCTGCCATAATGCGTTTCGGCACGGGTCATGATATGATTGAGGGCATGGTCATCAAGCCGGTTCAATACCATAACCTGACAGCGAGATAGCAATGCCCCATTCAGGGCAAAGCTGGGATTTTCGGTTGTTGCCCCGACCAGTGTGACCAGCCCATCTTCAACATGCGGCAATAACCCATCCTGCTGGGCTTTGTTGAACCGATGCACTTCATCAACAAACATCAGTGTTTTTTGTCCTGAGGCACTGTTTTCCCTGGCACGCGCAAAAACCCGTCGCAAATCAGCCACCCCGTCAAATACCGCGGATACTGGTTCAAACTGCATACCTATGGCATCAGCCAGAAGACGGGCTATGGTCGTTTTTCCTGTTCCGGGTGACCCCCAGAATATCAATGAAGGAAAAGGCTTGCCTTCTTTTGCCGCATCCACCATACGGCGCAAACTGCCCTCTTCGCCAAGCAGATGATCCTGACCAGACACCATGGACAGGTCTGTTGGTCGTAAGGTATCAGCCAGTGGTCGTGGCATAGCCTGTGCAAATAATTCATCAGATGAAGACGTCATGATTGCAAGTATAAACAAAAAGGCCGGTATGAAAACCGGCCTTTGTTCATTCATCTTAGTGGCGAGTGATTATGCCGTTGCTTCTGCGGCTTCTTCTTCGGGACGGTCACCAAGACCACGGGCATCTTCATCCCTGTCCACCAGCTCAATCACGGCCATGGAAGCCGCGTCACCATAACGATAGCCTGCCTTGATAATGCGTGTATAGCCACCATTACGGTCAGCATAACGCTTACCAAGAACATCAAACAGCTTAATAGTCATGTCATCATCACGAAGGCGGGCAAAAGCCTGACGGCGAGCATGCAAATCGCCGCGTTTACCAAGCGTAATCAGCTTTTCCACAACAGGGCGCAATTCCCGTGCCTTGGCAAGGGTGGTAACGATTTGTTCATGCCGGATCAACGCCTGTGACATGTTACGGAACAACATCTGGCGATGCTGTGACGTGCGGTTTAATTTCCGACCAGATATACGATGGCGCATGTGATTTCTCCAGTTTACGCAAAAAGATGCTTAGAAAGGCTCATCCAGCCGCTTGACCAATTCTTCGATATTTTCTGGTGGCCAATACGGGATATCCATTCCAAGCTCAAGTCCCATACCTTGAAGGACTTCCTTGATTTCATTTAATGACTTACGACCAAAATTCGGGGTACGCAACATTTCAGGCTCTGTTTTCAGGCAAAGATCACCAATATAGACAATATTGTCATTTTTCAGGCAATTGGCTGAACGGACAGATAATTCCAGTTCATCCACTTTGCGCAACAGATTCCGGTTAAACGGAATATCATCAATTTCTTCGCTGGCCTGTGTTGACTTCGGCTCTTCAAAGTTGATGAAATACTGTAATTGATCCTGGATAATTCTAGCCGCGAATGCAACAGCGTCTTCGGGGTTAACTGAACCATCAGTTTCAATTGTCAGGATCAGTTTATCAAAATCGGTACGCTGGCCGACACGTGTGTTTTCAACTTTATAGGCTACCTGACGGATCGGCGAATAAATAGCATCAATCGGAACAAGTCCGATAGGCGGGTCTTCATGCTTACTTGCGCTTGCAGGGACATATCCGCTTCCGGTATTGACGGTAAGTTCCATGCCTAGCGTCGCACCATCATCAAGGGTACAGATCACATGATCCGGATTCATAATCTCAACCCCGTTGACCAGATTGATCATGCCAGCGGTTACCACACAAGGGCCTTCGGCATTTAGGCGCAGACGCTTAGGGCCTTCCACAGACATCTTGACGGCAACGCCTTTCAGATTAAGGACAATATCTGTCACATCTTCGTTAACACCAGCTATTGATGAAAACTCATGAAGAACGCCTTGTATCTGGATTGAGGTAATTGCCGCCCCTTGCAGGGATGATAGCAGAACACGTCTTAACGCATTACCAACAGTAACACCAAAGCCCCGTTCAAACGGTTCAATTGTCATGGACGCCTTATTATTATTATGCTCATCATAACTTACGTTACGCTTTTCTGGTTTTTTGAGTTCCTGCCAGTTCAATTCGATCATAGCCAGTTTCCTTTATACTCATTGCTACTGATCACAAACAGGATCAGATGATTAGCAAAATTTCAGTGCGATCTAATAGTTGAATTAGACGCGACGACGTTTCCGTGGACGACACCCGTTATGCGGGATTGGCGTGACATCACGGATTGAGCTGATATTAAACCCAACAGATTGCAGCGCGCGTAAAGCTGATTCCCGACCGGTACCGGGGCCGCTTACCTGAACGTCGATGGTTTTCATGCCATGTTCGATGGCTTTCTTACCTGCATCTTCCGCCGCTAACTGTGCCGCGTAAGGGGTTGATTTGCGTGATCCTTTAAAACCCATGCCGCCAGCAGATGACCATGAAATGGCATTACCCTGAACATCGGTAATCGTAATCTTGGTATTGTTGAAAGACGAATTCACATGGGCAACACCATTGGTGATATTCTTCTTTTCACGGCGTCTAACGCGGGCTTGTGATGGTTGTTTAGCCATAATACTCTCCTATCGCCTTATTTCTTCTTACCAGCGATGGCCTTGGCAGGGCCTTTGCGTGTACGCGCGTTGGTATGAGTCCGCTGTCCTCGCACTGGTAGATTACGACGATGGCGTAATCCTCTTAAACAACCAAGATCAAGGTAACGCTTAATAGCCATTGACGTCTGGCGGCGTAAATCGCCTTCCACCAGATAATCACCATCAATGATATCTCTGATCCGGGTTAATTCATCCTCGGTCAGGTCATTGACGCGACGTTCATCGGTCAAACCAGCTTTTTCACATATCTTATTGGCAGACGTCATGCCAATGCCATGAATATATGTCAGGGCAATTTTTACCCTTTTCTTTGTCGGTATGTTGACACCAGCAATACGAGCCACTGCCCTCTCCTTTTGTAATTTGACCGAAACATCTGTCCTAATGCGACGAAAGCACAACCATATGATCAGAAGCGCGAATTATAGCCATTAAGACGTTACAGTCAAGCGTGGTCAGACCTCCTGCCCACCAATAATGTCATCAATTGCTGATGCCACAGATTCTATCGTCTGCATACCATCAACAACACTCAATACCCCTTTTTCCCGATAATAGGGAATAATTGGGGCGGTACTATCATGATATACCTTGAGCCGCTGTTGTAGCACCTCAACAGTATCATCATCACGAACCTGATCGGATTCGGCCGCACGCTTGACAATTCTATCTGCCAGCATCTGCTCATCCACCTGCATTTCAATCACATGGTCAATACCAAGTTCCAATTCGGCTAACATGGCGCCAAGCCCCTCGGCCTGAGCGATTGTTCTTGGAAATCCATCCAGAATAACACCATTTCCACGATGACCATCAACAAGACGTTCACGGATCATGCCAAGGATAATATCATCCGCCACTAATTCGCCAGCATCCATGACAGATTTTGCTTTCAAGCCTAATTCTGTTCCATTGGCTATGGCATCACGCAACATATCGCCAGTTGATAATTGAATAAATCCGAATTTATCCATCAGACGGGTTGCTTGCGTGCCTTTGCCAGCACCGGGAGGGCCAAGAAGAATGAGTATCATCTTTTCTTTCCTCTCAGGTTGGATTTGCGGATCAGGCTTTCATATTGATGTGCCATCAAATGGGACTGTACCTGCGTCATGGTATCCTGGGTTACTGTCACTACAATCAGCAAACTGGTACCGCCAAAATAAAAGGGCACACTATACTGGCTGATCAGGATTTCAGGCAGTATACAAACCGCTGATAAATATGCTGCACCCAGAACAGTCAGACGAGTCAGGACATAATCCAGATAATCTGCTGTCGGCTGCCCCGGACGGATACCCGGAATATAGCCACCATAACGGCGGAGGTTTTCCGATGTTTCGGAAGGATTGAACACAATAGCCGTATAGAAGAATGCAAAGAATACGATCAATGCAATATAGATACCCAGATATAGCGGTTGTCCGCGGCCAAGAAGCGCATTAAGGGTTACCAGCCAGCCAGCCCCGCCATCGGCCGTGTTAGTCAGGCTCAACACCGATACTGGCATCAAAAGCAATGATGATGCAAAAATAGGAGGAATAACACCGGCTACATTGACTTTAAGCGGTAGATGCGAAGATTCGCCACCAAAGGTTTTATTACCCTGTTGGCGTTTCGGATACTGAATTAAAATCCGGCGCTGGGCGCGTTCGATAAATACGATGAACGCGATCACTGCAATGGCCATCAGCAAAAAGAACAGAATAAGGAATGGGGATAATGCCCCTGTCCGGCCAAGTTCGAAGGTTCCTGCCAGAGCACTAGGCAGATTGGCAACAATTCCGGAGAAAATGATCAGTGATATGCCGTTACCAACACCGCGCTGGGTAATCTGTTCGCCCAGCCACATCAGGAATAATGTGCCGCCCACCAGAGTGACTACCGTGGTGACGCGGAAGAACATGCCGGGGTCATAGACAACACCATCCGCCTGCTCAAGACCGACAGCAATCCCATATCCCTGCACGGTGGCCAGTAACACCGTCAGATAACGGGTATACTGATTGATCATCTTGCGGCCAGCTTCGCCTTCTTTTTTCAAGGTTTCCAGGCTTGGCACAATGGACGTCATCAGCTGCATGATAATTGATGCCGTAATATATGGCATAATCGTCAGGGCAAAAATCGTCATCCGGCCAAGCGACCCGCCACTGAACATGTCAAACATGCCCAGAATACCAGATGAATTCCGGCTGAAGATATCACTAAGCACGTCCGGATTAATACCCGGAACAGGAATATATGTACCAAGCCGGTAAATAATCAGAGCGCCAAGAGTGAAGAAAATACGCTGACGCAAATCAGATGCTTTGCTAAAAGCACCCAACCCAGCCCCAACGGCCATTCTATCCGGCGATTTTGCCATTATGACTTACCGCTTTCCTTGGCTTTACCAGCGTCACTTGCTGTTGCTTTTTCAACAACCACAAGCGCACCACCAGCTTTTTCAACCGCCTCACGTGCAGATGCTGACGCGCCGGCAACATGAATGGTGATCTTTGCTTTGAGTTCACCATTACCAAGCAGGCGCACACCATCGCGGGGATGTGTAACCAGACCAGCGGATATCAGAGCGTTGGCATCAATATCTTTTTTCGCATCAAGTTTACCATTATCGATAACTGACTGAATATCACCCAGATTGACAATAGCAAAGCGGCGGCGGAAGATATTATTAAAGCCGCGCTTTGGTAAACGCCGGTTAATCGGCATTTGGCCACCCTCAAAGCCGTTAATAGCAACGCCTGAACGTGCTTTCTGGCCTTTGTGACCGGAACCTGATGTTTTGCCCTTACCAGAGCCAATACCACGACCAACACGCTTTCCCGTCTTGCGTGCCCCGTCATTATCTTTAATGTCATGAAGTTTCATATCTGGTCACCCTTATTTCTGATCGTCATCAACGCGAACAAGGTGAGATACCTTGTTGATCATTCCGCGCACTGACGGAGTATCTTCTAGAACCTTGGTGCGACCAATTTTATTCAGACCAAGTCCAATCAACGTCTGCCGCTGATCAGCCCTGCGTCCAATTGGGCTACCGGTTTGGGTCACTCGCACTGTTGCTTTCGCTGCCATACCTATTCCCCTTTATCAGGCCTCTGCGGCCTCTGTGATTTTGCTTTCCTCGACCTTGTTTTTCTTGGAGCCAAGGATGTCAGCAACACGTTTACCACGCTTGGCGGCAACCGCACGCGGTGCCTGAATGCCTTTAAGAGCGACAAATGTTGCCTTGATCATGTTATGTGGATTTGATGTGCCAATAGATTTAGCAACAATATCCTGAATACCTAGGGTTTCGAACACTGCCCGCATGGGGCCACCCGCAATAATTCCTGTACCAGACGGGGCGGCACGCAAAATCACATGGCCGGCACCAAAATGGCCTTCGATGTCATGGTGGAGTGTCCGTCCATCGCGCAGAGGCACACGGATCATGTTACGCTTTGCGGCTTCTGTTGCTTTACGGATTGCTTCCGGCACTTCTTTGGCCTTGCCTGATCCGAAACCAACCCGACCTTTTGTGTCACCAACAACAACTAGAGCGGCAAAACCAAAACGCCGGCCACCCTTTACAACCTTGGCAACACGGTTAATGCCAACGAGCTTATCAATAAGATCGCTGTCTTCGCGCTGATTGTCACGTGGTGCATCGTTACGAGCCATGCATTCCTCCTAGAATTTCAAGCCGGCTTCGCGCGCTGCTTCTGCAAGCGCCTTAACCCGGCCGTGATAAATAAATCCGCCACGGTCAAAAACAACCGTATCGACGCCGTTCTTCTGTGCCCGCTCAGCAACCATCTTGCCAACAGTTGTTGCGGCATCACAATTTGAACCGGACTTGCCCTTCATATCTTTATCGAGAGAGGATGCAGAAGCGAGAGTAACCCCGCTGGTATCATCAATGATCTGAGCATAGATATGTTTTGACGAACGATGAACAGAAAGCCGGGGGCGGCCATTGGCTACCTTGCTAAGCTGGTTTCTGTTTCTGATCTTGCGACGCAAGAATAATTGATGTGATTTCATGAATATGGCCTCTACTTCTTCTTGCCTTCTTTGCGCAGGATCTGTTCGTTTTCATAACGAACGCCTTTGCCTTTATATGGCTCTGGTGGACGCTTGCTGCGAATTTCGGCAGCAAACTGACCAAGCACCTGCTTGTCATGGCTGGATAATTTGATCAGGGTGTTATTTTCAACAGAGGCTTTCACTTCTGCCGGAACATCCATTTCAACCGGATGGCTATACCCAAGCGCAAGAACAAGCTTGTTGCCCTGCATTTGTGCCCTGTAACCAACACCATGGATAGTCAGGTTCTTTTCAAAACCTTCAGATACTCCGGTTACCATGTTATTGATAACCGCACGGGCCGTTCCCCATAATGCCCGGCTTTTACCGGTATCATTAGCCGGCTTTACCAGAACGGTATTGTCAGCCATTTCAAGATCGACCAGTGGCGGTACAGTCATCTGAAGCTCGCCATTTTTGCCTTTCACCGAAACCTTTCCGTTTTCAATCATCAGATTGACGCCTTCAGGTATCGTGATTGGATTACTGCCAATGCGTGACATGCCAAATCTCCCTTAGAACACGCGGCAGAGAACTTCTCCGCCGACATTGGCTTCACGGGCTTCCAGATCAGAAAGGACGCCACGCGGGGTGGAAAGGATGGAAATACCCAGACCGTTATAAATCTGCCCAAGGTCTTTAATCTTGGAATAGACACGGCGACCAGGACGTGACACCCGCTTGATTTCGGAAATCACGGGAAGGCCTTCGTGGTATTTGAGTTCGATTTTTAACTCATAGATACCGGGACGCATTTCCACGCTTGAATAATCACGGATATATCCTTCACGCTTTAACACCGCCAGAACATCGCTTCTAAAGCGAGAGGCAGGGCTATTCACAACATCCTTACGCGCCGACTGGCCGTTCCGGATGCGTGTTAGCATATCGCCAAGAGGATCACTCATAGTCATTTTCTAATCTCCCCTTACCAACTAGATTTCACAACACCGGGCACCTGCCCGAATGATGCCAGATCACGCAATGCAATACGGGACATGCCCAGCTTACGATAATAGCCGCGCGGACGACCTGTCACACGACACCGGTTGCGCAGACGAATCTTCGCACCGTTCCGCGGCATTTGTGCCAGTTTTAAAGTAGCCTCAAAACGCTCTTCAATCGGCAAGGATTTATCTTTGACGATAGCGTTAAGACGAGCACGGCGAGACGCATTGCTTGCCACTTTCTTTTGTCTTTTCATGTTTTTATCAATAGCGCTTACTTTTGCCATTTTACCATCTCCTGCCTAGGCCTGGAACGGAAATGAAAACCCGCGGAGTAATTCACGCGCTTCATCATCGGTCTTAGCGGTTGTCACAACGATAATATCCATTCCACGGACAGCATCAATTTTGTCATATTCGATTTCAGGAAAAATGATCTGTTCCTTAACGCCGAGGGCATAGTTACCACGCCCGTCAAAGCTTTTCGGATTTAGACCTCTGAAATCACGCACGCGAGGGAGCGCAATAGTAACAAGGCGATCAATAAATTCATACATACGCTCACGACGCAAGGTGACCTTGCATCCGATTGGCATACCATCGCGCAGTTTGAAACTGGCAACCGAATTCTTGGCTTTTGTTACAACAGGCTTCTGTCCAGCAATTGCCGTAAGCTCAGCGGTAGCCTGTTCAATCTTCTTTGAATCTTTAACAGCCTCACCAACACCCATATTGATGATTACCTTTTCAAGCTTAGGAACTTCAAGGCTATTTTTATAGCCAAAACTTTCCATCAGCGCTGGGCGAACAGCCGTCTCATAATGATCTTGTAGACGCGTTTTCATCGCAGCATTATACTCCTTGTTAGCCGATTGCTTTGCCGGAACGGCGAGCAATGCGTGTTTTTACCCCATCCTTAACATCAAAACCAACGCGGGTAGGCTTGCTGGTTTCCGGATCGATATGTGCAACATTTGAGATATGAAGCGGGGCTTCTTTCTGCTCAATGCCACCTGGCCCTGACTGGCTTGCACGAACATGCTTAGTGACCATATTCACGCCCTGAACAATCACCCTATTTTCAGCACGCATTATTTCAGTCACTTCACCAGACTTGCCCTTTTCGCGGCCGGTAATCACAACGACGCGATCACCTTTCTTAATTTTAAACTTTTGTGCCATTACAACACCTCCGGTGCCAGAGAAACAATTTTCATAAAGCGACGGGCGCGCAATTCACGGGTAACTGGCCCGAAAATACGGGTGCCAATTGGCTCGTTAGACTGGTTAATCAGCACAGCAGCATTTTTGTCAAAGCGAATGACGCTACCGTCCGGACGCTTAATCTCACTAGCGGTGCGGACAATAACAGCTTTATGCACATCACCTTTTTTCACGCGACCGCGTGGAATAGCTTCCTTGACGGAAACGATAATAATGTCACCAACATTAGCCACTTTACGTCCTGATCCGCCGAGCACCTTAATGCACTGAACACGACGCGCACCTGAATTATCGGCCACATCAAGATTTGTCTGCATTTGTATCATGGTTCAAACTCCTGAAATTAGCCTATTCAGCCTGTGCTGAAGCTTCGTCATAAATAACCGCATAGCGCTTTGACTTGGAAATAGGCGCGCATTCCTGAATGCTGACGCGATCACCAGTCTTGAAACGGTTTTCAGCATCATGCGCGGCATAACGCTTACTGCGGGTGATAAACTTTTTATATAGCGGATGCATGATACGACGCTCGACATTAACAATGATTGTCTTGTCGGACTTATCGCTTACCACCACACCCTTAAGAACACGTTTTGGCATATTTCATTACTCCTGGACACTGGTGGCGCTAGATTTTTCCGCCAAAACTGTTTTCACACGTGCAATTTCACGGCGGACAAGACGCATACGAGCCGGATTTTCCAGCTGGCCTGTCGCACCCTGGAAGCGCAGATTAAAAGCTTCTTTTTTCAGGGATGTCAGCTGAGTTTTCAGCTCATCCGGTGATTTTGATCTCAGCTCTTCGGCTTTTACTACTGCCATCTTATTGTCTCCTATTCGCCTAGCCTGCTGACCACACGGGTATCCAGCGGCAGTTTAGCAGATGCTAAGATAAGGGCTTCCGTCGCCAAGTCTTTCTGCACCCCATCAATTTCAAACATAATCCGACCAGGCTTTACACGAGCGACCCAGTATTCAGGGTTACCCTTACCTTTACCCATCCGGACTTCAGCTGGCTTTGTTGAGACAGGAACATCAGGAAAAATCCGTATCCAGACCCGGCCAGCACGACGTAAATGACGGGTAATCGCTCTACGAGCCGCTTCGATTTGACGCGCGGTCACACGAGCTGGTGTTGTTGCCTTTAATCCATAGGCTCCAAAGTTCAGCTGGGTACCACCCTTGGCCATCCCGTGGATACGGCCTTTATGCGCCTTACGAAATTTTGTACGCTTTGGTTGCAACATAACGCTTAACCTCTTGTCTCAGGCCGTGTGTTTGATCCGGACTGTTTTTCAGCCAGACGCTTATCTTGTGCCATCGGATCATGGGCCAGAACTTCACCCTTGAACACCCATACTTTAATGCCGCAAGCACCATAGGTGGTATGAGCCGTGCCCTCACCGTAATCAACTTCAGCACGCAGCGTGTGAAGCGGCACGCGGCCTTCACGATACCATTCTGTTCGGGCGATTTCAGCACCGCCCAGACGGCCAGCACAGTTAATTCTTACCCCAAGCGCACCTAAACGCATAGCAGACTGCACAGCCCGCTTCATAGCACGGCGGAAAGCCACACGACGTTCAAGCTGTTGGGCAATGGATTCGGCAATCAGCTTGGCATCAATTTCAGGCTTTCGCACTTCAACAATGTTTAGACTGACTTCGATACCGACACGCTTTGCTAATTCCTTACGCAAATCTTCGATATCCTGGCCTTTCTTACCAATAATCAGTCCCGGACGGCCTGCATAAATGGAAATGCGAGCTCTGCCTGCCGGACGCTCAATAACAACGCGGCTTATGGCAGCGGCCTTTAGCTTTTCCATCAGATATTCGCGCAGTTCGATATCTTCATGCAAAAGGTTGGCATAATTGCGATCAGCATACCAACGTGAATCCCATGTCCGATTAATGCCGAGCCGTAGCCCGATTGGTTTAACTTTCTGTCCCATCAGGCATCCTCTTTTTCTGCTACAACGATGGTTAAGTGAGAAAAGGGCTTAAGAATACGAGCACCACGTCCGCGAGCGCGCGCATGGAAGCGTTTCATAACTAATCCTTTTCCAACATATGCTTCTCTGACAATCAGTCGGTCAACATCCAGCGAATGATTATTTTCCGCATTGGAGATGGCGCTCTGAAGTGTCTTTTTCACATCACCGGCAATGCGGCGGCGCGAAAAGCTCAATGCGGCAAGCGCCTTTGATGCCGTCATTCCACGGATCATAGAAGCTACCTCATTCAGCTTTTGCGGGCTAACACGCAGATTGCGAAGCATAGCTTTGGCTTCGTTATCTGCCTCCCGTCTCTTGTTTGACTGCTGTCCCATTACTTAACCCTATCGCTTTGATTTCTTGTCAGCGGCATGACCATAGAAGGTACGGGTTGGCGCAAACTCACCAAACTTGTGCCCGACCATATCTTCGGTTACTGATACCGGAATAAATTTATTGCCGTTATGAACACCAAATGTCAGTCCAACAAACTGAGGCATGATGGTAGAACGGCGTGACCATGTCTTAATAACATCATTTCGGCCTGATGCGCGAACCGCATCTGCTTTTTTAAGCAGAAAACCGTCGACAAATGGGCCTTTCCAAACAGAACGTGCCATGCTTGACTCCAATTACCTCTATTTCTTGCGACGACGGACAATCAGTCTGTCGGTGCTCTTGTTGCTTCTAGTCCGCTTGCCTTTGGTAGGCTTGCCCCATGGCGTCACCGGATGACGACCACCTGAGGTCTTGCCCTCACCACCACCATGCGGGTGATCCACCGGGTTCATGGCAACACCACGAACATGCGGACGCTTACCAAGCCAGCGATTGCGGCCAGCTTTACCAATCTTGATATTCTGCTGGTCAGAATTTGATACAGCACCGATTGTTGCCATACATTCCGACCGCACCATGCGCACTTCACTAGATGCCAAACGCAGAATGGAATAGGACTGATCCCGGCCAATAAGCTGAACATATGTGCCAGCGGAACGCGCCATCTGACCACCCTTTCCGGGCTTTAATTCGACGTTATGAACAATCGTTCCGACAGGGATAGATGACAACGGCATGGCATTACCGGGCTTGATATCTGCCCGATCCGCTGCGATAACCTTATCACCAACAGATAACCGTTGCGGCGCCAGAATATAACCCTGATCACCGTCTGCATAGTTTACAAGAGCGATAAATGCTGTCCGGTTAGGATCATATTCAATCCGCTCAATGATCCCTTGGATATCACGTTTGCTACGCTTGAAATCAACCATGCGGTAACGACGCTTATGACCGCCACCTTTTTGCCAGGCTGTAATATGACCAGAATTATTACGGCCGCCTGTCTTGGTCAGACCCTGGGTCAGTTTCTTGACCGGCTTACCTTTATAAAGGTCACTACGGTCAACAGTAACCAGATTACGCTGACCGGGTGACGTTGGATTATATTTCTTCAGCGCCATAGAACTAGACTCCCTGCATCATGTCAACGGACTGGCCTTCAGCCAGCGTTACAAATGCCTTCTTTTGATCAATGCGCTTGCCTAGAATGCCACGGAAACGTTTGGTCTTACCTTTAAGGATTGAGGTGTTAACAGATTCAACCTTAACGTTATATAGCTTCTCAACAGCGGCTTTAATTTCCAATTTGGTGGCGTGCAAAGGCACGACAAAACCAACCTTATTCTGCTCTGATAGCATGGTTGCTTTTTCAGTAATAATCGGACGCAGGATGGTTTCATACGCCTTATCATCGCTGATGGTAATGGTTTCTTTTTTGCGTGGACGAATGCTCATGACAGACGCTCCTCCAGATGTGCAACGCTATCCTTTGTCAAGACAAGGGTATCACGGCGCAAAATATCATAAACGTTAATGCCTTGTTGCGGCAGAACATCCAGTAACGGAATATTGCTAGCAGCACGGCTGAACATGGCGTCGATTTCCGCACCACCAATAATCAAAGCATTTTCAATACCGCATTTGGCCAGACTGGCTTTCAGTGAAGCGGTTTTGCCATCAGAAGCCAGCTTATCAATTATGATCAGCTTGCCATCACGCGCTTTCGTTGACAGTGCAGATTTAAGACCTAGCTGACGAACTTTTTTCTGAAGACCAAAGCCATGATCACGCACGACCGGGCCATGTGATACACCACCACCACGGAAAATATTACTGGACGCGGCACCATGACGGGCACGGCCGGAACCTTTCTGGCGGCCCATTTTTGCACCGGTACGGGCAATTTCTGACCGGATTTTCACCCGATGCGTGCCAGCACGACGCTTGGCTAACTGCCAATTGACCACTCTTGCCATGATATCACCGCGGGGTTCAATCCCGAAGACATCATCATTGACAGTTACATCACCAGCAGATTTGTTTTCCAGAGTTTTGACCGAAATTTTCATGACCATTACTCCTTCGTTTCGCCGTCGGCACCAGCATCTGGCGCAGTTTCGTTATTATCATCAGTTTGTGCTTCAGCTTCAGCAGATGCATCCTGATTTTCCGCGGTTTCAACTGCCGCTTCTTCAGGCTCAGGTGACGCAACCGCATCAGAAACCAATCCTGCCGGATATGGCGCATCATCAGGGCGTGAAGCCTTGATAGCATCACTGACAAGAACATAACCATTTTTTGAACCGGGCACCGCGCCTCTGACAAGGATCAGACCTTCATCAGGCATAACGGAAAAGACTTCCAGGTTCTGAGTAGTGACACGTTCAGCACCCATATGCCCGGCCATCTTCTTGCCTTTCCATACCTTACCCGGGTCCTGATTGGCACCGGTTGAACCATGAGAACGGTGGGATATCGAAACACCGTGGCTAGCCCTCAAGCCGGCAAAGTTATGCCGCTTCATGGCACCAGCAAAGCCTTTACCCTGACTAGTTCCAACCACATCAATTTTCTGACCGGCAACATAATGATTAGCACCAATCATTGCGCCAACTTCGATCAAAGCATCTTCGCTTACTCTAAATTCGGCTAGCTTTGACTTGGGTTCAACATTTGCTTTAGCAAACTGACCACGTTCGGCTTTCGTAATGTTTTTTACCTTGCGCGTCCCTGCACCAACCTGAACCGCCACATAGCCATCACGTTGTGCATCACGCACCTGAGTGACCTGACAATTATCCAATTTAAGCACAGTTACCGGAACATGTGTGCCGTCTTCTGCAAACACACGGGTCATTCCAATTTTGCGCGCTATCGTTCCGCAACGCATCAGCTTACCCTTCCCTAGAGTTTAATCTCAACATCAACACCAGCAGCCAGATCAAGCTTCATCAGCGCATCAACGGTTTGTGGTGTTGGATCAATAATATCAAGCAGACGCTTATGAGTCCGCATTTCAAACTGTTCACGGCTTTTCTTATCGATATGCGGTGAACGGTTTACTGTAAAGCGACGAATAGACGTCGGCAGTGGAATAGGTCCACATACCTGAGCGCCGGTACGCTTGGCCGTGCTGACAATTTCAGCCGTTGACTGATCAAGAATACGATGATCAAACGCCTTCAGCCTTATTCTGATATTCTGATTATCCAGCATAATAATTTTTCCTTACGACCTTTAAGTACCAAAAGAAATCGGCAGGTCATTAACCTGCCGATATATCTACATGTTATTCGACGATAGCGGAGACGACGCCAGCGCCCACGGT
>JBMYKD010000030.1:0-16312 GCA_049595035.1 Puniceispirillales bacterium (SeqCode) | reverse complement strand
GATTTGAACCTGCTGAAGTACATTTTGAATTTTTTTAACCACATAAGTAGCTAGCCCATTTCTCAATGATGTCTCTGCGTTGATCGAGAAAATCTGTCCGCTCATAAGCCCTGACTACCTTAGAGGCTGGACGATGCGCTAGAACCATTTCAGCCACTTCAAGACTTACACTTTGCGTTTCCGCTATCCATGTTCGAAGGGTTGATCTGAAACCATGAGGCCTAGCTTCTATCCCTGCCCTTTTCATGATGCTCGACATAGCGGCGTCACTAAGGATGTTGCCTTTGTGATTAGCAAAAATAAAATCATTGGGTGTTCTATCTATAGCAATATTAATGATCCGTTTTGCTTCGTCGGATAGTGGAACCCTAAAATCAGGAGTCTTTCCGGCAGGGCCTTTCATTTTAGCCCCAGGAATAGTCCATATATCTTCCTCAAACTCATCCGCTTCAGCATATCGAACAGGATAAGATCGTACACCAGTAAGCATGAGCAGTTTTAGCGCCAACCCTGCTTGTGTTGTTTCATCCAATGCTTGATAAAACCTTGGGGCATCTGCCCATAACATTGCAGGAATGTTTTGTTTTTGTTGTTTTGACTGACCCAGCAAGGCTTTTGCCTTTTCAACAGCACCAACATCAACATCCAAGCCCATGGCTGCAGCGTGCTTGATTACAATGTTAAGCCTATGCAGGGCTTTCTTTGCAGTTTCCCCCTTGCTGTGCCAAATAGGGCTTATGCAGGTTTTTATGTCATGCTGGTTGACTTGCTCTATTGGCATTTTCCCGATCTTTGGCAGAACATGCAATTCCAATGGCGAAAACCATCTACCATTCTTTCCGTCTCCTTTGAGTTCAGCCTTCTTTGCCTCAAATGCAAGCGTGGCGATCATACTTATTGTGTTTGATGATCTCGCATATTCATTTTTAAGCCTTAGCTTTTCATTTATCGGGTCAATATTGGATGCAACTAGCGCCCTCGCATGATCTGCCTTCTTTCTGGCAGTTGCCAATCCAACATTATTTAATCCACCAAGCCCTGTTTCTTTTCTGTGACCGAACAATGTATACCGGAAAAACCATTGGCCACCGCCCCCTGCCCTTTTATGAAGCCAAAGCCCTGCCCCATCGTTATATTTGCCCGGGCTACATGATTTTATGAATGCTTGGGAAAGCTTATATCTGGCACCCATTGTTTATCCACCTATTTATCCACCTTTATGCCTGAGATGCTATGACATCTTATGACACATAGTGAAACTAAAACACATTACATATTATTGTAATATAACATATTTTTTATGATTTTGAAATACCATGAAACATTGTGGAATAATTATACAGTGCATCTCCTAGGCACCATATTTCATCAAAAAAAACCTCAGAAACCTATGTGTTTAGGCAGTTTTTAATTTAAACAGGTATCACACAGGTGTCACTTTGCGTGTTTGGTTAATGTTAAAGTATGGCCAACAAAATGCCAGCAGTTCATAAAGATATTTATTTTTTCTTGTTCAAAAATATCTGATGAATAAAAAAAGGTGCTGGAAGGGATTGGCCATTGACTGGATCACTATAATCCCATTTTAAGTCTTTATGGCTCATTGAATACTGAAAATTGCCCAAAGGGAGGATTCACTGTAATCTGCATGGCAAGATGACGTATCTCAGTAAGGCGATGGGTCATGCGGAGGTTTGTATAATTTGTAAAAATGGTAAGCAACTAATGGAAAACTATGAATTCACAAGCTTCGATAATGGGGTCACACGCATAAGAGAAAAATATATCGCGGAGGATTGGCGGTGTAATATCTGGCATATCAGTGGCCGTGATAAGGATTTGTTAATTGATACTGGTTTTGGGCTTAGTCCGCTCAGACAAGAATTAGCCGAGTTATCACCGAGACCTATAATTGCTCTCTGCACACATAGTCATCACGATCATGCAGGTGGCTTATGCCAATTTGAACATAGATATGGGCATGAAAACGAAGCTGAAATCTTTACACACCCAACGAGAGAAAGCACGGTTGCAGACCTCTTAGATGTGACAGTAATAAAAAAACAACCATGTGAAGGTTTTGATATTCGCACATGGAGCTATCAAAGTGCATCATTAACAAAATGTGTTGATGAGGGTGATGTGATAGACCTTGGCGATAGGCATTTTCAAGTTTTTCATCTTCCTGGGCATTCTCCAGGGTCTATCGGTATTTTTGAAACTAAGACAGGATATTTGTTTTCTGGTGATGCCTTATATGATGGGATACTTTATGATCATCTCTATCATTCTGTGCCAGACCAATTACAGAATAGTTTGGACAGATGCTTGGCCCTGCCTCTGAAAGTCGTTCATGCAGGTCACTATGAGAGCTTTGATCTGAATCGGGCAAAAGTTATCACCGAAGAATACCGCGCTGGTAAACGAAGTATGCTCTGTCCCTCAGTTTGAACATAATAATTAAAAACCTATAGTAAAAACTGTTGACTCACCCAAAAATGAATTAAAAATTATTATTTAAACTTTGCATTGGTCAAAAATTAGTCTATCGTAAAAAAAATATTAAATATCGTGTTTTATCGGAGTCAGTCATGGCTAATTTACAGGAAGAAAAAGACTTAGAAAATAATATTAGTATTAGCGCCAGACGTTTTGAAGAATCGCCTTTTATTGAAAGGCATGATACGTCACAAATGGTTCGCGGAGTTTATGCAAATCGTTTTTTTGCTGTCTATAATGGCGAAGATTATATGTCAAAATACTGGACCTTGCGCCGGAAGGCTCTGATTTTTGATGTGCCGGAAAAACCTATTGAAATTTCTGGCCCTGATGCCGTGCCATTTCTTGATAAAATTTTAACCCGTCACATTTCTCCTATGAAAGAAGGTCGTGGCTATTACGCGCTTGCTTGTACGCCACAAGGCGGGATTTTTATGGACGGGGTAGTATTTAAACTAGCTCAAGACCGTTTCTGGTATGTACAGGCAGATGGACCATTTGAAACTTGGTTATTGGCACATAGCAACGGCTTTAATGTCAATATCAGTGATCCAAAATCAAGAGTACTACAAATACAAGGCCCCGCATCAATTCAGATTATGAATGCAGCCAGTAATGGCCAGATAGATGAAACCATGCGTTATTTCACATCAGGCTTTTATGATATTGGTGGCCAAAATCTATATGTTTCACGCACGGGATTTACCAATGAGTTAGGGTTTGAGATTTATTGTGATGGCGAGAATACCGATCACCTTTCGCTATGGGATCATCTTATGGTGGCAGGAGAACCATATGGCATGGAGTTTTCATCCACACGGGCATTGACCATTCGCCGTATAGAAGGGGGTATTTTAGGTAATCTGACAGATATAGATACCACTATGACACCTTTTGAGGCAGGGCTTGGTAAATTCGTTGATCTAAATAAGGAATCATTTGTTGGGCGTGATGCGTTGGTAAAGGCTGATCAACGCTGCCTGTTACTTGGGTTAACCTGTGCCAGCGCAACGCCATCATCTGGTAGTGTCATTCTTGATGCCGATAAGGAAGTAGGCACGATTACAGCAGGTGTTCCATCGCCTACATTAGGTCTAGGGATAGGCTATGCCCGTTTTTTCCACCCCGGTGAATGGTTAGGTCGGAATATGACGCTTCGTCTGCCTGATGGCAGTCTGCATGACTGTCAGATTGTTGATACGCCATTTTTTGACAAAGATCATCTCATTGTCAGGGGTATTGATAAAACAATTCCATAATTTGGTGTAGCCTAATCAGGGGCAAACATTTTTAAACAGAAAGCATTTTAACTGATCATCAAATCCAGTTTATCCATTTGTTTTCTGTTCCATGCTTGGGTCATACGATCAGCAATCATAGCGATAATGGCTAGTCCCATTCCAGCGATCATACCAAGACCAAAATTACCATCACTTAATCCGATATAAACGACTTGTTCTAGGCCATTTGTTCCTACCAAGGCCGCAATCACAAGCATGGCAATGCCATACATAATCGTTTGGTTTAATCCTAACATCATTACTGGTAGAGCAAGAGGTATTTTGACAGACCAGAGAAGTTGGCGCTTGGAACACCCCATCATTTTTGCCGCTTCAATTACTCCTTCTGGCAGATTGCGCAGCCCATGTTCCGTATAACGAATTGACGGCACAATAGCATAGGCAATAATCGCCAGTAATGCTGTAAACTCTCCAATTTTGAAAATCATCACAAATGGGATGAGGATGACAAATAGTGGCATCGTCTGGAGTGTATCGTTGATGGGTCTCAAGATTGCCGATACGGTATTGTTGTTTGCCGCCCATATACCAAGACCTGAGCCAACAACAAAAGATATGATCACTGCAATACCACAAAGATAGACTGACAACATGGTCTCTGCCCAGATACCAGTGATGACAAGAAACATCAGACCCAGACAAGTGCCAATACCAAGCTTGCGGCCGCCAATCTTCCAGGCAATAAAACTATAAATCAATATCACAGCTGGCCAGGGCATCTTGGTTAGGCCAATAAAAAAGAAGATGGCAAACAACAAAAGAGTAAAGCCCAAATGGATTTGCTGGCGCCAACAATACCATATTGCACAGCCCATCATAACAAGAGCATAAGTAACCGAATGCCATGTCTGAAGCTCAAAGCCCCATGTGAACGGACTAATAGAACCTTGCAGACCAATTTTTGCCGGAAGCATGATGAAGAAGAAGGCCACCGTTTTTATAGTTTCGATTTCTTTCCGGAAATTAACAATGAAATAACTCAAGCCGTCATTCATGCTTTGTGCTGGATTAATTTCAAAATCACGCGGCCAAGCATCAAGGGCAGGCACCAGTTTTGATAAGATAAATAATAGCAACACACCACCGCCAGCTATAAGCAAGAACAAGGTTTTGTTTTTATGCGATTGTTTTTGATATTGGCTTGAGTGTTTAGCAAAACCATAAGTGGTGCGATCAATCAGAATTGCCATTAACGCAATTACTAATCCGGCAAGCAGGCTTTCACCAAATTGTGCTTTACGAATTTGTGATAAGACTTCCCAACCAATATCTGCAGTACCGCCAATAATTGATGCAATGATAACCATACTCAGAGAAGCCATGGTCGTCTGATTAATCCCTAGCAGCAATTGCTTTTTAGCATTAGGGACACGGACTTGCCAAAACAGTTGTCGGCGTGTGGCACCAGACATAAGCCCGGATTCAATGACTTCCGGGGATACCCGGCGAAGCCCAACAATCGTATTACGCGCCATTGGTGGAAACGAATATAATATACTGGCTATCAATCCGACCACTGTACCAAAGCCAAATAACATTAGGATAAGCAACAGATAGGCAAAGGCAGGCACAGTCTGCAACAAATCAAGCATGGGCATGATTACCCTTTCGGCGCGACTAGAACGAAAGGCCCATATACCAAATCCAAACCCTATAAGAAAAGCTAAAGGAACAGATATAAAGACAAGCGAAAGCGTATTCATACTCTCAGACCAATAGCCGATCACCACCATATAAAAACATGAGGCAAGAGCAAAAAGGGTAAGGCGCCAGCCTGCAGCGATAAAAGCAATCAACGCTACAATGAAACTCGTAACGCTCCATGGTACAGATTGCAAAATAATTCTAACAAAGGTGATTGGCCATTCTAATAGCCACGAAATGCCCATGAAAAACCAACCAAGATAAGCAATAAGCATCTCCATGCCGGTATTTAGCCATGAGTCAATAGGCACAATTAATACCTTTGGATAGGTTGAAAACCAGGTGATGTGGTCTTGGGTAACAATTAAAGCCAATGTTGCAATTATAATCCCCAGCCAAAGGATAAAATCAGAATGTATGTTTTTTCTAATCATACCTATTGTTTTACCTCAGCCGGTCGCGCATCACTTATATTAGCTAATGATGACAGAAGAACACTTGATGTTATGGTTCCAAGTGTTGCGCCATCTTTAGCTTCAACAATGACGCCTTTTGGATGCTTTGCTAAATACCCAAGCAGGCTTTCCACGGGAGTATCTGCCGTTATGCGACCAAGGCCTTTGAGTGAGCCTTTTGCCGGCTCGCATATGTCAGCTGCTTTCAAAAAGGCTTCCCATGGGACATCTTTTGTAAATTCACGAACATAATCATCAACAGGATTTAAAATAAGGTCAACGGGGCGACCCATCTGAACAATCATTCCATCCCGCATAATAGCCATCCGGTCTGCCAACCGTAACGCTTCTTGAAAATCATGTGTGATGAAAACAATAGACTTATGGAGTTTGGACTGAATGTTAAGAAATTCATTCTGCATATTTTTCCGGATCAATGGATCCAGAGCAGAAAAAGGTTCATCAAGTAACCAGATATCAGGTTCGACGGCAAGTGAGCGAGCAATACCAACACGCTGTTGTTGTCCACCAGAGAGTTCATTCGGGAAATTCGTTTCACGACCGTTTAAGCCAACCAGATCAATAACCCGTTCTGCTTGCTTGTAACATTCCGTCTGCTGAATACCCTGAAGTTTCAGAGGAAAAGCGATATTGTCAATGACATTGAGATGAGGCATCAACCCAAAGCTTTGAAACACCATACCCATTTTATGGCGACGGATTTCAATCAGTTCCTTTTCTGATTTTTCGAGAAGATTTTGACCATCAAGGATAATATCACCAGCCGTAGGTTCAACCAATCGTGATAAACAGCGAACAATTGTGGATTTTCCAGAACCGGATAACCCCATGATCACAAAAATTTCACCATTATATACATCAAAACTTACATCAGCATTTGCAACGATATGGTTGCTGTTCTGAATGGTGTTAGCATACTCTTTTGGAGTATTAACCGCACCATTACCTTGGCTGAAAAACTGTTCAGGTTTTTCACCATAAACCTTCCAAATATGCCTACAAGATAATGCAATATCTTTTTTTGACATGCTTTCTTTAGCCATGATGATTAATCCTTACATCTAGCTATTATTTTTGAGTGAATCGCTTAAATTACTACATAATTAATCAGATAAAATGAATATTTCAAAACAAAATCGATTTATTCAATGCAAATGTATCACAGGAACTATCAAACGGCGGATCAATATCCACCGTTTGATGTCATCATTTAAGTTAAGCGTTTACAGAGCCGATTTGATCCAAGGCTTCCAACGATCTTCGTTTTTGGCAAGCCATTCCTTGGCTACATCCTCAACGTCGCGACCATTATTATCGACTTCAAAAATAGCCCAGTTTTCGTCTTCATTGGTCAATTCAAAATTGGAGACCATTTTAAACGCTGCTGGCCATTTTGCTTCGAAACCGCCCCAAACAACTTTATGAACGGCGGCTTGTTCAAAGCCACAGGCAGTATCCTTTTGCTGGCTTTCTTCAACACATTCGCCTTCAACAGGGTTCCATTCAACAAATTTTAGATCAAGATCGGCAAAAATCCAATGAGGTTGCCAGATCATCATGAGGATAGGTTCGTTAGATGCGTAAGCTGATTTTAATTCAGCCATCATTGCGCCTTCACTTCCACCAGGGATAGGTTCAAACGGCATATCAATGCTTGAGATTAGATCACGTGAACGTGTACCCCAATCTGCCGGATATGTAATCACTCTACCTTTTGGAAATGTCGCAGCAGAAGCAAATGCCTGCTGGCATTCATAAAGGGCTTTATAACTTGGTAGTCCTGGGCATTTTTCTTCCATATATGGCGGGTAAACCCAACCTTCTTTAGGATCAAGACCAAGATCACCAACAACAACAATATCGCCTTTTTCAACTAGGCCTGGATATAAATCTCCAACATTATTTGTCCATACTTCGGTTTGCAGATGAAGATTGCCCTGCGCAATGCCCGGGTGCTGTGGTAAGGCCCCTGCACTGACATATTCAATATTATAGCCCATCTCTTTTAAAAGTTCACCAACAACTTCGGTTGAGAATAATTGACCAGTCCAGTCATTTTTAATCACTTTAATTGGATCAGAAGATTCGGGCACGCTTGCTGCCTGTACCATGCTACTCATGAACATGAATGAAGATATAAATAGAACAAATATTTTAGAAATTTTGAACATCTTTTCCCCCAAACGGATAGTTATAGTTTTAGTTAAAAAACTATCCATTAGAAAGTTTGTTATGTCAACCATACAAATCTTGACTTTATCTTAGTGATGGTTTTCAGTAATAAAATGAAAGTTAAAAAAAAGATAAAAGCTCGTTCCATTAGCTCAATTCGGAAAGCTGAGTTTTCCAAAGCCGCTTTTGAAGCAGTAATTAGATATGGTTTACGTGGAACTACACTTGAAAAAGTAGGCGAGATCGCTGGAGTTTCAAAAGGTGTGGTGCTTCATCATTTCAAAGATAAGAGTTCATTATTAGAGGCTGTTTTCCGCCGCTCTAACGCGGTCTTAAGTAAGTCTTTCGTCGAATTAGTTCGTTATGCAGAAAGCCCATATGATCGGTTATGGGCAATTGCCTATGCAAATTTTTCCACTTCCATATATAATAAAGAAGTCTGTCAGGCTTGGGTCACATTGCTTGCTGAAGTGCCGCATAATAATACTTGCCAACGAATACAATATGTTAATAACCAGAGGATTAAAAGTAACCTAAAACATGAGCTAAAGCATTTTTTAGATTCTCAAAAAGCCGATGAGACCGCAAATATTTTGAGCATATTGATTGATGGCATCTGGGTACGTGCGGGATTATTTATGCAAATACCAGATAGCGAAAAGGCGTTAGACGAGTTTGAGTTTACGATCATTAACCTGATGGCGGCAACCGACGAGCAAAGAAAACAACATAAATTGGCACGTGACAAGATCAAAAAAGTTGCTGAAATCGCTTTAAATTCAAGATTTATCCAACACTAAAATCATGTCTTTGTCTGAAGATAAGTATGTTTATTCTTATTCTTGAAAAGATCATATACAGGTTCAATCAACCCTGCGCTTGTAATTAAGACAATACCCCACATTTCTTTCGACCCAATGATCTCATCAGCAAAGATCGTAGCGGAAATTGTTCCGAATGGGATTTCAATCATCATCAGTAATCCTGCCAAGCCGGGACTAACATATTTCGGCCCCCATAGTGATGTAAACGCCCCTGGGATCAAAAAAATAATAATAAAAGGCATAAGCCATGGCAGAGTCGATGTAATTTGTGGCCATGATGGGGCATTTTCTGGGACAATAATCAGTGAGATTATAAACGCAGCAATCATTCCCCAAAAGAAAAATCCAATAGTTAGGTCCATGCCGTTCAGCTTTTCATATTTTCTGATGCGGACAATGGCAATGGCCCAGATTATACCCGCTAGCAACCCCATCCAGTCCCCCAAATTTTTGGGGACGGGAAAATTTACCCCTAAACCAAACATTATCAACATCCCCATAAAAGCGAGGATAATTGCAATAATGCGTTGCAAGGTAATCATCTCTTTCAAGACCACTGCGGCAATTAAGGTGCTCCAGACAGGGGTAAGGTAATACAGCATGATTGCGCGAATGACATCTGTGTAGAGAAACGCAAGCGAATAACAAAGCAACGCGAAGCCAGATAGGATAACAGTAATCTGAAGAGTCATGCCTCCACGCATTATAGATTGCCAGCGATATGCGGTAACAGGAAGCAACAATATTGTCGGTAACGCAAACCAAATAACGCTGGCCCAGAGATTATGAACACCAACTTCATTTATTCCGCGTAAAGGTATCCAGAAAATACCCCAGATTGCTCCTGCGTAAATACAGGCAAATTTTGCTAATCCATGCGATGAAAATGATTGCATTGATTGGTATTCCTATGTTAAAAAAATAATTACCAATGGTAAGTTTATTGTCAAGTGGTAAGATATAAGCAGCGTTTAAATCTAGGTGATGTGGAAATTTTTATGAAATATGATTATATCATCATAGGAGCTGGTTCTGCTGGCTGTGTCCTCGCCAACCGCCTCAGTCACCGTGCAAATACTAAGGTTCTTCTGATTGAAGCTGGTCGGAAAAATAACGCACTTTCTCTTAAAATTCCAGCTGCGGTTTTAGAAAACCTGCAAAGCACCCGGCATAATTGGGCTTTTAAAGGTGAACCAGAACCCGAACTTGGTGGTCGACGTATCACCCATGACAGAGGAAAAACCCTTGGAGGGTCCTCATCCATCAATGGGATGGTCTTTATTCGGGGTCATGCCCTTGATTTTGAAGGCTGGCGTCAAATGGGATGTGAAGGCTGGGGCTATGATGATGTATTGCCCTATTTTAAGCGAATGGAAACCTATTCAGGAGGGGAAACCAAGTATAGAGGAGGTGAAGGGCCGCTGAATGTGCATCGCCCAACTCCGGAAAACCCCATTTATAAAGCCTTCCTAGCTGCGGGGCATGAGGCTGGTTATGATCTGACAGAGGATATTTGTGGATATCAACAAGAAGGTTTTGGTGTGTTGGATATGAGCATCCATAAAGGTGAACGGAGAAGCACTGCAACTTCTTATCTTGATCCGGTTCGTCATAGAGATAATCTTAGTGTGATAACAAACGCTCATGTTCAAAAAATTCTTTTTAATGGGAAAACAGCAACGGGTGTTCGTTATATCAAAAAAAATGGAGAAACCGTTGATGTATACGCGAAATCTGAAGTCATTCTGAGTGCAGGTGCAGTAGGCAGCCCGCATATTTTGATGCTCTCTGGGGTAGGGCCAGCCGACCATCTGAAACAAAAAGGATTACCAGTGGTCATAGATCTGCCTGGGGTTGGTCAAAATCTAAATGATCACCCTGATTTTGTTCTTAAATACCGGTGCCTCCAAAATGTGTCTATTCTACCTCATACACGTTTCTTGGGTCGAATGATGGCTGGCGCCCGTTGGTTATTGCGCCGTGACGGTATCTGTGCGTCAAATCAATTTGAAGCAGTAGCTTGTTTTCGATCATCGGCTGGCGTTGAATATCCGGATATCCAGCTAACCATTTCTCCAATTGGTGTGGATGATGAAACATGGAAACCTTTGCCTGAACATGCGTTTCAAATTCATGTTGGATTAATGCGGACTTATAGTCGGGGTAGTATAACATTGCGTGATGCTGATCCATCATCACCACCGGCAATTTTAGTAAATTATATGAAAGACCCTCGCGACCGTGATTGTCTGCGCAAAGGGATCAGGCTAGTTCGCGAATTGGTTCAGCAACCGGCATTTTCCAAATTATGTGGTGATGAGATTTATCCGGGGGAAGCAGCGCAAACTGACATTGAACTGGATGAATGTCTCAATAACAAATTGTCAACACAATGGCATCTTTCCGGAACAGCGCGTATGGGGGCCAGCAATGATCGTGATGCAGTGGTTGATCCTTGTGGTCGGGTACATGGACTTGCAGGGTTGAGAGTTGTGGATGCATCGATCATGCCTGTTGCCACGAATGGGAACACGAATAGCCCAACCATCATGATTGCCGAAAAGCTAAGCGATGCTATCCTGGGCAAAACACCATTGCCGCGTGTCGATTTGCCGGTATGGCAAAACAGAAACTACGAAACGTGCCAACGTTGATACGCAGGATGAGTGTTGTTGGATAAGGGGAAGGAGGGAAAAACGTTATGATCGGATACGTGATGGTGGGAACCAAAAATCTGGTCAGCGCTGTTTCATTTTGCGATGCCCTGATGCCCCGGATGAGGATGACACAGGTTGCGTGCAATGAGGATTACGCCGCGTTCGCCCCACAATCTGCGCTTAAGAAATTCAAATTCTATGTGACCAGACCAGTTGATGGAAACAAACTCAGTTTTGTTCACGACATATGTGAAAGTCTAACCTAATGGCAATATCTGGCATTCCATCACTCAATCCTCAAGCGATCAAGCCTGTCTATATAGGCAGTAACGCAATGTCGCCTTTTCATGATTTTTATTCAAATGACCAGACGATCCTACGGCTGGCCGCTGGGCGGTTCTTTGCCCATTACAATGGTGAAGATATAGAGCAGGCTTACTGGGCATTGCGAAATGCCGCGGTGCTGGTTGATGTGCCGGAACGACCGGTGGAGATATCCGGTCTGGATGCCATTTCATTTCTTGATCATGTTTTCACTCGCCAGAGTGGCAAGTTGAAAAATGGCAGTGGCCATTACACTTTGGCCTGCACCCATGAAGGTGGCCTTTTCATGGATGGCATACTCTTTCGCCTTGATGAGAAAAAATTTTGGTTTGTCCAGCCGGATGGTGATCTGGATACCTGGCTTCTGGCGCATCGTCACAATGTCGATGTTTCAATTTCTGACCCGCAATCTCGGGTGTTGCAGCTTCAGGGACCCCGGTCACTTGAGATCATCCATGCTGCCACCAAAGGGGGTGTGAACCAGCACATGGGGTATTTCAGGTCCGGGTTCCATGAAATTGGAGGACAGCGTGTTTTTATATCCCGAACAGGTTGGACCGGCGAGCTGGGCTATGAGATTTATACCCTTGGCCCGGCAACCGACTGCAAGCGCTTATGGCAAGCCCTGATCGAAAATGGTACGCCTAAGGGCATGGTTTTCAGTAGCATGCAAGCCATCAATATCCGAAGGATTGAGGCAGGCATTCTTGATAGCGGCAGTGATTTTGATTCCAGCATGACGCCTGATGAAGCCGGCCTTTCAAGATTTGTGGATATGGAAAAAGAGTTTTTCATCGGCAAGGAAGCTCTGGTAACGGGAAGGTGCGGCAACCGCATACATGGCGTGCGGTGCCAAGATTATATCCCGAAGGGAGGCAATCTTGTGCTTGACGGCATAAGCCGGGTTGGGCACCTCACCACTGGGGCGTATTCGCCAGAATTTAGGGCCGGAATAGGTTACGTCAGATTTGATCAGGCAGAAGACTGGATCGGAAAAAAACTTCTGGTAGCATCAGACGATGGCTCAACATATTTGGGTGAAATTATCTCCCTGCCCTTTTATGATCAGGATAAGCTAAAACCCAAAATGGCCAATCTTGAACGAAATAAAACAACTGATCCTGAATATGCTAGTAAAGAAATTGGGGGCTAGGCGTGGGGCTTACGAGTTCACATTGGGGCGTTTACGAATTTGCCGTTAAAAATGGGCGGCTTTCAGCGCTGAAACCTTTTGGTCAGGATCCTGACCCTTCGCCCATTGGCCATTCAATCATTGACCTGCTCGAGGATAAAACGCGGATCATGGCCCCGGCCATTCGTGAGAGCTGGCTTGACAATGGCCCGGGAGCCGGCACCCATAAACGTGGCAGTGACCGATTTGTTGAGGTAAGCTGGGATGAAGCTGAAATAATAGCCGCGGCAGAACTCGAGAGAGTGATAAAAACAAAAGGCAATCAGGCTATCTATGCTGGGTCCTACGGCTGGGCCAGCGCCGGACGCTTTCATCATGCGCAAAGTCAAGTGCACCGTTTTCTTAACTCCATAGGGGGTTATACGAAATCAAAGAATACCTACAGCTACGCCGCGGCCGAAGTCATCATTCCCCATGTTCTTGGAGGCAACCTAATGGAATTGCTGACCGAGCAGACAAGTTGGAAATCCATACGCAACAATACCAAACTGATGGTGGCATTTGGTGGATTACCCGCGTTCAACAGCCAGATCAGTAATGGTGGGACAGGCGCGCATATTCAGCTTCTTGGGGTGCGTGAAGCAGCGGCGGCGGGAACACGTTTTGTCAATCTGTCGCCACGCCGTTCCGATGTAAAAACCGATATTGATGAGGACTGGATCCATGTACGGCCAAATACCGATGTTGCCGTCATGCTGGCCATGGCGCATACCTTGCTTGTTGAAGATTTGCATGATCCATCCTTTCTTGATCGCTACACCACCGGATTTGATCGGTTTCAGGCCTATTTGCTCGGGCAGAAAGATGGTATCCCAAAAACAGCCGCTTGGGCTGCTGGCATCAGTGGCATGGCCGAAGCCGATATTGTTGCGTTGACACGCGAAATGGCCCGAAAATGTACCATGCTGACGGTAAGCTGGTCCCTTACACGCCAACAGTTTGGCGAACAGCCGTTCTGGGCGGTGATTGCGCTTGCCGCTATGCTGGGACATATAGGCAAGCCCGGCGGCGGGGTTGCCTTCGGGTATACGGTGACTAATTATCTTGGCAATAATGTCTTTAAGATGCCCTATGTACCCTTGCCGCAAGGCAGAAATCCTGTTGTTGATTTTATTCCAGTTGCCAGGGTGACCGACATGCTGCTAAATCCGGGCGAGAAATTCGATTATGATGGTGGGGAATATATCTATCCTGATATTGATCTTGTCTATTGGGCAGGCGGCAATCCGTTTCATCATCACCAGGATATTTCCCGTATGCGTAAGGCGTGGGAAAAACCATCAACGGTCATCGTAAATGACTGGTGCTGGAATGCGCTGGCGCGGCATGCAGATATCGTTCTTCCCTGTACGACCACGCTGGAAAGACAGGATATAGGCATGACGCCTCGCGATCCTTTCGTTATCTCAATGGATAAGGCTATTGAACCTGTTGCCGGGGCTCGAAATGATTACGATATATTTGCCGGGATTGCCCGCCGCATGAACGTTGAGGCTACCTTTACCGAAGGCCGCACGGCCGAAGACTGGCAGCGCTGGATCTGGGACCGATCGAGAGAGAAAGCGGCAGAATTTAATATAGACATGCCTGACTATGAAAATTTCCGTAAAGCCGGTTTCTACAAATCACCTGACCTGGATGAAGACCGGATTTTTCTTTCTGAGTTTATTGCCGATCCCAAAGCAAATCCGTTGGGAACCCCGAGTGGCAAGATAGAATTGTTTTCGACGACCGTGGACAGTTTTTCTTACGATGATTGCCCAGGTCATCCGGCCTGGATGCAACCTATCGAATGGTTGGGTGCGAAAGATAAACTGTACCCGCTTCATCTGGTATCGAACCAGCCAAGAACAAAACTGCACTCCCAGATGGATAATGGAACCCTTAGTCGTTCGATCAAGATAAAAGGGCATGAACCGGTTGAAATGAACCCTATTGATGCCAAGGCACGGGGCCTTTCGGATGGGGATATCGTGCGCGTCTTCAATGACAGAGGATCCTGCCTTTGTGGCGTTACGATTACCGAAGACGTTATGCCGGGGGTGATAATCATCAGTACAGGGTCATGGTATGATCCTGTTGACCCGGCCGATGCCAGCAGAATGTGCAAGCATGGCAACCCCAATATGCTTTCACCAGATATCAGCACCTCGAAGCTGAGCCAGGGGCCAGCGGCCCATAGTTGTCTTGCTGAAGTCGAACTCTATGACGGGCCTGTTCAGCATATAACGGCGTTTGATCCACCTGAAATCATGCATAAAATAGAAGAGGAAAAGACCAATGACAGATAACTCGACCATTCGTCCACGCCGGAGTTTTATTTTCACGCCGGGCTTGCGTCCAGACATGTACCCCAAAGCACTGGCGAGCGGGACGGATATTGTCTGTGTTGAACTTGAGGACGGGATTGCACCCAAAGACAAGGCAGAAGCACGGCAGAAGGCACTGGCACTTTTTGTCGAACCACAAACAGATGACGGGGTAGAACGTATCCTCAGAATCAATTCGATGCGAGAGCGTTTCGGGATCGAGGATGTGAACGCCATTCTGGCCAGCCCCACACCGCCGCCGGCGCTGATGATGCCAAAAGTGCGCACCCCGGATGAGGTGGTGATGCTGGACCAGCTCCTGACTGAAGCCGGGCATATCACGCGCCTTCACATCATCATCGAAACCAATCAGGGTCTGGAAGCGGCGTATGAGATTGCCCATTCAAGCCCGCGGATAGACGCGATGTTCTTTGGTGGGGTGGATATGGCCGCCGAACTCAGATGCGAGAATACTTACGATGCACTCTTATATGCACGATCACGGGTCGTCCATGCCTCTGCATCAGCTGGCCTTGATGTCATTGATGTACCCTATCTTGATCTTGATGATCCTGAAGGCATGCGCGTTGAGGCAGAGAAAGTGCGGGCACTGGGCTTTGCCGGCAAAGGATCTATCCATCCCAAGCAGATTGCGGCACTCAATGAGGTATTTACCCCATCTGTGGATCAGATTACACGGGCGCGCAGGATCATCGCTGAATTCGAGGCGGCGGATACGGGCCTGGTGGTTATCGATGGAAAATTGATAGAAAAACCTGTGCTGAGGGATATGCACCGGATTGTGGCAATTGCCGACCGGATGGGATTATAATAAGAATGAATAGAGGGAGATAAGGTCATGGAATGTTGTGGGCCGGGATATGCAAGTCCTGCCGAGGCGATAAAATCACCAC
>JBMYKD010000029.1:0-16648 GCA_049595035.1 Puniceispirillales bacterium (SeqCode) | reverse complement strand
CATAGCAACTCAAACTCCTGTTCCAGAACATTAATCGTTTGGAAACAGTCACTTGGCACTCGGTCCTTGGACCTTGGTACTTGGAAAATGGAGCGGGTGATGAGATTCGAACTCACGACCCTTACCTTGGCAAGGTAATGCTCTACCCCTGAGCTACACCCGCATCCGAGATTTGCAATATAATGCAAGTCCGCCATGACGCAAGCAAAAAATACTAATTTTTTAGACTAAACCCATGCTGGTCAAACGGATACTGATCTATGGCATGGGAATGGTGCTAACCCTTATCCAGATTATCCATAATTCGGGTGAAATGATCTATCACATAATCCTGAGTTGCGTCATCAATCCATGCATGGAACGGCAGGGATAAAATCCGCTGGCAAAGATCAGCCGTTACCGGCAAGCCACCATTGGCCACGGGATAACTGGCATAGGGGGCATGTTCATGTATTCCCATCTTGTAATATACAACAGATGGAATGCCACAGGTTTTCAGTTCATTCTGCACCACATCCCGATCCGTGCCTTCTGGCAGAAGAAAACAATATTGTGCCCAGCTTGATGTCGCGTCACTGGTCAGATGTTGCGGTGATACCATAGGCTTGAGCGCAGCATTATATCTGTCAGCTCTGGCTTGCCGTAACTGCAATTCTTCGGGAAAAAGCTTTAACTTTTCCAGTAAAATGGCCGCCTGCATCGTATCCATCCGGGCGGTCATGCCAATGCGTTCATAATCATAGCGGTTTTTGCCCATTCCATGCACACGGGCAGATTTTGCAATGTCGGCCAAGTGATCATCATCGGTAAATAGAGCCCCGCCATCCCCATAGCATCCCAGTGGTTTGGCCGGGAAAAAACTGGTAGCGGTGGCTGTTGCCATCTGACCTACGCGCTGGCCCTGTCGTTCTGCCCCCAGAGATTGTGCCGCATCATCAAGCACCCATAAATTATGCTGGTCGGCAAATTGATTGATAGCAGACATATCCGCCGGCTGGCCAAACAATCCGACGGGAATAATACCCACAACATTGATGCCGGCTGTATCTGCCGCCGCCCATGCGTCAGCAAGTCGGGTAGGATCAAGGGTAAAGTGGTTCGGGTCAACATCTGCAAAAATGGGTATGGCACCAAGACACGGCATAACTTCAGCGCTGGCGGCAAAACTGAAGCTGGGAACAATGACACCATCACCGGGTTTAAGCCCTAAAGCCATCAGGCATAAAATCAGGGCATCTGTTCCGCTTGAGGTGCTGACGGCATGTTTAACGCCGGTAAACTCTGCCAGCTGATCTTCCAGTTCTCTGACTTCTGGCCCCATAATATACTGGCCATGATCCAGCACCGCCTGAATGGCTTTATCGACATCACGCCTAATGTGTTTCTGTTGAGCGGCAAGATCAATAAATGGGATCATATTTTCAGCGGAATATGGCATGTTATAAACCTTTCTTGGTGCATGACTTTACCCTCTAGCTGTGGGAAAATCGGCTTAACTGCTGGGCTGCATTAGCTTCCATCCGTTTAAGCATACGCTGTACATACAAGGCTTCTGCTATATCAGATGGTGGTGGGGTATTCGTTTCCATCATGGTCAGAAATGCGCGCATCTCATCTTTCAGGGGCTCGGAAGCAGGAAGAGGGATTGGCTCACCTTCACCAAGGCTCAGATCAGGTGACGTTGTGTCCCGGATAATTCGCATGGGATATCGAACCAGTTTTGATTCCCACGGTTTGGTATCGTCAAAAACCAGAGAAGCTTCATCGCCAATCACGGTCAGGTTATGTACCTTGACCGGATTCATCCAGTTTGCCTGAATGCTGGCTGTGACACCATTAGCAAAACCAAAATCAGCATGAATGATATCATCAATGCCATCGGTGATATGACAGATCATCTGGCAAGATAAATGAACAGGTTCAGCCCCGCCCATCAACTGGCACATCATGGCCAGATCATGTGGGCAGAGATCATAAAGAGCGGATTCCGTAGCACGCACCCGGCCGGGTGCTAATCTGCTGGCGCGGATATGGGTTAACTGACCTATCTGGCCAGCCTTTACCGCTGCATCAAGCGCCATGAATGCGGCATGATACCTAAGCAGATGCCCAAGCATGACATGCTTCCCTGCTTGTTTTGCTGCTGTGGCAATGGCTTCTGCTTCAACCAGCGAAAGCGCAAGTGGTTTTTCCACATAAATATGTTTGCTGGCCGCTAATGCCTGAATGGCCAGATCATGATGGCTTGGGGCTGGCGTGGCAATGGCAACGCCGGTAATGTCTGGATCGTTTAAAATACCGTCAAGGGTAAGGGATTGAACATCATATGAATCAGAACAGTTTTCTGCAATATGCGCTGCTTGTTCATGAGAGTGATCATAAATTCCTTTAAGTACACCAAACGCGGCCAGATTTCGGGCAATATTCCGCCCCCATAATCCTGCACCGATTAAAGCTGTATTAGCCGCTAATTTTTTTTCTGATGTCATGACTCATCGGCGCCTTTGCGAAAGATGAAATGAAGATATGCCCGATAGGCTGTGCCGTGGTCAATCGTTGCATTTTGTAATTTTATGTGAATCCCGATAGCAGTCTTTATGACTTCTTCCGGAAACGGATGCGACAACGCGCCACTTATGGGAATGTATGACAAGACCTATCCTTTATATAACTGTTATGATTAAGATATAAGCCATGATCAGGTTAATGAGATAGATATTAGCATTATGACCACATGTTATTCCGGCCAGCCGCCGATTACTCCGGATGCGCTTTATGCGATATTTGACCAGCTGAATATTCCGGTTATCCGGCATGATCATCCTCCATTACGGACGGTTGAAGATTCCCGGCAATATCGCGGTGACATGGAAGGTGGTCATGCAAAAAACCTTTATCTGCGTGACCGTAAAAAGAAAAACTTCCTCATCATAGCAGAAGAAGATCAGCCAATAGACCTCAAATCCATGGCAACAGCTATGGGAACCGACCGACTATCATTCGGTAGTCCTGACCGGTTGATGGAATATCTGGGGGTGATACCGGGGTCGGTCACACCATTTTCGGTAATCAATGATCCTGATCATAGAGTGACGGTTTATTTTGATAAAACTCTTGCGGATATGGAAAGGGCGAATTTTCATCCCTTAACCAATGACCAGACCGTAACCATTGCGATAGCGGACCTGATACGATTTTTTGCCCATACAGGACATGATATATCCATTTTGCCGCTTGCCGAAATAATGAATTAAATCAAAAGAAATGACGGCTAAACGCTTGTCATTTTTTAAAAATAATTTATATCTTTTTTAAAGACACCGGTAATAACAAGATTTCTCACCGGGAAATGAATTGAAAGTTAATAAGACAATGGTTTCATTGTATGACACAACAGATCATTCTGGTGGTGGCGGAAGCGTCGATGTAACAAGCACCAGTTTTATGAGCGAAGTTGTTGAAGCTTCGCAAAACCTTCCGGTAATCGTTGATTTCTGGGCGCCTTGGTGTGGCCCATGTAAGCAATTAATGCCCATTCTGGAAAAAGTCATCGCTGAAACTGGTGGCAAGGTCAAGCTTGCTAAAGTTAATATTGATGAAAATCAGGAAATTGCCGCCCAGCTTCGTGTGCAATCTGTACCGACCGTATATGTGTTCAAGGATGGTCAGCCGATAGACGGGTTTGTTGGAGCAAAGCCTGAATCAGAATTGCGTGATATGGTGCAACAGCTGGCGGCGCAATCAGGCGGTGGAGAAAGTGTTGAAAGCCTTCTTGAGCAAGCTGAAGCGGCATTCGCTGAAAAAGAATTCGGGGTAGCTATTGGTGCCTTTCAATCCGTGCTTCAGATTGAAGAAAGCAACGAAAAGGCTGTGGCGGGGTTGCTGCGCTGTCTGATCGGGTTAAATGACTTAGAGAATGCTAAGGATATGCTGGATAATCTTCCTGATGAGCTGAGATCTAGTGCTTCTGTTGAAGATGTTGCAAAAAGACTTGAATTTGCATTAAAAGCATCTCAACAGGCGGGTGAGTTATCCGGGTTACAGCAAGCTGTTGCTGATGATCCGGACAATATGCAGAAACGTTATGATCTTGCCATAGCCCAATTTGGCGCTGGCTCATCGACGGATGCTATATCCACCTTACTGGATATGATTAGAAAAGACAGGAACTGGAATGATGACGCGGCGCGTCTGCAGTTGCTTGAAATATTTGCCGCACTGGGTGTAACAGCACCCGAAGTTAAGGAGGGGCGTAAACAATTATCCTCGCTTCTGTTTTCGTGAAGACATCTAAATAAAACCAAATTTATCCATATCAAATGGAAAGGGTAAGTCATGAAACGGAATTCACTTGATCCAGAATTACAGGATCTGCCAGGTAATATCCCGATTTTTCCATTGGATGGAGCTTTGCTTTTACCCAGTGGAAGATTGCCATTAAACGTGTTTGAACCGCGCTATCTGAATATGGTGTCGGATACGTTATCAACACAGCATCGCCTGATCGGAATGATTCAGAGCAATACTGGCGTGACGCAGGATGAAATGTCACCTCTATTGTATTCGGTAGGATGTGCCGGACGTATATCCAGCTTTGAAGAAACCAATGACGGGCGTTATCTGATATCTCTTGATGGTATGATCCGGTTTAATGTTATTGAAGAAATTGAAGGCAAATCTGGTTATCGTCAGTGCAAGGTCAGCTATGATGAATATGCTGATGATCTGCATGTGCAGGATGTATTATTTGATCGGTCCCGATTGATGAAAATCCTGAAACGATATTTTCAGATCAAAGGCTTTTCTGCTGATTGGTCTTCTATTGAATCCTGTCCGGAAGAAAAACTGATTACCACATTATCCATGATATGCCCGCTTGCCGTAGCCGAAAAACAAATGCTTCTTGAAGCCAAGGATGTTTCAACACGCGGTGATCTGATATCCACTATCCTGGAAATGGAATGCGAAATGGCTAACACAAATATGCAGAAACAGGGTCATGTCAAACACTGAAAATGAATCCAGAATACTTGATCCGGTTCTGCTCGATATACTGGTTTGTCCGGTTTGCCAAGGCCCACTTACCTATGACAAGGTCAATCATGAACTGATTAGCGAACAGGCAGGACTTGCCTTTCCCGTGCGTGACGGTATTCCTATCTTGCTGGTGGATGAAGCCCGTAAGCTGGATTTGGATAAATGACAACAACAACCGCCTGGCCGACAGATATTACCCTTTCAGCTGATAAAACGGAATTAACGGTCATATTTGAAGATGGTTGTTCTGCCACTCTTGCCGCTGAATTATTGCGGGTAGAATCCCCATCAGCAGAAGTACAGGGTCATGCCGCCGAAGAAAAACAGACTCTGCCGGGAAAGAAACATGTTCTGATCACCGGTGTTGAACCTGTGGGGCATTACGCGGTTCGGCTTATTTTCAGTGATGGTCATGATACAGGCCTATTTTCATGGGATATTCTATACCGTTTCGCCAATGAGCATGAAACCATGATGGCAGATTATTTATCAAGGGTAGAAAGTCTAGGCTTGTCTCGTGATGCTAACCAATAGCATCTAACGGCCAAATAATCGGCCACTTGCCATATATTCAGCAAGAGCTTTCACCTTTGGCATATTGGCCAATGCCATGCCCATGCCAGCAAGACGCCGCCGCTTTTTACCAAAAGAAAACAGCATATTGAGACCATCAGTCGCTAAAGTCATGGTGGTGACTTCCGGTGTTCGTGCTATCGCATAGCGGTTTAAAAGATAGCCTGACCCAATATCAATTCCATCACGCTGAGCTGTGGTTAGCAGACGCGCAAGGGTTTTGATATCAGCAAGAGCAAGGTTATATCCTTGTCCGGCTAGTGGATTGATCGCATGGGCAGCATCACCAATAAGAACTAGCCGTCCGGCCACTGGCCAAACCGCATGGGTTGGAATAACTGGAAACGCCTGTATTTCCCCAATATCAGTGATGCGCCCAAAGGCCAAACCGGTCGCATCATCCAGCGCCATCGCAAAGCGGGAATCATCAGCGTTCATTAACCGGCTGGCATCTTCGTTTGTCATGCTCCAGACAAGTGATGACATATAAGGGTCTGCCATAGGCATCAACGCGATTGGCCCACCAGCAAGGAATCTCTGCCATGCGCGGTGGTGATGGGGGTCGGTCATCTTGATCTGACTGACGATTGCTGTCTGTCCAAGATTGCGCGTGATGTGACGAATGCCGGCAAATTGACGAAGCGGGCTATTCCTGCCATCTGCCGCAATGATTAAACTGGCCGGAATAACCGTGTCATCCGCGGTAATGAGCGCGGCGGCGGCATGATCATATTCCGGATGCCGCGGCTGATAGCCGGTAATGGCAAGCTGATGCAAGGTGATATGATCATTCTTGGCAATCATGTTCCGCATAGCACGGACTAGCACCGCGTTGCCAATCACCCATGCTAATGGCGCATCTGTATCATCATTTTTTTTATCATTCCCCCATGACATGATGGCATCAAGCGGGTTTGTCCGTTCCGCATCATCAGTAACGATAATCTGTTGAATGGGGGTAAGTGCATCATCTGGCAATCTCTCTATGATGCCAAGCTGATCAAGCATATCGTAAGCTGTCGGATTGATTGTAGTGGTGCGTAATGTGTCATCAGCTGGCACATCAGGTTGATATAAATGTGTCGGAAATCCAGCCTGTGCCAATGTCAGTGCCGCCGCATATCCGGTTAGCCCGCCACCCACAATATGAATGCCATGCCCCATCAATTGCCGATTATCTGAATGGTGATTCTGCCCTGTCATAAGATGGTTTTAGCCATATTAGCAATATGTTGCAATGCACTATCCATAACAGGAAGCAAACTTCCGCCTTTGTATATTAACCCATGACAGCCAGCAGAATTGGCCGCTTCCACATCGGTGGGGCGGTCACCGATCATGATGCTTCTTGATAAATCAATCTGGTGCCGTTTTGCCAGATCAAGGATCATGCCCGGCTTGGGTTTTCGGCAATCACAATCGCGCATCAGCGGATCAGGTGATCTGGGATGATGGGGGCAGAAGGCAATATCAGTTATATGGCCACCAGCATCAGCAATTTTTGCCAGCATATGGTCATGAAACTGCCGCATTGCTGCTATATCAAAATAGCCAAGACCAATGCCGCCCTGATTGGTGACAATAAAAATTGGTAGTTTCTGATGATGGGCATGCTTGATGGCGGTTTCCGCATCTGGCATAAAGGCAAAATCTTCTGGCTTATGCGGATATCCATGATCAACATTGATAACACCATCGCGATCAAGGAATATAGCAGGGCGAAGACTAAGCATGGCCTAGATTATCCGCGTTTTTACAAAGATTTCAATAGTAATCGCGACAGAATATGAGGTAAGATTCAACCATGGTGCAGCAAGGCGATAAAGCCCCTATCATCTCTCCGGCGATATCAGCATGGTTTGCCCGGGTATTGTATAAACTTGCCGCAAGTGTCTTATTTGTGGTGGGCATATGCCTGATGCTTATGGTGTTGAGCCATAATCCATCTGACCCTTCGATTAACAGCACAGCTAATGATATTGCCCAGACCAATAATATTTTTGGCATCTATGGGGCAAATATATCAAGTTGGCTGATCCAAGCATTCGGCTTTATCGTGGCTATGGCACTGGCCGTTATTCCTTTGATCTGGTCTTATCGGATGTGGCAGAACCGCTGGCAGGGTGGAGTGATCAGGCGGCTTATACTCATGCCTTTTGTTTTAATACTGATGGCAACAGTGATACGCGCCATACCGCTATTTTTTGATATGTTTGTTTATGGCAATGGCACAGGTCAGGCCATGTATCATCTGATCTTTGAATATCCGGTGCTGAACCAGCCGATTATTGAATCGCCTGTCCTGATTAATGGCCAGTATCTGATAGCGTTATGCCTGATGATTATTGCAGTTATCGGATATATTTATATTGCTTCTATCGGAACAAATGAATTGCGGATTCTGGGCAAAGGGTATCAATTGACCCGCGCCGCCGTAATTAATCTATTCAGAGGTATTGCAAAAGCAAAAACACTTGCTGCTGAAAAGAAGCCATCAAAACCGCGCACCAAACGCAAATCGCCAGCACCAAGACGCGAGCCGATTATTGTGGCCGGCAAAGATGAAGCAGAAGCAGATATATCATCAGGTAAAACATCAAAACGACGGAAAAAAACAGCCACGGGTAAACAGGCCTCACTTGATCTGGCCAGTCCAAGTGGCTATCACCTGCCATCGCCGGCATTACTGGCAGAACCGAATGAAACCCTTATTGCGCCAGATGCAGAAGCGCTTGATAACACGTCCCGCATGCTGGAAGGGGTGCTGTCAGAATTCGGTATCGGCGGAAATATAGAAAAGGCCAGATTCGGCCCTGTTGTTACCCGATATGAACTTAATCCTGCACCGGGCACAAAAACCCAGCGCGTGATCAGTCTTTCGGATGATATCGCGCGGTCAATGTCCGCATTATCGGTGCGTGTGGCGGTCGTCCCCGGCCAGAATACCATCGGCATAGAATTGCCAAATACCAACCGCCAAACGGTGTTGATCCGCGATATTCTGGATCATGATGACTGGGATAACAGCAAAGCCTCTCTTCCTATGGCACTAGGGATGGATATTGCAGGCAATCCGGTCGTGGCTGATCTGACCCGTATGCCGCATCTGCTGGTCGCTGGTACGACCGGTTCGGGTAAATCTGTCGGTATCAATGGCATGATTCTGTCGCTTTTATATACGCATACGCCTGAAACATGCCGCCTGATCATGATTGACCCGAAAATGCTGGAACTATCAGTTTATGATGGTATCCCGCATCTGTTGACGCCGGTGGTAACCGACCCGAATAAAGCCGTTGTTGCGCTAAAATGGGCGGTGCGGGAAATGGAAAATCGCTATCGTAATATGGCGAAGGTCGGGGTGCGGAACATTGATGGATTTAATAAATATATTCTGGATGCCAAGCGTAAGGGAGAATCATTAAGCCGCCGTGTCCAAACCGGCTTTGATGAGGAAAGTGGCCAGCCTGTTTACGAAGAAGAACAGCTAGACCTTAATCTTCTCCCATATATTGTTGTAGTGATTGATGAAGTCGCTGATCTGATGCTGGTTGCGGGCAAGGATATCGAAGCGATGGTGCAACGGCTGGCACAAATGGCGCGAGCCGCTGGCATCCATGTCATCATGGCTACCCAGCGTCCATCTGTTGATGTCATCACGGGTACGATTAAAGCCAATTTCCCGACCCGGATTTCTTTTCAGGTGACATCCCGGATTGATAGCCGAACCATTCTTGGCGAGCAGGGGGCAGAACATCTGCTTGGTCGCGGTGATATGTTATATATGGAAGGTGGCGGCCGGATTGTTCGTGTTCATGGTCCTTTTGTTAGTGATGATGAAGTTGAAAAAGTGGCAAGCTTCCTCCGTCAACAGGGTGAACCCGAATATGATGATAGTGTCACGGTGGAAGCAGACCCCCAATCCAATGGTGATCAAGGCACCTCTGATCTGGATGGTGATGCCAGTCTTTATGATCAGGCGGTGGAACTGGTGCGGCGGGAAGGCAAGGCGTCAACGTCATTTATCCAGCGACATTTACGAATAGGCTATAATCGCGCCGCCACCATTATCGAGGATATGGAACGAAACGGACTGGTTAGTCCTGCCAATCATGCCGGAAAGAGAGAGATATTAATGGATACGGATAATGGTTAATAATATACGGTCATTTTTGCGTGTTTTCGTGGCTGGCTGGATATTATCTAGCGTTATTGCAGGTTTTGGCATTGCCGCATCTGCTGACCCGATAACTGATGCTGAAAACTGGTTTAATCAGATCAAAACCCTGAAAGGGCGATTTATTCAGATATCTGATGATGGGGCATATGCCGAAGGCGATATCTATTTAAAACGTCCATACTGGTCACGGTTTGATTATGATGAACCACTGGAAACAGTGCTCATTACGACTAAAGTCTGGCTTCATGTGGATGAACAGGATCAGGAAAAACTGACCAGCTATCCCATTAGTGAAACTCCTCTGGGTATTTTGTTCAGTGAAAATGTAAAGCTTAGTCTTGACGGTATTTCTACCACGGCCACCATAAGGGATGGTGTTGTCAGGATTGAACTGGATAAACCTACTGGCGATGATGCCGGAACACTGGTTCTTGAGTTTACCGAAAAACCATTTGAATTGCGGCGCTGGATCATAACCGATAGCGCAGGTGTGCAAACTGTGGTGGCATTCCAGAATCTGGAAAAGGACATGGAATTATCACAACGGTTATTTGTGCCGCCGAATTATATTCAATAGAAAAAGCATCATAATCCTTCAGGTTTTACGGGATCATATCAGTACAATGAAAATTATTACATGGAACATTAACTCAGTAAGGTTGAGGCTGCCCCAGGTATTACGCCTTCTGGAAGAACAAAAACCAGATATCCTCTGCTTGCAGGAAACAAAATGCCCTGACGATGCTTTTCCCGCAGATGCTTTCATGGCGGCAGGATATCCTCATCTCGTTTATAGGGGGGAAAAGGGATATAACGGCGTTGCCATGATTGCGCGTCGTCCGATCCGATCTCATGAACATGCCTATTGGGCAGGAAAACAGGATTGCCGCCATCTATCGATTGTGCTTGAAAATGATCTGATTATTGATAATTTCTATATTCCGGCTGGTGGTGATCTCCCTGATCCGGCCAATAATGACAAATTTGCCCATAAATTACAGTTTCTTGATGAACTGGCCGATTGGTCAGCCCATCGTGATCATGGCCGGCCATCTGTTCTTGTCGGTGATCTGAATATTGCGCCCTGCGAAGATGATGTCTGGTCACATAAACAACTGCTAAAAGTGGTCAGTCATACACCGGTTGAAGTCGATGCCTTTAATCGCGTGATGGATAAAGGGAACTGGCATGATGCGGTGCGGTTAGCCATTCCAGATGGAAAATTATATTCATGGTGGTCTTATCGGGCGCGGGACTGGTCGGCGGCTGATCGTGGCCGAAGACTAGATCATATCTGGGTGACACCGCCATTACGGGATCAGATCATCGGGGCTGAGGTGATAAAGTCAGCACGGGGATGGGAAAAGCCGTCAGATCATGCACCGGTCGTGCTTCAGCTTGATTATGATGAACTATGATCAGCATAATCCTGCCAAGATAAGGGATATATAAGCATGAGGTTTTGCAATAACGCGTAAAACGGCGTATATCGGCAACATGGAATTGTTTTTTGTTAAAATGCATGGTCTGGGCAATGATTTTATTATTGTCGATATGCCGCCGCCATCAATGATCGCGGCGATAAAGGCACATGCTGGCTGGCTGGCTGATCGCCGGCATGGTGTTGGCTGTGATCAGATACTAATAACAACCAAGGATGATCAGGCAGATGCGGGCTTAATCATTTTGAATAGTGACGGGTCTATGGCAGAAGCGTGCGGCAATGGCACCCGCTGTGTGGCCGCGCTGATGATGCAGCGGCTGGGCAAGGATCATATCACCCTGAACAGTGCTGGCGGTATGTTAAAGGCCTGGCAGGCTGAAAACGGCCTGATATCTGTAAATATGGGTCAGCCGCGATTTGACTGGATGGATATTCCTCTGGCCCAGCCAGCCGATACATCCCGACTGGATTTAACACCCGCTCTCAACAAAGAGATGGATTTGGATACGGAATTACCACCTGCCATGGCTATCAATATCGGTAATCCGCATTGTATATTTGCTGTGGCTGATGCTGATCGGATTCCGCTGGCAGAAATTGGCCCTCGACTGGAAACGCATGCCATATTCCCTGAAAAAGCCAATATCGAGTTTATCTCTCTGATAGGTGAAAACCGTATCCGTATGCGGGTCTGGGAACGCGGCGCCGGAATCACTAGTGCCTGTGGTAGCGGGGCAACAGCGTCAGCTATTGCGGCGCATCGGCTTGGGCTGACAGATAAAAAGGTAACCGTTGTTCTGGATGGCGGTAATCTAATGATCAACTGGACTGATGATGGGGCAATTATGACAGGAACAGCCACTAAGGTGTTTCAAGGTCAGATGATTTTGCCATCATCTGATCCACATGCGGATGATCAGGCCGGAGAATTAGATGACTAACGGGGTACGGATCGAAACCTTTGGCTGTCGCCTGAATAGCTGGGAAAGCGAAGTCATTCGGGAACATACCAATCAGTCCGGTTGTGATAATATGGTTGTTATCAATACATGTGCTGTGACGGCTGAAGCCGAAAAACAGGCGCGTCAGATGATCCGGAAAACCCGCCGTGAAGATGCTGATATCCGTATTATAGTTACCGGATGCGCCGCCCAGATTAATCCGGAAGCATGGCAGAACATGCCAGAAGTTGACGCCGTGATCGGCAATCATGAAAAACTGGATGCAGATAGCTGGCGCAAACTTGCCACTACCAACGCCCCCGAATTACCATCATTAGTTGGTGATATTATGACGGTACGGTCAGTCGCGCCGCATATGCTGGCCGGTTTTGATCATCATAGCCGCGCTTTTCTGCAAATCCAGCAGGGCTGTGATCATCGCTGTACCTTCTGTATTATTCCATATGGACGTGGGGGAAGCAGGTCTGTATCTGTGGCTGAGGTGGTTGCACAAACGCGTCATCTGGTAGATGCCGGAGTAGCCGAAATTGTATTAACAGGGGTTGATATATCCTCATGGGGAAATGATCTGGGCAGATCAGGGCAGGATACGCCTAAACTAGGTCAGCTGGTGGCGGCTATTTTAGCGGCTGTGCCTGAATTACCGCGGCTGCGTCTATCATCTATTGATCCGGCTGATGTTGATGTGGAATTACGGGCAGTACTGGCAGATCATCCACGTCTGATGCCGCATCTGCATTTATCTGTTCAGCATGGGGATGGGCTAATGCTCAAACGGATGAAACGGCGGCATAGCCCCGATGATCTTATCTTGCTGGTTGATGATTTGCGACAGCGGCGGCCTGATATTGTATTTGGTGCTGATATCATTGCTGGATTTCCGACCGAAGATGAACACGCCCATAATAATAGTATGCGTTTGATGGATGATCTGAATATCAGCTGGTTACATGTATTTCCCTTTTCGCCGCGCGAAGGGACGCCAGCGGCACGAATGCCGCAAACCGATACCCAGATTATCCGCACACGCGCACGCCAATTTAGAAAACTAGGACAGATACTGGCGCATCGTCAGATGGATAAAATGATTGGCCAGAATGATGAAGTCGTAATGGAATCCGGTGGTATAGCCCATACCCGCCAATTCGGGCGGGTGCAGATGGCCACCACTGGTCTTGCGGCGGGACAGGTTTATCCGGTGCGGATATTGCGCCGAGATGGAGAATTATTAGAAGCGGAGCTGAGATCATGAGCTTTTTTGGACGTCTGAAAGCAGGGCTAGGGAAAACAGCCTCACGTTTGACGGAAACCATTACATCGGTGGTTACCAAAAAGAAACTGGATCAGCAGACGCTGGATGAATTACTTGATGCGTTGGTTATATCTGACCTGGGTATTGAAGCATCAGAAAAGCTGATCAAATCACTCAAATCAAAACGGTTTAATACCGAAGTCACCGAAGAGGAAATTAAAGAAACTCTGGCCGAAGGCGTTGCCAATATTCTGTCACCGGTTGCTATCCCCCTTGAACCTGATCCAAGCTGTAAGCCTTATGTCGTGTTGATGGTAGGGGTTAATGGGTCGGGGAAAACCACGACAGCCGGTAAGCTGGCCGAGCTATGGCAATCCGAAGGGAAGACCGTCATCATGGCGGCTGCTGATACGTTTCGGGCGGCGGCGATTGATCAGTTAAAATTATGGGGAGAACGCACCGGAACGGAAGTCATTCATGGTGAACCGGGTGGTGATGCGGCGGCCATTGCCTATAAAGGCCTTGAGGTTGCGATAAATGCCTCTGCTGATATTCTGATCATTGATACGGCTGGCCGCTTGCAGGCCAAGCAGGAATTGATGGATGAACTTGCAAAAATCAGTCGGGTAATAGGCAAAAAGAATAGCGATGCCCCGCATGCTACTATTCTGGTGCTGGATGGTACAGTTGGCCAGAATGCCATATCACAGGTAAAGGCATTTCATGAAGCTACACCATTAACAGGGCTGATAGTGACAAAACTGGATGGCAGCGCTAGGGGCGGTATCGTTGTAGCACTTGCCGAACAATTTGGCTTTCCTGTTCATGCGGTGGGGGTTGGAGAATCCAAAGATGATCTGAAACCATTTGAAGCGCTTGATTTTGGTCGGGCTCTGGCTGGATGCGATGATCAGGCAGATGCAAAAGATGGATAACGGGGTTAATGCCCTTATGCGGCTTTATTCTTGACATTAAGATCATTTTCACGCATGACGTGGTTTAAGTTTTTATGGAATGCCCATAACAACTTGGAAAAGGCATCACAATATTTATGCCACCACCAGACCCTAGCGGGTTCCGCATGTCCCTGAAATCAGGCACAGGCGCCGTTTGTGTTTGGTCAAAATTGAAAGAAGACAAAGTAATATTTATTAAAGATTGATGATATCATCATGATAATTGGCAGGTCATATGTTTGAGGGCTTAAGCGAAAAATTAGGATCAGTGTTTGACCGTCTTCGGGGGCGTGGTGCGCTTACCGAAGCTGACGTTGATACAGCCCTGCGCGAAGTCCGGTTAGCCCTGATAGAAGCAGATGTTGCCTTATCCGTTATAAAATCTTTCATGACCGTGGTGCGAGAAAAAGCAATAGGTAGTGATGTGCTGAAATCCGTCACGCCCGGCCAGATGGTTGTCAAGATTGTCAATGATGCCCTGATTGATATGCTTGGGCCGGATGATGTGCCACTTAATCTGAACACAACGCCACCAGCTGTTATTCTGATGGTCGGTTTACAGGGTAGTGGTAAAACAACAACCACAGGTAAACTGGCAAGGCAGTTATTCCAGAAAGATAAGAAATCTGTCATGCTGGCGTCACTTGATGTGAGCCGTCCGGCAGCCCGAGAACAATTGCGGCTTTTAGGTGAAGAAGCCGGTGTTGCTATTCTGCCTGAACAGGATAACGAAACGCCTGTTGCCATTGCCCGACGCGCCATGGAAGCCGCAAGGCTCAAATCGGCTGACATTCTGATCCTTGATACGGCAGGTCGGACAACGGTTGATGCGGCATTAATGGCAGAAGCACAGGATATAGCATCATTAACCAAGCCAGTTGAAATTTTGCTCGTGGCCGATGCCATGACCGGACAGGACGCTGTTACCACCGCCACCGCATTCAAAGAAGCGATGGATGTTACTGGTATTATCCTGACCCGTGCAGATGGAGATTCGCGCGGTGGTGCGGCGCTATCGATGCGGCATGTCACAGGGTGCCCTATCAAGTTTCTTGGTGTTGGTGAAAAACAGGATGCCCTAGAAAAATTTAGTGCAGAACGCATGGCTGGCCGCATTCTGGGTATGGGTGATGTCGTCGGTCTTGTTGAAAAGGCGGCCGAGAATATTGAAGCAGAAGAAGCTGAACGGATGGCCAAGCGCATGGCCAAAGGTCAGTTTGATATGACTGATTTTCTATCACAATTGCGTCAGCTGAAAAAAATGGGCGGCATGGGTGGCCTGCTTGGCATGCTTCCCGGCATTGGAAAAATGCAGAAAGCCATTAAAGCTGCTGGCATTGATGATGATTATTTTAATAAGCAAGAAGCGATCATTTTATCCATGAATAAAAAAGAACGCCGTCAGGTGGCTTTGCTGAATGCGTCACGGCGGCGGCGGATTGCCGAAGGATCAGGAACGTCTGTACAAGAAGTTAATAAGCTGGTTAAGCAATATCAGGATATGGCCAAGATGATGAAACGTCTAGGCAAGGGCGGCGGCGGCGATCCGGCGGCGTTAGCATCAATGTTTGGTGGTGGTGCTAATGGTGATGCGGGTATGCCCGGATCTGCCCCCGGTGAGATGCCGGATTTGTCTAAACTAGGTGGTATGCCCGGTTTAGGTGGTGGCATGCCCGGTCTTGGTAAAGGTGGGTTTCCGGGGCTTGGCGGAATGCCGCGTCTTGGTGGAAAGAAGAAAAAACGCTGATCAACGTGGTCAGTGGAAACAATAATACGTCATATGTTTGAAGGAAAGGAAACAACATGGCACTGAAAATTAGACTGGCGCGTGGTGGTGCTAAGAAAAGACCATTTTACCGTATCGTTGTGGCAGAAGCATCATCCCCACGGGATGGACGTTTTGTTGAAAGAATCGGGTCATATAACCCCATGCTTTCTTCAGATAATGAAAACAGATTAGTGCTTGATGGTGAGCGGGCAAAATACTGGATGTCCAAAGGCGCCAAGCCAACGCTTCGGGTGCATAAGATGATGGCTGGTATTGGCTTGCTAGACAGCCCTGAGATCAGAGAACAGCCAAAGAAATCAGCTTTTGGTAAAAAGCGTCAGGAACGCGAAGATGCTGCTGCTGAAGCGGCTGAATCTGCCGCCGCAGAAGCCGCCGCCGCCGCAGAAGCCGCCGCCGCAGAAGCCGCCGCTGCTGCTGAAGCACCAGCAGAAGAGGCACCGGCAGAAGACGCCCCT
>JBMYKD010000028.1:0-18280 GCA_049595035.1 Puniceispirillales bacterium (SeqCode) | reverse complement strand
AACGGTCAATTCTTATCCTGATTGCGCTGGGCTCATGGTTCTGGTTTCAACCACCCCTTGATCAGATGGCATCGCTGTCGCTGGACTGGGTGGCATTATTATATATCCGTAACATGGTTTTAATGATTTTTGTTGCTGGCTGTTTGCATCTGTTTTTCTATTCATTGAAAAAACAGGGTGAACAGCTGCGCTATGACAGCCGTGAACTCAAACAGTTGCAAAAAAACTTTCTGTTTAAGAATCAGGTGCGGGATAATATGTTCTGGTCGCTGGCTAGTGGCGTTACAACATGGACAGCTTATGAAGTGCTTATGTTCTGGGCAATGGCAAATGGCTATATGCCGGTGTTGCTATGGGCTGATCATCCTGTCTGGTTTGTTGTGATTGCTTTACTGACACCCATCTGGATTTCTTTTCATTTCTACTGGGTGCATCGATGGTTGCACTGGCCGCCCCTCTATCGGATAGCCCATGCCTTGCACCATAAAAATACAAATGTTGGCCCCTGGTCTGGGCTGTCCATGCATCCTGTTGAACATGTGATTTTCTTTTCTTCTATTCTCATTCATTTTGTTGTTCCGGCTAGCCCCTTTCACATTCTCTTTCATATGCAGCATCAGTCCCTGACGGCGGCCACCTCGCATACCGGATATGAAGCTGTTCTTGTTAAAGACAAAACCTATCTGGCCTTAGGGACGTTTCACCACCAGATGCATCACCGGTATTTTGATTGCAATTACGGTAATCTGGAAATGCCGTGGGATAAATGGTTCGGGTCTTTTCATGATGGAACGGATGCATCGCATGAAGCATTCAAAAAGCGAAAGAAAATGTTACTTGGTGGAGGATAAATAATGGCTAGGAAACATGATGATAGCATGATGAATAACCTTTACTGGTGGGGTATTCCGACCATGTTTCGCTGTCCGCATGAAAACGTGGATGGGGCGGATATCGCCCTTGTTGGCGTGCCTCATTCCACGGGTAATGGCACAACAGAGCGTGATCAGCATCTTGGGCCAAGAGCGATCAGGAATGTGTCTGCGCTGCAACGGCGGGTACATGGGGAGTTTCGGATTGACCCCTGGGAAACCGCCCGGATTATTGATGCTGGTGATGTTCCCTTTCCCCGGGCGAATGATAATGAACACTGTATTGAACAGATTACGACCTTCTATATGGATATTGATTCCACAGGAGCAAGGCCCGTATCCATCGGCGGTGATCATTCTATCACTGGTGGCATTATCCAAGCACTGGGTAAAGGTCATCTGACCAAGGGGGAACCGGTATGTTTTCTGCATCTTGATGCCCATACTGATGTTTTCACTACGGTTGATCATTTTCTAGGAGCAAAAAAATCTGCCGCCCATTGGGGCGCATATCTGGTAGATCAGGGGCTAGTTGATCCCACCCATTCCATGCAAATCGGATTGCGTGGCCACCCGCGGACGCTGGACTGGCTTCAGCCATCCTATGATTATGGATATAATGTTGTGACGATGGCTGAATATCGTCAGCGTGGTGCAGCTGAAGTGATTGCCCAGATAAAAGAAACGCTGGCAGGGCGGCCGGTTTATATCACATTTGATCTGGATTGCCTTGACCCGACTATCGCGCCAGCGGTAGCGAATATCGAACCCGGTGTCACGGGCTTTTCCATGGATGAAGCTGTGGCGTTAATTCGTTCTGTTCGTGGGATGAATATCATTGGTGGTGATGTGGTTTGTATCATGCCAACTAAAGACCATCCCAATCAGATTACTGCTATGTCTGCCGCCGCTATCATGTTTGAAATGATCAGCATGATTGCCGAAACGGTCAGTTAATCAGTTTATATCCAGTTTGATGGGGAATAGCTCCCTGATTTTTTTGTCCGTTTCGGGCATCACATAGGTGGGGTGATATTCAGCTAGTATCTGTTTAGCGCGTTTATTGGCGCGTTGCCAGATATCTGGTCGCCCTTCTTCCGACCATGTGATAGGCGGATTTCGATCCGATAGCTCAGGGTAAACATAATCACGTTCCATTGCCGCCAAAGTAGTGTCATGCCCCAGAAAATGGCCTTCGCCGGTAATCGCGGTTTCGATGCTATCAAGGCTTAAGGTGTCGTCATTAACTTCAATCCCGCGGAGGGTCCGGTAAATAGCACTATGCATATCATGATCAATCAGAAAGGCTTCAAAGGAAGCGCCAAGCAAGGACGCCATCATGCCAGAGCTTTCATAAATCAGATTACCACCAGCCAGTCCCGCTGATAATGCGGTTAATGCCTTTTCTATCCCTGCCTGGGCATCGACGGCTTTGGCATCAGTCATTGATGCGGCAACTCCTGATGGTAGATTCAGCGCATTGCTTATCTGGGCAGAGGCGGCATTAAGCAAAGCAGTTTCGCCACCACCTCCTGAAAACGCCCCGGTGCGTAAATCAATCACGAGGGGCCAGTTAGAAAAAACCATCGGGTATCCGGGTTTAATCAGATTGACCATCATCAGACTGGCCAGAGTTTCGGCAAGTGATTGCACCAAAAACCCTGCTAGTGTAGCGGGTGCGGTCGCCCCTGACTGTGCCGCCGTGATACAGGATAGGGGAAACTGATGATGCATACAGGCAAAGGTGACATCAACAGCATCTTCGCCAAACCGCATGGGTGATATCACCGGACTGATATGCGTTTTGATAAAGGGGCGTTGGGAAAACTTGCCTTCCCCACCTGAAACCAGATCAAGCATGCCAACGATAGGGGTCACATGTTCAGCCAGAGTAAATGCGGTTGCTACTGGTTTTGTTGTACCTTTAAGCAGGGCATAGACGGTGTTAACGTCCAGATCAAAGGCGTCGTCGATATCGGTGGCGATACAGCACCGTGTGAACCAGCTCACATTCTGAAGCTGATCCTGCAGGCGGGTAAAATCATATAAATCATGCAATGTTGATGGCCGGTAATCACCGCTATCCAGATCAAGCGTTTGTACCGCGGCGCCCCCTGTGCCAAAATGGACGGCATTGCCGCCGACTTCAATGGATCGATCAGGGTCACGACCATGCAGGGTAAACTGCTTAGCTGCCATGTTGATGCAATCCTCTACCATTGCTTTCGGGAACAGCATGCGACCATCATCACGCCATGTCGCGCCATGTTGTAAAAAGATTTGCGCCAGATTATCTGGGATGTCAGACATGCCAAACTGGCCAAGCAAGCGAATGGCAGCATCAATAATCGCCCTGACTTCACTATCCCGAAGCGGTTTATACATTCCGCCAAAAGCCCCCGGTGGTGCCGGGTTTGGAATGCTATCGGCAGCAGCTCTATGTTGGTGGCGGCTACTGCGACCACCCATGCGTTTTTTTGGTGTGTCCATAACGATATCTTAATAATGACATGTGACTTTGTTAACAGGCATTGCTTAGCTTCATATAAATTGACTTATTATTTCAAATTTATTGAATATTATATGAATTAGGAAATAGATGATCTGTCTTGATAGGCATCCCGCCTGGCAGGGGAAGAGTTGCTATTTTTTGCCTGATGACGGTTTCGGCAATGCGCCGTATATGGTTAACTGTTGTCGCTAATTCCCCTTCGCGATGCCAAATGGAAATTGTCCGTGTAATTAATGGAAACGGGGTTGGGATAATATCCAGCTCATCTATAGCTTTGGGGGTGTCCAGAATAGAAAGCGGCGTTGTCACTCCCCACGCTTTAAGGTCTTTGCAGAGAGAGATCAGGCTCTGTGTAGAATCAACCGAGGCAAGAATGCGCGGTGATAGCCGACAGCGTTTCATTTGTGCATCAATCAGTCGACCAAGGGGGAAATCTGTATTGAACTTGATCATTGGAATGAGTGAAAGATCAGGCCGCATGCCGGATGCGTTCATATTTTTGGGAATAACAGCAACGAGAGGTTCGCTGATTAACTCATGGTGATTAATACCATCAATCATCTCATTGCTATGGCCGGAAATAGAAATATCCAGTCGCTGTTCTTTGATATCATCAAGCAAGTGATCACTGCGCCCGGTTCGGGTGAGTAATGTCCGGTCTGGCCAAATCTCATTAAGATGACCAATGATGGCTGGCATGACAAAACTTTCCAGCCCATCAATCATGCCAATCCGGATTTCGCCCTTGGCGGCAATATCCTGATCTGTCATTTCATTTTGCAGATCATGAATAATATCAAAGATGGCTTCGGCTTTCTGGTCAACCAGAATACCTGCACGAGTTAAACGAATTGGCCGCGTCGACCGATCAATCAATGTCACTCCTAATTCATCTTCTAGGCGGGCGATAGCTTGTGAAACGGTAGATGTTTTGATGTGATGCTGATGGGCAGTATGCACCATTGATAGAGTTGAAGCCAAGGTTCGGAATATCCGCAGATGATTAATATTCATAAGATCACCATTCCCTTATGACCAGATCATTTATATCCGGATTATTGTGATTTCAATTATATTGAACATTAAATTTGAAAAAAGACAAATTGATTATTTTAAATTGCTTGCCTTATGACAACCTTGCCAAGATGGAGTTATCAGGAGGAATATATATTATGCGGAAAACAGCTCGTGTTGTTGTTATAGGTGGCGGAATAGCAGGCTGCTCAACGCTTTATCATCTCACTCAGGAAGGCTGGACTGATGTCATGCTGATTGAACGTGATGAACTTACTTCCGGCACGACGTGGCATTCTGCTGCTCAGGTCACTAATTTTGGCATGAACCAGACAATGGTCGGGCTGAAAACACATTCCATCAATCTCTATAAAGAATTATCGGAAGACCCTGATTATCCGATTAATTATCATCATGCTGATGGTGGTATAAGGTTGGCTAATTCCGAAGAGGTCATGGAAGGCTATCGTCATTTTGCTTCCATGGCAAAAGGAATGGGCGTTGATTTTGAAACCATTGATGCAGAAGAATGCGCGCGACGCCATCCGCTTATTTCCACGGATCAATTGCTTGGTGGATTATGGGACCCGCTAGATGGTGATATTGATCCGGCACAATTATGTCAGGCACTAGCCAGACGGGCGCGAAAGGCTGGGGCGGAGGTTGTTCGCCATAATCCGGTGATAGCCTTAACCCAGCATAAAGATGATCACTGGACTGTCCATACCAAGGATGGTGATATTGATGCTATGATTGTCGTTAATGCTGGTGGTTACCGGGTCAATGAAATTGGGGCGATGATGGGGGTCTGTCATCCTGTTATATCTATGGAACACCAGTATTTTCTGACAGAACCCATTGATCAGATCATTAATGCAGGCCACCGTATGCCATTGATCCGTTGTCCGATCAGTGATTTTTACTGTCGGCAGGAAAAACAGGGTTTGCTAATCGGATTTTATGAACAGGATTGCCGAACATGGGGAATGGATGGTATTGACCCGAACTTTGCTAATGCGCTTTGTCCGGATGATCCGGAACGCGTGATTGATGTGCTTGAAGGCGCATTTATGCGTATGCCGACGATTGCCGATACTGGGATTCACACCATTATCAATGGGCCAATAACCTATTCTTATGATGGGGCGCCACTGGTAGGCCCTATCCCCGGTAAGCGTAATGCGTTCTGCATTATCGGCCTTAGGGCGGGGTTAGGTGAAGGTGGGGGGCATGGCTGGCTTCTGGCACAGCAGATTGTTCATGGTGAGGCATGCTATGATACATGGCCGCTTGACCCGCGCCGGTTTGGCGATTACGCTACGGTCGAAGCAACGGCACTGAAATCCATCGAAGAATATCAGAATGAGTTTCGCTTTCATTTCCCCCATGAACACCGCCCTGCTGCCCGCCATGCAAGAACAACATCTTTAACTTCCATGCTGGAACAGGAAGGTGCAGCATTCGCCCCGGTCGATGGCTGGGAACGCCTGGATTATATGATACCTTCAGCGGATTTTACGGAAACCCATAGCTACCGGTTTAATGAAACCTTTTCCCAGATAGGGGAAGAGGTGAAAGCGATAACGGATGGGGTGGGATTGACAGAAATCAATGGGTTTACCCGCTTTGAAATAACAGGTGATGGCGTCCATGACTGGCTTAACCAGCTCAGCTGTACAAGGATCAATGATCGACCCGGCCGTGTCAGACTTGCCTATTTTCTCAATCATCATGGTAATGTCAAAGCAGAAGCCACCATTGCCACATTACCAGATGGGCGGGTCTGGTATGGGTCAGCGGCGGCAGCTGATCGCCATGATATGGATTGGCTAACCCAGCATTTACCTGCAGATAAGGATATTTCCATCAAACGACTAACGGATGACTGGTGCATTCTGCTTCTGGCGGGAAAACATGCGCGTGACGTATTATCGATTGTATCGCGGGATGATTGGTCGGATGCGGCATTTCCCTGGTTATCTGTGCGGGAAACTCATATCGGTATAGCAAGGGCAGTGGCCATGCGTGTCAGCTATTCAGGTGAACATGCCTATGAATTGCATATTCCGATGACAGAATTAATGTCTGCCTATCTGGTTTTACGCAAAGCTGGTGCGGAATTCGGGATGACCTTATTCGGGATGCGGGCAGTGGAATCCATGCGGCTTGAAAAAGGATATCTGCATTGGAAATCTGACTTGATCACGGAATTCAATCCTCTTGAAACCGGCCTTGACCGGTTTATCCATGAAAAGCCTGATTATATCGGCAAGGATGCTTTCATGGCCATGAAGCAACAGGGCCCGCGAAAGAAACTGGCATGTCTTGATATCGATGCGACCCATGCGCCTAGCCATGGCGGGGCTTCTGTCTGGCATGATGGCCGTCTTGTGGGAACAGTCACTTCCGCCGGATGGGGATACCGCACCGGAAAAAATCTGGCTTATGCTTTTATTGCGCCAGAATATGCTAAATCTGGCGTCAATCTTTATGTTGATGTGCTTGGGGTCAGTGAAAAAGCCGTTATTGTGCCCATGGGATTGATATGATCACCCGCCCCTATGCTTGAAGCTATCACGGCGGAAGCTATAAAGAGCTGCCGGATCAACTTGAATATCAACCACAGCAGGCTTGCCAGCATGCAATGCCGCATGTACAGCATCGCCAAGGTCAGATAATCGTTCTACCCTGAATCCGGCAGCACCATATAATTCTGCTGCTTTATCAAAAGCCGGGCTAGAGATATCAGCGCCGATATACCGGCCATTGAAAAAGTCCCGCTGATAGGCTTTTTCTGCCCCCCATGAGCCGTTATTCATCACCAGTGTAACTGTGTTGATGCCATAATCTACGGCGGTTGACAGCTCGGAAATGGTCATTCCGAACCCGCCATCACCCATCATGCTGATAACTGGTCGATCAGGCATGGCCAGTTTTACCCCCAATCCACAAGCAAAAGAAAATCCTACCAGACCAAAATCAAGGGGGGTGAATAATGATGGTGGTGTTTTATAATTCATGGCATCCGTGGCTTGCAGGCATAATGTGCCGGCATCCATGGTATAGGCGGCGTCATCTGGCATGATCTGGCGCAAATGATGGAACAGACCGGATGGCTGGATAGGAACAGTGTCTGTATCAGCCTTGGCATCACGTTCAGCCAGCCATTCGCGCCGGTCTTTCTGAAAGGTTTCTGTCCATGTGGCAATGTCGTTTTTGAACTGCATGGCCTGAACGGCAGGGATTAATTGTTCTGCCGTGGCGATAGCATCCCCCCAAATTCCCAGCTTGACTGGAAAATACCGTCCGATTGCTGTTGGTTCCAATTCGACCTGAATAATCGCAGCATCTCTATTAATGTTATCATAGGAATAGAAAGTTGAATTAAACCCAAGTCGCGTGCCAAGTGCAAGAATGACATCAGCTTCCTTGGCCAGCCTTGATGCAACCGGATTACCGCGTGGCCCCATCTGGCCAGCATTAAGAGCCTGATCATAAGGTAGTGCATCGCCATGTCCGGGTGCTAGCACGATAGGGGCGTTTAATGCTTCCGCCAGAGCGATGGCGGCGGCGTGACCACGGCTGTTTTTTATGCCGCCACCTGTAATTATCACTGGTCGTCTGGCACCAGTCAGAAGCCTGGCGGCGTCGGCAATAGCATTTGCGGCAGGGGCAGGGTTCTGAATGACCCGATATTCATTCGGGGATTGCATATCAGGCATATCAATTTGTTCAGCCAGCACATCACGCGGAAGATTAATCTGAACAGGCCCTTTCCGTGGTGACATAGCGACCCGAAATGCTTCTCTGAACATTTCCGGTATCCGGTTTGCTTTGGTAACGGTCCAGGTTTTCTTGGTCACAGGCGTAAATAAAGCCTGCTGGTCAACTTCCTGAAAGGCATCTCGATAGACATGTTCGGTAGATAGCATGCCGGCAATTGATAATACTGGTGAATATGCGGCGGCGGCTTGTGCTAATCCCGTGACCAGATTGGTTGATCCGGGGCCATTCTGGCCTGCAAGAATAACTCCGGTACGTCCAGAGGCTCGTGCATATCCATCGGCCATATGGGTGCCGGTGCGTTCATCATGAACACCGATAAAACGAATATCCTTGGCATCATAAAGCGCATCAAACATTTCCATTGTGGCTGAACCAATCAGGCCAAAGACATGATCAACGCCCTCAACTTTAAGCGATTCCACTGCGGCCTGTCCGCCTGATATCCGGCGTGGAGCAGATGCTGACATGACAATATTCCTTTCTTTTTTGTGTGTTCACATGTGGTATGTGTTCAGATATGGCTGTATAGTATCACTAAACAGGGTAGGCGACTCGATTAACCCCAGATGTTGTAATTTCGGAATGATAACTGTTTCAGACGGAGTAATCTCACCCCCGATATCATGGCTCATGGCTGGTGTGCTACCGCTATCATTTTCACATGTAATAATCAGGCTAGGGCACTTAATGGTCGGTTCCGGTTTGATCAATTCACGCACTCCGGCCGCTAGCACAAAGCGGCAATCCGCATACCAATGCGGATCATTACTCATCAATTGTCTGGCGGTTTGTTGCATGAGGTCGGGATGGTTTTTCCTGAACGCATCCGTGTACCAGCGGGCTAGAGTTGCTTCCATTGTGGCAGATACCCCTTCATCAAGGGTTTTTCGCGCGCGGTCTTCCACAGCTTTCTGTCCGGCATCACCCCGATTATGTGGTGAGTTCATGATTACCAATCCTGCTACCCTGTCCGGATAATCCATGGCAAAGCGGCGATTGATCATCCCGCCAAGTGAGAAACCAATCAGCACCGCCTTATCAATGCCCAGCCTGTCCATTACCCCAAGCGTCTGCCGTGAAAACAGATCAAGGCTTGGCCGTTCATCAACAACGATGGGGGTTTGCCCGTGCCCCGCCAGATCAAAACCAATGACCCTATGGGTTTTTGACAATGCTGGCAGCATCCCATCAAAACAATGATGATCAAGGCCAAGCCCATGTATCAGGATCAGTGGCAGGTGATGCGGCTTTGCCGCCTGGCCGCTATCCCAGATAGCGGTATGTTCGGCAAGTTTAGAGCTTTGCATTACTGGGTGGTACCTTTATGCAAATGCTGGCATGACCTTATCGCAGAACAGCTCCATTGACTTGATCTGTTCATCCAGTGGCATTCCCATGCTGGCATAATAAATGAATGAATCGACGCCTAAATCTTCATATCGTTTCAGCTTTTCGATGACTTCATCAGGGGAGCCAAAGAGCAGGTTTTCTTCTAGCATGTCGGCGTTATATTCATCTCTATTTGCCAGTTCACTCAATGGAATCTGTTTGGGAAATCCGTTTTTAACATCCCCCATATTGCGGAACAGGTTTTCAAACTGGCCAAGCACACATTGAATGGATGCAATGGCTGCATCACGGCTGGCTGGTGTTTCGTAAACAGCGGCATGACGCATCAATGCAAACTCTGGCCGTCTGGCATTTGGAAATTTTTGCATCGCATCATCCAGACGTTGTTTATATAGTTCTGCTTCGGAAAAATCGCGGGTCAGTGGCCAGCACATGACATTGCAATTATTTTGAATAGCATAGTCATAAGTGATAGGTGATCGCGCCGCTACCCATAAAGGGGGGTGCGGGTCCTGTACGGGTTTAGGCACTGATGTGGACAGCGGAAACTGCCAGTATTCGCCATTATGTTCATAATCCCCTTTCCATAAATTAAGCACGGCAGGCAACATTTCATTCATGTATTTCCAGGAATCGGATTGTTTCAAGCCCGGCATCATCCGGTCAAATTCACGCTGATAAGCCCCTGATCCGATGCCAAATTCCAGCCGGCCATCAGTAAGCAAATCTGTCATTGCCGCCTCACCGGCCAGTTTAATCGGATGCCAGTAGGACGCATTTACCACTGCGCATCCCAGTCTGATATTCTGTGTGTTTTCACCCCACCAGACTAATAGGGAAAAGGGATTAGGTGCAATGGTCATTTCCAGCGCATGATGTTCTGCCGCCCAGGCAATTTCAAACCCGGCTTCATCTGCCATTTTTACCATGCGAAGCGTATGATCCCGGACATCTTTCATAGGGATGCTGTCATCCATACGTTCCAGATTTACGGCCAATTGAAATTTCATCTTATATCCTCCCTTAAATTAACGTCTTATCTTGCTACAAACTGGCTACCCAGTGGTTCAGATGATGTATTGATCCATACCGTTTTTGGTCTGGTGTAATCGTAAACGGCCTGAAAGCCGCTTTCTCTGCCGTAACCGGAATGCTTCATTCCCCCGAACTCGGCAATAGGTGATATAGCGCGATAGGTATTGACCCAGACAATACCTGCCTTGATAGCATCGGACATGCGCATAGCCCTTGCGCCATCACGCGTGAAAATACCAGCCGCTAATCCATGTTTGGTATCATTAGCCAGATTGATCACCTCGTCTTCTGTCTTGAACCGTATGGCCGCAACGACTGGCCCAAATAATTCGGTGTCAACAACCCGCAAATCCTGACGTGGGCAATCCAGTATGGTCGGCTCGAAATACTGTCCAGCTAGCCCATCAGGTGATTTTCCCCCCGTCACCAACGTGGCGCCTTCTTCGATAGCAAAGGCGACTTCACGGCGGCAATTTTCCAATTGTGCTGTTGTGCATAATGGCCCGATCTCGGTCGCCTCGGCTAATGGATCACCTATCTGAACCTGTTCGGCAACAGCTTTCATGCGTGCCAGAAACGCATCAGCAATATCGTCATGCAGATATAACCGTGACCCGGCGACACAGCTTTGTCCGCTTGCGGCAAAAATTCCTGAAACCGCACCATTAACGGCACTATCCAGATCAGCATCATCAAAACAGATAAAGGGGGATTTGCCGCCAAGTTCCAGTGAAACTTCGGCAAAGTTTTCAGCAGAATTATGAATAATGTGTTTGGCAGATTCAGGCCCACCAGTAAAGCTGATGCGTGCTACTTTCGGATGTGTGGTCAGGTTTTTGCCGCATGGATCACCAAAGCCGGTGACAATATTTACCACACCATCAGGAATGCCTGCTTCGGCAATAAGTTTACCAAAAGCAAGCATGGCAACAGATGCATGTTCGGATGCTTTCAGCACAATGGTATTGCCTGCCGCCAAAGCAGGGCCGATTTTGACAGCCGCCAGAAACAGTTGGGAATTCCATGGAACAACCGCCGCGATCACGCCAAGCGGTTCTCTTTTCGTAAATACAAACATATCCGGTTTATCAATCGGCAACGTTTCTCCGTGGATTTTATCAGCAGCACCAGCATAAAAATGAAAAAACTCGGCGATATATTTTGCCTGCCAGCGCGTTTCCTTAAACAATTTACCTGTATCAATGGCTTCTATACGGCCAAATTCTTCCGATTTATCAGCAAGCAGATCACCCAGACGACGCAGACAATGCCCGCGTTCTGTCGGGGTCATGCGTGACCATGGCCCATTGGTAAAGGCATCATGCGCTGCTTCAACGGCGCGATCCACATCAGCAGCAGTTGCCGCAGGTATGCGAGCCCATACATCACCTGTTGCCGGATTGATGCTATCAAAAAACTGGCCATCGGATGCCGGCACCCAATCGCCATCAATAAGCATGGCATATTCTGGAATCTGTGTTGTCATGAAATCCTCCCAATTCATATTTTCCAGAAAATTTACTATTAGACAATAGAATAATTATGATAATAATTATCGAAATAACCGAATGATGAAATGATCCTGATATGAATCTTGTTGCGCTAAAAACATTACTTGCCATTATTGAAACCGGAAGCCTGGTCCGTGCTGCAGAACGGCTCAATGTCACACAGTCAACGGTTACGGCGCGCCTGCAAAGCCTTGAAAGCAGTCTGGGACAAAAACTAGTACAGCGAAATAAAACCGGAGCCAGCCTTACAGCATCAGGCATTAAACTCAAACGTTATGCAGAGGTTATTCTGGCTTTATGGCAACAGGCACAGGCAGAAACCGCGCTACCGCCGGGAATGGCTGGCATATACCATATGGGATGCCTGCCTGATCTATGGCCGCAATACGGACAGGAACTGGTTGATCTGGTTCGACAGTACACGGCAAAAACGGCTCTTAATTCATGGCCGGGCTTACATCAGGATTTGCAGGGCTGGCTAGAAAATGGGGTTGTTGATATAGCCATCAGCACCTCTATTTTCCCTGCCAGTCAGGACTATGCTACCGAATTTATTGAAGAAGAATTGTATCTGGTTGGTGATAGACCTGACCGGCCGGTGCGATTTGATGAGGGATATATCTATGTTGATCATGGGGTTGATTTTGCGAGAGATCATATTGCCGCGTTTGCGGATGCTGATATCGCCCGTATCAGTTTTGGTTCCGGGCTATGGGCTAAAGAATTTCTGCTGGCCAATGGCGGCAGTTGTTACCTGCCTGCGGGATTAATCATGGATGAATATAAAAATAAGCAACTGTTCCTGATGAAGGATGCGCCCCGTTTTACCCGTCGCATCTATCTGGCATGGCATGAAACGGGACAATCATCAGATATGCTTGCCTCTCTGGCACGCCAGTTTTTGGATAAAATAGTAAGCAGGAAAGATGCAATGATGGCACATTTTCTGGATAAATCATAACAACGCATAAGCATCATGTTCTAATATTTGATCAACATATTGAGGAGGAATATATCATGTCAGCAAAATCATCAGACCGCGTCTTGGAAACCGTTCCTGCCCGTCAGGGTAAAGCCGCTCATGTCAAGGCAGGCGAAAGCATTACTATTATCAATACATATGGCACGCAAGTGGTTGATACATGGTGCTTTATGCGTGATGATTTGACAGAATTCATGTCAATGGAACATCAGCGTAGTGTGACGCAGTCGGTTTTCCCATCTGTTGGAACACCTCTATATAGTAATCGCCGCCGTCCTATTCTAACACTGGAAGAAGACACATCACCGGGGCGGCATGATACCCTTCTGGCGGCTTGTGATATCTATCGCTATCAGATGCTTGGCTGCACGGAATATCATGATAATTGCACGGATAATCTGGCCGCCGCTATGACAGAAATAGGATTGATTGCACCGGAAACCCCCTCGCCACTTAATCTATGGATGAATATTCCTTTCACTAGCGACGGGGCGACCGCATTCTGCCCGCCATTATCAAAACCAGAAGATATTGTCCGGCTTCGTGCCCATCATGATGTGATTGTTGTTATGTCAACATGTCCGCAGGATATGGTGCCCATAAATGGTGAAGATATGATTGTTCGTGCCGTTCATTATTATATTGATTGAAGTGAGTATAATTACCCCTATATGAAATACACATGCTAATCTTGATATAAGATATGCTCTGACTTTATCGGTGCCTGAATAATGACCCGTCATATGTTTCGTAACTTTATCATCTATGTTGCGCTAGGTGTTTTATTCCATTCGCCTGTTTGGGCGCAATATGGCCAGTCTGCCCCTAAGGTTGAAATTGCCGAGGTGAAATCAGCGGCATTATTACCCCAGAACACGATAGATGGACGGATTGTGGCAAGCCATGATCTGGCCATTGTTACCGCCATGGCGGGGGTGGTGAAACTGGCATCATGGCGTGAAGGGGATATGGTAGAAAAGGGTGATCTGATCGCCGAGCAGGATACGGTAAAAATGGTGATGACATTAGACCGGTTATTGTTGCAGAAAACAGAAACAGATCAGCTCATTTTCCAAACCCGTACGGCACTTGATTTTGAACGCACTCTTCTTGATCTGGCCAGAGAACAGACGGGATTGCAGAAAGCCAGACTTGACCGGCTGACAGAATTGGCGGCAGAAAACGTGATACCGAAAGATCGTCTGGATGAAGCGGTGCGAGCACATCTTCAGGCAAAACAGGCTGAAGTTAATGCCCAGAAAACCATGGCCAGACTAGAAAGCGATTTGATACAAGCGCAAATCAAATCAGAAATGATTGCTGTTGAAATGGCAGATGCCAGAGCAGATATTGCTTCGGCAAGACTGATTGCTCCGGCGTCAGGCCAGTTGGTCAGTCTGGTAGCGTTAGACGCACGCTATTTTCAAAAAGGTGAGATGATTGCCCAGATACGTTCTGATCAAAGCTATGAAATCGAAGTTGATATTCCGGTTGCCTTGCTATCGTTTTTAAGGCAGGTCAAAACAATATCAGGCTATGATGCTTCTGGTGAAACACTGATGGCAGTGTTGCGTAGTGAGATTCCGGAAGAAAATCAGAAAACCGGAACCAGACCAGTTCGGTTCACGATTAAGTCTGATATAACACCGGCGATGATGGCAGATCAGGCACGGGTAAAGCTGAATATTCCTTTATCTGATCAACAACCGGTGATGACAATCCCGTCAGATGCAATCATTCCATATGCAGATGGCGTGTTTGTATTTATCGTTACCGAAGATAAGGTATTCCGCCGGAATATCACCATTGGTGAGACGATTGCCGACAGAATTGTGATAACAGGCGGGCTTAATACAGGTGATCACGTCGTCACAAAAGGCAATGAAGGGTTGCGTGACGGTATGGCTGTCACGGTTATTCAGCCATGATGATGAGCATCTGATATGTCCAGTCTTATCCGGCTTTCTATTAATCATTTGACAGCAGTTCTTGCTGTTATGCTGATGATTTTTCTGTTTGGTCTTTCCGCGTTACAGCAAGTTCCCATTCAGCTCACGCCTGATATTGACCGGCCGGTATTGCAGGTAAGGGTCAGTTGGCCCGGGGCATCACCAGCGGATGTTGATCGTGAAATAATTAACCGGCTGGAAAGAGAGTTAGGCGCGTTAAGCGGAATTGAAAAAATTGTTTCCCGATCATATTCCGGTCAGGCCAGAGTCACCATCACTTATTCTGTTAATCAGGATATGGATAAGGCGTTAACTTTGCTGCTGGCAGAATTATCAGGAATTACCGGTTTACCTGATGAGGCGAAAAGCCCGATTGTTCGCACGTCCAATTCCGATGACTCGCCGATTGCCCGACTGGCTTTGACAGCATTGTCCAATGACATTGACACACTAGAAGCGGCTGATCTTGATGGGCTTGGCCGGTTTCTGACCACGAATATCATGGATCCTCTGGCACGAGTGGAAGGGGTGTCTGATGTATTCAAATATGGGGGCAATGAATTAGAAATGCGGGTCATTATTGATCCGGAAAAACTGGCCGCATACCGGCTTGATATCACAACCGTGATCAGTGCTTTACGTTCAGCAACGACACAGGTCAGTGTTGGTAATATTGAAGCAGGGAAAAGAGATTATATTGTCCGTGTTACATCACCATCTTTCACCCTGGAAGATGCCGGATATATCGTTGTCCGTGCTGATCAGACAGAAAATGGAAATATCGTTCCCATTCGGCTGTCTGATATTGCCCGTTTTGAAATAAAACCCGAACGGGCAAGCAGTTTTCGACGCCTGAATGGTGAAAATGCCATCATTATTAATCTGACACGCGAACAAGGCACCAATGTTGTTGAAACAATGGAGCGGCTAAAACAGAAAATCGATGATCTTAATGCAAACACGCTCAAACAGATGGGGCTGAAATTACGCATTATCTATGATGAAACGGTTTATATCTCATCCGCGATATCACTGGTTCAGCAGAATATATATATTGGCGGCATTCTGGCTATTGGAATATTGTTGTTATTTATGCGTAGCTTGCTACCGACGCTTATCGTTTTTTGCGCTATTCCTATTTCGGTTGTGGGAACATTTGTTGCGATTTCAGCATTAGGCTTATCTATCAATGTCATTTCTCTTGCTGGTTTAGCCTTTGCAGTGGGGATGGTGGTTGATGCATCCATTGTGAGTCTGGAAAACATTTTCCGTTTAAGGCAATCTGGCCAGAATGCAGATCTGGCATCCTATGATGGTGCGCGACAGGTATGGGCCCCTATTCTGGGGTCTGCCGTGACAACAGTGGTTGTGTTTCTGCCTATCATCATACTTCAGCTTCCGGTGGGGCAATTGTTTCGTGATATAGGGGTTGCGATATCCGTGGCGGTGATGATTTCGGTTCTGGTATCTGTGACAATCATACCGGCCTTATCCTCTGTCATGCTTAAGCGCAAAAGTTATAAGCCTGAAACGCTGATAGCCATTCCTGTCATAGATACCATCGGGCGGGGGTTCAAGGCAGTGGTATTGCGCCACGCTAATATGATGATAAAGGCACCGCGTCGGGGCGTTATTCTTATTGGTGTGGTCTTTATGATCATTATTGGTGGCATCATGCTGATGATGCCAAAGCTTGATTATCTTCCTGATGGTAACGCGAATTTTGTCTTTGGGCGAATTTCTGTTCCGCCAGGATATTCGGTTGATGAAACCCTGACGATTGCCAGCGCCATGGAAAAAGGCGCGCGCCCATTATGGGAAGCAGACCCAAAAGAAACTGATAAACCAGCCATTGAACGATTTTTCTTTGTGGCCTATGGGGGTGGTGCATTTGCAGGCGGTTCAACGGTTGACAGCACCAGAGTAAATGAATTGCGGCCAATTTTGATGCAGCCCATTCTTGATATTCCCGGGGCATCGGTGTTTGTTAGTCAGTCATCCCTTTTTGGGCGATCAGTGGGCGGATCACGTTCCATAGAAATCAATGTCCTTGGCAATAGCCTTTCGGATATTGAACCCCTCATCATTGAATTGAACCGGCGACTACTGGATGCGTTTCCGCGACAGCAGGGCAATCAGGTCAGGGTTGTTCCTAGTCTGAATAACAATGCCGCCCAGATCACGATCACGCCTGATGTTCTGGCTTTATCGCGGCTAGGCATATCAATCAGGGATTTTGCCAGTTATGTAGATGTGTTCAATGACGGTTATGTGGTCACGCAAATCCCTTATGCCGGTGACTTGCTTGATCTGCACATTATTGGTGAACAGGCAGGTGAGCTTACCATTGATCAGTTGCAAGCCATGCCAATTGTAACAAAAGATGGCTCTATCGTTCAGTTGTCACAACTGGCCAAAGTCGCATTCACTACCGCACCCGAAGAAATTCAGCGTCTTGGCGGCAGGCTAGTCATGTCCATTATCATCCGGCCAACGGAAACCCTATCCCTTGAAGACAGCATTCAGATCATCGAGGCTGATATTATTCCGGCTTTGCAACCATTACAGAATGATAACACCAATATCAATATTTCCGGTGCTGCCAGTGAACTGGCACAAACATGGCAGGCCATGCAGGCCAATGTTGTGCTGGCTATTTTCATGATCTATCTGGTCATGGCTATTTTGTTGCGTAGCTTTGTCATGCCGATGATTATTCTGATGGTTGTGCCGGTTTCTGCCATTGGCGGGCTAATCGGTTTGGCTATTTTGAATGTATTTATCAGCCAGCCTCTAGATATGCTGACCATGCTTGGCTTTATTATTCTGACAGGGATTGTTGTGAATAATGCCATTCTCATGGTCGAACAGACATCATTGCATTACCACGAAGATAAAATGCCAATTGAGGAAGCTATTCTGGAAGCAACACAGAACCGCATTCGCCCTATTTTCATGTCGACCATGACATCATTATTTGGGTTATTGCCACTGGTGATTTTTCCCGGGGCAGGGTCAGAACTTTATCGGGGCATTGGTGTTGTTGTCTTTAGTGGATTAAGCCTGTCGACAATAACCACGCTATTTTATGTGCCGATCCTCTTATCTGTATTTCGCCGTTTTATCGAAAATAACAAAAGATCAGCATCCACCTGAATGCCAGCAATAAAAACAGGCGATGGATATAGGGTTAAACTATTCCGGAAAATAAAATGGCCTATTCAGAAAAGCTTTTGAGATAGGCGATGACATTTTCGCGATCTTTTTCT
>JBMYKD010000027.1:0-18613 GCA_049595035.1 Puniceispirillales bacterium (SeqCode) | reverse complement strand
CATGCCGCCGCAAGGTCATAAGGTCTTGATCCCACCCCTGTTCACGCAGGAATTGCAGATCAGCAATGGTTGATTTTGACCCGGGCAATAACACCAGATCAGCATCTAGCGGTATTGGCTGCCCCGGCTTTACCAGCGTCACCCGAAAACTTGGATCCTGACTTAATGGATCAAGATCATCAAAATTGGCTATGCGGCGGATCACCGGAACAGCCACATGACAGCTATTATCCATGCTGGACTGACTAGCTTTATTTTCCAGATCAAGGATATCTTCGGCTGGTAGCCGCGCTGCCGCCCCAAACCATGGCAGAATACCCAGACCCTGCCAGCCTGTCCGATCAGATATCATATCCATTCCATCGGCAAAAAGTTGCGTATCCCCGCGAAACTTGTTGATCAGAAATCCTTTGATTCTCTGTTTTTCAGATGGCTCCAGCACAGCATGACTTCCAACCAATGATGCTATGACGCCACCACGATCAATATCACCAACCAGAATCACCGGCACGTCAGCTTCTTCGGCGAAACCCATATTGGCAATGTCGCCTTTTCGTAAATTGACTTCGGCCGGACTCCCCGCTCCTTCAATGATCACCAGATCAGCCATTGCTTTCAGGCGGGTATAGCTTTCCATGACTCTTGGCATCAGGCTGGCTTTATGCTTGCCATATTCGGCAGCACGCATAGTGCCATAGCGGGTTCCCTGAACAATGATCTGGGCTCCGGTATCCGTTTCGGGTTTCAGCAAGACAGGGTTCATATCTGATATGGCGGCTGTTCTGGCGGCGCGGGCCTGTAACGCCTGTGCCCTGCCAATTTCACCATTATCAGTGGTAACAGCCGCATTATTAGACATATTTTGCGGCTTAAACGGCATCACTTTCAATCCCTGACTGGCAAAATACCGGCATAATCCTGCCACAAGCACGGATTTACCAACATTTGAACCGGCGCCCTGAACCATGATGCTGGCCGTCATGACTAGAATTCCACCCCGATCTGTGCCTTGATCCCAGAACGGAAGGGATGCTTGATCAGTGTCATTTCTGTCACCAGATCAGCTATTTCTATCAGATCATCACTAGCGTTCCTGCCTGTAAGAATCACATGTGTCATCTCCGGCTTTTCGGTTTTGAGAAAGGCAATGACTTCATTTGTGTCAATATAACCATAGCGCATGGCAATATTAATTTCGTCCAGAAGCACCAGATGATGCTTGCTATCACGGATCAGTTCTTTTGCTTTTTCCCATGCTGCGGTGGCGGCAGCGATATCACGTTCCTTGTCCTGTGTTTCCCATGTAAAGCCCTCACCCATTGTGTGAAAAGCGCATATGTCGGAAAACTTGGCCATGATCAGGTCACGTTCACCGGTGGATAATCCACCTTTGATAAATTGTACGACCGCTGATGGCAGATCATGGGCAATACACCGGAAAACCATGCCAAATGCGGCAGATGATTTCCCCTTGCCCTTACCCGTATGGACAATGATCAATCCCTTTTCTTCGGTTTTGGTGGACATAATCCGGTCTCGCGCCGCTTTTTTCTTGGCCATTTTTGAATTATGGCGACTGATATCATCATCCTGCTCTGTCATAATATCCTCGTGTGTAACTGATTAAGACATCGTTTTATTGTGGCCTGATTCGTTCTGACTTGCCAATTTTTTCTGGTTATTGTTCAGCTGATATTTTTGCTGCCAATAGTGTTTCCCCTGTTGCGTTCCGTTTAGGATGCCACAACCCACGATCAATAGCTTCCTGAAAACGGCTGAGAATATCCCGCCACGCATCCAGATTTTCGTCTTTGATGAACTGGGCTACTTCTTCATTATCTACCCAGCCATTAAACAGGGCATCAAAATGATGATCTTTCACCTGTCTTGTGGTCGCCGCAAAAGCAAACAGATAATCCAAGGTAGCGGCCATTTCAAAAGCGCCTTTATAGCCATGCCGCATGACGCCCTTAATCCATTTCGGGTTAGAGGCCCGACCACGGATAACACGTGATATCTCTTCGGCAAGGCTTCTGATCTGGGGGCGTTCTGCCAGCGCATGATCACCCATATAGACAGGAACATCCTGACCTTTCAACACCGCCACGGTTGCCGCTAATCCCCCTGCGAATTGATAATAGTCATCCGAATCCAGAATATCATGTTCGCGGTTATCCTGATTATGAAGTACTGCATCGGTGACAGTAAGCCGGCGCGTTAATCCATCATGATCTGCCACGCCATCTTCGTTTTCGCCATAGGCATATCCCCCCCATTGAATAAACGTTTCGGCAAAATCGGCGCGGCTATTCCAGATACCTTCATCTATAAGGGTTTGCATCCCTGCCCCGTAAGCACCTGGCATCGCACTAAAGACGCGAAAACCGGCATGCCGTCCGGCATCTTTTTCTGTCATGCCTCTTTGCATCAGATCATTCCGGTCACGTTGCCATCTGGCTGCAAGCGGGTTATCAGCCTCTGATTCATCAAGGCTGGCTACCGCCCGTACCGCTTTATCAAATAGCGCAATCTGTGCCGGAAAGGCATCACGGAAAAACCCTGATGCCCGCAAGGTTACGTCAACACGCGGCCGACCCAGCACACTAACCGGCATGACATCAAATCCGGTGACGCGGCGGCTGGCACTATCCCATTTTGGTTCAACCCCCATCAGGGCCAGTGCCTGTGCCAGATCATCCCCACCAGTTCGCATATTCGCCGTCCCCCATACAGACAGAACAATAGCTGCCGGATAATCCCCATGATCCTGCACATACCGGTCTAATAACGCCTGCGCCGATGCCCAGCCTATCCGCCAGGCAACAGGTGATGGCACGGCTCTTGTATCAACGGAAAAGAAATTGCGGCCAGTCGGCAAGACTTCGGGCTTGCCTCGCGTTGGGGCGCCCGATGCACCGGCAGGAACATATCCGCCAGCCAGTCCCCGCATAAAATAATAAAGCTCTTTTTCCGGTGATGCCCTGACCGCTGACCGCAATGATGGCAAGGCATGATCAAGCAGATATCTGGTATTGACCCAGCTATCTGGTGGATTGATCTGGCCTGATATCAATTCTGTCGCCAGCGCATTTAGCCGTTCGACCACATCCCCATGACTGCGCCATATGCCCCATTCATCACGGTTCAAAATAGCCGGTTTTTCCCATTCCCACGCCATAGCATAATCAGCTGTTAGCGGATCAAACTCATTAGCCATAGGAAAAATATCAGCCGCAAGCGCACGCAGGATAGACTGCCCTTCGCCTGATCCATCGCCACGGGGAACCCGCATAATGGCGGTAAGCAATCCGGTCTGCTGATCATCGTCCGCTAGCTGGCCAAAAATATGAAGCCCGTCCCGTATCTGCATATCCTTTATGTCACAGAGATAATTATCCAGTTTCTGCAACTTTTCATCATTACTATCATCAAGGGTAATGCCGCAATCTGTTGCTAGTCCGGCTAATTCGGCATGGGAAAGAATATCATCCATCAGCGCGGTTGAACGCCGCGTATCAACGCCAACGGCTTCATAATATTCATCCATGCTCGCTTCAAGTTCTGCCATCACGCCATGGCTGTCGGCTAATGTCATGGGGGGCGTTAAATGATCAATAATAACCGCTGCACTTCGCCGTTTCGCCTGACTGCCCTCACCCGGATCATTAACGATAAAGGGATAAAAATGTGGCATCGGGCCCAGACATATTTCCGGCAAACAATCCTTATCAAGGGCTAATGCTTTTCCGGGCAACCATTCCAGATTGCCATGTTTGCCCAGATGAATTATCGCATCGACATTAAAATCATGCCGGCACCAGAAATAAAAAGCCAGATAATGATGCGGCGGCGGTAAATCCGGAGAATGATAACTTGCTTTCGGATCGATATTATATCCGCGGGCAGGCTGTATTGCGACAGCAACATGCCCCATCATAACAACAGGAAGGGCAAAACCCTTTTCATCCGAAAAAGCCATCATAGCTATCATGGGGTCCGTTTCCGGCTGACCCCAGCGTTCTGTGATCTGTTGCTGGACTGCATCAGGCAACACCGCAAAACAGGATTTATAATCTGCAAGTGACATCCATACATCCACCTGCCTGTCTCTGACCCCGCTATTGGTAGGTCGTGATTTGACGGTATCCATCAGGGTTTTCGTGTCAGCCGGACAATTGGCGATATGATAGCCTTCTGCCGATAGTCGTTTCAGCACTGATATCGCGCTTGCTGGCGTATCAAGCCCGACCCCATTCGCCAGACGTCCATCACGATTGGGATAATTCGCCATAATCATGGCTATGCGCACCTGATCCCGTGGCTTTTGCGATAGCTTCAGCCAGTTCTTTGCCAGCATGGCCACCCATTCTGCCCGGTTTTGATCAGCTTCATAACGACTTACCATCGCCTCGGTCAGGGTATCTTTTTCCGGTGCGGTTTTGAAACCAACTGCACGACTGATGATGCGGCCATCCAGTTCAGGCAAAACAACATTCATAGCCAGATCACGGGCATTGAGTCCGGCCATACCGCTTTGCCACTGTGATCTGGTTGAGGTGCTGAACACCACTTGTAAAACAGGCGCATTGACCACACCAAAAGGCCCCGGTGATTGTTCATTCATCTCACCGCCGCGAACAGGGTCAGATACCGCGAAACTGGTTGCGTTCAGAATAACGCCTGCCCCTGCCTGCGCAAGCAAACTGGCCGTGATGCTGGCTGATTCGGCATCTTTCAGACTAGATGTATATATTGGTAGGGCACATATGCCCTGATCTGTTAACGCCCTGATCAAAGCATCAACTGCTGCGGTTTGCCCTGATTGCATCAAGGCTCTGTAAAATACAATCGCTGCTATGGCCGGGGGTGATGGTTCATGATCAGGACGCGCGGCATTCCATATGGTCTGCATATCCGCCATATCGACCGGTGATTTATCCGGCCAGTACAATCCGGATTTCAACAATGGTCGCGGTGGCGGGGCTGTATCTGCATCTGTTATGATATCCTTCATGGCCATAAGCAGGGCACAAGCATTAGCCATCCCGCCATGATCCAGATATGCGGCCAGTTTTGCCAGATCATCTGGCGGCAATGATGATAACCGTTCTAATTCGGGGTCAGGGCGACCATCGCCCGGTATCATGGCAAGCACAATGCCTTTCTGTTTTGCCATCAGTGATAATTGTTCCACCCCATAAGGCCAGTACCCTGTCCCACCTAAAAGCCGGACAACAATGATCTGTGCATGTGACAGCGTGTTCTGGATATAAAGATCAATAGAAAACGGATGCGACAGGCTAAGGATATTTGCCAGCCGTAAATCATTGGCCTTATATCCGGATTGACTGGCGGCTTCAGCAAGAAGGCTGATTTCACTATCGGCGGCTGTCAGAATAACCATCTTTGCCGGCGATTGATTCAGATCAACTGCTTCACCACTAGCATAGAGATCACCGGATTGTTCTATTTTGAGAAGATGCATCTAATCCTCGCGGTCATTCTGTGATAGTACCGCCAGTTCGTTTAGCCAATGTATCTACATCCATGCCAGCATGACCAATGACGACAAGGCGACCATGACCATTTTTATTCTCAGATGGCATGACGCTATGATCCTGTGTGTAATAATGCTCAACCCGACCGCCAACAGCCTGAACAACAAGTGGGGCGCGTTTTCCTGTTACGGTCAGAAACCCCTTGGCACGAAGCATCCCGCCTGGCTCTGCTAATGCGGCAATCGCATCAACAATTTGCTCTGCTGTTTCCAGCGGCGGAACAGAAAGCACAACCGTATGGAAAGCATCATGGCCATGATCATGATGGTGATGATCATCATCATGATGGTGGTGATCATCATGGTCGTCATGATGATGGTGATGGTGCTGGTCATGAAGACTATGGGCACTGCGCCGAAATGCTTCCGCTTCAAGCCCCAATCCAAACAGGGCAGATATCGGTGCAGACCCGGCACTAGTTTCAACAACTGGTGCATTCTGTGTCATCATGCGATCCAGTTTTGCCTTAACATGCTGCTTTTCATCATCAGACATAAGATCTGTTTTGGATAGAACAAGAATATTTGCGGCAGACAGCTGATCATGAAACAGCTCATTAATCGGCGTATCATGATCCAGTTCGGGATCATTCCGGCGTTGGGTTTCTACCGCTGACAAATCACTGGCCACCTGATCCTTTGCCAATGCCGAGCCATCAACAACAGTAATTACCCCGTCAAGCATGGCACGGGTACGGATATCCGGCCATTGAAAGGCCTGAACCAGCGGCTGTGGCAAAGCAAGGCCAGAGGTTTCAATAATTATACGGTCTGGGGGCGGGGTCTGGTTCAGCAATGCTTCCATGCTTGGCAGAAAATCATCAGCCACCGTGCAACAGATACAGCCATTGGCCAGCTCAATGATACTATCCGCATCACAAGACGGGGAACCACATTCCTTGGCAAGCGCGGCATCAACGCCGATATCGCCAAACTCATTTATGATCAGCGCCAGCCGATCACCATCTACCATTTGCAATAAATTGCGAATCAATGTTGTTTTTCCGGCACCAAGAAATCCGGTAATTACAGTTGCGGGGATACGATGTTGCGCCATGCCTAATCCTCATCTCTTTATCATTTTCATTATCATGGCTTTTGCCAATCATTGCCAGCCCCTTGAATCCGACTGTAATTTTACTTGTCTCACCAATTTTATAAAATAATAATGTGCCACCAAAAGATTGATAAATTCACACAGATTTTATTGATAAAAACTAATTTTATTGCGTATTGGTCAAACACGTTTTATGAATGCTTAATTCTTTTCTAGGAGGTTTCTAACATGAAAAAAGTAATTATGACAGCTGCTGTCAGCATGGCTCTTGCTGTTCCGGCATTTGCTGATGATGTCAAAATCGGCGTTATCTTGGGTTATACTGGCCCAATCGAATCCCTTACCCCTGATATGGCCGCTGGTGCTGAACTGGCTATGAAGGAAGTTAATGATTCCGGCAACTTCATGAATAATATGACTGTTGTGCCTATTCGGGGTGATTCGACTTGTATCGACGCACAGGCGGCTTCAGCAACAGCTGAACGTCTGATCACAGCAGAAGGCATTAGCGCCATTGTCGGTGCAGACTGTTCTGGCGTGACAACAGCCATTCTTCAGAATGTTGCTATGGCAAACGGTATCGTCATGATCTCACCTTCGGCTACATCGCCAGCACTGACAACTGTTGAAGATAATGGCCTGTTCTTCCGGACAGCCCCATCTGATGCACGTCAGGGCAAAATTGTTGCTGAAATTCTAATGGATCGTGGCTTTAAAACAGCTGCCATGACCTATACCAACAATGATTATGGCAAAGGTCTGGCAGACAGCATCGAAGCAAACTTCTCTGCTGCTGGTGGAACTATCACCATCAATGCCCCACACGAAGATGGTAAAGCGGATTACAACGCCGAAGTGGCATCACTGGCACAGGCTGGTGGTGATATCCTCATCGTTGCCGGTTATCTTGATCAGGGTGGTAAAGGCATCATTCAGGCATCACTTGATAATGGCGCATTTGACATGTTCTACATGCCAGACGGAATGATTGGCGACAGTCTGCCAGAAGCAATTGGCCCAGACCTGAACGGTTCTATTGGTGACGTCCCCGGCACAGATAGCCCGGGTGCAGCAACATTTGAAACCATGGCTTCAGATGCTGGTTTCAAGGCTGGCCCATTTGCACCAGAATCATATGATGCAGCTGCGCTGATCATGATGGCCATGCACAAAGCCGGTTCTACCGATAGCCAGACATTCAAGTCCCATATCGAAGACATTGCCAATGCTCCGGGTGAAAAAATCTATCCGGGTGAACTTGGCAAAGCTCTTGATCTGATTGCTGCAGGCAAGGACATTGATTATGTCGGTGCTTCTGCTGTTGAACTGGTTAATGGTGGCGAGTCCGCTGGTAACTACCGTGAGATTGAAGTTCAGAACGGTAAAAACGTAACCGTTAAGTTCCGTTAATCATTACTCATATCAGGACGGCTTATCCTCACATGGTCAGTCGTCCTGATATTTTGCTATTTATTTTTATCTTATGATTACAGTAAAAAATCTGGTCAAAACCTTTGGTGGCATTAAAGCTGTCAATGGTGCCTCTCTTACCATTGAAGAGGGGTCAATCACCGGTCTTATTGGCCCAAATGGTGCTGGTAAAACCACCTTGTTTAATGTTATCGCCGGGGTATATAAGCCAGATAGTGGTAAAGTCATGCTTGGGGATAAGGACATTACCGGTCTCGCACCTCATGAACTTTTTCATCATGGGGTTTTACGCACATTCCAGATTGCGCATGAATTCAGCTCATTAACCGTGCGTGATAATCTGATGATGGTGCCAGCCCAGCAAGCTGGCGAAAAACTGATCAATGTATGGTTCAGGCCTCAGAAAATCAGACAGGAAGAAATAGCCATCGCGCAGAAAGCCGATGACGTTATTGACTTTCTTCAGCTCAGTGCTGTCCGTAATGAATATGCTGGCAATCTTTCCGGTGGCCAGAAAAAACTGCTTGAGCTTGGCCGTACCATGATGGTCGATGCGCGCATTGTTTTTCTTGATGAAGTAGGGGCGGGCGTTAACCGGACACTGCTGAAAACCATTGGTGATGCTATCCTGCGGCTAAATAGAGAACGCGGATATACATTCTGTATGATTGAACATGATATGGATTTTATCGGCCGTTTATGTGACCCGGTCATCGTAATGGCAGAAGGTGATGTGCTGGCATCGGGTAACGTCGAGCAGATCAAGAAAAATCCGCAAGTGATTGAAGCCTATCTGGGAACAGGGGTGAAAAGCAAAAAGGAGCGCGTGAAGGCATGAGCTTCCTCATTGGCAAAGATATGATCGGCGGATATGGCGGTGCCATGATCCTCAATGGCTGTACTATTGGCGTTAAAAAAGGGGAAATTGCCGTTATTGTCGGACCCAATGGCGCGGGCAAATCCACCGCCATGAAAGCGATTTTCGGTATGTTGTCGCTTAGTAAGGGTGAGGTATTAATGGACGGGGTGGATATCACTCACCTGAAACCCCAAGAACGTGTCATGCTCGGCATGGGATTCGTGCCACAGACAGCAAATATTTTCACTGAAATGACCGTCGAAGAAAACCTTGAAATGGGGGCATATATTCGCCGCGATGATTATTCTGATACCATGGAACAGGTCTATGCCTTATTCCCTATCCTTAAAGAAAAGCGTCGCCAGCCTGCGGGAGAGTTATCCGGTGGCCAACGCCAGCAAGTTGCCGTAAGCCGTGCGCTGATGACACAACCTAAAGTTCTGATGCTGGATGAACCGACGGCAGGGGTATCACCGATTGTGATGGATGAGCTGTTTGACCGTATTATTGATATTGCAAAAACAGGCATTGCTATTCTTATGGTCGAACAGAATGCACGGCAAGCTCTTGAAATTGCTGATAAAGGATATGTTCTGGTTCAGGGTGAAAACCGATATACCGATACAGGTGCGGCGCTTCTGGCCAATCCTGACGTTCGACAAGCCTTTCTGGGAGGCTAGGCATAATGACCGATATTCTAAATGCTATTGTCCTGATCACCAATTTTGTCCTTGTTCCGGGTCTGACCTATGGAAGCCAGCTTGCACTTGGCGCACTTGGCATTACCATGATCTATTCTGTTTTGCGGTTTTCAAATTTTGCCCATGGTGAAATGATGTCATTCGGTGCCATGATTACTATTCTGGTTACATGGTGGATGCAATCGCAAGGCATATCCTTTGGTGTTCTACCAACAGCGTTACTGGCATTACCATTCGGGATCATAGCAACAATTTTTCTGGTACTGACAGCAGACAGGGTGGTGTTCAAATATTATCGTTCCATTAAATCGCCACCAGTGACCCTGTTGATTGTATCCATGGGATTGATGTTCTTTCTTGGCGGGCTGATCAGATTTATCATCGGGCCTAATGATCAGCGGTTTTTTGATGGCGAAAGATTCATTTTAAAGGCGCGAAGTTTTAAACAGATGACTGGCCTGAATGAAGGACTAGCTATCAAGACCACGCAAGGTATCACCGTTGTTCTAGCCTTGATTATGGTTGCATTCGTGTTCTGGTTTCTGACCTATACACGGACAGGAAAATCCATGCGTGCCTATTCTAATAATGAAGATCTGGCCTTGTTATCTGGCATTAATCCGGAAAGGGTTGTGCTTGTCACATGGGTGATTACCGCCGTCTTGATTACACTTGCCGGCACGCTCTATGGGCTGGATAAAAGCTATAAACCCTTTACCTATCTATCCTTGTTATTGCCTATATTTGCATCAGCTATCGTGGGCGGAATCGGCAGCCCGATAGGTGCCATTCTTGGGGGTTTCGTTATCGCCTTTTCAGAATTATTTGTAACTTTTGCCTATAAACGGGTGCTGGGATATTTGCTTCCCGAATCGCTAGAACCAGATGGCTTGATGCAATTGCTTAGCACCGATTATAAAATTGCCTTGTCTTTCGTTATATTGGTGCTGGTATTGATTATCAGACCAACAGGTATTGCCGGAGGAAAAACGCTATGACCAGCCCGATGCGTATCTTTTCTGTTTTCTTTGGCATGGCAATTCTACTGGCTATTGTCGGCATTTATCAAAGCTGGAATGTTGCCTTTAGCATTCTTAATCTCTGTGTCATCTCTTCTATCATGGCACTTGGTGTTAATGTGCAATGGGGATATGCAGGACTGGTTAATTTTGGCGTGATGGGTTTTGTCGCTGTTGGCGGACTAGCTGGTGTCATTGTTTCCATGCCGCCTGTTGAAGCCGCATGGGCAGCTGGCGGAACACAATTAATGGGCGGCTTTGCTATCATGGGTTTAGTGATACTGGCTGCTACCATTTTCTGGAAAAAAACAGTCCATTTAAAACATTATCCACGCCGCCGATATCTGGGCATGGCTATGATTATTATTCTGGGATATGCCATTTATCGATTTATTGCTGATCCGGCCATTGAAGCCATTGAGGCGGTTGAACCGGCGAAGACAGGCTATCTTGGCGGGCTAGGCCTTCATATTCTGTTTTCATGGATTGTCGGTGCCATTGCGGCAGGGCTGATTGCCATGCTGATCGGCCGCATTGCGCTAGGGTTAAGATCAGACTATCTGGCGATTGCTACACTGGGCATTTCTGAAATTATTATCTATGTCATTAAAAACGAAGACTGGATGGCGCGTGGGGTTAAAAATGTCAATGGTTTGCCAAGGCCCGTCCCCTATGAACTGGAATTACAGAAAGAAGCATGGGTGAATTCACTGGCCGACAGCATGAATTTTTCTGTCATTAATGCGTCTTCCCTGATTGTGAAAATATCATATCTGATGCTGTTTGTCGCCGTACTCATTATCCTGTTTATTATGGCAGAAAAGGCATTGCGATCACCATGGGGCCGCATGATGCGGGCTATCCGTGATAATGAAGTTGCCGCCGAAGCCATGGGCAAGGATGTAAAAAGCCGACACCTGCAGATTTTTATCATCGGCTCGGCCATTCTTGGTTTAGCCGGTGCTATGCTGACAACACTGGATGGCCAGTTTACCCCGGCATCTTATCAACCCTTGCGCTACACGTTCCTGATATGGGTGATGGTGATTGTCGGCGGTTCAGGTAATAATTATGGATCAATTATTGGCGGTTTTATTATCTGGTTTTTCTGGATTGAAGCAGAACCGCTTGGGTTATGGCTGATTGAACTGCTGACCTCCGGCATGAGCGCGGATTCGGCATTAAAGGCGCATTTACTGGAAAGCGCGGCACATACCCGCCTGATGACCATGGGCTTGATCATGATGCTAGTCTTGCGGTTTGCCCCGAAAGGGCTTATTCCAGAGGCAAAGCGCTAGGCTCACGACTGATCTGTTTCACATGTTCGCGCCACAGGATAACCAATCCTGCCGTGATGATCATACCACCACCCAGCCATGCTCTGGCTTCAGGTATTTCATCCCAGAATATCGCGCCCCAGATTGTTGCCCATAAAATCACCATATATTGTGTGGGGGCAATCACCGATAATTCCCCCAGACGGATAGCCATGACATAAGCAATAAACGAACATGCCACCAATGCCGCGGCGATAACAAATACCGGATAAAGATCACTGGTAATCTGAACCCACCCCCATGGTATGCTTAAAAACCCGCCGAAACTGGTGACCATAGCTGTCGTCAGGATGATTGATACTGATGAGATATCATCATCAATGCGGCGTGTTACCAGATCACGCACCACCAGCCCGATAGCAGTAATCAGAGGATATATCATGGCCATATCAAAGGCCTCACCCGACGGGGCTGCAATCACCACTACCCCAAGAAACCCTAAGGCAACCGCACCAAGACGGAACGCCCCGACCTTTTCGCCGAATAAGGGAATGGATATCAGGGTTAATAAAACCGGAAAAATAAAAACAATCGTTGTCGATGTCGCAATGGGGATCAGCTGAATACTGATAAAAAAACAATAGGTGGAAACCATTTCTGCCATCCCCCTGATGAGGGCCCATGGATTGGTCACATAACGCCACTTGATCGGGTCACGCATTATCCCCATCAGGGGCAATAACATGGTAATAAGAATAACACCGCGAATAGCAATTATCTGTCCTGCCGGAACAGATATACCAATATACCGGACAGTGACATCACCAACACTCAATAGAAACATGGACAATGCCATGATCATCAGGGCAAGACCATTTTTCGTTGCTGGGTCTGTCATCTGATGCTAATCAATACGAAAATACGCTACTGCGCTGCTAATAATTCAGCCGTGATTGCTAGCACAGCTTCATCACCTTTCATTATCGTTTCAGCCAGAGCATCAACTTGCGGCATGCGCTGGGTAATGAACACATCGGCTAATGTCCATCTGGTCGTCAGAAAATCAATATCAGCCCCAGCATCCTGACTTTGCCGGCGAGCAATCGCCGCTCCCCGTACCATCTGCCAGCCACCTGTTAGCATACCCATCATCATAATAAAATGATGACCACCAGCAGCAGCTTTGCGAGGCGAATTAGCCGAAGCCAGCAAATGGTTAATGGCATCGCGTGCCCGGTCAACCGCAAGACGAACACGGCCAGCCATGCGTAATATATCTTCCGCATTATCCGCCGCAATCCCGTTCATATCTTTATCCATTTCATCCAGCAGAGCCATGATTGAAGCCCCGCCATCCCGCAAGGTTTTGCGGAATACCAGATCATTGGCCTGAATGGCGGTTGTTCCTTCATAGATTGGTAAAATGCGCGCATCCCTGTAATGCTGTGCTGCACCCGTTTCTTCAATGAAGCCCATACCACCATGAACCTGAACAGCCTGAGACGTAATTTCAAGCGATAGCTCGGTCAGCCAGCCTTTAATAATGGGAACCAGAAGCCCTAGCCTATCCTGATGGCTTTTATCCTGATTATGGGATGCCATATCCATGGCCGCGGCACCAATACCAAGCAAACTGCGCATGGCCATAATATCGGCGCGCATACTAGCCACCAGACGCAGCACATCAGGATGCCCGATAATGGGATCACCTTCCTTACCACCCAGTGGCGTGCCCTGTTTTCTGTCCATCGCATAGGAAATGGCCTGTTGACAGGCGCGTTCACTGATGGCTAATCCCTGAACGCCAACCATAAAACGGGCATGGTTCATCATCGCAAACATGATCTCAAGCCCTTTATGAAGCTCCCCAACCAGATAGCCAACAGCACCACCTTCATCACCATATTGCAGAACCGCTGTTGGTGATCCTTTTATGCCCAACTTCTTTTCAATGGATACACAGGTAACATCATTGCGGGCACCAAGGCTTCCATCAGGTTCGATCAGATATTTTGGCACCAGAAAAACCGAAATACCTTTATGGCCTTCCGGCGCATCAGGTGTTCGCGCCAGTAACAGATGCACGATATTTTCCGCCATATCATGTTCACCATAGGTGATATAAATCTTCTGGCCGGTTATGCGGTAATGATCTCCTTCGGGGATAGCCATGCTACGGATAGCCGCTAAATCCGTGCCTGCCTGTGGTTCGGTCAGATTCATGGTACCTGTCCAGCGACCTTCAACCATTGGCGGGATATAGAGGGCTTTATGTTCTGGCGAAGCATATTTTTCCAGCGCGTAAATCTGGCCTTGAGTCAGCAAATGACATAGCGCAAATGACATATTAGCTGATTGCCACATTTCATTTACAAAGGCTGAAATAGCCATTGGCATGGCCTGACCACCATGATCTTCACTTGCATCCATGGCTGTCCAGCCAGCCGCTCCCATAGCGGCATAAGCATCTTTAAAACCGGGCGGCGTCGTCACCTCACCATGATCAGACCTTACTGATCCTTTATCTCCACCAGCATTTGTTGGCGCAATAATATCAGATGCAAATTTGGCGGCTTCTTCAAAAATAGCATCTGACAGATCATCGCCTAATGCATCATGATCATAGGTGTCAGCTAATGCTGACCGATCAATCAGGTGACGGAAAACAAAACGCATATCTTTCAGTGGAGCGTGATACATCTACTTGTCCTATTTCTGTTGACTTGCCCAAAATAGCGGCCCACCCCGGAATCCGGGGAAACCAGTGCCGAAAATCATTCCGGCATCTGCCATATCAGCATTTTCTACAATACCTTCATCAACAGCAGACTGGCATTCTCTGATCATGGGTTGCAATAACTCTCTGGCCAGCATTGCTGATTCCGATGTGGGATACTGGCGACGCGGCCTGATAGCTTTTTTGCCATCCCATTCGTAAAACCCGCTTCCTGATTTACGCCCAAGATTACCTTTACTGATGTGTTCTTGCAATGCCGCGGCTACATCATCAGCTATCCCCAGTGGCAGGCCTGCATCATGGGTTACATCGAGCCCGACCTGATCAGCCAGTTCAATCGGCCCCATTGGCATGCCATAATCCACCATCGCTTCATCAATTTGGTCAGGGTCTGTGCCCGCAAGCATCTTGGATATGCCGCCATAGATATAAGGCAGAAGCGCCCGGTTAACCAGAAATCCGGGCGCTGATTTGCACCGAATAGGCATTTTTTTCAACTGACCTGCAAATTTCATCGCGCGTGCCGTCACTTCATCCGCCGTGGTATCAGCCCAGATAATTTCGACAAGCGGCAGGACTGGCATTGGATTAAAAAAATGAATTCCCACCAGTCGCTCAGGATGATCAAGTTCTTCAGCAATGGATGCCAATGGAATTGATGAGGTATTTGTGGCCAGAATTGCATCGGGCTTGGCTTTCTGTTCCATATCCCGAAAGACTATTTTTTTGATGTCCAGTCGCTCTGCTACGGCTTCGATCATCAGGTCGGCTTTGGCCATACCATCACCCGCCGGATCAGCCACCAGCCTTGATAAGGCGTCAGCTATTCTATCTTCGGTTTTCAGGCGGCGTTCATATAATATTCTGGCTCTATCGATAGCCTTATTGATTGCGTCTTCGTTCTGATCACTCAATGTGACCTGAAATCCCATCATCGCGGTATAGGCCGCAATATCGCCGCCCATAACACCAGCACCAATGACATGCACATGACTGATGCCACTATCGCCGCGACCAGATTTACGCACCCTGTCCTGATAGTCAAATAACCGCCGTAAGCCTTTGGAGGCAGGACTTGTCATCAAAGCTGGGAAAATTGTTAGTTCTGCATCCGTCATGGCCTGTGGATCTGCCATATTATCCCTGACATGATCCAGAATAGCAAAAGGGGCTGGTGTATGATCTGGCCGGGTGCGTGACAGATAGGCATCACTAGCCGCCTTGAATATAGCGTCGGTATCAGCAGCAAGTGGCTGCATGTCACGCACCGGTTTAACACCATTCTGGGCATCAAGCCATGATCTGGCAGCGGCGGCTAACTCGCTTTCGCTAGCTACCAGTTCATCGACAAGACCCATTGCCAGCGCTTTATCAGCATTTACGCTTTTGCCAGTCATCATCAACTCAAGTGCCTTTTCCAGTCCCACACGGCGATAGGAACGACCAGAACCACCATAACCCGGCAAAATACCAAGCCCGACTTCGGGAAAGCCTAGCTGAGTTTTTGGTGATGCTGTGGCAATCATCCAGTCAAACGCCAATGATAATTCCAGACCGCCACCTACGGCTACACCTTCTATACCCACAACCGTAGGAAAAGGGGCGGCGGCTAGCTTATTCATCATATGATGAACAGTCTGGATATGATCTGATACCGCTTCTGCATCCTTGAACAACTCGAATTGACGCACATCTGCCCCATAGACAAACCCGCCCGGCTTGCCTGAAAGCAACGCCAGACCTTTGATATTATCCTGTTTTGTCAGATCGCTAACAATCTGATCCAGTTCTTCCAGCACAGCATGAGTCAGTACATTTACCGATTTTTCTGCGACATCAATGGTTAACCAGACATATCCATCAGCATCACAATCCATTTTCCAATGCAGCATATTTTTTCCTTTGATCCTCTTATTTTACGATCATAATCCTAAACAGGTGTTGAAACTAATCTTTCTAGAATATCCAATATCTGACGCGGAACCGTCAAGCCATCACGTTCAACTTTTTGCCGTCTGGCAAGACGACCTTCTCCGGGCAATCGTGCCCCATCATCACTGATCCGTTGCGCCATATCTGCAATACGGACGGTCGTTTGTGGTGAAAACGCCTCTGCATCTATCATGATCATTAACTGGCCTGAATGCGGCGGTTTGCCCTCAGCATCAAGAAAAGACGATGCTTCATAAGCAAAATGCGCCCCTGTCAATGCAGCCGCCAGCACTTCGATCATCAGGGCTAAAGCAGCTCCTTTGGCTTCTGCCATAGGAGTCATGGTTCCTTTGAGGGCAGCTTTAGCATCTGTTGTTGGCTGACCATCAGCATCAAGCGCCCAGCCTTCGGGAATGGGCTGATCATTAGCAGCGGCTTTCATGATACCACCCCGTGCCACCGATGACGTGGCCAGATCAATGACAATTGGTGGCGCATCTGCCACTGGCGCGGCAAATGCAATCGGGTTCGTACCCAGCAAGGCCGTACGCCCGCCCCATGGTGCCATGGCAGAAGGTGTATTGGCAAAAAGCAAAGCAATCATCCCCTGATCTGCCGCGGCTTCAACATGATGACCAGCGACTCCGCAATGATGCGAATGATGCAATCCCGCCATAGCAATGCCATGGGTTCTGGCCAATGCTGGCAGTTCTTGATTTACGGCATCAAGCGCCGGATAAGCAAAGCCGCTTGCCACATCCACCGCCATCATGGCCGGCTTCGGATGGGTGACGGAAAAACGGGCAAAGCCATCAACCTTTCCTGATCGTGCCTGTGCCGCATAACTGCCCACCCGTGACAGGCCATGACCTGACTTGCCATCACATTCTGCGCGGATCAGCGCATCAGCAACAGAAGCCGCGATATCGGGCGCAATCCGGCTAGCTGTAAAAGCCTCTGTTACACGTTTGGTTGTATCAGTAATGGTTAAAACCTGATCAGACATGTTTTCTGCCTCTAAACTAATGGGGTGATGAAAGGGAAAGATGCTTTGCCACCGCCTCGACCGTCATCCATGACACACGCCTAGTGGCTTCCTGAGTAACCCCTGCTATATGTGGGGTTAGCCAGATATTATCCAACCCCTGAAATATCTCCAGCGATTCTCTGGGTGGCGGCTCATCAGTAAATACGTCAATGGCCGCACCGCCAAGATGCCCCATCCGCAAGCTTTCCGCTAAGGCATCATGGTCAATGATCCCGCCCCGTGCCGTATTGATCAGCACCGCCCCTTTTTTCATCTGGCTGATGGTATCTGCATTGATCATATGGCGGGTCTGATCGTTAAGCGGCATATGAAGACTAATGGCATCTGCTGATGCCAGACATTCCGGTAATGTTGCTTCCTGCACATCAAGCCCCGGTTCTGCCTTAAACGCCGGATCATATCCCATGATATGCATACCCATTGCCTTTGCGCGTCGGGCAACATTGCGACCAATAGCGCCATATCCTATAATCGCCAGAATCTTACCGCCAATTTCACGACCCTGCCCCATTGACTGTCGCGGAAAGATACCATCAATCATGGGGGCAGTAGCATGCCATACCGGTCGCATCATGACCATCATTGCTGTCATGACATATTCGGCTACACTATCACTATTGGCGCCGATTGCCGGGATAACCGTGACCTGCCTGTCACGGCATCCCACCATATCGATATTATCAAGCCCGACCCCAAGCCGTCCAATCACTTCCAGCTTAGGGGCGGCATCCAGTAATCTGTTGTCAATGATGGTGCGGTTACGAATAATTAATGCCCGCGCCTCACCAACAATGGAACATAATTGTTCCGGATCATAAGCCAGCTGATCATCACGAAATACAGTCGTTTTCGCATGAAGAAACCGTTCAGCATCTTCATCCAGAAACTCCGTGATAATAATATCAGCTGTCATATGAATACCGGAATATCATACCTTTACCAGCCGTTCCTGATTAGGCACTACGGTAGAGTTTAGTCATGACGAACTCTTTATG
>JBMYKD010000026.1:0-20751 GCA_049595035.1 Puniceispirillales bacterium (SeqCode) | reverse complement strand
ATGTTTACATGAGGCAACGAACGATCAAACTTTTCCTTCGCCATCTTTTTCTCCTTCGCGAGTGTTCTAATTAAGCCATTTTACTACGAACTTCGTCCGCAACGGCTTGCGGTACCTGTTCGTAATGGTCAAACTGCATGCTGTACTGCGCCCGACCCTGTGACATGGAACGCAGTGTATTTACATAACCAAACATATTTGCCAGTGGTACCATAGCCGTGATCACACGCGCATTTGCCCGCTGATCCATTCCGCCTACGTTACCCCGGCGACTGTTCAGATCACCAATGATATCACCCATATATTCTTCAGGTGTAATGACTTCGACCTTCATAACCGGTTCCAGCAAACGTGGAGCGGCTTTGGCCATGGCATCTCGGAATGCGGCACGCGCGGCAATTTCAAAGGCAAGAACAGATGAGTCAACATCGTGGCTAGCACCATCAATAAGCTCAACTTCAAAATCAATCACCGGGAAGCCAGCAATCACGCCGGTATCCTTGGCAGAGATCAATCCCTTTTCAACGCCCGGAATATATTCCCGTGGCACGGAGCCACCAACGATTTTATTGGTAAACTGATATCCACCTTCAGCCAATGGCCGGAAAATCAACTTGACCCGCGCAAACTGCCCAGAACCACCTGATTGCTTTTTATGGGTGTAATCGACTTCGATTTCTTTCGTGATCGTTTCCCGATAAGCCACCTGAGGCGCACCAATATTTGCTTCTACCTTGAACTCACGCTTCAAACGATCAACAAGAATATCAAGATGAAGTTCACCCATACCCTTCATGATGGTCTGGCCGGATTCATTATCAGTAGACACACGGAATGATGGGTCTTCGGCCGCCAGACGCTGTAAGCCAGTAGACATCTTTTCCTGATCATTCTTGGATGCTGGTTCAACAGCAATTTCAATCACAGGCTCAGGGAATGTCATGGTTTCAAGAACAACAGGATCACCAGCGTCGCAAAGAGTATCACCGGTGGTTGTTTCTTTCATGCCTGCTAAAGCCACGATATCACCGGCAAAAGCCTCTTCGATTTCTTCGCGGTTATTGGAATGCATCATCATCATCCGGCCAATCCGTTCCCGCTTACCCTTAGTCGAGTTCAGCAGGCTATCGCCTTTGGCCATTTTACCGGAATAAATACGAACGAAAGTCAATGACCCCACAAATGGGTCATTCATGATTTTGAATGCCAGACCAGAAAACGGGTCATCATCATTCGCACGACGCTCGATATTCCGTGTTTCTGTTTCATCCCCTGGCTTAAACCCTTTATAGGCCGGCACATCAAGCGGCCCAGGCAGGAAGTCAATAACAGCATTCAGCATAGGCTGAACGCCTTTATTTTTGAACGCTGAACCACAAAGAACAGGAACAAAATCCATGGCCAGTGTACCCTTACGGATCAACTCGCGCAGCTTCGCTTCATCGGGCTCAACGCCTTCGAGGAACGCTTCCATAGCATCATCGTCCTGCTCAACAGCAAGTTCGATCATAGCCTCCCGCATTTCCTGCGCCTTATCTTTCAGTTCATCGCGGATATCTTGAATCACCCAGCTAGCACCAAGGTCTTCGCTGTTCCAGAACCATTCTTTCATGGTGATCAAATCAACAAGGCCTGCAAATTCGGATTCAGCACCAATAGGAATCTGAATAGGCATAGGGATAGCACCTGTGCGATCCTTGATCATATGGACGCAATTATAGAAATCTGCGCCAATTTTATCCATCTTGTTAACAAAGACAATCCGCGGGACTTCATAACGGTCAGCCTGCCGCCAGACGGTTTCTGTCTGTGGTTCAACACCGGCATTCGCATCAAGCACGCAAACCGCACCATCAAGAACGGCTAGTGAGCGTTCGACTTCAATGGTGAAATCAACGTGACCGGGCGTATCAATAATGTTGAAACGGAACTTGGCGTCATCAGCATCATTACCATGCTCACCAGTTGGGTTTGTGCCATCTTCTGTGCGGAACCACATACAGGTTGTAGCAGCAGATGTGATTGTAATCCCGCGCTCTTGTTCCTGTTCCATCCAGTCCATGGTAGCATTACCATCATGAACTTCACCGATTTTATGTGAACGGCCTGTGTAATACAGAATCCGTTCGGTGGTTGTTGTCTTGCCCGCATCAATATGGGCCATAATGCCAAAGTTACGGTAGCGATTGAGGGTATATTCACGAGCCATCTGAGTAGTTTCCCTGTAAGTTTACCAGCGATAATGTGAAAATGCGCGGTTTGCCTCTGCCATCTTATGGGTATCTTCCCGTTTTTTGACAGCTGCTCCACGGTTATTCATAGCATCAAGCAATTCACCACTCAGACGATCTGTCATGGTGTTTTCACCACGCTTGCGTGATGAATCAATCAGCCAGCGAATAGCCAGTGCCTGAGCGCGAGTGGAACGGACCTCAACAGGTACCTGATAGGTTGCACCCCCAACACGACGAGAACGCACCTCCAGATTTGGACGTACGTTTTCTAGGGCATCATGAAAGACTTTAACCGGCTCAAGGCCGGTGCGTTCCTGTATTTTGTCGAAAGCTCCATATACAATGCGCTCGGCAACGGAACGTTTACCATCATACATCAGGCATGACATGAATTTGGAAACCACGATATCACCGAATTTCGGATCAGGCATGGGTTGGCGTTTTTCGGCTCTATGACGACGTGACATGATATGAACCTATTTAGGACGTTTGGCGCCGTATTTTGACCGACGCTGTTTACGGTTAGCAACACCTTGGGTATCCAATGTGCCACGGATAATATGGTAACGAACACCCGGTAAGTCTTTTACACGACCACCGCGGATCATGACCACTGAGTGTTCCTGCAGGTTATGCCCTTCGCCAGGAATATAACTTGTCACTTCAAATCCGTTACTCAGACGAACACGAGCAACTTTACGAAGCGCCGAGTTAGGTTTCTTTGGTGTAGTTGTGTAAACACGAGTACAAACACCACGCTTTTGAGGACATGCCTCCATAGCGGGGACTTTATTTCTTGCCACAGGTCTTTGACGACCATGGCGAATAAGCTGGTTAATCGTTGGCATACCAGACGCTTTCCATCATTGCGCGACAGACAAAAATAGTGCCTGCCAGCCTGCACGTTTAAAAGTTACCGTAATACATCCCTTGAAAAGGATGGCCAAAGCTACATTGAAGCACCTTTGACAATTCGACCTCAAGATTTCAGCCACTGTGTTTGTAATACTACACGACCAGAGCCCTTAAGGTGGGCGGAAGATATGATTTTCCTGCAAATAGGTCAAGTAGGATAATCAATTTTTTAGGATTTTTTATCCTTTTTGATAATAGGAACAGAAATTCCTGTTCCTATTCATGATTTTTGACTGTCTTTTCATGAAATTTGGCGATTTATTCAGACGCCTCATCCATAGATTCTGTCTGTTCGGCAGATTCAGCAGCAGCTGTAACCGCTTCTTCCATAGCTTGTTCTGCGGCCCGCTGTTCTTGCAGTTTCTGGCGCTCACGTTCAAGTTCTTTATCACGAGCATAAGCAACACTGCGCATTTTAGTCATCACGCTACCTGTTCCAGCCGGAATCAGACGTCCCACAATAACATTTTCTTTCAACCCGTTAAGCATATCTTCCTTACCGGATACCGCGGCCTCTGTCAGCACGCGAGTGGTTTCCTGGAATGATGCGGCTGAAATAAATGACCGTGTCTGCAATGATGCCTTTGTGATTCCCAACAATACGGGCTGGCCTTTCGCTTCATCAAGACCGTCGGCACGCGCAACCGCATTAGCTTCATCGAACTCATCCCGTTCAATCTGCTCACCAACCAGCAAAGTCGTGCCGCCGGCATGTGTTACTTCAACCTTTTGCAACATCTGGCGAACAATCACCTCAATATGCTTATCGTTGATTTTAACCCCTTGCAGGCGATAGACATCCTGAATTTCATTAACCAGATATTCTGCTAATTTTTCAACGCCCAGAATATTCAGGATATCATGTGGAACCGGACTACCATCAAGCAATAGATCACCACGGCGCACCATATCCCCTTCCTGAACGGCAAGCAGTTTGCCTTTCGGAATCATATATTCGGCTGTTTCAAGACCTTCTTCGACCGGAACAACTCTGATCCGCCGTTTTGTCTTATAATCCGCACCAAACTCGACCCGTCCGTCAATGCCACTAATAATGGCAAAGTCCTTTGGCATTCTGGCTTCGAACAGTTCCGCCACCCGTGGCAGACCACCGGTAATATCCCGCGTCTTTGATGATTCCCGCGGGATACGCGCCAGCACGTCACCAGCCTTGACCTTTACGCCATTTTCAACTGATAGAATTGAGCTAACAGAGAGGAAATAGCGGGCTTCCTGACCATTATTCAGGATAATCACATCACCTTTGTCATCCCGCATGGTGAGGCGTGGACGCAAATCCTTACCTTTGGATTGTGATTTCCAGTCAATGACTTCACGGTTTGAAATACCTGTTGCTTCATCAGTGACTTCACGCATGGATACGCCATCGACCAGATCAACATAATCAACAACACCACTGACTTCACTAATGATTGGCAGCGTATATGGGTCCCATTCCACCATTTTCTGGCCTGCAGCAACCGTTTCACCATCCTTGACCATCAGTTTGGCGCCATAGGTCAGGCGATAGTTTGACCGCTCACGTCCCTGACTATCCAGAATCAGAAGCTGGGTATGACGGTTCATCACAATATGCTGACCATCTTCGAGTTCTACCAGGCTAGCTTCAACGAGCTTGACAGTACCATCAATAGCAGCTTCGATACTGGATTGTTCCGCACCACGCTGGGCAGCACCACCAATATGGAATGTCCGCATAGTCAGCTGGGTACCCGGCTCACCAATAGACTGGGCAGCAATAACGCCAACCGCTTCACCAATATTGACAGGAGTACCCCGTGCCAGATCACGACCATAACATGCACCGCAGACACCTGTTTTTGTCTGACAGGTCAGAACGGAACGAATAAGGGCAGAATCGATGCCTTCCGCTTCAATACGCTCTACATCTTCCTCATCAATGATTGATCCGGCTTCAACAATAACCGTGTCATCAGTCAGGCTGACGATATCTTCAACCGTCGTCCGGCCAAGAATACGCTCACCAAGAGAATCCACCACTTCACCATCATTGATGACAGGCCGTATAGTCAGTCCTGTTGTAGACCCGCAATCATGTTCCGTGATGATGCTATCCTGAGCCACATCAACCAGACGACGAGTCAGATAACCGGAGTTCGCTGTCTTCAGGGCTGTATCAGCAAGACCCTTTCGCGCACCGTGAGTAGAGTTAAAGTATTCCAGCACATTCAGACCTTCTTTAAAGGACGAAATGATCGGAGTTTCAATAATCTCACCCGATGGCTTGGCCATAAGACCACGCATACCGGCAAGCTGTTTGATCTGTGCCGCTGAACCACGGGCACCGGAATGCGCCATCATCCAGACAGAATTGACAGGTTCACCAGCCACTTCATTTGAAATGGATTTCATCATCTCATCTGCTACCTGATCTGTACAACGTGACCAGACATCAACCACTTTGTTGTATTTTTCACCTTGAGTGATCAAACCATCCTGATACTGCTGTTCGAATTCTTTGACAGCCAGTTCGGATTCGTTAACCAGCTTTGTTTTAGCATCAGGTGTATTCAGATCATCAATACCGAAGGATATGCCAGCTTCACATGCTTTGCGGAATCCCATAGCCATCAGCTGATCACAAAAGATCACCGTGTCCTTCTGCCCGCAATAGCGGTACACATGGTCAATCACGTTGGAAATTTCTTTCTTTGTCATCAGGGTATTGACAACACTGAAAGGTACTGCCGAGTTTTGCGGCACGATATTCGCCAGTTGCGCCCGGCCGGGGGTCGTTTCAACCACCCGCTGCACCCGCGTTTCCCCTTCCCATGTACTGACCCGCACTTTTACCTTTGCCTGCAAGCTGACATGACCAGCATCATAGGCCAGCAGGGCTTCACCCGGATTGGCAAATACCATGCCTTCACCAAGTTCGCCGTCGCGCATCAGTGTCATATAGTAAAGACCCAGAATAATATCCTGTGACGGCACGATAATGGGCTTACCATTGGCCGGGCTGAGAATATTATTTGTCGACATCATGAGGACTCTGGCCTCTAGCTGTGCTTCCAGTGATAGTGGCACATGAACTGCCATCTGGTCACCGTCAAAATCAGCATTAAATGCGGTACAGACCAGAGGATGTAATTGAATGGCCTTGCCTTCAATCAATACAGGTTCAAACGCCTGAATACCTAAACGGTGCAATGTTGGCGCACGGTTCAGCATGACCGGATGTTCACGGATCACTTCTTCTAGGATATCCCATACTTCCGGACGTTCTTTTTCCACCATACGCTTGGCGGCCTTGATCGTCGTGGCGTGACCATAGATTTCCAGCTTGGAATAGATAAATGGCTTAAACAGTTCAAGAGCCATCTGTTTAGGCAGCCCACATTGATGCAGTTTTAATTCGGGGCCAACCACAATCACCGAACGGCCAGAATAATCCACCCGCTTACCAAGCAGGTTCTGACGGAAACGACCCTGCTTGCCTTTCAGCATGTCTGACAATGATTTCAGAGGACGTTTATTTACCCCTGTAATCACACGACCACGGCGACCATTATCAAATAGCGCATCAACCGATTCCTGAAGCATCCGGCGTTCATTCCGGATGATAATATCGGGGGCCCGCAATTCAATCAGACGTTTCAGACGGTTATTACGGTTAATAACCCGACGATACAGGTCATTCAGGTCTGACGTCGCAAAACGGCCACCATCTAGTGGCACCAGCGGGCGCAATTCCGGCGGAATGACAGGAATAACCTCAAGGATCATCCATTCCGGCCGTGACCCTGATTCCATAAAGGCATCAATCAATTTCAACCGCTTAACCAGTTTTTTGCGCTTAGCTTCGCTTCCCGTGTCCCGCAGGTCCTGACGCACCTGTTCCCGTTCTGCTTCAAGGTCAATGGCTTCCAGAATAATTCTGATCGCTTCAGCACCGATACCGGCTTCAAAAGCGTCTTCACCAAATTCTTCCAGCGCATCATAATATTCGGTTTCGCTGAGTAACTGGCCTTTTTCCAAGGATGAAAGCCCCGGTTCAATCACCACAAAATTTTCAAAATACAGTACCCGTTCGAGGTCTTTCAGCGTCATATCAGTCAGCAAACCAATGCGTGATGGTAATGATTTCAAGAACCAGATATGGGCAACCGGCGATGCCAGTTCGATATGTCCCATGCGTTCCCGCCGGACTTTCGATAATGTGACTTCAACACCACATTTTTCGCAGACAACGCCGCGATACTTCATCCGCTTATATTTGCCGCAAAGACATTCATAATCTCTGACAGGACCAAAAATCCGTGAACAGAATAAACCATCACGTTCGGGTTTGAACGTCCGGTAGTTAATCGTTTCCGGCTTTTTGATCTCACCAAATGACCACGACCGAATTTTATCGGGAGAGGCTATTGATATCTTGATCTTGTCAAAACTTTGTGAGCTTTGAGGTTGACCAAAGCTGTGCATCAAATCATTCATAATGGTCTCTCCCGTTATTAGTATTCAGAGGATTGCAAGCCGACATCAAGGCCGAGCGAATGCAATTCTTTTACTAGAACATTAAAGCTTTCCGGAATGCCGGCTTCAAAATCATCATCACCGCGGATAATGGATTCATATACCTTGGTCCGGCCGGTCACATCATCAGATTTAACCGTTAGCATTTCCTGAAGTGTGTAGGCGGCACCATAGGCTTCAAGAGCCCAGACTTCCATTTCACCAAAGCGCTGGCCACCGAACTGAGCTTTACCACCAAGAGGCTGCTGGGTGACAAGAGAATATGGGCCAATGGAACGCGCGTGAATTTTTTCATCAACCAGATGGTGCAGTTTGAGCATATAGATATATCCCACTGTCACTGGTCGATCAAACATTTCACCTGTGCGGCCATCAGTCAGCCATTCCTGACCTGTTTCACTCAGCCCGGCATAGGTGAGATAATCACGGACATTCTTTTCTTTGGCACCGTCAAACACCGGCGTTGCCATCGGAACACCACCTGAAAGTAGTTTCCCCTGTTCAAACAGTTGATCATCATCCAGCTTGGCAACGGTATTCTTGAATTGCTCATCGCTGTAAATATTTTTCAACTCATCCTTGATCATTTTAGGATTATTCTGCTGTTTAGCCTGATCAACGATATGGGAAATCTTTTTTCCTAATCCGGCTGAAGCCCAGCCCAGATGCGTTTCCAGAATCTGCCCCACATTCATTCGTGATGGCACCCCAAGCGGATTCAATACGATATCGACATGGGTACCATCTTCAAGATATGGCATGTCTTCCACTGGCAGAATGCGGGAAATGACCCCTTTATTACCATGGCGACCGGCCATTTTATCACCGGGCTGAAGCTTACGCTTTACCGCGACAAATACCTTGACCATTTTCATGACACCGGGCAGCAATTCATCCCCGCGCTGAAGTTTATCCACCTTGTCATTAAAGCGGGCTTCAAGCTTACGCAGAGATTTTTCCAGATCATTAATCTGGGCTTCAATCGCTTTCTGAGCGGCATCATCTGTCACGGCGATACCTGACCACTTGCTGCGTGGCAGGTCCTGCAACAGATCCTGGGTGATGGTATCACCTTTTTTCAGTCCTGATGTGCCAGAAGCAACTTTCTGGCCAATCATCAGTTCCGTCATCCGGTTGTAAAAGCCGCGTTCAAGGATTTCACGTTCATCATCACGGTCTTTGGATAGACGTTCGATTTCTGACCGCTCAATGGCGCGTGACCGTTCATCCTTTTCAACCCCGCGACGCGAAAATACACGCACCTCAACCACAGTTCCTGCTCCACCTGGGGGAACACGAAGTGACGTATCACGAACATCTGCCGCTTTTTCACCAAAAATGGCACGAAGCAATTTTTCTTCCGGTGTCATTGGGGTTTCACCTTTTGGTGTCACCTTACCCACCAGAATATCGCCAGCCTCTACATCAGCACCAACATAAACCATGCCGGCTTCATCCAGATTTTTCAGCGCATCTTCACCAACATTCGGGATATCACGGGTAATTTCTTCCGTGCCCAGCTTGGTATCGCGTGCCATGATTTCATATTCTTCGATATGAATTGAGGTAAAGACATCATCACGGACAATGCGCTCGGAAATCAGAATCGAATCCTCAAAATTATAGCCATTCCAAGGCATGAATGCGACTAGCACATTCCGTCCAAGAGCCAGTTCACCATCTTCGGTTGATGGGCCATCAGCCAGAATATCACCAGCGTTGACAACGTCACCAACGCGCACCAATGGGCGCTGGGTAATACAGGTATTCTGATTTGACCGCTGGAATTTGAGCAGAGAATAAATATCAACTGGTGATACTTCATCTTCTGTTGTTTCAGAGGACCGGACAACAATCCGTGTTGCATCCACCTGATCAATGACACCCGAACGGCGGGCAATAATGGTCACGCCGGAGTCTTTGGCTACAACAGCTTCCATCCCTGTTCCCACAAGTGGAGCTTCGGCCTTGATCAGTGGCACAGCCTGACGCTGCATGTTTGATCCCATGAGTGCCCTGTTCGCATCATCATTTTCAAGGAATGGAATAAGAGAAGCAGCAACAGAAACCAGCTGTTTTGGGGACACATCCATCATTTCGATATCTGATGGATTTGATAAACCGATTTCTCCCGCAATACGGGTCGGGATCAATTCACCAATAAACTTTCCATCATCATCCAGTTCGGCATTAGCCTGTGCGATCACAAAACGGCCTTCATCCATGGCAGAAATATAAACCACTTCATCAGTGACTTTACCATTATCAACTTTCCGATATGGCGTTTCAATAAAGCCATAACGGTTGATTTTAGCGAAAGTGGCCAGAGAATTGATCAGACCAATATTTGGCCCCTCCGGGGTTTCAATCGGGCAAATCCGGCCATAATGGGTAGGATGCACATCCCGCACTTCAAATCCGGCACGTTCCCGCGTCAAACCACCCGGGCCTAATGCGGAAAGACGACGTTTATGCGTGATTTCGGATAACGGGTTTGTCTGATCCATAAACTGGGATAACTGGGAAGACCCGAAAAACTCTTTCACCGCGGCGGCGGCAGGCTTTGAATTAATCAAATCTGTCGGCATGGACCTGTCAATTTCCACAGATGACATGCGCTCTTTGATTGCCCGTTCCATCCGTACCAGACCAATCCGGTATTGATTTTCCATCAATTCACCAACTGACCGGACACGCCGGTTACCAAGGTGATCAATATCATCGATATCACCTTTACCATCACGCAAATCGACAAGCAGTTTGACAATGGCGAGAATATCTTCACGGCGCAATGTCCGCATCTGATCATCCGCATCAATGCCAACACGGGCATTTAGCTTAACCCGCCCAACAGATGATAGATCATAGCGTTCGCCATCAAAAAATAACCCATTGAACAAGGCTTCCGCCGTTTCGAGTGTTGGCGGTTCACCCGGACGCATCACACGATAGATATCAACCAGCGCATCTTCGCGGGAATTATTACGGTCAGCGGCCAGCGTATTGCGGAGGAAACTGCCCACATTAATATTGTCAATGGCCAGAATACGAATGCTATCCACATTCATTTCAAGCAGGCTATTCAATGTGTCTTCGGTGATAATGTCACCCGCTTCACAGATCACAAGACCATTTTCCATATCAACCACATCATGGGCGATAAACTGATCAATGATCTGCTCTTCGCTTACCAGCACCTGCTTGAGGCCACTTTCTTCGAGTTTACGCAATGACCGCGGCGTTAATTTATCGCCTTTTGCCGCGACAACTTCCCCGTTACTGGCATCAACCAGATCATAATTCAGCCGCGCCCCGCGCATTCTGCTGGCATCAAAATCTGTCTGCCAGCCTTTTTTGGTGCGCTGATAAGTAACCGCATCATAAAAATAATTGAGAATGGCTTCACGAGATAGACCATTTACCTTGTTTCTATCCTGTTCGATGCCTTCATCCTTGGCTTCCTGAACATAGGCTTCTGAGGCTTCATCCATCAATGCCATCAGAAAGGTGGTAACCGGCAATTTCCGCTTGCGGTCAATACGGACATTGATCATATCCTTGGCATCAAACTCAAAATCCAGCCATGATCCGCGGTAAGGAATGACACGGGCAGAAAACAGCAATTTACCTGAAGCGTGTGATTTACCTCTATCATGGTCGAAAAACACGCCTGGCGAGCGATGCATCTGTGATACGATAACCCGTTCTGTCCCATTAATGATGAATGTTCCATTTTTCGTCATCAATGGCATGTCACCCATGAACACTTCCTGTTCTTTGGTATCACGCAGAGATTTTGTTCCTGTAATTTCGTCTTCTTCCCAAACAACCAGACGGAGCAACACTTTCAAAGAGGACGCATAATTCAGTCCCCGCTGCTGGCATTCTTCAACGTCATATTTTGGTTCTTCGAGTGTATAGGATACATATTCAAGCACGGATTTTTCATTGAAATCCTTGATCGGAAAGACGGATTTGAACACCTCTTGCAGTCCGACATCATCACGCGCATGCGGAGGAACATCTCTCTGAAGAAATAAATCATAGCTGCTACGCTGAACATCAATCAGATTTGGCATCTCTGCCACTTCTGTTATTGAACCAAAATTACGGCGAATACGACGGCGGCTATTTAGTGCGTTGATGCTTGATCCCATAAATTTAACCTCTGTTTATCTGTATGTGCAACTGTGGAAAACCCGCAAATAACACATCAAAACGTTCTGGTGCCTGAAACAGGCAATCCCCACACCGGAAAATCCGATGTGGGGGAGTGAATATGTCTTAAATATTCAGATTACTTGAGCTCAACAGTTGCTCCAGCTTCCTCAAGGGCGGCCTTAGCGGCATCGGCATCATCCTTGGATGCGCCTTCCTTGACTGGCTTTGGTGCGCCTTCAACCAGATCCTTGGCTTCCTTGAGGCCAAGTCCGGTGATGGTGCGAACAGCTTTAATAACGTTGATCTTGTTGTCGCCAGCGGCGGCAAGAATAACGTCGAACTCGGTTTTTTCTTCGGCAGCTGCACCGCCAGCGTCACCGCCAGCAACAGCAGCAACAGCAACAGGTGCTGCCGCCGCAGAAACACCCCACTGCTCTTCCAGAAGCTTGGCCAGCTCGGCTGCTTCTAGAACGGTCAGTGCGGAAAGGTCTTCAGCAAGTTTTGAAATATCAGCCATGATTTTTCTCCATTAGGCTTGAACTAAGCGTTAAATATTAACTGGGCAAAACCCTACTACTGTAACTGATCTGCTCTCGCCTGAATAACACGCGCCAGCTTTCCTGCTGGGGCTTGTGATACTCTGGCCAGTTTTGCCGCTGGTGCCTGCAATAGGCCAGCCAGCTTGGCACGAAGTTCATCAAGAGATGGCAATTTGGCCAATGTTTCCACATCTGCCTTGGCAAGCACCTGTCCGTCCACAGACCCACAGATGATTGTCATTTTGTCGTTACTCTTGGCAAACTCAACAAGGATCTTAGCGGCAGCAACAGGATCATCAGACGTACCAATCGCCGTCGGTCCTGTAAACTGATCACTCAGTTCCTCGAATTTCGTTCCCTTCAATGCTATCTTGGCAATCCGGTTTTTGGTAACCTTGTAACGGGCACCAGCATTCCGCATCTTTTCCCTGATATCATTGCTTTCGGCAACAGTCAGCCCGACCTGATGAGCGATAACAACAGATGTTGCACCACTAAAGGTCGCGTGCAGCGTTTCTACCAGCTTGGTTTTCTCGGATTTATTCACCGATCGTCTCCGCTAGTTATGGATGATCCTTACGATTAAGCATCATCGGTTGCACGAAGTGATTGCGCCACCGAATACGGCATTGCAACCACCATGGCCTGCCCATAGTTCAAGCGAATATCGCTCTCCCCGTCTGAGTAGGATGTTTAAGCTACCAACTGGCAGCACCTACCATCTTGGACAGGTGGAACCTTCCGGTTCCTTCCACCATTCTGGCCATGACGCCAGAATGCTGAAACCTTAGCCAGCGGTGCTGGCTTCTGCAGGATCAATATCAACTCCGGCACCCATGGTGCTGCTGATAGCAATCTTGCGAATGAATAATCCTTTTGCCCCTGACGGACGCGCCTTATGCACAGCAGAAATAAAGGCGGCCGCGTTTTCCTGCAGTTTTTCCAGATCAAAGCTGGCTTTACCAATACCCGCATGAACAATACCGGCCTTTTCGGCACGATACTGCACTTCACCAGCCTTAGCAGCAGCAACAGCTTTGCCAACATCCGGGGTGACTGTTCCCAGTTTCGGGTTAGGCATCAACCCTTTGGGCCCCAGCACCTTACCAAGCCGTCCGACAACACCCATCATATCCGGGGTCGCAATAACGCGGTCAAAATCCATGTTTCCAGCCTGAATACTTTCGGCCAGTTCTTCAGCACCGACAATATCAGCACCAGCAGCAGTTGCTTCAGCCGCCTTTTCATCACGGGCGAAAACAGCAACGCGCATGGATTTACCTGTTCCATGCGGCAGGGCAACAACCCCACGAACCATCTGATCAGAATGACGGGTATCAACCCCGAGATTCATGGATATTTCAACGGTTTCATCAAATTTAGCCGTGGCGTTCTTTTTCACCAGATCAACCGCATCCTTAATGGAATAGGCGGTGTCTTTGTCGAAGGACTCATATGCAGCTTTTAGTTTTTTTCCAGCCATGATTTACTCCACTACCTCAAGCCCCATGGAACGGGCTGAACCAAGTATCATCTGAACAGCACCACCTTGATCAATGGCGTTCAGGTCTTCCATTTTCTGATCAGCAATGTCACGCACCTGATCCATGGTTACTTTACCAACCGTTCCCCGTCCCGGTGTCTGGCTACCCTTGGGCAGTCCAGCGGCTTTTTTAAGAAAATAGCTCACCGGTGCTTTCTTGGTGGTAAAGGTAAATGATTTATCAGAATAGACGGTAATGACTACCGGAATCGGCATCCCCTTTTCCGCGCTGTCTGTTGCCGCGTTGAATGCTTTACAGAATTCCATGATATTCACGCCACGCTGACCCAGTGCAGGGCCTACTGGCGGCGAAGGGTTTGCTCCACCTGCCGGAATTTGCAGCTTGATATATCCATCAATCTTCTTTGCCATGACGGTTTCCTTGCTTTACCTTTTCGTTATGTCGACTTTTCAACCTGAGAGAATTCAAGGTCAACCGGGGTTGAACGTCCAAAAATGGACACCGTAACCTTGAGACGTGATTTATCTGGATCGATTTCTTCCACCAGACCCTTAAAGGACGCAAATGGTCCTTCGGCAACACGCACCCATTCGCCAATTTCAAATGATATATCAGAATGTGTCCGTTCAATGCCTTCAGTAACCTGTTTGATCAGACGCTCGGCTTCAGCATCGGAAATAGGCACTGGCTTACCGCCAGCACCAAGAAAACCAGTTACCCGATTTTGCGAATTAACAATATGCCAGGCCTGATCAGTCAGTTCCATTTTGATCAGAATATAGCCCGGAAAGAATTTCCGCTCGGCATTTACCCGCGCCCCACGGCGAAGCTCAACAACCTCTTCGGTTGGAACTAGCACCTCTTCAATGTCATCGGAAAGACCATAGCTTTCAGCTTGCTCGCGTATCGCTTGAGCGACTTTCTTTTCCGAACCAGAAAAGACATGAACAACATACCAGCGTTTCGCCATAATTACATATTCCCAAGAATGGCCAACACAGTATCAGCCAACCACATGCTTTAACGCGCCTATCCTTAAGCACCAACACCAAGAACAATTTGCACCAGATTGCTTAAAATCCAGTCCACAAGCATAAAAAACAGGGCCGCAATGAACACCATCACCAGCACCGTAATGGTTGCTGTGACTACATCGCGCCTGCTAGGCCAAGTGATACGGCTAACTTCTTGCCTTACCTGACGTACAAATTGTGTGGGTGATACTTTAGCCATAATTCCTCAATCGTGCAAGCGTTTCATGTCGGTAAGAGCGTTTTTTATACACGTCATCACTTTCATGGCATTTTCGCTTCTTCACAAATGTTGATGAAAGGCGGTAATACCCCACCCATTAAGGTTTTGCAAATTAATTTTTTGCAAAATTGATGATAATGATAAATCAGGATTAAAACCCGTCACGCGGACGCACAGAAAGGATGGCCGCAAAGATTAATCCTGCCAGAATAGTCGTGAAAACCATGACTGTCAGAAAAATCTCACCACCATAACCATATAGCATGCCGGCAACCAGCGGCCCCATAGCCATTCCCAGTGCCCTTGGGGTAGAAATCCAGCCCTTTGCCCGCCCATAAACCGCCGCACGAAAATACATATTCGTGATATATCCAAATGACACTGTCAAAATCCCATGTCCCATGCCGAATAACGCCATGCCAATGGCAACCAAGATGATTGATGGATATTGAATAAGCATCACAGCAGTTGGCACCATGACGAAAGCAATAATGGCGGTATAGCGGGCATCATGTTTGGCCCCAAATCGCATTTCAAGCACGCGACCTATCACCTGAAACGGGCCATAAATACTAGCCAGCAAGACCGCTAATCCAGCCACGCCAAATACCTCCTGATACCATTGAATAAGCATCAATGCGACAGCCCCGAAAGACAGATATTCAAAGGCCGAAGACAATGCCAGTGTGATTAAGGCTATTTTTTCAGCTCGGGTTAATTCAGTCCAGCGAAAGGGTTCCATGGGCATTGTCCCCCTTTCGGGGTGATGATGCTTGGTCTGTCTGCTCATTATAACTACCCATACCGCCATAACCAGTTGCATGAATGCCAGCACATACATCGTCATGACAAAACCGAAATAATGCATCAGTGGCGCAATCATCAACCATGTGAGAGAACTGGCCACCCCGCCATAAAAGGTAATGATTGATATATTCCGCCGTGATGCTGTTTCATCTATCTGGACAGCGGCGCTAAACGCCGCTTCATAATTACACATGGAAAAGCCGACACCCAGTATAACCATAGCACCGATAAACATCGGAAAACTGGTGCACCATGTTAGATAAATCAGGCTTATTGATCCAATGACCAACCCTGTTGCCAATACGCGCAACGCCCCAAGACGGTCAAACCAGTACCCTACCAGCGGCGCAAGCACCCCGTTTACAAGCAATGATATCGTGACGCCAACCAAAACATCCCCTGCATGCACACCAAGCCGTTCCGCCAGAGGGATTTTCAGCTGGGCAAAGGCATAAAACAGAAATCCATAGGAAATGATCTGGCTGATGCCCAGCCCATGTACAGGAACAGAAGGATGACATGAATCTTGATATGATAAGGTAGGTGGCATTAAAAATGATCCAGCGTAACTGACGCCAAAAAGAATTTACTTGATCTCATACTATCATAAAAAACATTAAAGCGTCATAATACATGCATTTATTTTCATATGGTTGTAGGGGGTTCATCTATGGCACTGGATCAGATCAATATGGTTGTGGATTCCTTACGCGACATACTTTGGTGACCGACTATATTGTTCCGGCAGAGCGTGGAATAACCATTGATACCAGCCAGATGAATAACATTCTATCCATCAATCCGGATGATATGGATGCCGAAGTAGAGGCCGGCGTTACCAGAATCCAACTCAATGATCATCTGAAATCTACCGGATTAATGTTCACTGTAGATCCGGGCGCTGACGCAACAATGGGCGGAATGGCAGCAACTCGGGCATCAGGCACCAATACGGTTCGCTATGGCACAATTCGGGAAAATGTGCTGGCAATGGAAGTCGTTTTACCAAATGGCGACGTGATTCATGTTGGCAGTCGCGCCAGAAAATCGGCTTCCGGCTATGATCTCAAAAACCTGTTTATCGGCTCTGAAGGAACATTAGGCATTATCACCAAACTGACGGTTAAATTACATGGCATGCCCGAATCTATTTCCGCCGCTAGCTGTGTCTTTGAAGATATCAATGATGCTATCCAGTCTGTGATTACCGCCATTTAATCAGGTATTCCCATGGCGCGTATTGTATTGCTGGATGACATGCAGATGCGGGGAATGAATCTTTACAATCCGGATTTTCATGCGCCGGAAAATTGCATTTGTTTCTGGAATTCCACGGTAGCCAGACCAGCATAGAAGAACAGATTGATATGTTCCGCACAATAAGCGCCGATCATGGTGGGTCAGGGAAACGTGAATATATGCGCGCTGAACATGGCGCTGCCTATGATCTGATGCGACAGCTCAAATCTACCATTGACCCAAATAATATCATGAAGCCGGGCAAGACATTTACCCAGGACGAATAAGCCACGCGCATCATTTACTGTCATTATGCGGGGGCTATTGAAACCTTCTTGCAGGCAGGTTATGATAAACCGGTAATTACAAAAATCATATGAATAAAGAAGATGATAACAAGAAAGGCAAGTGAACTGATGAGCTTGTCCAGCGTGCTTCTTGAAAAATTACCCCTCATCTCCCTTGATCTGGAAACCACAGGGCTTCAGACGAAAACCGACCGTATTGTCCAGATAGGGGTCATTGATCCTTATGATGATACCAATTGCCTTGATATGCTAGTCAATCCCGGCATTCCTATCCCACCTAAAAGTATTGATATTCATGGTATCAGCGATGAAAGGGTATCGGATAAACAGGGGTTTTCGCATGTTTTCCCCCGCTTACGGGACACAATCACCGACCGTGTTGTTATCGGCTATAATATCGGCTTTGATCTGGCTATTCTGGCGGCTGAAACAGATCGCCATGGCATTGGCTGGGATATTCCACCTGCTCTTTGTGTGCGACAGATGGCAACCATTGCCCTTGGTCGTGACGCTATCATGATGATGGGAACGTTAGAAACCCTTGCCCAGCATTTTGATATCCCCCTTGCCCATAGGCATACCGCCATCGGTGATGCCATCATGACAGGGAAGTTGTTTCAGGCATTGCTTAACGAATTAAAATCCCATTCAATCAGCACCTATGGGGATTTACAGAAAGCAACAGCGGCATTAGATGATCAGCGCATCGCTGGCACTAATGCTGGCTGGATTGATGTTGCCGCTATCCAGCAACCCTACGCCAGTTTTCGCGCATTATCACGCATTGATCCCTTTCCATATAGCCATAAAATTGATGATCTTATGATCACAAGCCCACTGATTATGCCGCCAGATAGCATTATCCTGCATGCCGCTGACCGCATGAAAAAAGAAAAAAAGGAATGTGTTTTTGTAGGCACCAGCCCTGATCACATCACCGGCATTGTATCCGAACGTGATCTTGTTCACTGTATGGCGCTACCTGTTGATGAAGTCACAAGAGCGCGTGAAATCCGGCTTGATTCTATTATGTCGTCGCCAGTGCTGACCGTGTCGGAAAACGACTACATGCATGTTGCTATGGCACGCATGCAGAAACATGATATTCGCCACCTTGGTGTGACAAATGCCGATGGGACATTAACCGGATATATATCCGGCCGCGAATTAAACCGTCTGCGGCTAACCGATGCCATGGTTATTGGTGATGATATAAATCAGGCCGAACATGGCGATGATATGGGCAAAGCCATAAAAGGATTACTGTTACTGTCAAAATCACTCATGGATGAAGGGCTGAAAGCCTATGCGATTGCTGCTGTTATCAGTAGCCAGTATCGTGCCGCATTGGCACGGTCAGCGGTGCTGGCCGAACAGATCATGTGTGCTGACGGATCATCACCACCAGCGGATTATGCCTTACTGATCCTTGGTTCTGCCGGCCGTGAGGAAAGCCTGCTTGCGGCAGATCAGGATCATGCCATTATCTATCATTGTGATGACGCACAAGATCAGGATTCCATTCAGGCATGGTTTGAACAACTTGGCCAGCATATTGCCGATATCATGAATAGCGCTGGCATACCCTATTGCACGGGCGGGGTTATGGCCAATACCCAAACATGGTGCAAATCGCTGGCTGACTGGATCACGACCGTTAAAAAATGGATATCACGCGGGTCTGCCGAAGACGTTCTTCATGTTGATATCTTTTTTGACTATCACTGCGTTCATGGAAGTGCCCATCTGGCCAGCAGATTACAGAAACAGATCATAAAAATCGTCAAAGGCCAGCTGGATTTTCTAAAATTGCTGGCAAATAACATTCAGACACATAATGCCGGCATCACATTCTGGGGTGGCTTTATCACCGAAAATGGCCGTTTTAATATGAAACGCAATTTGCTTTTACCTATTGTCGAAAGCCTGCGGGTGTTAGCCGTATCACGGGCAGTCAGCGCAAGAAATAGTGTGGAACGGGCAGAACAGTTAATGACAAAGGGGGATATCCCGCCTGAAATTATTCTGTTAGGTGAAGATTTGCAATTCTGCATCCGGCTGGTCTTACGCCAGCAGATTACTGATATCGGTCAGGGCCTATCCCCGACCACCCTGATAGAACTGGGGTCTTTATCAGCGCGTGAAAAAAAGACGCTTAAATCCGTGCAGGGACGGGTCAAACATCTCGACCAATTGCTATTTGACTGTCTTTTCGGATAATTATGCCCGACCTGCCCCGCTAGGAAGGAAGGCTTAATTTATCGGCGACCCCATGTCGGTTCAGGCTATCCTGAATGAATCCACTGGCCAGAAGATGACCAATGATCTGATTAATGCCATTCAGCACGTTGTCATGGCCTTTTTTCATGCCGACCGCCTGTTTAATAAAAGTGAAGGGTTCGGCAATCAGTTTCACATCCTGATGGGTTGCGACTTCATTCATCAATTTTGGCTTAAGGCTTGCCAGCACATCACCCTCACCTGCCAGAAACCGGTCATGAGATTCCTGAATGGTCGCAACACGAATATATTCCGGATTAACATAATGATCTTTCAGCCATAGATCATAGGCACTCCTGTCATAAAGAATGACCCGAACACCAGATTGATTGACGTCCTGATTATTGCAAATATGGCTATCTGTCCTTACCATGAAATTAGCATCAATATGAATATATGGCTGGCTGAATGCTATGGTTTCCGCCCGTTCGGGTTCAACAGCAATATTTGCCAGATCCCATACATCGTCAGTCATAGCATCAGCCAGCTCACCGGGCCCCTTGAATGGCACCAACGCGCATTCAACATCCAGATATTCAGATATTTTATGCGCCAGATCGGGTGACAGCCCATAAGCCAGCCCCTGATCATCAACACCGGAAACCAGCAAAAAATTTGCCATATTCAGGCCTACCCGCAATACGCCTTTCGGGGCAAGAACAGCCCGCATATCTTGTTGCATCATCCGATCAATCGGTTGTTTTGATATCGACATGGAAAGCCTTTCATTCTTATACGTCTAGTAATCTACCATGTAATAAGAACATCCTGCCATGCAATAAAAAAACCTCAGAGAAAACTCTGAGGTTTTTAATAAAAAGCCATTTTTAAATGGCAGGAGCGAAGGGACTCGAACCCCCAACCCCCGGTTTTGGAGACCGGTGCTCTACCAATTGAGCTACACTCCTATTCCTGATGACAGGATATATCCTGTCACCGATATATCTACATGTTATTCGACGATAGCGGAGACGACGCCAGCGCCCACGGT
>JBMYKD010000025.1:0-27435 GCA_049595035.1 Puniceispirillales bacterium (SeqCode) | reverse complement strand
TGCTGATTCTTGAACATATTCATGTGATATAACAGGTTCAGATGCAGTTGCTGGTGCCGGTGCTGATTTTGGAACATATTCATGTGATATAACAGGTTCAGATGCAGTTGCTGGTGCTGTCTCCGGAACATATTCATGTGATGTAACAGGTTCAGATACAGTTGCTGGTGCTGTCTCCGGAACATATTCATCTGATATAACAGGCTCAGATGCAGTTGCTTGTGCTGATCCCGGAACATTTTCATCAACAGAAGGCTTGCTCTCGGTTTTGCGAATAAGATTGGCTAAAATCTGCACAGGATTTTTTGCTGTATCATACTGCCCACGTGGATGACGGGGTAAAGGGTTAGATAACTGTAAAGGCGGATATTCGGCGATAAGCCCTGATGCAGGTGATGGTTTATCTGGGTTATGTGAGTCAACTTGCTGATCATCAGGATAAGGAATAGCCGCATCAATTTTATTTGCAAATGGTGTTTCAAATACATCACTAATCTGGTACTTGATATTACCGCTATCTGGATTTAGCGGAGGAATTTCGTGATTAGGTACGGCATCTGAATGGTGAAGCAGATTGGTAATGACAGGCAAAAGCTCTACCGGATTAGCATCATCCAAGTAAGATTTCAGGCTATCATCTGACATGATTTGGTCGGCTACCTTTTCAGCCTTTATCTGAATATCGGTATCATCCTGATCACTGCCATGACAATTGGCAACAGCGACTATGATGGCATCGAATATAGCCATCGCTCCATCAACTGATGGATGATCTGGACTAATAATACCATCTGGAAAAGGTATCCCTTTAGGTGTGATAGAATTAATCATTGTCATAGCTGTGGCAACCCATAATCATTACGTCGTCTGTAAGCTTTGCAAGAATAATGCCAAAACCGCAACATTCTGGGGGCATTATGCTTTTGCCTGATTGCTGCGCGGAATATCCGTTTCGGCTTTTTCCTGTTTTTCTTCTCGCTTATCGCGTTGATACAGGCGAGACTTTTCCTCAGCTCTGTTCTGGCGGCTTAATGCTGTGCCAAGAGTAATGCGTTCTTCGCTAATTTCATCTTCAAGAAAGGTTTTTCGTTGTTCAATGACTTTGAGTTGTTCATGGATTTTGCCGCTATAATGTTGCGCTGATCGTAACGATAGCATGGAAGTAACACCGGGGTTTGGCCGGGTTTCATCTGCCATCTGGTTCAGTTTTTCACCAATATCACTAATTTTCTTATGTTCATCATCAAGCGTGCGAATGGTTTCGGCACGCGCCATGACTGTCATTTTTTCGCGTAAGGCAAGGCGTTGAAATATGTCTTTTGGCTTATTCATCGGTTTATTTTGGCATTAGTGCCGATAATCCTTCTATGCTAGTCGCAATCGTTGCCTGTTCGCTTTCCTGTTGTTGAATATAGGCCATCATGGATGGCCATAGCTGAACCGCACGATCAAGTTCAGCATCCTGTCCCTGTCGATAGCCACCCATGAGGATCAGATCACGATTTTCAAGGAACAGAGCAACAAGCCGTTTAAACTGTCTGGCTTCGTCCTGATGCGTATCAGTAGTAATATCATTCATGACACGGCTTACCGAAAGCGATACATCAATAGCCGGATAAACCCCCATTTGTGCTTGTGTCCGTGAAAGCACAATATGCCCATCAAGAATAGCGCGGGATATATCAACCACGGGGTCGTTTTGATCATCACCATCGGCCAGCACGGTATAAAATGCAGTGATTGAACCTGCTTTACCTTCACCGGCGCCTGTTCTTTCAATCAGACGCGGTAATAGTGAAACCACTGATGACGGATACCCTTTCGATGTTGGTTGTTCGCCTAATGATAATCCGATTTCACGTTGTGCATGTGCCACGCGGGTAAGGGAGTCCATGATCAGCAGAACATTTTTCCCCTGGTCACGATAATATTCGGCAATAGCGGTTGCGCGTTGTGCCCCGCGTATCCGCAATAATGGTGACCGGTCAGCAGGAACAGCAACAACCGCTGTTCTGGCGCGAGTATTTTCATCAAGGACGCTGTTAACAAAGCTTCCCACTTCGCGCCCCCGTTCACCGATCAGACCAATCACAACAATATCAGCATCGGTATAACGGCTCATCATGGATAAAAGTACTGATTTCCCGACACCTGATCCGGCAACAATACCAACACGTTGACCTTGCCCGACGGTTAAAAGGCCATTAATGGCCTTAATGCCAACATCAAGCGGCTTTGTGATAGGGTTACGTTTCAGAGGGTTTAATGGTTTCCCCGATAATGGCCAGTTATCGCCCTGATCAGATATGGGTAGGTCATCAAGTGGCGCACCCAGCGCATCTGTTACCCGACCAAGCAAATGATCACCAACGGCAATGTTGTGGCCAGTATTTACCAGCCGGACTGTTGCACCGTCACAGATTTTGGCATCGTGATCCAGCATGGCAAGCATATTTCGACCCTGATTAAAGCCAGTAATTTCAGCCATAACAGAGTCCCCGGTAATGGTATCAATTTCACATAATGATCCTATGGGGGCAGGGAAACCGTCGCATTCTACAAATTGCCCATCAAACCGGCACACCTGGCCATAAAGGGAAAGGCTTTTCTGTGTGGGGAAATGGTCAAGGGTATCAATAACACGGGTGACAAGACTATTCATGGTCATTGTCCTTTGCTTCGGATTCCGCCTTAGCTGGCATGTCTGATTGCATTTTTGTTTTTTTAGGGGCAGGTGCTGCTTTGCCCGGTTGATCATCTATCAAATCCATAACACCGATTGACCCAACATCAACCCGCGCATCACCGCGCTTCATCATCTCATCTGCTGTCAATGTAAAGTTGCGTGGGGCAAGCTGTTTTTCCAGTTGGGGCTGGATAGCTGCGATGTCATGGGGGTGCAAATGGATAACGGGTTCATCAATCCGGTTACGGATACGGCTTACCATGCTGGCCACTTTGGCGGTGAAAGGGGCTGGATGAGCATCAATTTCGATGCCAGCCCGTTCACTGGCCAGTTGATTAATAGCTCCAAACATTGCCTTTTCTAATTGCGCCAGATCAATGCTGTCCTCTTCGGATATGGCTTCGGTTACGGTGGTAAAGCTGGCAATAGCGGCCGATATGTTTTCGTCAATTTCTGCCAGTGCCTCCGCTTTTCCTTCTGCAAACCCCCGATCATAATCTGCGGTATCTGCTGGTGATGCTGTGTCTTGGCTGGCAGGGGTCAAGGTTGTTTTAAATCCATCTGTTGCTGTATCTGTTTCAGTCGTTTCAGGCATATCAGATATGTCAGGTACAGTATCGCCCGGATCTTTTGCAGCATTCTGTTCGGGAGAGGCGATTGCCTCCTGATCCTTATCTGCCTGATTCTGATCACTTTCAACAGCATCTGGGCTATCAAATGGTTCATCATCTGTCTGATCGGTTATCTGCTGATCAGGCTGATCCATAGGTATATCGGCGTCATCATCAGGCATTTGGTTATCGACCTGATCCGTTGAGGCATCAGGCTGTTCATGCTGTGATGGCGGAGCATCCGTTGATGCTGATATATCAGCATCAACGGTTTGTTTTTCTTTTAAAGCGGTCATATTGCTTTCGGCAATATCTCTTAATGTTCTTTTCTTGAATTCGGCTTTAGGTTTTTCAAATTGGTTACTGGTTTTAATATACCCTTTTTCATTCGCCTCCCGCACCAGATGCAAGATATCAGATACGTCAACATGCTTATTGATGTCTGTTTCCTGTTCGGGGTATTTTTGTGGTGCGGTTGTCATAGCTGGCTATCTCATGATCTGTTTTACTTATACAAAGTCATCACCGCCACGACCGGCAAGAACGATAGACCCTTCATCGGATAGACGGCGGGCAACGTTAATGATACGTTTTTGTGCTTCCTGCACCTCTGTAAGCCGGACTGGGCCCAATGCTTCCATTTCATCTTGCAGATTAGCAGCTGCCCTTGAAGACATGCATGAGAATAGCTTATCCCGTAGGGGTTCATCTGCCCCTTTGAGGGCAAGAACAAGGTCTTCTGTATCAACAGAACGGAGCAAGGTTTGCAGAGATTTATCGTCGGACATAACAAGATTATCAAAGACAAACATGCTTTCCTGAATGGCAACCATAAGATTTTTGTCATCTTTTGCCAGCGTTTTCATGATGCGTGCTTCCATATCCTGCTTGGTAAAGTTCATGATCTTGGCAGCAGCCTGAACACCACCAACCTGTGAAGCGCGAAGATTGGTATTGGTGGCAAATTTCCTCTGCATGACCATTTCCAGTTCTTTCAGTGCATCGGGCTGGACCGTTTCCAATGTGGCAATCCGCCCGACCACTTCAGGCTGAATATCTTCCGGTAGAAGCCCTAGCACATCTGCACCAATGCCAAAGTCCAGATATGATATGATCAGGGCAATGATCTGCGGGTGTTCATCAACAATTAAATCGGCAATAGATTTGGAATCCATCCAGTCAAGAATCTCAATAGGCTGCTGGCTGCTTGATGGCGTAATCCGGCTGAGAACAGATTGTGCTTTATCTTCTCCAAGGGCTTTATTGAGCACATTCTTGATATAGTTCCCTGCGCCCAGACCCAGACTGGTCTGTTCTTTAATAATGGCGAGAAACTCATCAAGCACAAGGTTAACCGTATCCTGATCAAGTCCCTGCACCGAATACATGGCCCGGCCCAGATGCTGGACTTCCCTTGGATTAAGGTTGCGCAATATTTCTGATGCTTCATCTTCACCCAATAGCATCATCAGAATGGCGGATTTCTGCGTTCCTGTAAGGGATTCAAAGATATCTTCTTTTGAATCCTTGTTGTCTGTTTCTGCCATAACTAGATCCTCTTTCTGGCTTCCTTTCGGCAATAATATTAACTTATTATAATGTTCATATTAGCTAATATCACGCCTAATCCAAATCATCTTTCATCATATTCTTGAAGACGTTGGACACACGTCCCGCTTCATCACTCACAATCATCCGGATAACCGCAACTTTATCATCATAGGTATTCGCTGTATCCAGCATCTCGGCTGAAATAGATGCCTTTTTCGGCTTCAGCTTTGACTTAATATCCTCAAGACTTTCGCCTTCGGCAATTTCCACGGTATCAAGATCAACTTCATCTTCCAGATTGACCAATGCTTCGCCTGGCTTGCCGGGGGCAACAGGAACAATGATCCGTGATATCAATGGACGGATAACGCCTAGAATAATGACCCCCATAATTAACAGTGTCATCAGCTGTTTGATGACGTTAGAAATCCAGTCAACTTCATACCAGGTTTTTTCAACCCCTTCGATTGCTGAAGCAAAGGCAGAGCTGCTTACCGTCAGCTTGTCACCACGGTCGGCATTAATGCCAATGGCACTGACAACAAGCGCTTCAATTTCTGCTAATTTTTCAGGAGTGATTTTCTGAACTTCCTTGAGCCCTGTTTCCGGATTAACAACTTCTGGATCACGAACCAGAACAGATGCATTGATCGCTGTAATCATATTAGATGGTTTCAAGGTGGTCGAGATAGTCCGGCTGACTTCATAGTTTTTCACTTCATTCGATGAACGTGTCTGAAACTCACCTCCACCGCCCTGATTGGCAAAATCGGTATTCAATTCATTTGCGTTAGGTGGGCGATTTGATGTAGCCCCGGGGATGCCTTTAGCTTCTGGCTTGGCGGTCATATCAAGACTGGACTGCATGCTGCGCAGTGCGCCACCTTCGGGGTCGACTAACTCTTCTGTTACTTCATTTCTGGTATAGTCAATATCCAGATTGACCTGAGCAGTTACATTCCCTGCCCCAACAATAGGGGATACCAGCTGGATGATGCGATTGCGGTAAATCTGTTCCAGTTTCATGCGGTGTTCAAGCTGGCTATCAGACATGATGCTTGATGGATCATCAACGGGCTTTGATAGTAAATTGCCATATTGATCAACAATAGTAACGTCACCCTTTGCCATGCTTGGCACTGATGATGATACCAGATGAATTATGGCATTAACTTGATGGTTACCTAATGTGCGTCCGTTGCTCATCTGAACGAATACAGATGCGCTTGGAGGTACTGCTGACCGTGCAAATACCGATTTTTCCGGCAATGCCAGATGAACCCTTGCCGCTATCACCCCTTCGATTTCACCGATAGAGCGCGATAATTCAATTTCCTGTGCCTGTTTGATCTTGACGCTTTCAACAGACCGGCTTGATCCCATGGGGATATCACCAATGGCAGAATAACCATCTGGCACGGATTCCGGCAATCCCTGTGCGGCCAATGTCATCCGTGATGTGTGATAATCAGATGTAGGAACCAAAACATCACCTGTGCTTGGGTCAATGCTGACATTAACACCAGCATTTTTAAGAGCCTCAACCACGCGGGCTTTTTCATTTTCCGGTAAGCCTGCATATAACGGTGATACAGATGGCTGTTGCATCATCACATAGATGACAAGACCAACAACCACGCCAATAACGGACAGGATAGCAGGTATGGACTTTTTAACACTAGGGTCAGATGTCATGCGGCGAACACTTGAAAGCATCCCGCTTTTTTCTGTGACTACAACTGGTGCTGTTTCCTGATTCATTGTTGTTGCGTCGGCCATTATTTTGCTCCATCCATATTATGTTTATCCAGCAAAAATGATCAGTATCAAACTGGCATATTCATGATATCTTTATACGCACTTAACATTTTATTGCGCGCGTTTAGGGTCAGTTGAAACCCGAGTGAAGAAATTTGCTGGCTTATCATGACTTTGCTTAAATCATTTTCTAGCCCCATTTCATACGCTTGGGTCATTTGGACACTAGTATTCTGTGCTTCTGCTACAGAATTAATGGCATTACCCATTCTATCGCCAAAGCTTTCTGTATCTGCTTTTTGCGATGATCTGGCCGCTTCAAGCATGGCTTTGGCATCTTGTAAAGCATTGCTTGTCGAAATTTGTGATAAAGAGGCAGGCTTAATGGTTGTCATAATAATTCCTCATTTCAAAATAGCGTTACTGGGCAATCGCGGTTTGTTTTTGGGTAAATTGATGCTGTGGTGGTGCTAGCTGACCCACGGCCGTATCAATAATAATATCGTTTTCTGTAATCACGCCGTTTGTTGCCAGAACCATGGCACGTTGTAGAACATTTTCCAGCTCTCTGACATTGCCTGGCCAGTGATATTCGGTCAGCATCTGGATCGCGTTTTCATCCATCCATGGGATGGTTGTTAGGTCGGAATGATGGCGTTTGAGTAACGCGGCGGCGATAGGGATAATATCATCAGCCCTATCAGCCATGCTTAAGGTGTGCAATGGGAAAACGTTTAACCGGTAATACAGGTCTTCCCGAAAATGCCCTTTGCTAATTTCATCCTGCATGGCGCGGTTGGTTGTTGCTATCACCCTCACATCAACTTCAATTTCCTGCTGACTGCCTAGTGGGGTGACTGTTTTTTCCTGAAGAACACGAAGCAGTTTGGCTTGTAGGCTAAGTGGCATTTCTGAGATTTCATCCAGCAATAGCGTGCCTCCATCAGCTGCCCGGAAAATCCCTTTATTAGCTGTTGATGCCCCTGTGAAAGACCCTTTTTCGTGACCGAATAGAATGGCTTCCAGCATATTTTCCGGAATAGCAGCGCAATTGATGCCAACAAATGGCTTATCCTGCCGCGCCGAATGAAAATGGACAAAACGTGATAAGACTTCCTTGCCTGTACCGGTTGGGCCATTGATGAAAACCGTGACATCTGTTGCCGCCACCTTCTTGGCCAGATTAAGCATATTCAGGCTTGCGTCACTGCCGGTGGCCAGATGACCATCAGCATCGATCATCGAGGCGATCATATTGAAACCGTAATGAGATGACGGGTGTTTCGTTGAAACATCAGGTATAGAAACTGATATCAGCTTTCCGCCAATATCAGTATTAATGGCAAAATGATCAGCATGTTCTTTAATGACAATAATCAGCCGTGCCTTGATCTTGCGTGCCAGTTCTATCAGTTTGTCACGGCCACCTTTTTTACTGACGAAACTATCCGCGCAGATCAATGTTGAACCAGCCGCACTGGTATCATCTCCGGAAAGTAATGGCGTGACCATAAACATACGTTTCAGCAAGATGGTTTCAAGGATGTCTGCGCCGTCAAAATGTTCCTTGGCAAGTCGAATGTTAGACATGTGATCCCCAATTAGTTAACAAATAGTTAATTTCGTAACTAAAGAGGCAAGAACCTTGCCAATTTATCATTTGGCAAAATTATTTTTTAACATGCTGATAATATTGATAAAAATATAAAGATTCATCCATTTGTGCGTTGCAAGGCTCATGTTATTTTTTTGACATATTATGATTTATTTATTAAGAATATTACAAAATACTGACACATGAGTTGGGGATGACATGTCAAATGCGATTGACAAATATCTGAATGGGCAATCTGCTGTTATGACAGACCTCAAGCATATGGTTGAAATGGTCGCCCCGACAACATCAACAGTATTGGTGCTGGGAGAAACAGGAACTGGCAAGGAAATGGTCAGCCGGGCGATCCATCATTCCTCGGGTAGGCAAGGCGACCTGATTTCAATCAATTGTGCTGCCATTCCTTCAGAGTTACTGGAATCAGAATTATTTGGTCATGAAAAGGGTGCTTTTACTGGTGCAGATAAACCCAGACAGGGACGGTTTGAAATGGCAAGTGGCGGCACGCTCTTTCTGGATGAGATAGGTGATATGCCCCTATCACTGCAATCCAAGCTATTGCGGGCGCTTGAGGACAGAACGATTCAGCGTGTAGGTGGCGGCAAAGATATCACGGTAGATTTCCGTCTGGTTTGTGCCACGCATCAGAACCTGAAATCAAAAGTGGATGAAGGTAGCTTTCGGGCTGATCTGTATTACCGGATCAATGTATTTCCAGTGCAATTGCCAAGTCTGGCCGAAAGGAAGGTGGATCTGCCGGTCTTGATCAAATCAATTATGGACAGCATGAAAGCGCTTGGTGATACGCCTGATTTCCAGTTTGATAAAGAAGGCGTTGCCGAACTGATGCGTTATTCATGGCCGGGTAATGTGCGTGAATTACGCAATGTGCTTGAACGGGCGCAAGTGCTGTTTCCCGGCAAGACCATCGGGGCGGCTGAAGTGCGTGAAAATCTGTTACGCATGAAAGCCCCTAAAAAGGATCAGGAAGCAGATTTCTTATGGCAGGCCACGGCTGATCTGGGGGAACCTATCATGGCAAATGGTGATGCTCTAGATAAGCCAGCCTTGCCGCATCCATCAGATTATCGGGACTGGTTTGCTTATTTTGATGATCTGGATTTACGCCGTCACCTTCAGGATATTGAAGTAACCCTGATTGAAGCGGCATTAGATAAACATGGCGGTATGGTTAGTCGTGCAGCAGATGCCCTTAAACTGAGGCGCACAACCCTAATCGAAAAAATGCGTAAATATGTTATCGAGAAGCCGGGTGCTACACCTGATGCCTGAATGACTACCGGTAACCTTCAAGCCGTTTGATATGTTTGCTGGTTCTGGCATTCAGATCAAGCATGGCATCTTCAATGATACGGATTTCAGATTTCAGATTGTCCAGCATATCTTCGAGCATGGCCAGCTGGTCGGCTGAAAACGGGCCTTCAAAATGGCTTAGAGTCCCAAAATGCTGTTGTCTTGTTTTATCAAGGTCAAGCGCGGTCGTAAAATCAGCATCTTTGATGGCAGTGGCAATATCACCATTGATTTGCTGTATCTCTTTGATCGTAATCGTGGCGTGATGTTTCATGATGATACACCTTGTCTGCTCAATTGATGCCAGGCATCACGAATATCATCCAGTGATGCAATTGCCTTTTCTGTTCCGTCTGTGGTTTTTTCTTTCCAGTCTTTCAGCAATTGCTGTCGTGAATATTCATAAAGCTGGAAAAGATTATCGGCGATCTCACCACCTTCTTCAAAATTGAGGCTTGTCTGTAAGCCATAGATAATCGTAAGCGCTCGGCTGAATTGCCGTGATTGTTCGTCTTTCTTGCCGGTATCAGGGTCAGAATGTTTCACAAAATTCTGCATGGCACGGATTAATTCATCAAAAAGCAGGGCGACAATCGCAACCGGATCATTGCCTTCCACCAGATTGGTCGTATCCGTTTTGGTATAGGCTTCCATCATTTTCTTGACTGACATGTGTTAAAACCCCATCGGGCTTCCCTTTTTGCCCTGAATATATTATATTTAACTTATGGTTATGCCCGTTTTGACACATACCTCACCTGTTATGCCAACCGCAGATACGCTGGCTATACAGCCTATTGCTGCAAATTCTGTGCCAACACAACGGCAAACAGCCTATGGTATTGGTGCGATTGATGTGACGCAAAACCAGCATCGTGAGATGAAAAGACAGCCGGCAACGGTGATCAGTCATCCGCGTCTTGCGCCTTCTGGTGTGACAAGTGAGCAGTTTCTTTCCGCCAGAGCCGCCTTATCACCGGGGTTTCTGCACCAGATGGCAGCCACAAATATCGCGCGGATTTCAAATCTTTATGCTGATACGCCGCGCTTTTCTGCCCAGATTGATATTCTGGCATAGCATTTCCGTTTAGATATATGGCTCGCTATGATCGTTCCAGATCAGTGATGCGGTTCTGTGTACTTAGATAAAGCCCGAAAATATCCCCTTCGGTAACCACGCCTAGCATTTCGCCTGTATCACGATCAATGACCGGAATAGATTCTCCGACAAAGGTACTGGCAATTTCAATCGCTTGCATGAGAGAAGCATCATGTTTAATGGATATGGCATTATCATTTGATGCTTCAGTCAAAGAAATATCATCAGGCTGTTGAAGCAGTTCATGCAAGGTTAATTTTCCCATAAACCGCCTGCCGTCAAGCAGATAGCTTTCGCTAACCCCATGCGTAATCATCCGGTTGACTACGTCGGATTTGCTATCCGATTGATGGGCAGTGACGTAATCATCACTAACCAGATCACGAACAGGGATTTCCATCATTTCCAGATGCCCGCGCCCTTGTGAGATATCGATACCGCGATCAAGCAATTGTCTGTCAAAGAAAGAATGGCCATAAATATGATGACTCACTAACGCGGCCGTAACCACGCTCAACATGGCGGCGAGGGCATAATCATAGCTCATAGTCATCTCAAGCATGATCAGAACACCGGAAACGGGAGCGCCTATAACAGCGCTTGCTACCGCAGCCATGCCGCAAACAACCATTACCGGGCCGCTAACCATCATACCGATGCTGGCAAGCAGTTTCTGGATACTGGCACCGGCCGCCGCACCAACAAACAAAGCGGGTGAGAAAATACCGCCATAAAACCCCATACATAAACAGAATGCTGTCATAACCGCCTTTGCAATCAGCATGGTAAGAAGCATGGCAAGACCAAATTCCATGTTTAGCATATCAAGAACCACACCTGTTCCAAGGCCAAGAACCTGCGGAATAGCCATTCCCACCAGCCCGGTCAGCATTGCCCCCAGGAAAAGCAACTGTGATGGTGATAATCCTGTCCGTCCAACAATCCTGGTCGCTTGCCGTAACCCGATCATGTATAGGGCCGCAATGATGCCAAATATGGGGCCGGCGATAAGCGCAATGGGCAGCACCTCAACCAGATTGATATCAGGCACGCCGGCAAAGGCGTGGCTATCACCGAAAAACCATTTGCTTACCCCTGCTGATGAAATACTGGCAATAGCAATGGGGGTGACAGCCCGCACCGAAAAATGCCGCAAGATGGCTTCATGGGCAAAAACAACGCCGGCGATGGGGGCATTAAATCCGGCGGCTATGGCACCGGCAACCCCGCATCCGATAAAGATATCCGTGGTCAGCCTGCCGCCAGTAATCTGGCGCATAAAGCTACCAATTGTTGCCCCAAAATGGACAAGTGGGCCATATTGCCCTACCGAAGCCCCGCCACTGGCAGAAACAAAGGCGGCGAGAGTTGAACCAAATCCCGCTTTGACATCAAGTTCATTATCGGTGCGATGGGCGGCATATATGCTATCAGCAGGGCCATGCCAGCGGCTGATAGAAAATGCCTTTCTGATGATAATAATCAGGATTGCCGCCACCAGCATGGCCATAAGCGGCAGGAATGACAGGTTGCTATCGCCAATGGTGAATTGAAACCAGTCAAACCCTTCACGCATTTGGGTGATTTTGCCCACACCAATGACAAAGCCATTAGTGACAAAAGCCATGAGGATACCAAATCCAACCCCGGTCAGAATGAGGAAGATAAGCATCTGACTTAATGTAACCAGAGTCTGGCTATATGATTGGGGATGCTGGGACATGGATAAAACCTGCTATAAACCTAATATTCCTGAATACTATAATAAAATTTCTTCGTTTCGGCAAAAAGGTATAATTTTTGCAATTAATCTGTCGTTCTAAATGATGGAAACAGGGACGATCAGAATGGCAACAGATTATCTAAGCGCTCTTAATGTTGGCAGTGGGCTCAATACGACGGAGATTATTTCAGCTCTTGTTGACGCTGAGCGTATCCCTAAAGAAAATTTAATCAATTCAAAAATTGAAGAAAAAACAATTAAAATTTCTTCTCTTGGGCAAGTGCAAACATCTTTATCCTCCCTCAATACTGGTCTTGATACTATAAATGGGCTTTCTGGACTGGAGGCGAAGTCAACAGATACCTCCATTGATGTATCTATTTCTGATAACACGCTTGCAGATGTGTTTTCATACGAAATTCAAGTATCTCAACTTGCTTCCTCTCAGACTCTTGCTTTTGATGGGTTTTCAAGTGCAGATGCTATCCTTGGCGCGGGTTCGCTTGAAATCTCATATGGAACATGGAGCTCAGGTAGTTTTACTAAAAATAGTAACACGGCAGAAACGATAACTATTTCATCAAGTACAGCGACGCTGGAGGACGTTAGAGATGCGATAAATAATGCTGCTATTGGTCTTAAGGCATCTATTATTATGACTGATGATAACGCCTACAATATTGTCATTAAATCAGAAACAGGCTTAGACAATGCACTCAGTATCGCCGTAACAGAAACAGTTTCAGGAAGTGGGTTAGCAGATTTAAATTACACTACATATGATGCAGCTGTGGAAATTGTTCCGGCTTCAGACGCAAGTTTATCAATTGATGGGCTATCGATCACAAGAGATTCAAATACTATAGATGATTTGATTGACGGCATTACACTAACAATCAAAGACACAACCACAACATCCGAAACAATTTCTGCAAGTTATAACACTGATGATGCTCTTGTCATTTTAACAGAGCTTGTTAGTCAGATTAATACCATAGGTGATACCTTGCGCACATTAAGTAATAGAAACTCAGACGGTGATAATGGCCCGCTTGTTGGTGATCCTGTTATTTCATATTTGAAAAGATCAATTCGGAATTTATCAACTGATCCTATTTATGGTTATAGTGATAAAGCCATTTACATGACCAATTTTGGTATTCAAACAGAGAAAGATGGAACACTAACCATAGATAAAGATAAGTTCAGAGATTATTATGAAACAAGCCCATCTAACTTTCTGGCTTTAGTGCAAGATAAATTATCTAGTACGAATTCTGATGTAGATGTTAGTGTTGTCGGTAATGATTGGAAAGCAGGTGTTTATAATCTCACCTATGATGGAACCGATGCAGTTATTGACGATGAAAATATGATGTTAAGCAACGGATTGTACACATCAATTTCAGGGAATACTGATGGACTTTCTTTAATTATTGATCCAAGTGTAACGAATTCAAGCATTTATATGGGTCGAAGCATAATTAGTTCTTTACAAATTATTGCCAGTAAAATGCTTGAGACGGGAAGTGATCTTGAAAATAACATTTCAACTTATAATGAGAATATAAGTGAATATAATAATGAACTTTTAAAACTTCAGGATCAAATAGATTTTATTACCAAAAACTACGAAGAACGATATTCAAGAATGAATGCGGTTATGGAACAAATAAAATCAACAGAAACATCAATAACTAATATGATGGACGCGTGGAAGGGTATGATGAAAGACTAGCTAAATTTGTTCACTAATTAGTGATAAAACTTTAGAATATATCAAGCACACTTACCTTTTCTTCAAATAAAAGTTTGAGCTTAACAATATGCTCATCATTTTCTAGTACCCATCCAGGAGGAGCTTTTGGCACAGCATCAGATCTAAGTCCGAATATATAGGCCCTAAATGATTTCAGCATCATTTCAGCATTGTGTTCGGTGACTTTAACGGGATCTAATATTGAGCCAAACATTGATTTCATTTTTCGGGGCTTATTTATAGCTTCGTTATATAAACGAAAATAAGTAAAATCATTAAGCAGGTTTACGGCTTGTTCACCTGCATCTATTTCACCGAGAAATTCAACAATACCTTGAGCACAATTTTCAAATACCTTTTGGGGTATGTCCTCATTATATAATTTCTTTAGGCCAGTTGAGTATTTTTTTGAAAAAGCTTCAATTCCAACTTCAGAAGATAGATATTCTGAAGCCGTCCTTGATACACATATTTCAAATATCCAATGGGGTACCATTTGATGCTCCGATTATTATAATCTATATTTAATGAAGGATGCCTTAAATATCAATATAATTCATTTTTTATTAAATATTTTTTTTTCATGTCGTTTCCATGATTAGCAATAATGCTTAACAGCCAGAGGAGATGACAATGGCTATGTCAATCAACACAAATATGGGATCATTAAGAGCACAACAGGCTGCTGCTAATGTATCCAATGATATGCAACAGGCTATGAACCGGCTTTCATCAGGTCAACGGATCAATTCTGCATCTGATGATGCAGCTGGTAGTGCAATTGCATCACGTTTGACTTCAGAAATCCGTGGGACTAACCAGGCAATTAGAAATGCTTTGGACTCCCAAGCTCTTATAGACACTGCTGAAGGTGCTCAACAAGAAGTTGAAAATATTCTTCAGAGAATGAGAGAACTAGCTGTTCAATCTGCTAACGATACAAATTCTGATTCTGACAGATCAAACATCCAACTTGAAATTGATCAACTTGCAACTGAGCTTGATCGTATTGCTATTTCTACAACATGGGGTGGTAAGCAGATTCTCAATGGAACGGCTGGTGATACAGCTGCTAAAAGCTTTAGCGATGCTACAAACTTTAATTTTCAAATTGGTGGTTCTGCAAAAGCATCAGATAACATAAGTGTTTCAATAGGTTCAACTTCATCGAGAGCTTTAGGTGTTGGAAGCAATGCAAATAGTGTTGATGTTAGTGGGATAAATTTTAAATCTTCTGCTGGCGATGTTGACGCTACGATGTCATTTGAAAATGGTACTTTATCCATTTTGGGCGATGTTAAAGTGGGTGACTCATTCGCAATTGATATAAACGATGTAACACACACAGTTACTGTAGCTGCAAGTGATGGTTTTGCTGATACTAATGCTGGTGTTGCCGCATTACTAAAGCAAGCTATTGAAGATCAACAGATTACTCAGTTTGGTGCAGGTTCGGAAGATGCTGCATACGGCGTTGATATTGTTGATAATGGTGATGGAACATTAACATTCTCACAATCTGGAACTCCAATAATTGATGAAGCTTCAACTAATGCTGCTAACAAAGTATCCATCGATGGGTCTAAAATTAGTATTACAGGCACTTATGCAGCTGCAGATACTATTTCAGTCGATATTAATGGTACAACCATTACAGTAACTGCTGCCGCCTCTAATGAATATGCCGACAGTAATACTGGTCTAGCTACTCAATTAGCTGATGCAATCCGAGATGATAGCATTGGTGAGTTTGTTAATGTTATTGATAATGGTGATGGTACACTGAATGTTCTACAGTCAACCACTCCAAAAATTGATAAATTAACAACAACTGTTTCGCCGACAGCAGTAAACTCTCTAACTGAAGCTGCGGGTACAGTAACCGTTGCAGGCGCTATAACTGAAGGAAGAAAATACTCTCTTGATATCATGGGTGAAACCATTTCTGTGTCTGCTTCACTCACAGATAGCTATTCTAATGACGTTACTGGTATTGCGGAGCAATTATCTGTAGCTATCAATGCTGCTGGTATATCTGGAGTAAGTGCTAGTGCTTCATCTGGAGCTATCACTGTTAACACCAAGCCAGTATTCTCAAACGTTTCTGTGTCTTCTGACGCGGGTACAACAAATACTGCTGACTTTACAAACAGCTCAGGTACATTGACACTGTATGGCACTAAAACAACTAAAACTGCTTCAACTGACGCGTGGGATGTTGGTGATGTTCTTAGCTTTACTCTAGATGGCAATGATTTTGAAGTTACAGTAGGTGCAGATGGTTATTCAAACACTAACCTTGGTGTTGCTCATCAAGTTGCTGCGGCTATCAAAGATTATGATAACTCATATACAGTGACACCAGGTGCATCGAATACAGTTGCTGTAACAAGAACTGCTACCAACTTTATTTCTAACCTTTCGGTATCAGACCCCATGTCTTCACTTTCTTTCAGTGATGCTACTTTTAGTGTCGGTGAAGATGTTGCCAACGGTGATGTATTTAGCTTTAACATAGAAGGTAAAGACATCTCGGTAACTGCAGCTGATTCATCTGCAGCAAGTGTTGCGGCATTAATTACAGATGCTATCAACGATGCAGGACTTACTGACATTACAGCAGTAGATAACAGTGACGGTACGGTATCAATTACCGGTGGTGGTGTTGATGTAACCACAGCTAGTGGTGCCATTGCTTCTATCAATGCTATTGATAAAGCTATGTCAACTCTGGCTGAACAACGTTCAACTCTTGGTTCTGTTAGCAATCGTATTGACTCAACAGTTAGAAATATGACTAATGTTGTTGTCAATCTTGAGGGTGGCAGAGGAAGAATTGAAGATGCAGATTTTGCTCTTGAAAGTTCAAATCTAGCTAAGTCACAGATCCTGAACCAGGCTGCAACAGCTATGTTAGCTCAGGCTAATGCATCACAGCAGAGTGTACTTAGCCTACTTCAAGGTTAATAGTAAATAATACATGAATACGTTAAAGCCCCCGAAAGGGGGCTTTAATATTTTATTAGGTAATTTTTCTAATTAATGGCTGTAACCATACTTCATAATTTTTCCAAGCCTCGGAACTGCCTTTATAGATTGGCTGTTTAACCTGACGCATACTTGCCGTCGAGACAACTCTACGACTTTTATGAAAGTTTAGACACTCTTCTTCAAAATTAAGGCCAATATAACTTAAAAGTTTTTCAACATGTGATCTCGGTGAGGTAACTAACTCCTGATAGTTCGAAAGATAAATACTATCATTAAATGCTGACTTTATCAGTTTCATCCAATTCTTATATTCATTGTAAAAATCAGCAATGCTATCCATATCAAAGGCCCAACTTAGACCCTCAGCGGAGAAGTATGTTTTATATATTGAGAAACAGGTTGCAATTGGATCACGATCGGCATGAATAATTTTAGCTTCTGGAAATGCATTAATTATCCAGCCAAGGTTTTCAAAGTTATTTGGTAATTTGTCAGAAAAATAAGCATTTGGTGTATCATAATACTGCAAATAATCGGCGTAATTTTTTCTAATAAGATTAAGGCATTCATCAACATCAGTGTTGGTATTATATTTAATCGTAGATATAGCAGAAGGGATACCTGTCAGTTCACCCAAAGGTGTAATCTGTGAATGGCAACCTAGTATTTGCTCAGTCAGTGATGTTCCTGAGCGTGGCATGCCAACTATGAAAATAGGTGTTTTACTATTATTAATAAACCAATCATCTTTGTGCGGATGAAATTTTAATTTTTTGAGAGGTTGATTAGAATACATCCGAGCCATTTGTGTGTTTAATTTTTCAGATGAAAAATTAAACTTTTTTTTGGTTAAAATGTTTCCAATGTCCCAACAATCCATTGCCAATTCATATTCTTTCAAATCTTCATAAATTTTTCCAAGAGAAAAGGCTAATGATCTCTTGCTACTATCTTTAATATTCTCTGATAAATACATGTTTTGGATATCAGTGATTAATTTACTATCTTCGACGGTTATTTTTTTATTGGACACATAGTTCCAAACAGAGCTTAAATTAACCTGATTCGTTGCATAAATTGCTTTATAATAGCAATTTAAAGCCTCATTAGATCTATTTAAATTATTTAAAATACTACCTTTTAAATTCAGATACTTAACATTTTCAGGATGTGTTTTTAATAACATTTCTGTTAAATCAAGCGCTTTTTCAAATTTAGATACAAAAATATATAAACGGGCTAGCTCAAACATAACGATTTCATTTTTGGGGTCTAACTCAAGGGATTTTGTTAGAAATATTTCTGCCGGTTTAATTTGGCCTGTTGAAAATAATGCTCGCGCCATCTGTGATAATACCAGAACGCTTTCTGAATTAATATTTAATGCTTTAATTCCAAAACTAATCGCGGCTCCGTATTCCTGCCTTGAGTTTAGTAAAATTAAAGCAAATAGGAATCCATAGAAATTATTTTCATCAATCTTGAAAATGTTCTCTATGATTTTTTCAAGTGAGTCAAAATCTTCAATCTGAATACTTTTCACACCCTGATTAAGCAAAGTTTTTATTTTTTTGTTAGATAACTGATGAGCTTTATTGGTTGAGGGGTTAGTGTCTGTTTTGATAAAGTTCATTCTAGAGCCTCGGATAAGTGAATTATCTTATAAAATCAAAAAGGTTTTGCTGGCCAATCATTGAATAACTTTTCTGGGCCGCCTCTTTGCTAAGCAGTAGTGATTGAAGTTCTGCAACCAACTCAGCTAAATCAGCATCTTCTAATTTCGACAAATCTTCTGTTATTACGAGAATTCTATTTTCATTAGCTTGATGCTGCTCATTTAAAATTGAGATGGTGGAACCGATGTCTGTGATATTTAATGTAACATGATTAAGCGCGCTTTTTATATTTCCAATGACTTCATCATTTTCAGATATAGTTTCAATATTGGATGATATATTATTCATTATTGAAAAAATATCTGTATATCCCTTTGAAGTATCAACTCGCATGAAGGCTTTAGCACCATTTATCGAATTGGAAACAAAATTGGTTTCAGAAATTTGTGATGTAGGATTTCCTTGATCCCCAAGATAATATACATCCCCTTCTAAATTCTGTGCGAATGGAAGTATATTGGACTTAAACCCGGAAAAAAGGGCATTACCATTGCTATCCTGTGAATTAGACAAATTAAGAACTTGGGATTGTATTTGTTCCATCTCTTTCTGAATGGCATTTCTGTCATCTGTAGAATAAGTATCATTTTTTGCCTGAATAGTCAGCTCAAGATACCGAACCAAGGAATTCTCTATTTCTTTCATGGCAACTTCTGATTGCTCAAGTCGGGACTTCGTGTAGTCGATATTTGTATTAAATCTCTCAACTTGAGCTTTGTAATCTTTAACTGCCGAAATCTTTATTGCCTTAACAGGGTCTTCTGACGCTCTGATTACATTTTTGCCAGTTGCAATTTTATTTTGTGTATTTTGTATTTTTGCACTGATTTCATTGAACTGAGCAATAGATTGTTCATTGAAAGTTTTTGTACTTATTTGCATCATTTACCTCTAGCTAGATTGTTTCTAGCAATGTTTGAAAAATATCTCTTGCAGTTTGCAAAATGCGTGCCGAAGCTTGATAGGCTTGCTGATACTCAATAAGTTTTGCTGCTTCACTATCTAAATTGACGCCAGAATACATAGCTTCTGCTTCAATGCTTGAATCTTTTAATGCTCTTGCAGCTTCTGCATTAATTTTATTTGATTGAATATCTGTCCCAATATCTAATACAAGAGTTAAGAATATATCCTGGAAACTATTCTCATTTGTTTTAGTTTTATCATTAAGCTCGATTAGCTTTTTCAAATTACGATTATCAAAAACGCCGCCTTCGTTATTGGTGATGTAAAACAGATCACCATCGCTCAGCTCACCATTAAACTCATAATTATATCCCAAGCCAGTTGACTGGAAATTGCTATCAAGAGTTCGTGTGGCTATTGACGTACCTGTTTCGGTATCTAGAATTTCCATTATTCTGTTTTCAGCATCAATAATTTTAACAGAAATATTCTGTGGAAGCACAACATCAGTATTGGTTTTTACATCATAGGATGCGCTGATAGCTCTTGCTCTTGTGCCGTTACCATCATTACTACCAGTCAAAAATATAATTAATTCTTCGTCAGGCAAATCACTAAGCTGTATTCTGGAACGGACCTTGCTTTCAACTGATGATGTAATAGTAATGCTATCATCAAGATAATCCTCATCTTTTTCAATGATCAGGGCGTTTTCACTGATACTAAAATTATAATTAGGCGCCGTGTAAACCCCGCTAATTGTTGTGGGATCATATGATACGCCATTATAAGCATAACTAGTTGTTGGGGATGAACTTACGCTAATTAAACCAAAGCTTAAACCCATAGCAGAGTTGTTGCTTACTAAGCTGTCTGCAACGATGGTAATCTCACTAGCGGAAATACTGCCTTTATTAGCTGAAATATTTAATGTGTAAGTATCATCATAACTTACATTCAGACGCCCGTTTTCGCTACCGGTAACGTCAATCTCTCCGTCATTCATTGTTAAGGTATATTCTTTACCCTCGAAGCTTATCACCAGACTGCTACCATCATCAGGTAAGTTTGGATAAGTATAACTGATTGTTTGAGTGTTATCATCAAAGCTTAATGATAATTGGTTATTAGGCCCACCTTTAATGCTGTAGGTGCCATTTTCATAAGTTAAATAGTAATTAACATCGGCATAAGTTAGCGATAATATCCCCTCATTATCCAAAGTAGATTTCTGAGCGTTTGTGAGAACAATATTTTCAGTTTCTATTAAACTGCTAACGCCAGTTAGACTAGGAATGGGGGCAGTGTTTCTTATTTCATCCAAAGCTGCTCGGGCTAGTGCCGCGGGTGTATCACCATCAACATTGCTCTCATTCAGAGTAAAAGAAACATTATCAATGGTAAGTGAATAATCAAAAACATTGGCAGAAGCTTTCAATCCATCTGTGGAACTATCCTGGCTATCAATATCACTAATTCTATCAAATGAAATGATATGTCCTGTTTCAGTGTCAGTGGTGAGAATAAGGTCAGAGGAAAAATCATTTTGGATATTTACGTTAGTACCCATATATCCAATATCGCCGGATAAATTCAAATAGTCATCGCGGTATTCGGCTTCTTTATAAAAACCGTTTTCTTCTGTAATCAGATCACTAATGCTTTCATAACTTGATCCAGCAATATGGCGGCCTTCTTTTGTAAATACCTGAATATCTGATGCTTCACTAATTCTGGGAGCCACGATGCCTTCAACATCAGGATAATCAGTAAAAGAAACTCCACCTGAGACAAAATCACCATTATTCAATGCAATATTAAAATTGCTTCCGCTTCCAGATATAAACCCGCCCAATTCACTAAGGGTAAATTCCGTTGGGTTGCCATTGTTATCAATATCAACATTATTAGTAGCTTTAAGTGCACCAATATTCATTAATTCCGCAATTTTTGTGGCATCCGTCCATGCGAACATATCCTCATCATTGAGATCATCGGTGTTTATCGTATCAATGTAATTATCAAGATCAAAAGTATATGTCTTAGCTACATTAACCCCATCATCAATCATTAATTTGATATTACTTATTTTATTAACAGTAGCATCTGGAACAAAAAACTGAATATTGGATTGCTGAATTAAACTAATTAAATCTAAATTATCTATATGTGCCGGAACTATGGCAATTGCCCCATCTCTTATAAAACTTGAAGCACCAATAGCGTTATGACCATTACTTAATACGGTACTAATGTCTGGTATTGATGATGTATTGGTTTCCACCTCTGCCTTAGAAACTAGAAATCCGGTATTATTTTGATTGCTAATATCGCTGGCTATCTGAAATGGAAGTGCAGCGGCAATAGATTCAGGACGATTTATCGCTACAGATATAGCACTTGCCGAATTTTCCATAGGTTTAATCGTAATCGTATCACCACTCGCAGGAGTGCCATCAAAAGAAACTGTCATGCCTTCGAGATAAATTTTATTCCGGCCGCTAGCTATTAATTGGTTATTTTCATTAAATGCTGACCATAATTTATCTGTATCAGAATATGTGAAAATAATGTTTTTTGATTTAATTAATTCCGCATCAATGATCTCTACTTCTGCTGAGGCAAATCCTAGGTTTGAGGAGGTTGGTGAAGTTTCAAAATTAATATTATTAAAAAATAACCCGCCAACATTGCCCTCTAGATCAATACCTTCAGAATGTATGGCGTTAATATCTTGGATTAATTTATGAGCGATTGTGTCTAGAGTATCTATGGTGTTTATAATCGAATAGTAAGCATCACTTAATCCTGCTAGTTTTCCATTAGTAATTTGCTTAGTTAACGAAGACTGTGTTCCTTGGGTAATAAAAAAATTCAGTATTCCAGCGTCTTCGCTTGATGAAATATTAAAGGATTTGTCGTTTTCAATAAGTTTTGGGCCATTACCGGTATCTCCAAGATTTACTGATGCAACCCCATTATTAGATAACGAAACAGAAAAACTAATATAATTACTCAACTCATCTAGAATAGCATCTCTATTATCAAACAGAGCATTTTGAGAATTTGCGCCAGAAGAAATTAAATTTCGATTAACATTGGCAAGATTACTTGTCAAAAAATTAATATCTTTGATGGCCTGTTCTGCCTGAGTAGAAACACCCTTTTTTAATTCTTTTGTTAAGGAAACGGTTTGATGAAAGACATCAGTAAGATATTTTGCATTTTTGATAACCATTGACCTAGAAGCTATGTCATTAGGATTTGCTGATACTTCCTGAAAAGACTCAAACAGTCTGCTAATGGCACTATTAATATTTCCTTCACCCGGCAGTAGGATATCTTCTAGGCTTGAAATTTTTTCAACGTATGTGTCAACGCTTTTAGAAGATGATCTGGCATTTCGGGCTTTATTAAGTAAAAACTCATCAAAAGACCTTTTAATATTTTCGACTCTGACACCTAATCCTGACTGAGAGGATATTTCAGTAATGCCCCCAGATGCGCCATTTACTTCGACTAGCGAAGCTTCGCGCCGTTTATATCCGTCTGTATTAATATTGGCAATATTTTGACCAGTTACAGAGAGTGCTTCCCTGTAAGAATTCAGTCCGGATTTGCCAATTTCAAATAATCCAGCCATAGCTGATTACTCCACAAGTCTTCCAAATTGCCGCATCAATCCTTCTGCAATGCCAAGATCAACATCACCAGAAAGGCTGGTGGCATATTGCTGGTCAAGCATATCTCGATAGGTTTCGGAAGCTGAATTTGATAACGGGTCTTCGGCCAGTTTCGCTGCTCTTGCCTGCTTAAGGAAAAAATTGAGGAAAATAGATTCAAACTGTTCAGCCACATCACGCAATTCATCTGATTTATGATTCAGTGATGAAAGGGCGTTATCTTCATTCAGCTGATTTACGCTTGGTATATTATTGACTGGTGCAATCATGATACATCTTCCCTAGATAACAATAAGCTGAGCCCGCAGCGCCCCGGCTTCACGCAAGGCTTCTAAAATAGTGACCAGATCAGCAGGGCCCGCGCCAACGGCATTGATGGCATCAACAATGTCGGATAATTCTGTCCCCGGATCAAAAATAAAGGCTTTTGCCGGTTCTTCTTCTATGATGATGTCTGAATCCTGGGTGGTTGTTGCATCGCCGGGGGTAGTGGTCACAACACCATCTGCGGCTGTTGTTGTTGCCGTAGTAGTTACATTGGTGTCTTCCTGCACACGCACCGTCAGCGAACCATGCGTCACAACAGCAGGTGTCACCCTAACATTGCCGCCAATAACAATGGTACCAGTGCGGGAATTAACAATGACTTTGGCTGCAGGTTTGGCGGGTTCGACTTCAACATTTTCCAGCAGGCTTAAATAGGCCACACGTTGAGATGGGTCAGCAGGGGCACGGACTTTGATAGAAGAGCTATCAAGAGGCACGGCTACATTATCGCCAAAAATCTCATTAACCGCTTCGGCAACATTACTAGCAGTACTAAAATCACCCTTATGCAGGTTGAGGATAATATGTTCGGCATTCAGAAATGGTGTTTCAACCATGCGTTCAACCACGGCACCGCCGGGGATACGGCCAACAGTTGGGATATTGACAATCACGGATGAACCATCATTGCCGGTTACGCCAAGACCACCGACAACCAGATTCCCCTGAGCAATGGCATAGGTTTCACCATCTGCACCAAGCAGAGGGGTCATCAGTAAGGTGCCGCCTCTCAGTGACTTTGCTCCGCCAAGGGTTGATACGGTAATATCAATATTCTGCCCCGGCTTGGTAAAAGGAGGCAATTCCGAGGTGATCATAACCGCTGCCGCATTCTTTGCGCTAAGGTTATTGGCATCAATATTTATCCGGAATTGAGAAATCAACGCTTCAAGTGATTGCTGGGTGAGGGTGGATGAGCCATCACCTGTTCCGGCAAGGCCGACAACAACACCATATCCGATCAGCTGATTGCTACGCACGCCAGCAATAGATGTCATATCCTTCAGTCGGTCAGCATGGGCAGACAAAGGCATGGTCACCAGCATGACAATCGACATAAATAGAACAGGCAAGTATCTTGACATGATTATCTCCTAGAAAGGCGAAATGGCACGAAGCCCCTGACTTAACCAGCCCTGATTAACGCTGTCATTAACTTGCCCTGCACCGATATAGATGATCTGGGCATCGGCAATCCGGCTAGATAGAATGGTATTGTCTTCTGATATATCTTCGGGCCGGACGATACCGCGCACGCGGATATATTCATCACCATTGGTCAGGGTCAGTTTTTTCTGGCCACCGATTTCCAGATTGCCATTGGCATAAACCCGCGTCACCGTGACGGAAACCGAACCTGTCAGGCTGTTTGACTGTGATGCTGTTCCTGAACCAGAAAAGTTCTGGGCTGTACCGCTCTTCAGATCACCCGGAACAAATCCACCGGTTAGCGCATTTGGCAATCCGGTGGGGAGGGTAACGTCAAAGGCATCCGTTTTACTGCTAGCGGCACTACTGGATTTTGTCGCGCTGAATGTTTCCAGCATAGTGACGCTGATAATATCACCGACTTGCCGGTTACGCCGTGTTGACGGGAAGAAGCCCTGACCATTATCGGAATAAATGCCGCCAGTAGGAGCCTGTTCAACCATATCTGCGGTTTCCTGAAAAATAGGTTCATAATCTTCTGAAACCACATTTTCAACATAAGTCGTACAACCAGATAAGAGCAGTAAAACTGGAAAAATAATGAATAAAACGCGCTGATGCCACATAACCTTAAACCATCTGATCCTAGAGATTTTGTGAGATAAAGCGAAGCATCTCATCCACTGAAGTAATAGATTTAGACGACACTTCATACGCCCGCTGGGTTTCAATCATGCTTACTAGTTCCTGCACCACATTGACATTTGATGCTTCCAGCGCGCCTTGGATTAATTTACCAAAACCCTGCTCTGTTGGATTGGCTACCGCAGCAGGGCCACTAGCCACGGTCTCAACATAGAAACTCTCACCAATAGGCTGAAGGCCAGTGCGGTTAGTAAAATCAGCAATCGTGATCTGACCAAGTTCCTGTGCACCAATCTCACCAGCTACCATTGCACTCACAATACCATCACCTGAAATGTTGATATTGGTTACATTATCCGGAATCTGGATTTCAGGCTGAAGCACATATCCACTTGTGGTGGTCATCACTCCATCTGCATTCTGGGAGAAAGTGCCGTTTCTGGTATAGCCAAGTCGCCCATCTGGAAGTAGCACCTGAAAAAAACCTGACCCTTCAATCGCAATATCAAGAGAGTTATCTGTGGTAATCAGGCTACCCTGTGACATGAGTTTCTGTGTGTTCAGGGTTCTAACCCCTGTCCCAACAGCAAAAGCTGATGACAGATCGGTATCTGCGGATGTTTGATCACCTGCTGACCGGCGCACCTGATATAAAAGTGTTTCGAAATTGACACGGTCACGCTTGAAACCGGTTGTGTTCACATTGGCAAGGTTATTTGCAATGACCTGCATTCTGGTCTGTTGTGCGTTGAGACCGGTTTTTGCAACATGCATTGAACTGGTTGACATGGATCGAACTCCTCAAAGAAAAGATTATTCTTTTCAGAATTTGCAAGACCCGTGCCAAAGCCAGATATCAGCTTGGCATTCTCATCAGACTTGAGCCGCCCCGATCAATATCTTCTGCTGCTTTGACCAGTTTAAGGTTGATTTCAAATACGCGCTGGTCTTCGATTGAGGTGACCAGTTCTTCCATGAGATTCACATTGCTCATCTCAAGGTATTTATTGACCACTCTGGCATCCTGATTGGCGGTGATTTGTGACCCATCAGCATAGCGAATTTCCCCGTCTGGAAACTTTCTCAGCTCTGACGTTGGTCTTGTCAATCCCAGTGTTGCCACAACCTGTTTCGTGCCTGGCTCACTATTTAGCGGCTCGATGACAATCTCACCGGTTTCACTGAAGTCTATCGACCGATATGGCGGGATGGTGATAGGTTGCAGATTATTATCAAGTATTGTTGCATTGGACCCATTTATCAACTGCTCTTCCAGATTAGTAGAAAAATCCCCACGGCGTGAGAAGGCATTCCCATTTGATGCTGCTACAATAAAATAACCATCCCCCCGGATAGAAACATCAAGTGGGTTGCCTGTTTCATCTAATGTCCCTGAAGAAGCATCGAATGTGTTGGTATCATCTTTAATAGACAGACCTCGGGTAACATGAGAATCTATAGCCTCGATAAAGGCAGTGCCAGCTGTTTTTAGATGATAATCAGCCCGAAAACCGGGGACAGAATTATTCGCCAGATTATTCGCCCGAATAAACGCATTATCCTTAACGATATTAAGCGAGTTAAGTGCCGTATGAATAAATCTGTCCATGGTTTCGCCTCTTCGTATTTTTAATCTACGCTATACGCATTACATCCGGATATTAATGATTGTCTGCGTCAGACCGGTCGTGGTTTCAATCGCCTTGGCTGATGCCTGGAAGTTCCGCTGGGCGGTAATCAGGTTCACCAGTTCTTCGGTAATATCCACATTTGATCGTTCGAGTGAACCAGAAAGAATGTTACCAAAACCTTCTGATCCGGCTTCGCCAACCTGCGCTGTTCCTGAAACAGCAGTTTCCGTGTAGGTCGCATTACCGATCTGTTTCAGACCATTCTGGTTATTGAAGTTCGCAACAACAATCTTGCCAAGCGGGTTATTCTG
>JBMYKD010000024.1:0-27486 GCA_049595035.1 Puniceispirillales bacterium (SeqCode) | reverse complement strand
TGAGCCTTTCCATTTTTAAGATATATCTGGCGTTATAGTTGCAATTTGCATGAGATCTTGTTAAATAAAATTTGCAAATTTAAGGGAAAAAACAGATGACACAGGATTATAATATTGCTGATATCTCACTTGCTGGCTGGGGACGTAAAGAAATTGAAATCGCCCAGACGGAAATGCCAGGTCTGATGGCTCTCCGTGAAGAGTTTGGCAATCAGAAACCATTAAAGGGCGCCAGAATTGCAGGCTGTCTGCATATGACCATTCAAACAGCGGTATTGATTGAAACGCTTGCAGAACTGGGCGCCGATATCCGCTGGTCATCTTGTAACATCTATTCCACTCAGGATCAGGCCGCCGCCGCTATCGCTGAAAGCGGTATCCCTGTTTTTGCTTTCAAAGGCGAAACGCTAGAAGATTACTGGGCCTTTGTTGATGAAATTTTTCAATGGAAAGGCGGCGATAGTGACGTTGCCAACATGATCCTTGATGATGGTGGTGATGCTACGCTTTATATTTTGCTAGGGGCGCGTGCAGAAGCAGGTGAAACGATTTTGCCCAACCCTGCATCTGAAGAAGAAGAATTCCTGAAAGCCCAGATTATGAAGCGACTAGCGGCTAGCCCCGGATGGTTCACACGCCAACGCGACGCGATCAAAGGCGTATCGGAAGAAACAACGACAGGTGTTCTCCGGCTTTATCAGATGGCAGAGGCCGGGCAAATGCCGTTCCCTGCCATTAACGTCAATGACAGCGTAACAAAATCCAAGTTTGATAATCTATATGGCTGTCGGGAATCGCTGGTCGATGGAATCCGCCGGGCAACCGATGTCATGCTTGCTGGTAAAGTTGCTGTTATTTGTGGTTATGGTGATGTTGGCAAAGGGTCGGCCGCATCCCTACGTCAGGGTGGCGCACGAGTTATGGTGACTGAAATTGATCCGATCTGTGCGCTTCAGGCCGCTATGGAAGGGTATGAGGTGGTCACGATGGAAGAAGCCGCAAGCAAGGCAGATATCTTTGTGACAGCAACCGGAAACAGAGATGTGATTACGGTTGATCATATGCGTGATATGAAAGATCGCGCCATTGTCTGTAACATTGGCCATTTCGATAATGAAATTCAGGTCGATGCCCTAAGCAATATGCAATGGGATGAAGTCAAACCTCAGGTCGATGAAATCACTTTCCCTGATGGTAAGAAAATGATTCTGCTGGCCAAGGGGCGACTGGTTAATCTGGGCTGTGCTACGGGGCATCCATCTTTTGTTATGTCAGCTTCATTTACCAATCAGGTGCTGGCACAGATCGAATTATGGAACAATGCCGCCGCTTATGAAAATAAGGTATATACCTTGCCACGTCATCTGGATGAAAAGGTAGCGATGTTGCATCTGGAAAAAGTAGGTGCGTCGCTGACCAAGCTGAATGAAAACCAGGCGAGTTATATTGGTGTCAAGCAGGCTGGACCTTTCAAATCTGATCAATACCGTTACTAATCAATGACAGATAGCCAGTTCTATAATTGCTGTCTGGCTGAATGTGATCTTGATGGTGAACAGCAAACCATAGCACTTGGTCAGCGACTGGAGCCATGGCTTAGCGCTGGTGATCTGATCGGTTTAGAAGGCGAAATGGGTGCAGGAAAATCGGTTCTGGCGCGTAGCATGATCCAACAGGCACTGGCACGCGCCGGTCAGTCTGATGCTGATATCCCAAGCCCGACCTATACCCTTGTTCAGCATTATCCGCGTATTCCGCCTGATGCTGACGATATTCATCAAGACGCGGATATGATCTGGCATGTTGATTTATGGCGCATTGATGACCCTTATGACGTGCTGGCATTTGGCCTTGATGAGGCAATGGGGCAAGAGATTTGTATCATTGAATGGATCAGCAAATTAAGTGCGTTGCTACCGCCCCATGGTATGATTATTTCATTGACGGAAACCGAAAAAAGCCAAGGCAGAAAGGCACGTTTTCTCGTCACTTCCGGTTATGAAGAACGCTGGAAAGCGCATCTTTCTGCCGCTGGACTGATCACTGAATAGATATATAAAATCTGTCTGATCATGCCTATATCCGTTAGAAAACAATTAGATAGCCCGTAAGTATAACTAGGCTTTCGGATAGGTATAGTCTATAATCAGGCATGGCTTCATCTGTACAATCATGTGAATTTTCAAAGATATGCTATATCCCCGCCGGGTCACGATTTGCTGATGATCTGGTGGCCGGATTCATGACGCTGGTTGATGATCCGGCTATGATGGCCTCAGCAACGATTCTGTTACCTAACCGTCGCCTGACGCAAGCCGTACGGATGGCTTTTTTACGTCATGCCAAAGGCAAAGCGCAATTATTGCCCCGATTAGTGCCAATTGGCGATATTGAAGAAGATGCCAGTGATCTGGTGTTAGCAGGGTGGGATAGTGGCCATTTGCCACCGGTTATAAATCCGTTAGATCGGCAATTTCAGTTAGCCCATCTTGTTCATCATTTTCATCACCAGACAGGTAGCGATAGCATCACACAGGCAGAAGCATTCGGCTTGGCGCGGGCATTAGGTGATTTTCTGGATCAGATGCAGACCAATGGCCTATCCTTTGACGATTTAAGTGGCCTTGTTCCTGATGAACTTGCCCATCATTGGCAGAATATTGTTTCCTTTCTGATGATCCTGACAGACAAATGGCCAGAGGTGCTGGCAGAAAAACAGCAATCTGATGCGGCGATATGGCGTGATGCGGCTATTCGCGCCAGAGCAAAGGCGTGGGCAACACAGATGCCAGATGACCTGATTATTATTGCTGGTTCTACTGGTTCTGTTCCGGCCACGCAGGAATTGATGAAAGCCGTCATCGGGTTGCCGAACGGGTATATTGTTTTACCGGGTTTTGATGCGGCCATAGACACAGATGAATGGGATCATTTGACCCAAGATTCTGATCAGATGGTATCTGCCCATCCACAGTTTCAGATGGCAAGATTGCTTCACCATTTAAGGATTGAGCGGAACATGGTTATGCCCTGGCCGCGTGCGGATGATATCAACACCGCCGATAGTAAAGGCCGGATCAGGCTTTTGCGGGAGGTGATGCGGCTTAGTCATCAGACGCATCGCTGGTATGATTTACGCAAGAATCCAGTGCCGATATCAGCAATAGACGGAATGCAGTTGATGGTTTGTCGTGATCGGCGGGTTGAGGCAAGGGCGATTGCCCTTGCCATGCGAGAAGCACTTGAGGTTCCTGCAAAAACAGCAACCCTTATCACCGCTGATCAGGAATTAGGTGATCTGGTATCAGCAGAATTATCGCGCTGGGGTATCCATGTTCCGTCAAGTGCCGGAACACGACTTTCTGATACGCGTTCAGCCGGCTTTTTGCGTCTTCTGGCAGATGCCTGGGCGGATCAGTTTGCCCCGGTTAGCCTGCTTGCCCTGACCCAGCATCCGTTATGTTGTGGCGGGATGGAAAAATCCCAATTTCGTGAGATGATGAGAAAGATTGAATTAAAGGTCATCCGCCGGCGGGAAAAAGGATATCAAGGCGGTGGGCTGGAGAATCTGAAAACACTGGCAGAACAGGTCGAGCCTTTCTTTGGGGAGTTCATAAACCGGCATCTGATCACGCCGTGCCGCGCTTTAATGGATATCGGCACATCTATGGGGCAGGATAAAGCCAGATTTACTGATATTGCCGATGCCCATGCGCAGGCAGCAGAAGCATTATCCTATGATGGAACAACACCATATCAGGTCTGGCAGGGTAGGGCTGGCAACAGATTGGCACATCTGTTCCATGGGATTAGTGATTATGCCAGTGATATTATGGTGGATAAGGCCGATTACGCGGTGTTGCTGCATGAACTGACTATGGGCCAGACGATCTATCCCGAAGAAGACCTGCATCCGCGTCTGGCCATTATGGGGCTGGTGGAAGCAAGGATGCAAGCCAGTGATCTGATGATACTGGGCGGCATGAACGAAGGCACAACCCCGCCCCAACCGCAAGCTGATCCATGGATGAGTCAGCATATGAGGGCATGGATTGGCTTGCCTACCATGTTCTGGCGAACAGGTATGGCCGCCCATGATGTCATGATGACAATGGCATCCCCACAGATTCTGATGACCCGATCCATGCTTGACGCTGGCACACCAACAGAACCGTCACGTTGGTGGCGACGTCTGCAAGCGGTATTAAAGGCAAGTCAGATACCATTCCCCGAGCATCTCACCTATGCCACGCTGGATAGAAACCGGCATCAACAGTATGCACCGGCAATCATTACATCCCCCCCACGGCCAGCACCAGTCATTAGCATGACAGAACGCCAGAAATACATGTCACAATTTTCAGCGACACAGATGGAAACCCTGATGCGTGACCCTTATGCTATTTATGCGCGGCGCGTGCTGGGATTAAAAGCGCTTTATCCCATCATGGACATGCCTGATCCTGCTATGAAAGGCACAATATTTCATCGCGCCATTGATGAGTTTATGACGCAATACCCTGAATCGGCACTACCAGATGATGCCTTGCATCAATTGAAGAACATAGGTGAAAAACATCTGAACGTGCTGGAACAAACACCATGGATAAAACTATTCTGGCAATTACGGTTTAACCGCATTGCCGAATGGTTTGTTGATTATGAAAATCAGCATCGGAACATGATACAGAAAAGTGTTTCCGAAACCAAAGGCAAGGCTGGTTTTGATATTGGCGGTCATCATATCACCCTTACGGCCGAAGCAGATCGCATTGATCTGATGGCTGATGGCAGTATCCATATTGTTGATTATAAAACGGGACGTATTCCTAATCAGGAACAGGTGATTAGCGGCATAAATGGCCAGCTGATTATTGAAGCTATGATTGCACAGAAGCAAGGTTTCGTTGATATCAATATCTGTCCCACGGCGATATCATTATCCTATTGGAAACTATCAGGTACAGCCAGCAAACCGGTGGAAATTAACGCAAGGCCGGGGAAAAACAAAACGATTGAAGATATCATCCCCAATATAGAAGCCCAGTTGATCAATGTCATGCAACAGGATTGGGGGTTCGCATCTGAACTAGTCGCCCATCCGATTTTACAATATAGCGATTATCGTCATCTGGCGCGGGTCAGGGAATGGTCAATATCTAGCATGGATATGGAGGATGCAGATGATTGATCCACCTATCGATATCCAGAATGATGAAGATCAGAAGGTTAATGATGAAGCAAGTTTGGCGCAGTTCCGTGCCGCTTCGCCTCAGCATTCTGTCTGGGTATCGGCGCATGCTGGTACAGGGAAAACCCGCGTGCTGACCTATCGCGTGCTTAGGCTTTTGATTGATGGTGCCGAGCCATCAGAAATTCTGGCACTCACCTATACAAGGCATGCCGCTAGTGAGATGCGTAACCGGATTTATGAAAGCATTATGGAATGGCCATATCTGGAAAAAATAAAGCTGATTAAAGCATGTAAAGACATAGGTATCGAGAGCCCGACCGAAGAACAGCTGGAACGGGCGCGAAATTTATTTGCCCGATTACTAGATGCTACCGCATTCTTACGGATTGAAACCATACATGCTTTCTGTCAGTCGGTGTTACGGCGATTTCCGCGAGAGGCTGGTATCAATCCCTATTTCCGGGTCATGGAAGATAAGCAGGCCAAACAGTTAAAAGAAACCGCTTTAGCACGCACATTAAGCCAGTCAGATGACAGTATTAATGATGCATTAGAACGGCTGGCTTTGGTGCGTGATGTCAATGATATCATGACATTAATGCGTGATATGAGTCGCTATCCGCGATTGCTGGAACAGACACGGGGCAACCCGCAGATGGTCAAGCGGCAGATTTACAGATATCTGGGATGTGAAAATAGCATTGATGATCCGGATAGTATCCATAAACTGATACAGGATATGATCCATCCGCATGCGGCAACAGAAGCATTGCTTCAGAGGATTGTTCAGGCCAAATCCGAATATGGCACGGCGGCTGAACAGAAAAAAGCGCAGGAACTGGCCTCATGGTTAGAGGCTGATAGTGATCAGCGGCAAGACCGTCTGTTGGATTTTATCAAAGTCTTTCTCAATGGTGATGGTGATATCCTATCGCGGCTAGTGACCAAGGATGTTGATCAGAATGATCCAGACCTGAAACTGGCGATGGAAACCCATGGGAAAACCCTGATCAATACATTAAAACTGATCCACGCTATTGATACCGCACAAAATAGTTTTGATCTGATCCAGTTGGCACGGATGGAATTTGATCATTATCAGTCGCTGAAATGGCAGCGTGGAATGATGGATTATGATGATCTGATCCGCATGACTGGCCGGTTGCTGAATGATACCAGCGTGGCATGGGTGCGGTTTAAACTGGATCAGGGTATCCGCTATCTGATGATTGATGAGGCACAGGATACAAGCCCCGAACAATGGGAAATTTTTGATCAGTTATTCGAAGATCAGCTCAATGATCAGACGGATAAAGTACAACAAAAAAAACCAGCGCGCACCGTGTTTTCGGTGGGGGATTATAAACAATCGATTTACAGTTTTCAGGGTGCCCGGCCAGATCAGTTCGTTGATCAGGGGGGTAATGTTGCTGAGAAAAGCAAAACATACGGCCGGGCTTTTGAAAAAGTTGATCTGGATACATCATTTCGCACAACAGCGGCTATTCTTGATCTGGTTGATCATGTGGTCGGGGCAAAAGGTAATCTTTCCTTGCTGGCGGGTGTCGGATCACCTGTTCCCCATAAATGCCACCGTCAAGAGGTAGCCGGATGGGTGCATCTGCATCATCCCACCAGAACGGCGGAAGATGATGAAACAGATGTCGTCATTGCTCACGCCAGACACATTGCGACAACTATTTCATCCATGATTGGCCATATCTACCTACCATCGGTTGAGCGCATGGCAACAGCTGGTGATATTCTGATTCTGCTAAGAAAACGTGACGGGTTTTATGATGCTCTCCATCGAGAATTACAAGCCCGCGGTATCCCACTTGCCGGGGCAGACCGGATCAAGTTAATGGATGATATTACCAGCCTTGATCTCATCGCCTTAGGTGAAGTTATGTTATTGCCCGAAGATGATCTGACTTTGGCGGCAGTGCTGAAATCACCACTTTTTGGGCTGACCGAAGATCAGCTCTATCATCTGGCGCGTGACCGTGGAAAAACCGAAACACTATTCGCACGCCTTTATCAGAATCCGGCTAATGATGATGCGGTTGCAATAGCGTATGAGCGCTTGCTGGAATATATGGGGCTGGCAGAAAAGTTCGGGGTGCATGGTTTCTATAATCAGGTGCTGGATATGCCCATGCGTGCCGCATTCATCCGGCGACAGGGTATGCCGGTGCTGGATATTCTGGGGGAGTTTCTGGAACAGGCCCGCCATTATGAAACAGAATATACGGCATCATTACTGGGTTTTCTGCAAGTCATGAAAACAGACCTTACCGATATCAAGCGGGATGATGATAGTGATGTCAAAGCGGTTAGAATTATGACTGTTCATGGCGCAAAAGGGCTGGAATCACCGATTGTGATCATTCCCGATGCCTATCAGATGAAGCAGAATCATAGCACCTTACGGCCTGTTGAGGTGCCGGGGCTTGCGGATGAATTACCACTATTTCCGGCGGCAAGCCGCTATGTTTCGGTCAGAGCAGATGCTGTTGTTCAGGCATCAGAAGCCGTTAAGCAAGCTGAAGAAGAGGAAAGTCACCGTTTGCTCTATGTCGCTATGACACGCGCTATGGATGGGCTTCTTATCAGTGCTTTTGAAAAACCCCGAAGCCGGTCAGAAAAACATAGCTGGTTTGAACGCATAGCTCTTGCTATGGCAGATTTAGGCGTTGAGCCAAGTGATAATGGCTGGTTTTACGGGGCTTACCCTGATATCCCAGATCAGAGAGCCGAACAGATCACGGATCTTCAGCACAAAGATCAGCAGGATAGCCAGTCGCTGGATTTACCCGATTGGGTTAACCGGCCACCAGCCGCTGAACCGAAACCGCCGCGGCCAGTGGCCCCTTCGCGCCTATCTCTGCCGCAATTCGTGGGATCAATAACGGGTACGGACAGAAAAGATGCTATCCGTCGTGGCCAGATCATTCACCGGTTACTGGAAACTCTACCCAATCTTGCACCGGAATATCATGATGCGGCGTCAGCCAGAATCATAAATGCTAATGCCAGCCCTAACGATAGTGATGATACAAAGCGGGACATGTTGCATGAGGCGCAATCCATCATAGCATTGCCTGAACTGGCATTGCTTTTCACAAGCCAGGCTTATGCAGAAATTCCAGTTAGCGGTTTGGTGGGTAATTATGCTGTAAGCGGGGTTATAGACCGGCTGGTAGTGACAGATGACGCTGTGATCTTTGTTGATTTTAAAACAGGCCAGACCCCTGATCATCTTGCTGATATTGCACCATCCTATATCACTCAGATGGGATTATATACACGACTTCTTGGCGATATATTTTCTGGAAAGCGGATTGATGCCGGGCTAATTTATACAGAAACCCCCACGGTTTTTTGGCTGCCCGAACAGGTATTAACAGATGCTGTTAAAACATTTTTTCACAATACGCAGACGACTTCTTGACGTGAAAGCCAACGATAATTACATTCAGATGAATAACGATCTTGTTAGGATATGATTATGGCTACGATTAAGACAACAGACGGTGATTTTGCCAAAGACGTGCTGGAATCGGATGTTCCCGTATTAGTAGATTTCTGGGCAGAATGGTGCGGCCCATGTAAAGCTATTGGTCCTGCCCTTGAAGAAATGTCTGATGAATTGGGTGATCAGATCAAGATTGTTAAGGTTAATATTGATGAAAACCCGCAAACCCCTCAACAATATGGCGTGCGCGGTATTCCCACCTTGCTGATTTTTGAAAAAGGTCAGGTAAAGGCTGAAAAAATTGGCGCCGCTCCAAAAGCCAAACTGGCCGAATGGATTGAAGAAAACACCTAAGCCATATTGCGTCTTCAGATATCTGTATCTATTCAGGTATGGTTTCGTTTTCTGTTAAAACGTGACCGGATAGATATAATGATCCACCAATTATCAGAGGCATTTCCCCTCTGGTTATGGAAGCCGCCATCTCCAAAGCCCTAGGCAGGTCTGTTGCCGGCGTTGACGCTATCCCTAAATCTGTTGCTGTCTGGCTAAGGGTTTCTGCTGTTAAACTGGCTTCCTGATCAGGAATGGTGATAGTAATCAGATGATACAATAGCGGTTTCAAGGCATCCAGAAAATCTGCTGGCGGGCGTGTGTTTAATGCCCCTGCAATCATCACCCACTTTCCATTATTGATGTCTTGCAGGGATTTGGCCAGAGCTTCTGCGCCATGGCGATTATGGGCACCATCTAGCCAGATTTTTTGTCCGGCTGGACAACGACTGACCAAACGGCCCGTTGATAATTCCTGTATCCGGGCTGGCCAGTTTGCCATTGCCACCCCTTTGCTGATAGCTGATGATGATATATCAGGCGCGGCAAGCAGAACAGCAGCGGCCGCAAGTGCTGCATTTTCGATCTGATGCTGGCCTTTTAATTCTGGGGCAGGGCAGGATATGGTCTTGTCTTGCCAGGTGAGGGTAAATCCATTTTCTCCCTGCATTGTTATCGTGATATCTGTGCCAAGTTGCCAGAAAGGGCAATGTAATGATCTGGCATGGTCGCGAAGGACAGCTTCTGCATCGGGATGTTGGGCGGCAGAAATAACGGGAACACCCTGTTTCATGATACCGGCTTTTTCACGCGCGATGGCGGAAATATTATTGCCCAGAAAATGTTCATGATCCCGAGCAATCGGCGATATGATAGCCACCGCTGGTTGCTCTATGACGTTGGTTGAATCCATGCGTCCGCCCAGTCCGGTTTCCAGCAGGGTATAATCAGCATTTATCCTGCTAAATGCCAGCATGGCGGCGGCAGTTGTGACTTCAAAAAACGTCACTTCTGCGCCAGCGTTTTTGATTTCTACTTCTTCAAGAAGATCAGCCAGTGCATCATCTTCAATTAATGCCCCACTCAGCCGGATGCGTTCATTAAATCGCACCAGATGCGGTGAAGAATATACATGTGCTGATTTACCATGCTGTTCCAGCATGGCGCGGATAAAAGCAAGGGTTGATCCTTTGCCATTTGTGCCAGCGATATGGATAACAGGCGGCAAGGCCAGATGAGGATTTCCACATTTTTCCAGTAAAGCAAAGGTTCTATCCAACCCCAGATCAATCAATTTGGGATGAAGCTGTCCTAGGCGCATCAAGGCATGTTCTGCGCGAGGATTCTGTAATACCGGAGGCATGGGTTATTCAGCAGCTGAGGCAGTCTGATTGGTCATAAGCATATCAAGTAATGAGCCTATGATGCGTCTTTGATCCTGCCGTGGCAATACCATATCAACCATGCCGTGTTCTTGAAGATATTCTGCAGACTGGAATCCTTCCGGTAGTTTTTCGCGAACCGTTTCTTCGATAACGCGGCGACCAGCAAATCCGATAATTGCCCCGGGTTCTGCTATCTGTATATCACCCAGCATGGCAAATGATGCGGTTACCCCGCCGGTGGTTGGATGTGCCAGTAATACTATATAGGGCAGGTTTGCTTCACGCAGTTCTTCAATGGCAACAATGCTACGCGGCAATTGCATCAGGGACAGAATACCTTCCTGCATGCGCGCCCCACCAGATGATGGAACAATGATCAAGGTGGCTTTGCGCTGTATTGCTTCGCGTGCGGCTTTGACAATACCATTACCGACTGTCTGGCCCATTGATCCACCCATAAAGGCAAAATTGAACGTTGCGATGACAACAGGGTTGCCGTTTATTCTGCCAGCAGTGACGGAAATCGCATCGTCATCACCTGTTTTTGTTCGGGCTTCTTTCAGGCGATCAGAATAGCGTTTACGATCACGAAAACCCAAAGGGTCTTTATCAGCGGTGGCTACGCTGATTGATGTTATGCTGTCGGCATCACAAAGCAATCTGGAACGGGCTTCCGGCGACAGAGGCATGTGAAAGCCACATGCGTTACATGTGTTCCAATTTTCTTCACATTCCCTATGAAAGATCATCTGGGAACAAGCACCACATTTTATCCATAGGGTTTCTTTTGCTGGTTCAGGTGATACCAGCGCCTTGATTTTTGGAAGAACAGTGCGGGATAACCAGTTCATGATCTCATCTCCTCTGCTGTTGTGATCTTATAAACGGGATGTTCCGGTTTTCAGGTCACGTATCAACGAAAATACCTTATCTGCCGTATCAGGTGCAGGGGTGCCATCATCGGCCAGATTATCGGCAATAATGGAAACAACAGCTGATCCAACGACTACCCCGTCAGCATGTTTGCCAGCATCACGAACATGATCAGGATGTTTGATACCAAACCCTACCACAGCAGGAAGATTAGTAAATCCGCGAATATGCGCCATGGCATGTCCTATGCTATCAGCTGATGCACGCCCTGATCCGGTGATGCCAGTGATAGATACATAATAAACAAAGCCACTGGCATTCTCAACCACCACAGGCATGCGTTTATCATTTGTGGTGGGCGTTATCAGCCGGATGAATGCCAGCCCTTTATCGGTTGCCTTGATACAAAGTTCGGAATCTTCTTCTGGCGGCAGATCAACCATGATCAGGCCATCAACCCCCGATGCCACAGCGTCTTCAAGAAATCGATCAACCCCATAGATATAAATCGGATTAAAATACCCCATCAGGATTAACGGCACATCTGGATGTTTCGCGCGGAACTGGCGCGCCATTTCCAGCACTTTATCCAGAGTAATTCCGGCTTTTATGGCACGCAATGATGCTGCCTGAATGACCGGCCCGTCTGCCATCGGGTCTGAAAAAGGCATACCCAATTCAACAAAATCAGCCCCGGCATCAGGCAATCCCAATAACAGTTCCGTGGATAGGGATAGATCAGGGTCACCAGCGGACACAAAAATCCCTAATGCGGCACGTTGTTCAGCCTGGCAGTTTGAAAAACAGGTTTCAATACGATCAAGAGCCATTAGAGTTTTCCTTGTTTTTCTAGGATAGGAAGAACTGCACCAAGGTCTTTATCACCTCTGCCGCACATATTCATGACGACAATCTGGTCTTTATCCATATCGCCGATCATTGTCGAAATAAAAGCCAGCGCATGGGCAGGTTCAAGAGCAGGGATAATCCCTTCCAGCCGTGAACAGAGCGCAAAATAATCCAAGGCTTCCTGATCAGTAGCACTGACATAATTCACTCTTCCGATTTCATGCAGCCATGAATGTTCGGGCCCAATGCCGGGATAATCCAGACCTGCGGAAATGGAATAGGCATCTTTGATCTGACCATGATCATCTTGTAACAAATAAGTGCGATTACCATGCAGAATTCCGGGCTTTCCCCCATTTAAAGATGCGGCATGCTCACCAGTTTCAATGCCGTGACCAGCCGCTTCAACCCCGTAAATCGCAATATCCTTGTCATCAAGGAAAGGGTGGAATAACCCCAGCGCGTTAGAGCCGCCGCCAATACATGCCACAATCGCATCAGGTAGCCGGCCTTCTGCTTCATGAAGCTGGGCTTTGGCTTCTATTCCAATAATGGATTGAAAGTCACGCACCATTGCCGGATAGGGATGGGGGCCGGCGGCGGTGCCAATAATATAAAAATGGGTTTCAGCATTGGTCACCCAATAACGTAAGGCTTCATTCATGGCGTCTTTTAATGTGCCGGTGCCAGATGTGACCGGATGCACTTTTGCGCCTAATAACCGCATACGATCAACATTGGGTTTCTGGCGTTCGACGTCTTCTGCCCCCATGAACACTTCACATTCCATCCCAAACAGGGCACATGCTGTTGCTGATGCCACGCCATGTTGACCAGCGCCGGTTTCCGCAATGATTTTGGTTTTGCCCATCCGTTTTGCCAGTAAAGCCTGTCCAAGCACATTATTGATCTTATGGGCACCGGTATGGTTCAGCTCATCACGCTTCATATAGAGCTTGGCACCGCCAAAATACTCTGTTAGCCGCTTGGCAAAAAATAAAGGCGAAGGCCTGCCAATATAATGCTTGCGATAATAATCCATTTCAGCCGCAAATGCCGGGTCTGTTTTGGATTCTTTCCATGCGTTTTCCACCTGAAGAATAAGCGGCATGAGGGTTTCGGCAACAAAGCGACCCCCATGGATGCCAAACTTACCATGTTCATCGGGTTGATTACGGAGCGAATTTGCTAACTGTTCGTTCATAATAACTTACTATCCTTCTATCCAGCCTGTTTAGCCGTTTCAACAAATGTCCTTATGGCGTCATGGTCTTTTACACCGGGGGATATTTCTACTCCTGATGACACATCAAGATATTTTGCCCCGCTTGCCGCTACTGCGTCAAAGATGGTATTTGCTTTCAGACCACCCGCGAGCAACCAAGGCGTCTTGCCTTTATAGGATCGCATCAACGTCCAGTCAAAACTATGTCCTGTTCCACCCGGTAAAGCCGCATCCACCGGGGCGGAATCAAATAACATCCAATCAGCGATATCATCATAGCGCAGGGCATCCTGAATATCCAATAGATTAGCAACCCGAAACGCTTTCATCACAGGGCGTTGATAGCGCGATTTGATGGCAGAAATACGGTCAGGGCTTTCTTTTCCATGGCATTGTATCATGCCGGGGTTAAGAGCGCTGACAATGGCATCCAGCATATCATTGTCGGCATTAACAACCAAAGCCACCCGCATAATATCAAACTCGGCCTGATCTGCCGCTGTTGCGATATCTGCCGCATCTGACAATGCTATATGACGTGGGGATTTAGGGTAGAAAACAAAACCACCCCATCTAGCGCCGGCGGCATTGGCCTGTTCCAGATCAGACAGATTAGCAAGGCCACAAATCTTGCAATCAATCATTGCTTTTGTCTTTCATGGGGATGAGAGATGTTTGATCGCCGTTTTTATCGGTTTCATCAAAAATGTCTGTCACATCGGCAAGTTCTGATTCCAGACGTTGAATGCGGCGCCTACCCTGATGAATCCGCAGTCGGCTCATCAATAGTTTTGGCCATAATATCATCCCGCCTATGATCAGCCCTGCCGAAAATGATCCCAGTACAATCATCCATAAAGGTAACATAGCCAATTCTTCATACGGCCATAAGTAAATAGCCGTATCATGATTGTTAGATATAGAAATATTTGTGACTAGCGCAAGAAGCACAAAGCCCAGAAGCCAGCCCAAAATTGTTTTCAGGACATGCATAATGTTACTCTGCCATTGCCCTATCAAAACAGGGGTTCAACGTTGTCGTGGCTTATGACTGATTGAGACGTTCCAGCATGGACTTGCCCATTTTGAAAAATGGCACTTTCTTTTCGTTAACGTCTACGGATTCACCCGTTCGAGGATTGCGCCCTTGGCGAGCGTCACGATGACGGACGGAAAAAGCACCAAATCCGCGTAATTCTACCCGTTTTCCTTCAGCTAGAGCGTCAGTAATAGAATCAAAAAAACAATTAACGATGCGTTCAACGTCCCTATGATACAGATTGGGGTTAAGTTCAGCTAAACGTAAAATCAGTTCAGATTTAGTCATGTCCACCTCTTAAGGTCATAACTATGCAGATGCTTTATAAATTTGTCAACGCTTTCAATCCGTTGTTGCCATAATAATGAAAACAGATCGAAAAAAAGTGACCCTCCAGCATTGAAGGGTCACTTTTGATAAATTTTAGCGTGATTGATGAAGCGTGTTAGCTGTCATCACCCTCACTTGATGATGTGTTGCGCTTGGCCAGTGCGGCACCAAGAATATCACCGAGGCTGGCACCAGAATCAGATGATCCATAATCAGCCATTGCTTTCTTTTCTTCGGTCATTTCACGCGCCTTGATAGATAGCGACAACTTGCGTGCCTTGCCATCCACCATGGTTACCTGAGCGTCAACTTTTTCATCAACAGCAAATCGTTCAGGGCGTTGTTCATCGCGATCACGTGATAGATCACTACGGCGGATAAACCCTGTCACGTTATCGCTAACGCTGACTTCCAGCCCGCCATCGGTGACTTTGGAAATGGTACAGGTGACAATATCGCCTTTCTTGATATTGGCCAGTGTTTCGCCCACAGTATCTTCGGTAAGCTGTTTGATGCCAAGTGATACACGTTCTTTATCAACATCAACTTCAAGCACCTTAGCTTTGACGCTATCGCCCTTTTTGTAAGAATGAATGGCTTCATCACCCTGAACATCCCATGAGATATCCGTAAGATGAACAAGTCCGTCAATATCATCATTCAGACCGATAAACAGTCCGAATTCGGTGATATTGCGAATCTCACCTTCAATTTCATCACCAGCCTTTACGGTATTGGCAAAGTTTTCCCAAGGATTGGCAACACATTGCTTGATACCAAGCGAAATCCGACGCTTTTCCATATCAATATCAAGAACCATGACATCGACTTCCTGACTGGATGATACGATTTTGCCCGGATGAACATTTTTCTTGGTCCAGCTCATTTCTGAAACATGGACAAGACCTTCAACGCCATCAGCCAATTCAATGAAAGCACCGTAGTCTGTTATATTGGTGACACGGCCTTTGACAATGGTGCCAATAGTGAAATTGGCTTTCGCGGCTTCCCATGGGTCTTCCTGAAGCTGTTTCATACCAAGTGAGATGCGCTGGGTATCGGTATTAAAACGGATAACCTTAACTTCAACGCTTTCACCTACTGATAGAACTTCGGATGGGTGATTAATACGCCGCCATGCAATATCAGTGACATGCAGCAGGCCATCAACGCCGCCCAGATCAACAAAGGCACCGTATTCTGTCAGGTTCTTGACGATACCTGAAAGCACCTGACCTTCGGACAGGTTGGAAACAAGCTCTGATCTGGCTTCTGCGCGGGATTCTTCCAGAACAGCACGACGTGATACAACAATATTGCCACGCTTGCGGTCGATTTTAAGAATCTGAAATGGTTGCGGTGTTCCCATTAATGGGCCTAAATCCCGAACGGGGCGAATATCCACCTGGCTACCTGGTAAGAAAGCTGTTGCCCCATCCAGATCAACAGTGAAGCCGCCTTTGACCTTGCCAAAGATAACACCAGTTACACGTTCCTGATTGTTATGTGCGGTTTCAAGCGCCGCCCAAGCTTCTTCACGGCGCGCTTTATCACGGCTTAATAGAGCCTGACCATTGCGATCTTCGAGACGTTCAACATAAACTTCAACCTGATCGCCGATATTTACGCTGACATCCTGCCCCGGTGCCATAAATTCCTTAATCGAAACCCGACCTTCGGATTTCAAGCCGACATCAACAATGACGGCCTCTTTTTCGACTGTAATGACAGTTCCTAAAACAACACTGCCTTCGATATTCATGTCTTCGTTAAAGCTCTCTGCCAGAAGATCGGCAAAGTTTTCGCTCATGGCCTGTTCTAGGCCTGTGTTAGGTGTTGACAAATGTGATCTCCGTTAAATCTTATGACAACTGGTCAAACCAGATCCCGGCTGGATGGGATAACTATGACGGGTTAAGGCAAAGGGTCGTCACAGGTCACAAGATGGTTTCCAGCCACTTGGTTAAGTTACATATACCAGCATAGCCCTAATTATGCTGGCGGCTATTTATTCAGGTTAAACAATAAATGTTATGGCCTGTTCCACCATCTGATCAATCGAGTATTTGCCCGTATCAATCCGGATGGCATCTTCTGCTGGTATGAGTGGTGCAACCGGACGTTCCATGTCGCGTTTGTCCCTATCCCCAATTCCGGCAAGAATGTCGGCATATGTAGCCGTTTCGCCACGAGAAATCAACTCTTTATGACGTCTTTTGGCACGAATCTCTATATCAGCGTCACAAAAGAACTTTATATCGGCGTCTGGAAGGATAACCGTACCTATATCACGTCCATCAAGAACGGCGCCAATGGCGTCATCTGGTGGCGTTTTTGCAAAAGCCCGCTGATATGCCTGCAAGGCCTGCCTGACAGCCGGAATACTGGCCACGCGTGAAGCCATGGCTGAAGTGACTTCAAGGCGCAAATCCGGATCATTCAGATCATCTGGTGTTAATTTGCCAGCTTCATTTGCGGCATGGGTCAGCGCATCATCCCCGGATAAACCTAACCTTAGCACCCGCAGGGCCACCCCGCGATATAAGGCCCCAGTATCAAGATATGCCAGATGAAAATGTTCTGCTAGCCGTTTGGCCAGTGTGCCTTTCCCTGATGCAGCAGTACCATCAACGGCGATGATCATGCGTTTTCCTTATTGTTGTCTGTGCTTTGGATATGTGCACCGATGGATTGCATCAGATCATCAAAGCCCGGAAAGCTTGTATTTATGGTTTCACATCCGGAAACAGTCACCGGCTGATCACTGGCAAGGCCAAAAATGAGGCATGACATAGCAATGCGGTGATCATGCTGGGCATCAACGGCCATACCGCCCTTATGTTCGGTGGCACCGATAACGGTCATGCTGTCATGTGTGCTGGTAATATCTACTCCACCGCGTTTCAAGCTATCTTCCATCAGGGCGATACGGTCTGTTTCCTTGACTCTTAATTCTTCGATTCCGGGCATATGAGTTTCCCCCGAAGCATAGGCGGCGGCCACGGCTAGTATCGGATATTCATCAATCATTGATGCCGCTCGGCTAGCTGGAACGGTTATTCCCCTAAGCTGTGAGGATCGGCAGATCAGGTCGGCCACCGGCTCACCACCTTCTATGCGTTCATTGGTAATAGAAATATCACCGCCCATATCCATCAGTGTCTGATATAATCCAAAACGGTAGGGGTTGATGCTGATACCAGTGACAGTAATGGCACTGTTCTTTGTGATCAGGGCAGCCACCACGGGAAAAGCAGCAGATGATGGATCAGATGGGACAATAATATCAGCGGCGGTCAGGCTAGCTTCTCCCATTATACTGGCTGTATAGCTGTTATCGTTATGGGTTGTTGTGGTAACGTCAACACCGAAATGACGTAACATCCGCTCGGTATGATCGCGGGATGCCACGGGTTCTGTAACACTGGTTTTGCCGCGTGCTGTTAATCCAGCAAGCAAAATGGCAGATTTTACCTGTGCAGAGGCAACAGAACTCTGCCAGTCAAGGCAGAGTGGCTGGCTTATGCCTTTTGCTGTAAGGGGCAATTTGTCATTATCACGCGCTGTGAATGTGGCTCCCATTCGGCCAAGCGGAGTCATAATGCGTTGCATTGGCCGGCTGGAAAGGGAGGCATCACCAGTAAAGACTGCGGTAATTCCGGAACCAGCTATCACCCCCATCAGCAATCTTGCGCCAGTTCCGGAATTGCCCAGATCTAGTGGCTGGCTTGGTTCTGAAAAGGCCCCAAGCCCGACACCGGTGACGGTTGCTACAAACTGACCATGATCATTTTTTTGAGGTTGGGTGATGGTCACCCCCAGTTGCCGCAAGGCAGAAGCGGTTGAAAGCACATCATCGCCTGTCAGCAATCCTGTGATACGGGTTTTGCCTTTAGCAAGTGCCCCGAATATCAGTGACCGGTGCGATACAGATTTATCGCCGGGGCAGATGATCTTGCCATCAAGAGATACCGAGGCGCTAGCAGTGAGTTGCGTCATAAATGTACTATCCTCTCATTTTAGCCTTATGACTGATCCGCTTGTAGCGGTTTTTATCATTTTTTGCATGGTTTGAACTTGCATAATGCAAGGATATAGCGAAAATCCACCTCTAGGTCAGTTTTTTTATTGACCTAGAGGGATTTTTAAGTGAAATGCCTTGCAAAGATGTGAACATGATTGAGGAAGTATAATGACGTCGCTTGGTACAAAAAGAACCTGCCAGTCCTGTGGCACTAAATATTATGATTTCAACAAGGATAAAATTGTATGCCCTTCATGCGGAGAGGGGTTTGACCCGGAAGTTTTGCTGAAAAGCAGACGGATTAAACCGGTAGCAACGGCAAAGCCCGAAGCACAGTCTGCTGAAATCGTCATTGATAATGACGATGATATTGATGATGATGTAGATGATGATGCCATTGAAGACACCGTAGATGATGATGATACCGGTCTGATCAGCATCACGAAATCTGATGATGAAGAAGAAAATCTTGACGGTGATCCAGACATTGTAGAAGATTTTCTTGATTCTGACGAAGATGAAGAAAAGTGAAAAATAACTTGCCAATACCAACACTAAGATTGTAGGTATAGGCTAATCAATGGGTATGGGGCTATAGCTCAGCTGGGAGAGCGCTACAATGGCATTGTAGAGGTCAGCGGTTCGATCCCGCTTAGCTCCACCAACCCATCATTTTGATAAAGATATGACAAAACCGGCTTTTTTATAACCAGCTGACATGATTACCATCCTTCCCCATGGTAACTTGACCCCATGGTAACCTGATATAGCCAAGTGTCCTATTCATGACTGATAGACAACCTCCTACCACCAAAGGTAATTTATCCTTTCATTCGCCCGTGATTGCCATTGGTGGCAGTCATGTCGATAAAACCGCGCTATCACCTTTGCTCGGTCATTTCCCGCTTATTGCCGCCGATAGCGGCGCGGATACTGCCACAACAATGGGCGTCATGCCTGATCATATCATTGGTGATTTTGATTCCATCGGCGATATGGCGCAATTTCCACCTGACCGGCTGATCCATATGGCTGAACAGGATAGCACTGATCTTGAGAAAACCTTATCCTGCCTTTCTGTGCCATTATGTCTTGGCTTTGGGTTTCTTGGCCGTCGTTTTGATCATTCGCTGGCGGCATTACATGCGATTGCCCGTAGTCAGGTTCCGGTCATTCTCATTGGTCAGCATGATGCGTTGATTTTTTGTTCGGCTGATTTTTCTGCATATCTTCCGTCAGGCGAACGATTTTCGGTCTGGCCACTGATAAGGCATCATTTTACCATGTCAAAAGGACTGGAATGGCCGCTTAATGGATTATCCATGGAAGCAGGGCAGCTGATTGGAACATCAAACCGGGTCAGCACGCAAACGGATAAAGGCTTAATGCCCGTTCAGATTTCATCTGCTGGTGGCAAGGGGTATTTTATCATGATTTCCAGCCGCCACTGGCCATATCTGGCGGCGGCTATGACAAATGATAACAGCTGGCTAGAATGGTCTTGATTATTCACCAGTGACATGACCATAGGTTAGCTTCCGCAAGTATTCTGTCATATCATTACGGTTATTAAACTGGCCTAATACCGTATTGGGAACAGGTTTTCTGATGGTCACCTTAATCTGCTGGCCGATCATGCGGCAAATCTCCCTGAACATCAGCGAATAGCCCAGAGTCTGGCTTAGTTTTCGTGCCAGCATATAGCTGATGCTGTTCTGGCCACTGAAAAATACGGGCAGAATGGTTGTGTCTTCGATTTGTGCCAGTTTGGCGACAAAGGTTTTCCATTGCGCATCCTCGGCTTTGCCAATAACGCGCGGGGCAAGAGAAATAGCACCAGATGGAAACAGAATAAGTGCACCATCATCTTTGAGCTGTTTCATGGCTTCTTTACGGGTATTCATGTTCGTGGCAAGGGCATCTGCAGTTTCGGCAAAATTGATTGGCAGAATCTGATGCATTACCGCAGGCGCCTGTCGTAATACTTCATGAGTGATAATTTTATAATCTGACCGTATTTTTGATAACTCAGAACATAATATAAGCCCGTCCACAACACCGAATGGGTGATTGGCAATAACAAGCAACCGGCCTTTGGCTGGGATATATGCCCCGGGGTCAAAATTCAGATCAACATTGATATTCAATCGCCCGACAGCATCCTGCCAGAACAGGTGGTCTGGTCGGTCATCATTAACATAATCCAGATATATTTTCTTAATGCGTGGCTGGCCTGTTACCCGTTCAAGATTACGGATAAGGCGGCTGGCAACAGGGCCAAGTTCGCCATTGGCAAATGAAAAAATCGGGACGGGTTGTGGAGATTCTGACACGCTAATAAATATACTTTGCAATTACACAGGACAACATAATACCTTGTTTTCATAGATGATGACAAGAATGATAAATATGAAAGTTTTTTTACAACATGATCTCATTTATCTGATATTCGGACGGGAAAACGGGATATGATGGTCATATCTGTCATTGGAATAAGGGATGAAAGGTCATCGCACGCGCATATGGTGAGAAAGATCATCAGGAACGAGACTTGCCAAGATCATTTTTCATGTCAATATAGGGATGAAATTGAGTGGTCTATTTATTAGGTGTGTATAGTGGAATTAGAACACCTCAAAATGATGAATGATCTCACAACAGATCAGAATTGTTTTCTGAGCTATGTTGGTACCATGTCTGAAGATGCGCTTGAGCTTTTTGGCCAGAAGCTCCGGCGTCATATGCGTCGCTTTTCGCTTTCTCCAAAACAAAACCGTCATGCCTTTTCGCTTTATGTGGAAATGATGCAGAACATGATCAGATACGGTGATGCCGGTGATCATTACCCGAACCCGGATGGAAGCAAGCCAAGCTATGGGGTTTTGGCCATCAGCCATGAAGATGATGAAATCAGTATCATGGGCGGTAATTATATTTCGCGCCAGCAAGCACAAATGATTAATAAACGGCTTGATGCGCTATCTACGTCAACCCAGCATGAATTACGGCAATTATTTATGGAAACCATCCGTCAACCGCTTGAAATGAATAGCAAAGGGGCTAATCTTGGCCTGATTGAAATGATGCGGCGGTCTTCATCACCGCCACAATATCGTTTTGATCCGGCTAATAACGGAACGGTGTTTTTCATGATAAAAGCTACCGCTTGAAAGTATATATCATGTTGCAAGATGTTTTTATGAGAGAAGCTACGGTTCGAACCCCTCATGTTAGGCTTGATTCACATGCCCAGACATTTGAAATGACGGGCGAATCATACCCCGAAAATATCAACCGTTTCTATGATCCGGTACTGGCAGCACTTGATCAGTATTTTAAGAGTTCTGATCGCGGGTTAACTTGTTCCATTAATTTGCATTATTTTAATTCCAGTTCTGCCCGCCAACTGATGGAAATACTGAATCATCTAGATAGCGAGGCCAAAAAGGGACGTCCGGTTCAGGTGGAATGGTGTTGTGTTTCGGATGATGATATTATTATCGAGTTTGCCGAAGATATCGCATCAGAAGTCACGGCATTGCAGTTTCATATCAAAATGATTGCACCGACAGACCTATAATCATTTGTATAAATGATGCCATGTGCCTTTTATGGTATGGGTTGGAACAGAATTAACATCACATCATCACGCCGGAGCTGTTTGCCCTGCCATGCTCTTACTTGCCGCATGACATATTTAGCCATGCTGGCAGGGGATAGTGTTTCCGCGCTATTCAAGGTGTTTATAAACCGCTGATAACCAAATCCAATCTGTTTTTCTGTTCCCGGTTGGGATAATATGCCATCTGTTGTCAGGGCAAATATCTGGCCTTTAACCACCTCAAAATATATATCCTGTAATGGGGGCAGGGTGGCTGTTTCATAGCCGAGTGATATTTTATTCCCCTTATGCCGCATGGCCTTATTTTCAGGGGTTAGCGTGTAGATATCCATATGTGCGCCGGCAAAATTGAGTGTCTTACGATCATGGGAAAGAATGATAACGCTTGCATCAAGACCATTCTGATTGCGATTTAACTGACTCTGGGTAAGCATCCGATACACATTATCATGAAGCATATGCAGGATGCCGGCAGCCCGTTATATTAGACTCTCCCATCTCTGCCAGCGTATTTTGACTGGATTGAATCTGCTCTAAAGCAGAATGGGCAATGAGGGTCATAAATGCGCCGGGAACACCATGACCAGTGCAATCCATGGCGACCATGACATGCTGGGTGCCAATCTGGCCAAACCAGTGAAAATCACCACCGACAACATCTTTGGGCTGCCAGATGACAGCAACCTCACCCAGATGATCTTCCAGCTGATGCTTGGGTGGCAACAGATTGCGTTGAAGCCGACTGGCATAATCGATAGATTCTGATATTGCGGTGCCAGCTAGACGAAGTTCCTTGGTGCGGGCATCGACCAGCTGTTCCAGTCCTTTATATGTTGCCAGAATCTGTTCATATAACTGTCTGTTTTCATTTGCCTTTCGGAAAAACGCAATGGCCAGAAAAATAACAAAAACCGTAAGAATGATAAGCAGAAAAGAAAGCCCAACCGCAATGGGAAATATATTAGGCTGATTAATATTCATACGACTAAAACTCTCACCCTTAAACTGATCCTGAGGGGCGTGAACATAACTCTAACATAGGAAAGATAAATATTATACCAGAGGCGAGATAATTGGACGCCTAAAAGAAAAAACCGGCCTGACAAGCAGGCCGGCTTCATCATCTGGTACATATAGTGAGGCTAGATATGATGCACCGGATGAGAATTATCATTAGCAGGGTTCAGTTTATCCGAAGGTTCATCCGCATGATATAAACCAAGTTCGGAAAACGCATCATCATTATTCAATACTTCTGCTTCGCCGCTATTTTCAATAATTTCCAGCAATTTGTCTTCGGCGGAAATAGAACTATCATGCATGATGGTAACAGCAACAAGCGCGGCTATCGTGCTTGTTTTTATATGCGCCGTATCATCATCCAGATGGCGAAAAGGAATAATTTTTCCTTCTTTATGAAGGCTTTCAATGATGTGTCTCATTGATGGGCTCCTGTAACTATGCATGACATATTCATGATGCTAGCCGATGCTGAATAGGTATCACCATGATCGCAAAAAACATTGAAAAAGAATGATAAATCAACACTGGCATCTGTGTTGATGCCTACCAGATATTGCGGAAAATTTAGATCTGGATACAACATACTGACAAACTACACATGAAATGCGAATCTGTGTCAATATAATTATGCTGCGATTCGCAAAAAAATGAAATTGATCTGACCCATAAGAAAAGCCAGCCTTGATAAGGCTGGCTCAATCATGAATAGCTATGATGGTGTTGTTAGCTTCCAACCCGCCTTACGTTAATGGTTCCGCTTGGCTTATTATTGACATTCTTAACCGTATTGCTTGGCTGGCTGTAAATCAGAGTTTCGACGCCAAATGAGTCAACAACACTGGCTTTTGCCCTGATCTGGAATCCCACATGTGACTGATTTAAAGCGATCTGGTTGAAGTTTGACCCGTCAATAGCACGCCATGTCCGACCATCCTTCGATGCTTCCCAGCTAACAGATAGGCTGGCAATACCATCTTCGTCAGATACGCCTGAAGTTGTCACAGAAAGTGCTGATCCTTCAAGCGCATTACCAACAATGATAACTTCACCTTCGACAGGGTCATCAACATTGGCCACGGTTTCAGATGGGTTAGAAATCAAAATCTCCCGCGTGCCCTGATTATCCATGTAGGTAATGACAGAACGATATGAAAATCCGACATGGGATTGGGTTAGACGTAACACTTCACTGGTTGTGTTAGGAAATGTCTGCCAGTTTGTCTTGGTTGATGACCGTTGCCAGATCACTTCATAAGACCCAATTCCATCTTCATCAGAAATGGTGCTGGTATCAACAACGAGCGCATCTTCTTCAAACGGATTACCAAGCAGGATGGGCGCACCAGTTGGTTTATCGTTAACATTCTTTACTTCGGTGGAACTGGGGCTAATGAGGGTTTCCAGATTACCCTGCCCATCAACATAAGTGATAACAACACGCAAACGATGGCCAACATGAATTTGTCGGGGCGTAAAGGATTGCTGGGTTGCACCGGTCAAGTTCATCCAGCCGCCATCTTTGGATAGCATTTGCCACTGAACGGATACTTCACCCATGCCATCATCATCCATAATGGCGGTGGCATCAACGATAAGCGGATCATCTTCAATGGCGACAAAACCACCATCTTCGTCTTCATTAGTGGTGTTTGTAGCACCAGCGGACTGTGATGTTGCGCTTGTTTCAGGTAATGCATTACCAGATGAGGCGGTATTCAGTGGTGAATTATTTTCCGTGGAAACATCTGATGCATTAATTGCATTTTCATCTGTTTCAACAGAACCGTTTTCATCTGTACCCGGAAGCCCACCAGCAAAAGCCGATGTGGTCAACATGCAGGTTGCAGCTAATATCATGATACGCATTTTGCCAGTCATGTCAGAACCCTAATTCAACTATCAACAATAATACTATTTAATAATACTAAACAATAAAGAAAACAACATAACGTAAATCAACAAAAAAGCATACTTTTTTTGATGGGGTTAGTCATTTAAACAGGTTTTATTAATCTTTGGTGTGACATTTTATTGAAGTTTTGTGTGATTCAGGTCATTTTTATAGCCATGAAAATTAAAAATGTAGCCATTATTCCTTATCAAACGGCCAAAGCCTGCACCGACAGATTAGAAGCGGTGAAGGCAATAATGACGGATATGAAAGCACATGACCAAACAGATTGTCATGTTATGATTTATCAGGCGCGTGAAAGTGATCATATGCTCGTTGAAGTCTGGACATACCCAGATTTAGCAGCGAAAACCCGTTGCCTGGAAAAATGGCATGATACAAAGGCCTGCCCTCCGGAACATTCTGTTATGGATGCGTCAACGCTGAAGCTGGTTGATGATATTGTCTGGCAAGATTGACCTAGTGGTTTTCTGCTGTCCAGTCTGTCAGGATTTGTCTGGCCTTACTATTATCCGGATGCAGATGATCATCATGGTCGGCCTTTTTTGCTGTTAACTCGACCACATAACCGTTTGGGTCTCTGAAATAAATCGAATCAATGAACCCATGATCAGAAATCCCACGCGTTTCTATGCCTTCGGATTTACCCTTTTCAAACATAATCTGTAAATCTTCGGGCGTGACTTCCAATGCTAGATGCAGATCATAGTCATGATGTTCGGTAAAGGTAAATGGGCGATCTGGCGCTTCAAAAAACGCTATGAATGAACCATCATCCATACGATAGAAACTGTGCAGGACTTTTGTATGGCGGCCGGTCTTTGTTTCTTCAATTTCTAATGCACCGGCAAGCGAAAGCCCCAGAAAATCCTCATAAAACTGCCTGGTTTCCTCACTATTTTTACAGCGATAGGCTTTGTGGTGTAATCCTTTGATCATTTCTGCTCCTGCTTATCTTTTTCATCGGATAAGGATAAAAACGGTTTCCATATGTTCATAATATTAGAATTCATGTTGAAAAATGAAAGCCCTCTTAATAAATCTGGGGTTCTTCTGTCTTAGTGTGAAGTATTTTGACGGGATACACGCTCACGATGCATCAGATATACGCCTGACCCAATAATAATGATCACGCCGACCAGTGTCTGCCGGTCTGGTAAATCCGAAAAAATCAGATATCCCAATATTGTTGCACTGATAATTTCCAGATACTGAAACGGGGCAAGTAAACTGGCATCGGCATAGCGTACGGCACTGACCAGAAAAATATGTCCAATGGTGGCAAATAGACCAAGCCCGAATACCAGCCAGATGCTATCGATGGATGGAAATGACGGGGTTAGGACACCAATATCGAATACATATCCCGCATATAATGCCCCCGCCATAACTATAGATGCCATCAGTCCAGCGCTGAATTGCATGGGATAGGTGCCAATACGGCCGCTAATCTGGCGCGTTAATACAACATAAAAAGCAAAGCAGAAAGCAGCACAAAGTGGCCAGATAGCTGACCAGCCAAAAATCTCAAAACTCGGCCGGATAATTATAATAGCTCCGATAAATCCGACTATAATTGCCATAATGCGGCGATATCTTATCGTTTCACCCAGTAAAACGGCCGATAGGATAGTTAGTATCATGGGCTCGACAAAAAATATCGAAATGCTTTCTGCCATTGGCATGTATTTTAATGCGGAAAAGAAAAATAACGTTGCCAGTGCCATCAATACCCCCCGCATGAATTGTATCATAGGGCTGACCCGGAAAGCGGCGAGAAACTCGTTCCGGTAAAGCACGACTGGCAAAAGAAAACTGGCCTGAAACAGAAAGCGATAAAGCACAATCTGGCCTGCGGATAATTCCTTGCTCAGCAATTTGGCAAAAGCATCAAGCCCTGGCAGTAAAAGCATGGCTATCACCATGAATAAGACGGCTTTACCATGCTGATGATGCTTATCGTTATCTAGGTTTGTCATTGGAGGCAGGTTTCTATTCATTGATATTTTAAGGCCATCATATCTGGTTTAACAAAACTGGCAAATATTATCCTGCATAATATAAAGAAACATGAATAAGCACTGATATGACACTTGTCATTAGTGACGCATTGTTGTTTATATAAGCCGTTATTAAAGTAATCCATAAAGAAAGGGAAAGCTATGTCAGAGCCGCATTTGCTCGTCCATCACAAGGGCG
>JBMYKD010000023.1:0-28153 GCA_049595035.1 Puniceispirillales bacterium (SeqCode) | reverse complement strand
AAACAGTCATCCCCCCAATACCTACATACAACCCTATTCGTCAAGGGCATGAATGTGGTTCATCCATATATTATCATTTCATCAATATATTGCTCAGCTATAGCAACCTGCTGTAAGATTGATTTTGATTATGGATGGCGTGAAAATTGTCTAGTGTCCAGATGAGAATATCCAGAAATAAAAACCCCAGGGTGATGAGTGAAACGTGACCAAGATTATCTATGTTGATGCTGATGCCTGTCCCGTCAGGGATAATATCATTTCTATTGCTATCAGACATGAAGTATCGGTTGTGATGGTGTGTAATGGCGGTATCCGCCCCCACCCGCACCCGCTGATCACGCTTAAAGTGGTACCATCAGGGCCAGATGAAGCGGATAAGTGGATTGCAGAGATGATCACCGAACATGATGTTCTGATCACCAGCGATATACCCCTTGCCGCCAGAGCCGTTGAAAAAAAGGCTATTGTGATCAGGCCGGATGGTTCATCCCTGACCAAGGATAATATTGGTAATACTCTGGCAATGCGTGATTTGATGGCTGATATACGGGCAGCTGACCCTTTTCACCAGTCGAAGTCAAAACCATTTTCGGCATCGGATAAAGCACAGTTCAACCAGACCCTTGATCAGACCCTGTTGAGAATGGGGACTTGATCCTTATCCGGTTAATTGTTTATAATTATTTGTTAATATGATTAAGCCTTACCTGATACAATTGCCGATACTCATAAATAATGACCACATCTATGATACATAAAATTGGCGCTATTCCTTTTGCCGTAAAAGATGATCGCATTGCCATCCTCTTTATCACCTCACAACAACGGGGACGCTGGATTTTACCCAAAGGCAATCTGAAGATGAAAGAAAGCCATAAAAAGGGCTGTAAGCGGGAGGCATTTGAAGAAGCAGGCGTTAAAGGCAAAATCCTCAAACACTTTCCGCTAACTATGTTAATCAGCAAGCTGATAGACAGGCAGATGGATAAGGTTGCGGTCACCTATTACCCGCTATTGGTTACAAAACAATATGATGACTGGCCTGAAGCATCTAAACGCCAACGGCACTGGTCGCTTCTGGAAGATGCCCCAAGGGTAACAGACCGCGAGGATTATCTGAACGTTATTCGCCAGTTTGGAGCAATTAAGCCGTGGGTGCTAGAAACATCAAAACATAAAATAGGGTAGCCGATAGCAAGGCAGATGCCGGCACCGTAATAATCCATGCCGCCGCAATAGAATAAACAAAACGTCGTCTAACCAGTTTGCGTTTCATTCTGACGGTAATATTCGCAAAAGCGTCTTCGGCTGAATGATTGAGAATATGCCCAGGCTTCATTCGCTTTTTATTCGGGTATTCCAGATATTCACGCAAAAAACCAACCCCGAAAATAGCACCGATAGCAATATGGGTTGAACTGACTGGTAAACCTAATGACGTTGCAATCAGTACCGTAATCGCAGAAGCCAGAGCAACACAATAAGCGCGGGGTGCATTCAGCCGGGTGATTTTCTGCCCCACCGTAGTGATTAACTTTGGGCCAAAAAGCAACAGACCAAGCGCAAGCCCGATAGCACCAATCAGCATCACCCAGATCGGAATATTGATTTTGGCATTGGCCGGCGCATCACTAAACGTAGACACAATAGCCGCTAACGGCCCTACTGCATTAGCCACATCATTGGCACCATGAGCAAAACACAGCAACGCCACGCCAATAATCAGCGGCAGATTAAACAGGGTATATATCTCTTTTTTCTTATTACCTATCTTGGCAGCTTTTCCGGCGATATAGGAAATAGAACCCATCCAGGCGAGGATGAACATGCCCGCTGAAGCAAGAATGATGGTCAGGGTATCAGGCTTCCATATTTTTTTCAGCCCCTTCATCGCCATATATGCTGTCAATGCCCCGCCCATAACCCCTATCAGAATAGGCACCCATTTGCGCGCGGCCAGATTCCGGTCAGGCTGATTGAGAATGCGGGATTTAATGACCAGTAGCATAATGGCAGCAACAAAGCCGCCAAACACTGGTGATATCACCCAGCTTGCTGCAATTTTAGACATCGTGGCCCAGTTAACGATATCAAATCCGGCGGCACCAATGCCGCCACCCATCACACCCCCGACAATAGAATGCGTGGTAGATACCGGAGCATTTAAATATGTTGCCAGATTTATCCATAATGCTGCCGATAATAGAGCACTAAGCATCAGATAACGAAAAACATGCACATCAACGCCACTATCGGCAGAAATAATGCCCTTGGCCACGGTTTTAACAACATCACCACCAGCAAGCAACGCACCCGCACTTTCAAACACCGCGGCAATAAGAACCGCAGCCGTAACCGTCAACACCTTACCACCAACAGCCGGCCCCATATTATTGGCCACATCATTAGCGCCAATATTAAGTGCCATATAGCCACCAACCATGGATGCCGCCACTATCATGAAAATATGTTCAGGCGTGACGTGAAGATTGATATTCCCGAATAAGCCCGCAAGGATAAGAAACACAAGTGCTAACGTGAAAGGAACTAACTTACCCTGAAGCCCCAGACTTGCACCAGAAATGAAGGAAAATCGGTTCAAATCATTTACATAACGCTTAGAGGGATTCTTTTTATAATGACTCATCTTTTGCTCCCCCATATCTCACACTTGACTAATTGCGGGCAAAGGTAACATTTTTTAACAGTGAATTCAGCCTATTTTCTTACCAATTTTGTAAACACAGGATATCCTATTTTAAGGGAATAAAATAAAATAGCATATCATCCTGTCTTCGCCTCATTTGAAGAATTATATTTTTAACTTTCCCTTTTTTCTACTGATGAACGCATTACCTAAATCTTATATAAAAGCTGGCATCATCCCAAGGAGAAAAAAATGAGTAACCCAGAAGATTTTGGATTTGGCACACAGATAAGAAAATCCCCTTATTTTGATGCAACGGTGAAATGGGGGGCAACTGGATTTTCAGTTTACAATCACATGTATATCCCGCGTGATTTTGGTGACCCGGAGCAAAATTTCTGGAATCTGGTGAATGATGCTATTCTCTGTGATGTGGCTGTTGAACGGCAGGTGCAGATCACCGGCCCCGATGCCGCCCGTTTTGCCCAGCTTCTGACCCCCCGTGATTTAAGCCAGATGGCTGTTGGCCAGTGTAAATATGTTCTCATCACCAATGCGGAGGGCGGGATTATCAATGATCCGATTATGCTTCGCCTGGAAGAAAATAAATTCTGGATATCGCTGGCTGATAGTGACGTGCTGTTATGGGCACAAGGCGTCGCCACACATGCCGGTATGGATGTAGATATTTGTGAGCCAGATGCATCACCCCTGCAGCTTCAGGGGCCGCGTTCAATAGATATCATGAAAGCGTTATTCGGTGATGACGTGGCAGATATGAAATATTACTGGCTTCGTCATATGGAACTGGATGGCATGAAACTGGTGGTGTCGCGCACAGGCTGGTCAAGCGAACTGGGGTATGAGATTTATCTGCAGGATGCTACCCGCGGCAATGAGCTATGGGAAAAAATCATGGCAGCTGGCCAGCCATTCGGATTAAAACCGGGGCATACGTCATCTATCCGCCGTATCGAAGGCGGTATGCTATCCTATCATGCCGATATGGATATCAAGACAAACCCCTATGAACTGGGGCTTGATCGTCTTGTTGCCTGTGACGCGCCTCATGATTTTATTGGAAAAGCGGCATTGCGTGATATTCGTGACAAAGGCGTGACGCGAAAGCAAATTGGCATTGTCATAGATGGCGACCCTCTAACCGGGCCAAACACCACATTCTGGCCAATCCATCATGATGGTGCGGCCGTTGGCAAGGTTACATCAGCTGTTTATTCTCCACGCTTAGAAAAAAATATTGCTCTTGCCATGGTTGATATATCGGCAACAGAAACAGGCAATCATGTCACGGTGGAAACGCGAACAGAAACACGAGGCGCAGTGGTTGTTGAAAAACCCTTTTATGACCCGAAAAAGAAAATCACCAGCGGAGCGGTAGCGTAAAGCCACCAAGCGGTATTATTTTACAAAAGGCCTTACTTTACCAACAGAAGCATATATTTTCTTTTCTTCAGGTGATTGTGGCGAATATTTCCCCACAATCACTTCTGTTTTCGCCATCATGAACAATTGCGAATACTTCATGTAATGGTTGATAATACTATCAATCTGCTTCTGTGCTTTGGCCGCATCGGGGCCAAAAATATATTCATTATTGATACCCGCACGAATTTGCTGGCCTGTCTGGGCTTTAACGGCGGCGAGGGTTTTACCATAGCTTTTATATTTGGCTTCTACGGCGCCTGCCAGTTCCAGTTTAGCGTTCATGGTTAGTGGCGGCAGATTGATGGTAACCAGATTTTTTGCCGGATCAATCTTTACGGTTTTAAATCCTTTTTCATTTTTGATGATAGGCACTAAACCGGCTGTAATCTGATCATTGAGAGAAAGAATTTCCACCCTGTCTATGAATGTTTCCACTTCGATAAAATCCATCAATCGGCGTGGCTTTTTTTCCAGCATGATTTTATCGGAGTGGAACATTTTTTTATATTCATCATGTGAACCTAAATCTATTAAATCATTCACATAAGTCACAAACCGGTCACGCGCCCGCGATTCAAAACTATCACTATAACTTAGTAAATCGGCAGACGTTTTATACATAAATATTTGCAGATCATTTTCATCCATATGACTAAATGTATAAAGATTTACATCCCTAATTAATAAACATATTTCTAAATTACGATTGATTAAAATATGACTGAAAAAATTGTCTAAATCAATCACATTTACATAACCTCTTTGATTGTGAATGATATGTCTATCTTTGCGTTTATGTCATGATCATAATTTGATCTCAACAGAGGATATGTTAAGCTCCTGATAAGGAATTAATATATCTACCTGGACGAATATTATGACATCATCACAGATCATTATCATTGGATCAGGCATCATGGGGGCGTGTTTTGCCTATGCCGCGGCAGAACGTGGATTGACTCCGCTGATCATAGCCAGTGACATGCCAGATAATGGAAAAACAGCCACCGCAACCAGCTGGGCCTGGATTAATGCTAGTTCAGCAACTGATCCGGCATATTTTCAGCTCCGTCATCATAGCTTGCAACGCTGGCAAAGCTGGATGCAGAAACTGGATGGACTGGAATATTCTGCTAAATCCAGCTATTGCTGGGATTTATCGCCTGAAGAGATCCATTCAACAGCTGACCAGTTACAGAAATGGGGTTATCAATGTTCAGTACTCAATGCCGCGACATTGATCACGCATCTGCCATGCTTACGCGATATACCTATTGCGGCACTCCATGTGCCGATGGAAGGCGCGGTTGAACCGGTAAGCACCGCAAATTATTTACTCAGAATATCTGGTGCGAAGATCATAAACGCACATGTTCATAGCCTGATTGGATCAGGTCAGAACATTACCGGTGTTATGACAGATAAAGGGGCCTTCATGGCTGATGAAGTTATTCTGGCCACTGGCAATGGAACCCCGCGCATTCTGGATACTATTGGCATTTCCTATCCGATGGAATCTACAAATGGTTTGCTGGTGCGAACAAAGCCGATACCACCCATGCTAGACGGGTTGATTACCGCGCCGAAATATCACCTGCGCCAAGAACCAGATGGAAGCTTGCTAATAGGTGGCACATTCGGGCCTTATGAGCCAGAAAAGGGTACCGGTCAGCTTGCCAGCGATGCCGAGGCGCAAATGAATCAGGTCACGGAAGCGTTCCATACCCCTGCCCCCCTTGAATTGGATAGTTTCACGCTAGGCCGCCGCCCTATCCCCAAAGGTGGCATGCCAAGCATTGGCCGAATGACAACCTCTGCTGGCCAACATATTGACGGGCTTTATCTGGCTGTCATGCATTCCGGATTTTCCAATGGCGCAGGCGTTGCCGTGAATGCCATGGAAGAATTGCTGGACGATACAACACATCCATTATTGTCACCGTTTCGTTATAAAATGAGTGGATGATGAAGGTTCACATTGTCCATGCGCATCCCGAACCCCGGTCTTTTTCATCAGCGATGGCCGACACTGCCCTGTCAACACTTACCGCAGATGGTCATAGCGTTTCCATCAGCGATCTTTATCATATGTCATGGCAAGCCGTGGCCTCAGCGGCTGATTTTGCTGACCGGTCTGATCCGGAATATATGAATTATGCCATAGAACAGCGTCATAATCATCAGGCCGGCACCTTATCCATTGACATTCAGAAAGAACTCAACCACCTGCTGGCGGCCGATATGCTGATCCTTAATTTTCCTCTTTACTGGTTTTCAACACCTGCCATTTTAAAGGGATGGATTGACCGTGTGCTAGTATCCGGCACCGTTTATGGTGGCAAGAGAATTTATAGTAATGGCGGGCTGGTTGGGAAACGCGCCCTGATCACATGTACATTAGGCGGGCGGGCGGATATGTTTGGCGATGAAGGCATTCATGGCCAGTTGAATGATTTATTGAAGCATCTGATCCAAGGAACATTTGGATACACGGGAATGACCGTCCTGCATCCTTTCTATGCGTTTCATGTGCCCTATATATCGAACAGCGAACGTAGCCAGATTTTATCTGATTACCGCCATAGGCTAGCGCATATCATGGATGAAGAAGGGCTATCCATGCCTGATCTGAGCCTTTATGACGATAGATTCCGGCCATATCATCATTAATGCTTTACCCCTGCTTTGATATGCCACATGGTCAAGCAGCATTTACATCGTTACAGATTGATCCAATTCATTATTGAAATGCAACATATGGGGCAAGCATAATGACCTTACATACTGGCCAGACCGTTCAGGATTATATTGATGCTGAACTTCATGCACGCCCCTATCTGCGGCTGAGTAATAATCAACGTGTGTTTCATTTTGCATTCCGGACTGGTGAAAAAAATGCCAGTGATGAATGGACATTTCTGCTTGAAATGATGCGTCAAACCTATAACTGGGATCACTTGCCAGATCATGTGCTATCTGATCATAAAGCGGAAACTTCCCCACGCTTTTTCATGCATGATGAAAACGATATCATTTATCGGTATGAAAGACATACGGAGTTCACGAATTTAACAGTCATTTATAAAAATGCCGTTGGTATTTCTGGAAAACGTCCTGATTATTTTTCTGAAAATGCTACCTCTGTTCTGCCTGATCACTTGATCAGCAACTTCCCCGGTGAACTGATCCTTGCTGTATGGATAGATATGTCAGCGGATAAAACACTGTTTAAGGCATCCGAATTAACCCGTCTATTCGGGCATGATAATTTCACCGGCTCACAAGTTGCTGATGAAGGGGCGTCCGTATTCTGTTCCATGAAAACAGACCCGCATACCGACGGTCATTTTGCTTTTACCCGTGTGCTGATTCAAAATAACAAACTCAGTGATGAACGCACCGGTCGGTTGATCCAGCGTGTGCTTGAAATCGAAACCTACCGTCATTTTGCTATGCTTTCCCTGCCTCTGGTGCGCGAGTTAACCCCGCAACTGGCTAAAACCGAGACAACGTTACAACGCATTAGCAAAAGCATGACACATATCGGCGGTGATCGCCCTACTGACGTGCTTCAAAAAGAACTGATACAGATTACAGACGTGACCGCCCGCATTGAAAAATTATCTGCCCTTACTTCATACCGGCTGGCGGCTACGAAAGCCTATGATGCACTTATCCAGAGCAGAATTGCTGATTTGCGTGAAACACGCATTGATAACTTTCAGACGATCGGGCAATTTCTGGAACGCCGCCTAGTGCCAGCTATCCGGACATGCTTTGCCTTCCAGCGGCGGCTGGATGACCTGGCCGATAGAGCGCAACGCAACAACACATTGCTAAGAACCCGGATAGAAATGCAGATACAGATACAGAATAATTCGCTTCTGCATTCTATGGAACAACGTGCCAAGACCCAGATACGCTTACAGGAAATGGTGGAATTGCTATCCATCGCCGCCATCACCTATTATATGGTAGGTTTATTATCATATGTGTTGAAAGGAATATCATCAGATTTTGTTAAAGAACATAATCATGCTATCCTAGCCATTACAGTGCCCATCTTTGCTGTTTTTCTTTATACCATTTTGCGGCAAGTCCGAAAATCCATGCGGAAAGAATAATTATTCATGTCATCATTGCCCATTAAATGGGGGTCTTTTTTTGCCGAATTGATTCCTCTTTTATTATTCTTTATCGGATTTAATCTGTCAGGGCTTTATCTGGCGGCGGGATTATCTGTGGCATCTGGCATTGTTATTTTCGGTGTTATCTGGATCAATGAACGCCGGTTGCCTCTTTTTGTTGGTATATCCATGCTGTTTTCTCTGGTGTTTCTGGTTATCGCCATGCTGGTTAATGAAACCGTATTTATTAAAGTGCATGGCAGTATCACCAACGGCTTTTTTGGCATTATTCTGCTTGGTGGTCTGATTTACGATAAGCCTATGATGAAACTGTTTTTTTCAACGCAATTCCAGCTCAATGAATATACCTGGTATCAGTTAAGCCGGAAATGGGGTTATTTTTTCATTATTATGACTCTGGCAAATGAAATGGCATGGCGACTTCTGGATGATGCTGGCTGGGTATTTACCAAAGTAGCTATCTTTCCAACGCTTACCCTTTTATTTATGGCCTGGTTATGGCCAATGACAAAGCGCGGCATTATCATGCCTGATGAGATGGAAAACAGCTCGATTTAATCGCTATTATCTTTCTGCGTTTTTCCGGTCACTATTGTTAACAGGCATCTTCACGCACAAAATAGGCAACGCATTCACTATGTGATGTCAGATAGAATTGATCAATATGGCGTGCCCAGCGACATTGATATCCTGCCTTTATCAAAACCTCTGCATCACGAACAAAGCTGTTCAGATGACAGGATACCATAACAATGTGCGTGATCCCGCTTTCTACCAGATGATGCATCTGTTGCTTTGCGCCACTTCGCGGGGGATCAAGAATGGCGGCATCATAATGTTTTAATTCATCGGCTGTCATGGGATCGGCGTTAAGATTGCGTGCCTCGGCCACCAGTTGAAGTGGCAGATCAGGTGCTTGGTATCGCATCATATCATGAAGAGCCATAATAGCCTGATGGCTGACATCATAGGCGGCCAGTTTTTTGGGCGGATTCTGTCGAAACGCCAATGGCAGGCCAAGTGATCCACTTCCCGAATACAGGTCAATAATGCGTTCAGCTTTCGTCAAAGCCCTGAAACAATCTTCGCGCATCACCTGTTCGGCCGCTGACACCGATTGTAAAAACGCCCCTGCTGGCGGATGAAATAGCAAATGTTCCCGGATGGTGCCAGATGGCAAATGCCATAATAATTTTGGCAAATCACGCTGAAACAGCAATTCACTGCCAGATTTACCATCACGAAGAGAAAGCCTGATCACATGGCTTGTTGTCGCCAATGCCACCAATTGTCTGATCGCATCTTTGGATAACGGATTAGTCATAACAAGCATCACATCCAGCCCATTATCACAGGCATTTATTTCCAGTTCACCAGATGATCCGACTGCCAGTGCTGACGTTAGCATATTCTGCAAATCATCCATCGCTGACAGGATGCTATCTGATAAAATGGTGCATCCATCCAGAGTAATAATATGATGGCTGGCCCGGGCACGAAACCCCAGCACTGTTTGATCTGCCAGTCGTTTGAAAGCAAAACGTGCCCGCCGCCGGCTATGTGGTGTTGCCCGGAATGGTGCCAGCCATTGTTGCGGGTGGATACCTGATTGCGCCAGAATATCTTTTGCTAACTGTTCTTTCCAGTCATGATAGAATGATAATTCCGCATGTTGAAATTGACAGCCGCCACATGCAGGTGCCGCCATACAATCAACAGGCTTTCGCGTTACAGCCGGGGTCATAATGGATAAGATTTCAGCTTCAATTCCGTTTGCTATCCTGCGGGTCGGTTGAACCATTAGTCGTTCCCCCGGCAAGGCATGAGGCACAAAAATCCTGTTTTCATTTTCACTATCAGCCTGAACAACCCCATCACCTTGCGCGCCAAGATGATCAATCGTCACCTCAAGCGGTGGCAGATGCTTCAAAGACTGTTCCGTCTTTCTTTTTGATGATGTTTTTTTAAACCGCCCCCGCCCATATCGGGATGATGAAGAGTGACGGCTCTGTCTTTGTGGCATTGATATCCTTATCTGTCATGATTGTCGTCTTAATGACAAATCCCCTAGAACATATTCCCATCCTAACGGCCTTGATGCAGGGCTTCCATGATCAGGGCTTCCACGTCAGCCTGAGTGGATGCTTTCGGATTTGTCCCATATGCACTGTCTTTCATGGTTTTTTCGGCCAGCCGGGTTACGGCATCATCAGAGATACCCAGATCGGACAGGTTTTTAGGAATATCCAGCTGATCCAGCAGATCACAGATAGCCTGATAAAACCCGTCAAAGCTATGGTCGGATAACCCCATCATATGTGTCATATCAGGTATTTTTGCCGAAATAGCATCCGCATTAAATCGCAACACAGCTGGCAGGGTTATGGCATTGGTCAGGCCGTGATGCGTATCATATTCTGCCCCCACCATATGGGATATCGCATGAACTAGCCCCAATCCTTTAATAAAGGATATTCCGGCCAGACATGAACCAACAAGCATGGCTCCTCTTGCTGTCAGATGATCGGGCTGATCATAAACCAGAGGAAGGTTCGGATAGATCAGGCGCATGCCTTCAAGGGCGGCACCGTCACAAAGCGGATGAAAATCAGGAATCACATAGCCTTCGATAGCATGTACAAGTGCATCAACCCCTGTCCAAGCAGTCAGTTTCTTGGGAAGATCAAATGTCAATTCCGGGTCCAGTATGACCGCCACCGGTTTTTGCAAAGGATGAACAACACACCATTTCATCATCAGTTTCGTATCTGTCACCATGGCCGTGCTTTCTGTTTCAGCACCAGTGCCAGCAGTCGTAGGAACACAGATCAATGGTGGAAACGGTTTTGCCGGATCAGTTTCGGGTGGCGTCTTTTCCCATTCAAACGCCCATAAATCATGATCATTGTTAACCACCAGAGAGATCGCTTTGCCGCCATCCATGCCGCTGCCACCACCAATGGCAACGATACCATCATGCCCACCATCAAGATAACTCTGCCGTCCGGCCATAATTTCTTCATCACGGGGATTGGGTGAAATATCGGCATATAAAGATACATCCATACCTACCGCATTAAGATCAGCCATAATATCAGCGATAAAAGGCAGATTGGCACTGCCTTTGTCAGTCACCAGAAAAGGTTTCGTCATCCCCTGCTCAAGACAGAGTCGCGATAGTTCCTTTATGCGTCCGGGGCCATATGTAATGGGCACGGGGAAAGACCAGTCCTGATGCTGGCTATAATCTAACATGTTTCCATCCTTATCGATATTTTCTGATCCGGTATCAAATTATCATTCAAGGAAAAGGAAACCAAGATAAATCCTGATTGAAACTAAATCCTTCATATTGTTATGATTTGTGTCGATAATAATAAAAAAATAACATTTTATACTTGCTTTTATCGCTGTGACGAGTAGCTATGAGCATGTTTTTCACTAATGGAATACACTTTTTCAGGATTCCCCCCATGACTCAAGCCAAACAAGAATTACGCAACATCGCAATTATTGCCCATGTTGATCACGGCAAGACCACCCTGATTGACGCTATAATGAAACAAAGCGGCATTTTCCGCGACAATCAGCATGTTGATGAAAGAGTAATGGATTCCGGCGATCTGGAAAAAGAACGCGGCATTACCATTCTGGCTAAACCGACGTCAGTTGTCTGGAAAGATACGCGTATCAATATTATTGATACCCCCGGTCATGCAGATTTTGGCGGTGAAGTGGAACGTGTGCTTGGCATGGCAGATGGGGTTATCCTGCTAACAGATGCGGCAGAAGGCCCTATGCCGCAAACCAAATTCGTCCTTGGGAAAGCACTCAAACAGGGGCTTCGCCCCATTGTCATTATCAACAAAATTGATAGAAGCGATGCCAGACCTGATGACGTTGTCAATGAAGTGTTTGATCTGTTTGTAGCCCTTGATGCCAATGACGACCAGCTTGATTTCCCAATTCTTTATGCTTCAGGCCGAAGCGGATGGTGTGTCACTGATCTGGCTCATGATCGCTTAAATCTTGATCCTTTGCTTGATATCATTCTGGATCATGTCCCGGCACCGCAATTTGACGGGGATGCACCATTTGCCATGCTGGCGACCCTGCTTGACGCTGACCCCTATCTGGGGCGTTGTCTGGTAGGCCGCGTCATGCAAGGCATGGCCAAGGTTAATGAAACGGTTCGTGCGATAAATCTGGATGGGGATGTGGTAGAAAACGGCAGATTGACAAAACTGTTGCGGTTTGAAGGACTGGAAAAAGCACCGGTAGACACGGTGCAGGCTGGCGATATCGTCTGTATTGCCGGATTAAGCAAGGCGTCAGTGGCAGATACGATTTGCGCACCGCAGGTGACGACCCCGATTGCGTCAACACCGATTGATCCACCAACAATGTCCGTGACCATTACGGTCAATGATTCCCCCCTTGCCGGCCGTGATGGAAAGAAAGTGACCTCAACCGTTATCCGCAAACGGCTACTTGCCGAGGCCGAATCCAATGTTGCCATCACGTTTAGCGAAAGTGGTGACAAGGATTCCTTTGAAATTGGCGGCAGAGGAGAATTACAACTTGGCGTGCTGATCGAAACGATGCGCCGTGAAGGTTTTGAAATGACGGTTTCACGGCCAAGAGTGCTGTATAAATTCGACGAAAACGGTCAGCAACTCGAACCGGTCGAAGAAGTTACCATTGATGTTGATGATGAATTTTCGGGCGTTGTTGTCGATAATCTCAACCGCCGGAAGGGTGATATGGTTGATATGCGTGCTGCCGGTGCAGGCAAAACCAGACTGATCTATCTTGTCCCATCACGCGGGTTGATAGGCTATCCCAGCCTGTTTTTATCACAAACCCGCGGCACTGGCGTGTTAAACCGGATATTCCATTCCTATTCCTTGTTCAAAGGTCATATTGATGGTCGGCGTAACGGATCATTAATTTCTACTGATGCTGGGGCTACGGTTGCTTATGCTCTTTTCAATCTGCAAGATAGGGGAGAAATGTTTGTGGGCGCACAGGTTGAAGTCTATCAGGGCATGATTGTTGGTGAACATAATCGGGAAAATGACCTGGAAATCAATGTGCTGAAAGGAAAGCAGTTAACGAATGTGCGGGCATCGGGAAGTGATGAATCCATTCGCCTTACCCCACCACGGCTGATGTCACTAGAAGACATGATGGCCTATATTAATGATGATGAATTGCTTGAAGTAACACCACATCATTTACGGCTTCGCAAACGGTTACTTTGCCCGCATGAACGCAAAAAGGCCTCACGCGCCTCATAGAAAAAAAGATCACTTATCATAAGAACATCTAATGGCGATACAATTTGCAAAATACAGTTTCTTTCTAGCTCTAGGATATTGGCTTTACCAGTTCACCCAGAATAATTTTGATACGTTTGGAATCCAGTTCCGTTTTCTGACACATTGGGGCATTAGCCTTGCTGTTATTGTTCATTTCATCAATTGGCGGCGGCGATTGGCAGGACAGCCAGAACGCTTTCATGCATTTAATGCGGCGGTGGTTATTCTCAACATTCTGGTCGTATTTCTATACTGGCGGCTTTATTTCATTGATCCTGCGCTGGTCAATGGCGATAAAATCCCTGTCTGGCATCAGGAATACTATATGCATATTCTGGGGCCGTTATTATTGTTTATTGATGCGGTCTGGTACAATCGGGCTTTTCGGGGTTTTATCCCCGGCTTTATCAAAGGCTGTCTGGCCACCATTATTTTATGTCTGATCTATATCATCTGGATAGAAGCATTGGTAAGGCCACTTAACAGCATCCCTATTGGCGATGTCACCGCCGGCCTGCCCTATCCTTTCCTTAATGATATGACTTGGAAGGACAGACAGTCATTCTATATCACGACAACGGTGACAGGGATATTTGCTTTTATCTTATGCTGGATCATCGGGTTAATATCTGATCGCTTTAGAATGGGTGCAAAGCCCCGCTATTAATCATAAGTTATGGTTGCAATAGACAGCATGGTCAATCATGTGGCGGGGGTTTTATTCGGCGTAATTTACGCCTTCGATCTCACAAAAACGCGCTGTTGTCAGTTGGGCTTTCTGATCATCAACCATCCGAACCCAAGCGTCATAGCCAAGCGTATTTGCCATCCGGCCAGATAGATGCTGAAGCGTCTGCTTGCATTCTCCGGTATCGCCGGCTTCTATCCCAATATTAGGTTCCCCGCATATTGTTTCGGCAGACCGGAAGACATCACCCGCCGCATCCATAACCAGAACCGATACTTTTTCTATGGTGCGGCGACTGTTATTTTTATGTTGAAACCGTAAGATATATGCGGTGGAAATTCCGTCAGCATCATCACCAAAGACAACATCAACCAGACAGGTTACCTTATCCTTATCATGGGCAAATGCTGGCAAAATTGTGACCCATATCATGGCAAACGCGCCAGCAAAGCAGGATAACATCATGAAACAAATCCGGCTATACATCTCACATCCTCAAATAATGATTTCTATATGCAATGAGCAGACTATTCGGCATCAAACGCATCGGCCAATTCAGCCATGCTGTTAAATGTCAAATCAACGCGGGGCATATCCCCCGGATTCATGGTTGCCCCGAAACCATCTTTATTATGCCGCCGATAAATCCAGCAATTTTTTAACCCCATCTGATTAGCCGGGGCATGATCGTGAAACATGCTTTCCGCCACATGCAGAATTTCATGTTTCTGGATACCGCGATGAGCCAGTTGATCCAGCATATAATCGAAATTCCGTCTATCCGGTTTGTAGCTACCAATATCCTCTGCTGTATAAACACCGTCAAAATCAACGCCTAGCCGCGCTGATGATCCCTGAAAGCTGATATTATCGGTATTTGTCAGGACAGCGAGTTTGATATGCTTCTTTAATCTGGCTAGCGCATCTCTGCTATCATCAAAGGCTGGCCACTGCCGCACGGACAGGCCATAAGCCTGGCATTCTTCCCAAGACACGGCAACATCCCATTGTTCGGCCAGTCTGCGGTAAACAACCGCCAGCAATTCCGTGTATGGCTTATCAGGAGTCCAGCGTTGGGTAGTTGATTCATGAAAGGCATGAGCTTCAAGAATCTGATCACGGGTTAATGGGCTATCCAGCTGATCAGTCAGGGGTTTCAGCGCATTTATCATGCCGCTTTCCCAGTCAATCAATGTTCCATAAACATCAAAGGTCAGGATTTTGAATGAATGTAGTTTCATGTTTATTACACCTAATTATTAATGACTTGTCTGATACAGCACCGGAAAATCATGTCCTGACAATGCTGCCCCCAGAGGAATATCAAGATCAGGAAAGGCTGGTGAACATTTTGCCGGTTCTGCTGAAATACGCGCGTCATCCCCTACCAGCCGGAAAGAAATGGCACGTCTGCGCGTCGTAGCGCTATTGCCAGCCGCGCCATGCAATGTCCGGAAATCGAAAGCGATGGCATCACCCGGTTTTACATCCCACCCCAGAATAGTAAACTGGTCAGGGTTATTGGCAATATCAGGAACCGCTTCACGCGTGTCATTTTCAATCAGGGCGTCACCGTTAAACCGCTCAGGGCGATATAGCTGGCTACCCTGATGTGATCCTTTGACATATTGCACGCAATTATCACGCTTCACCACATCCAGCGGAACCCAGAAACTCACTGTCTGTTTTGCTTCAACACAATAATATGGCTGATCCTGATGCCAGGGTGTAGGAAAGCTTGATCCCGGCTCTTTAACCAGCACATGGTCATGAAACATCTGGACGGTTTTTGATCCGGTTAATTCAGATGCTAGCGCACCAAGCGGCGATTCAAGGACGAAATCTTTATATTCGGGTACCTGCGACCAGACACAATAATCCTGAAAAAACGGTGCTGATCCATCATCGGGCTGATAGGTGCGTTCACGCCAGCTAGGGTTAGCCATATTCCTCTCAACCCCCTGCCGTAAATGTTCAACCCAGTCGGTAAAAACACCTTCCAGTTTTACCGCACCATCTGATCTAAAATCAGCTATCACCTGTTCTGATAACATGTCCGCCCCCTATTCTGGCCAATGTAGATTTTTAACAGGGTAGAACGTTGGCATTTGATAATCAATGACCATAATTCAAAATTAACAGTCGTTTTCCCATCCCATCACGAGAAAGCACGATCAAGTGTTATAATGTCGTGACCAGCCGCGGTGATCTGTCTTGCCAGTTCGGCAATATGCGCCGGGCTAATTTCACAACATCCACCAATGATTTGTGCCCCTTCTTCAATCCATGACATGGCATAATCAGCATAAGTTTCCGGCGGCAGGTCTGTTCTTGCTGTTAATTCATCAACCGTCTGACCCGGTTGCATTTCCTTGATGCTGGTAAACCCATTGGCATAACCACCAAAAATCAGCCCGCTATTCTTTAAGATTGGCATGGCGGCGGTAACAGATTCAGGATAACAGCAATTAATCATCACACCATCAGGCGTGCTTCCGGATAGTTGATCAAGCACCCATTCCAGTTTTTCCCCTGACCGCAGCATATTGCTGGCATCATCATTCAGCGTAAATGACACATAGGCTGGCCGGCCTGTTTCTTTAGCGGCAGCGATAGCGGCACTGGATTCTTCCCAGTTAGTCATTGTTTCTATGAAAAACACATCAACATGATCTTTCTGCAGATCAGCAATCTGTCGAAACTCATCAAGGGAATTTTCATAGTTATAGGCACGGTCATGAACATAACTGGCCACTAATGGCGGCAGACAACCGGCAATCGTGATATCCGACCTTGTCATGGACTCACCAGCAATAGCATCATGAGCAATTCGAACAGCCATATTCTGTGCATCTTCAAAATGGGCTTCAAATCCATGCATAGCCATACGCGTCGGAGTGGCTGCATAGGTATTCAGGGTAAGCACTTTTGCCCCGGCGCGAATAAAATCACGATGAACGTCCAGCACAATTTCAGGCTGTTCCAGCATCACCTTGATCGACCATAACGGATGCGTCTGGCCTTTATATCGCAAGCTAATTTCCTGCCCCAAACCACCATCTAGCAAAACAATATCACCCATTACTATATTCCCCATCAACATTAAATTACTAAAACATAATATAATGTTTCCACGTTATCACAACTGGTCAATTGATGGATGGATAGACAGAACCCATAACAGCCGTTATGGTGCCAACAGTCTTTTCAGCACCAGCATTATCAACCATGCATTCAAACCAAATCCATTCTGATTCTGATAAAATAGATGATAATGGTGATTCCATTGACGAAACCGTCATGACTGACCATCTGATGGATCATTTTGCCACCTGGTATCTCATTACGGTGCTATCAATGGATCTGACAAAGATCATCTTTCATCATTATCAGGCTTCTCATCAGTCTACTGATCCTGTTAGTGATTAATTTTACTTGTTTCTGTTTTTGATTTCTCGCTAGGATAATAAAGCACAACAGTTCAGGGCATTATTTGCACGGATATCATGACAGACACGAATTCCATCCTAAAACAGCTGATTGCGTTTCCTACTGTTAGCAGGGATTCCAATATGGCATTGATCACCTATGTGGCTGAACTGCTGGCGCAATATGGCATTACTGCTGATATCATCAGCAATGCAGATGCAACCAAGGCCAATCTATATGCCAGCACCGGCCCTGGTCGCCATGGCGGCGTTATGCTGTCCGGGCATACAGATGTTGTGCCCATAGATGGCCAGAACTGGACGGTAGAACCATTCATCATGTCTGATATGAATGATCGCTTTTATGGACGCGGCACCACCGATATGAAAGGTTTTGTTGCGGCAAGTATTTCTTCCATGATTGCAGCTAGTCAGATGGAACTGGCAGAACCTTTACATCTGGCTTTATCCTATGACGAAGAACTGGGCTGTCTGGGTGTACCATCACTATTACAGATGATGGCCGCAACCGATATCCGTCCCGCTATGTGTATTGTTGGGGAACCAACGGAAATGAAACTTGCCGTTGGCCATAAAGGAAAAACGGCTATCACGGCTGAATGTTGCGGACGTGAAGCCCATTCCGCGCTGGCACCAACAGCTGTTAATGCTTTGCATCTGGCTTGTGATCTGGTGAATGAGATCAGATCATTACAAGCAGACATTGCCAAACACGGCATCAGGGATGATGATTTTAACATCCCCTATACCACGCTTCATGCCGGCATTATGTCTGGCGGGGTTCAGGTCAATATTGTCCCGAACAAAGCAACGGTTCATTTTGAAATAAGGAATATCGCCGAAGATGACCCCATGGCTATTCTGGATGACCTAAAACACCGGTTGCAGCCTGTAATTGCGGCGGCAAGGGATATCGCCCCTGATGCCGATATTGATCTGACCGTCACTAATAGCTATCCGGGGCTAAATACACCGAAACAGGCAGATATTGTATCATTTATGAACACCCTTACTGGTAACAATGCCACGATAAAAGTAGCATTTGGCACAGAAGGCGGCCTATTCAGCCGTGATCTTGGAATTCCAACTATTGTTTGCGGCCCCGGATCAATGGATCAAGGGCATAAACCGGATGAGTATATCAGCAAAGCCCAGCTAGCCGCATGTGACAACATGCTTGCCGCATTAAACCAAAGACTGACAGATGGGACTATCAGCAAACCTCTTTCCGTAGGAGGATAATGATTAGTATGTCTATTTTTGCAGACGGATTTAAGGATACTCCCTACTGGTGGGAAGCCGCCCATCCCATAGCCGGCGCAGACACATTACCATCCCAAAGTGATGTTGTGATTATAGGCAGTGGCTTTGCCGGATTATCCGCTGCCATGGAATTGGGCAGAAACGGCGTTCAGGTAACCGTCATTGATGCTGGCATCATTGGGATCGGTGCTAGTTCCAGAGCCGCAGGATTTATTTCTGGCAGAGCTGGTGTCAGCAAACAGATTAATCTGGAAAACATGGTTGGGGCACCAAGAGCAAATGCCATTCTGGAAGAAGCTGATGAAGCCTATTCACATTTTCAACGCATTATTGCCCGTGAAGACATTGATTGTGACTTCAATGGTAATGGCCGGTTTGTTGGTGCCCATACACCAGCATCCTATGACAGCATTGCAAAAAAAACCGAAGAATATAATCAGGATGGGAAAAACCGGTTTTTCATGGTCAGCCGTCAGGAACAGAATACTTATGTCCGGAGTGATTATTTTCATGGCGGCATGGTAACCCGTGATGCAGGTTCTCTTCATCCGGCGAAATATCATGCCGGACTTGTGAAAACCTGCCTTGCATATGGCGTCACTTTAATTGGTAATACCCGCGCCAGAAATATTACTAAAACCGCATCAGGGTTTTCCATTGCTACCAATAAAGGTGATATCAAAGCGGATCAGGTTTTGCTGGCAACTGGCGGCTATACAGACAATGTTTCGCCTTGGCATAAACGCCGCATTATTCCCATGTCCAGTACAATTATTGCTACCGAGCCTATTGGCAAAGCACGGGTTGATGCCATGCTTCCCTTTGGCTGTGCAGTGATTGATACCCGACGGGTGATCAGATTTGCCCGTCCTTCCCCTGATGGTACCCGCTTGCTATTTGGCGGCAGAGCCCGCTTTACCCCCGTCAAAGCAGAAAAAAGTGTCCGTATTCTCCATGACTATATGACGGAAATGTTTCCTGATATGGCAGAGGTTCAGATTACCCATAGCTGGGCGGGCTATATGGCCTTCACATTTGATTTTCTGCCAAAAGTCGGCCAGCATGATGATGTTCATTATGCGATGGCCTGTAATGGCGGGGCGGGGGTCGTGATGATGAGCTGGTTAGGCTTTCAAGCGGCACGAAATATCATGCAAAGCACCAATCAGCCTAGCGCATTCGAAGGCCTGCCCTTTAAAACAATGCCATTATATTCGGGCCTGCCATGGTTTGTGCCGGTGATTGGAACATGGTACCGGTTCCGTGACTGGATGGATATGCGGCGATCAGCTTAATCCGGGATTGATCTTTTCGCCCGCATCTTGATATTTTCCCGAACAACAATCAACACCCCTGCCCCCGCAATAAGCACCATCCCCAGAAGAGCCTGACCATCCGGCCAGTATCCGAACAGAATACGTCCCCAGATCATGGCAAAGATGAGATAGCTGAAATCAAGTGGTGCCAGCCAGCTACTATCCGCAATCTGGTAGGCGCGACTTAAAAGGATATTGCCTGATAGATTCATGATGGAAGCCAGCATACAGAACCCCAGCACAATCATGCTGAACTCTGGCCAACCGATCAGAAGGAATGGCAGGGATAATCGGGTCGGTTCCGATAAGGGTAGTATAGTGATGATAATTGCGCCAATAATTCCGACAACAAAAAACATTAACCCCACCATGAAAGCAATGGCCAGTGGTCTTTCACGGCGGCAATACCGGCGAAGAATAAGGATATTCAGTGCATAAAAAAACCCGGCAACAACGGGTAAAATCTGCATGGGATGAAAACTGGTGCTAAACGGATTGATCAGCAACAAAGCACCACTCATCCCGATAGCCAGCGCACTAAATCGCCAAATACCAACTTTTTCACCCAGTAAAGGGCCTGCTAGTATCGTCACAAAAAGCGGATATGTATATAATCCGGCAGACATCTGGGAAACGGTAATATACTGAACACCGCCAAAAAAACAGATCATGCAGCATGTCAGCATTAACGCCCGCATGGCCACCGCAAACACCCGTTTCGGACGGATCAGACTAAACCCGCCAACCGCTGATGCTATCATCAGCATCAATCCCATATTGCCAAGAGAACGCACTGATTGAAATTGCCAGAACGACGTATAATCAGCGATTTTTTTCACCATAACGTCTTGTGCGGCTAACACAAACACTCCGGCCAGCAACAGCCATAAGGCCAGAAATGGCCTGTCACCGCGGGCGCGCATAAATAGTTTTGGTGGAAGCATTTCATATATCCTTACCAAAATTTAAGCCATAAATGTAGCGCGCCTGTCAAATCATCATTTGCAATCGGTTTTCGCATTGCGGCTAGAGGTAAAAACACCTAGTCTTAATTTTTGATGATTAAAAAAAGGAAGCACCATGATGGATTTGGCCAAACAGCTTCATGATGCATTTGCCGAAGCGTTATCAATTCCGGCACGATACCCATCCGGAACCAATCGTGATGACCACGATACCATGGTGAACCAATCTATAAACGGGCTGGCGAATTTGTCTGATGATGCCCGTCGTCACGTCGATATTGGCCCTTATCCTGACGCATTGACCCAATATGGAACAGATTTGCTTAACCATATGATTGATAATAAACTGTCGCGTCTGGTGAGTGATCTATGGCCTGATCTACACTGGTATGAAATTTTTTCGGACCCGGGCATTAGCGACGCATTGAGCAAAGGTCTGATTAACGCCCCAATATCAGGCACACGCGGCCAATTGATAAGCAATGAATTGCTATCAGGCATCTTTCTGCTTGCCCCGCATATCCATTATCCTCTGCACCAGCATCCGGCGCTAGAAATCTATTATGTCTTATCTGGTCACGTCGATATCTGCCACGGCAGGGAAAAATCACCCATGCGGATAACCGCTGGAGATTTTTCCCTAACGCCACCAGATCAGGTACATAGCCTGACCACAGGCGACAGCCCCTGCCTTATCATCTATACTTGGACAGGTGATCTGGCGAATGAAAACTGGTGGTGGGTAGAAGAAGATGGCATCTGGGTCAGAAAATGCTGGCAGAGAGATGCAAACGGCACATGGAAAATTACAGGGCAAGAACGTCTGAGTGACGATATTATAGCCCTGTCAGGTGACGTTTAAAACCTTAAACAGCATTGGGTTTCTGCAAGCTAAGTTCGGATTTTGAACATTAACAATAATTAAAAATCCATGAAAACCATATATAAGAAAAAGAAAAACCAAAAATCATGTCGGTTTTAAAAAAATTCCATAAAATGGTGTTTGGCGGTTCACAGGTTCATTTTTTATGTTATCCTTTTTTTAATATAAATTACTGTTTGGGAGGATTTAACATGTCATCAGGCATTAAAAACACAGATCCAGTTCTGGATCATCTATCACCATATGAGCGTAAAACGCTTCTGGGCATGATCCGCAAAGGCATTAGCCGACGGGATTTTATGTCATACATGATTGCGGCCGGTGCAACAACGGCAGCGTCAGGAACTTTATTCACCGGTCTTTCTGATGCATGGGCAAATACCCCCAAGCGCGGTGGAAAGATCATCTTTGCCGGGGATCAGCATGGCCCTGCCGATACGCTTGACCCTGCCCTATACACAGCGGCGATTGATTATTTCCGTGGGCGCATGTTCTATGGATCATTGACCCGTCTAACCGACAGCCTTGGCTATGAGCCTGAGCTGGCAGAAGAGGTCATTCCTAACGATAACGCCACAGTATGGACCTTCAAGTTGCGGAAAGGGGTTGAGTTTCACAATGGCAAGACCATGACAGCCGATGATGTCATCTATACGATGAATCGCCATCTCGGTGCAGATTCCATTTCCAAAGCATCATCTCTTGTTTCTATGATTGACCGCTGGGAAAAGGTTAATGACTATGAAGTGCGTGCCGTTCTCAGCTCACCAAATGCTGACCTGCCTATCGCACTGGGGACTTTCCACTTTAAAATCATTCAGGAAGGTGTGACTGATTTTTCAACTGCGATTGGCACTGGCCCTTACAAGGTAAAAGAATTCAAACCGGGTGTCCGTACCATCGGTGTCCGCAATGAAAACTTCTGGGGCGAAGGTGGTTATCTGGATGAAATCGAACATTACGGCATTGGTGATTCTGTCGCTCGCCTGAATGCGTTTCTTGCTGGCGATATCGATGGTATGGTTAACGTTCCTGCTAAGGCTATCCCGCAAGTACAATCCGCTGCTGGAAAGAATCTCTGGTCACTGGAATCAGGGCGTTATATCAATCTGGTTCCACGCCATGATCTGCCTGAAACAAACAATCCGCATCTCTGGGCTGCAATGCAGCATCTGCAGGATCGCCAGCGTCTGGTGAAAGGCGTTCTCAAAGGCCAGGGCGGTCTTGGGAATGATCAGCCTATTGGCCCGGCTTACTTTGACCATAGCCCTGACATTCCACAGCGTGAACTTGATCTGGATAAAGCCAAATATCACTTCCAGAAATCCGGTATCGGGTCATCACCGATTGAAGTTATTGCCGCTGAAGTCGGCCCCGGCGCGGTTGATCAGTGCCTGTTCATGCAGCGTGAAGGCAAGAAAATCGGTATGAATTTTGACGTCAAGCAAGTTACCACAGATGGATATTGGGGTGCAGTATGGCTCAAGGCTCCGATTTGTGTGGCAACATGGAATATGCGTCCAACAGCGAATATCATGCTGACTCTGGCCTTTCAGGGGGATGCGGCATGGAACGAAACACGCTGGAAAAGCGAAAAGTTCGACAAGACACTTGTTGATGTTCGCGGCGTTACTGATCCAGCCAAGCGTAAGCAGATGTATCATGACCTCCAGATGGATGTGCATGAAAACTGCGGCATGAGCTTGCCTGCCCATCTGAACTATGTTGACGGGGTATCATCCAACATTAAGGGTCTGACTCATGTACCACTAAATAACTTTGGTGGAGCGGAATCACCTGTCACCATGTGGCGTGACGACGCTTAATTAGCAAACTATAAAGAATCCGGTCATCATCTGGCCGGGTTCTTTCCCTTATCATATGATTGAATAGAATATCTTATGCTTCCACTCATTCTAAAAAGGCTAGGTATCGGATTGATAACGGTTATTGCCGTGTCTTTAATTATTTTTCTAGGCACAAAAATATTACCGGGAGATGCTGCACAAATCCGTCTGGGTCAGGAAGCAACACCAGAAAATGTGGCGGCATTCCGGGCCCGTCTTGGCCTTGATAAGCCCTATTATATGCAGTATCTGAGCTGGCTTTATGGATTTATTACAGGTGATATGGGAACGTCCCTTGCAAGTGATAAGCCGATCACCGAACTGATTTATGACCGTTATGAAAATACGCTTTATGTTGCCAGCCTGACCGCTTTAATCGGGGTTCCGATTTCATTGGCGCTTGGTATATTTGCCGCCATGTTCCCAAGTAGTCTTTACGACCGTTTTCTTACCATGATTTCCGTGTCACTGGTAGCTTCGCCTGAATTTCTAACAGCAACAATCCTTGTTCTTATTTTTGTATTCGGTATTGGCTGGGGTAATGCAGTGGTTGTTGGCAGTATCGAAGGCAAAGGTTTCTTTGAACTCTATCGACATTTTGCCCTACCCATAACAACGTTATGTTTTGTGATTGCATCGCAATTAATCCGAATGTCACGGGCGGCCGTGCTTAATGTGATGAACTCCCCTTATATCGAAATGGCTATCCTTAAAGGCGTTCCCCGTAAGCGGATCATCTTTCGCCACGCTTTGCTGAATGCCATTGGCCCGATTGTTAATGTGGTTGCACTCAATCTTGCCTATCTGGTTACCGGCGTTATCGTGGTTGAGGTTTATTTTGGTTATCCGGGGTTAGCCACGTTAATTGTTCAGGGTGTCCAGACGCGGGATTTTGTGCTTATTCAGGGATTAGGCATGCTATTCTGCCTGACCTATGTCATATTGATGCTCATTGCTGATATTGCGGCATTTGCATCCAATGCAAGATTAAGGCATCCAAAATGAGTAAAATGAAAACCAAGCATGATCATTTTGTTGCACCCTATGATGATAGCGTCAGCTTTGATGAATTGCCTGATGCCCCACCAAGAAGCAAATTCCGGTTCAGTTTGACCGGATGGATAGGGCTGATTATTGTTAGCTTCTGGGTGATTATAGCGATCACAGGGCCATTTATCGCACCTTATGGTGAAAATGATCTGCCTTTCCCCGATGCTTATAGTGAGTTTCAGGTCCCACAACCCGGCGCGTGGCTGGGTACTGACGTCACTGATCGGGATATTCTTTCACGTTTGATTTATGGCGCAGGACGCACCATTGGCATTGCTTTTCTGGCTACAACACTGGCTTATGTGCTGGGGGTTGTTTTGGGAATCGGGGCGGCGATATCTAACCCCAAAATTGATATGGTTATCAGCCGGATTAATGATGCCATTCTCAGCCTGCCGACCATCATGCTTGGGTTAGTTGTGGTGGCGGCTATCGGTTCATCTATTCCGGTGCTGATATGTACCGCTGGTGTCATTTATGCTTCGGTTGTGTTTCGTCTGGCAAGAGCATTGGGACAGGAAATTATGGTGATGGATTTTGTTGAAGCCGCGCGTGTTCGTGGTGAAGGCTTATGGTGGATAATTACCAAAGAAATCTGGCCTAATGCCGCCATGCCATTAATGACTGATTTTGGCTTAAGACTGATTTATGTCATTCTGTTTGTTTCCAGTCTTAGCTTTCTTGGACTGGGTGTTCAGCCACCACAAGCCGATTGGGGTTCAATGGTGCGTGAAAATCTTGGGGCATTACAGTATGGAACATCGATTATTCCCGTGATTGCCCCTGCTATCGCGATTGCCACCCTCACCGTAGGCATCAATCTGATTGTCGATGATGTATCAGCCTTTAGCGGCGGAAAACTATCTAAAAGGCTTTGATAAATGGCAACAGACAAAGACAATAACGATATTATTTTTGAAGCAAAAGGCCTCAAGATCAATGCCATTCGGGATGATGGCAGTGAATTGCCCATTGTCAAAGGTGTGGATTTTAACGTTAAGCGTGGTGAAGTTGTTGCCCTGATTGGAGAATCCGGATCAGGAAAGACAACCATTTCTCTTGCCGCGCTCGGATATTGTAAGCCGGGGTTAAAGTTTGCTGGTGGCGAAGCCTTATTCATGGGTCAAGATGTATCCAAGATGACCACTGATGAACTGCGCCCTATCCGCGGGGAAAAAGTCGCCTATCTGGCACAAAGCGCGGCGGCCACATTCAATCCATCCATCCGCATTAATGAACAGGTCACAGAAGCCCCCATCCTGCATAATACAAAAACAAAGGAAGAAGCTGATAAAAAAGCCCTGGAATTATATCACGCGCTTGAGCTCCCCGATCCGGATAATATCGGCAATCGTTTTCCGCATCAGGTATCAGGAGGACAGCTTCAACGTCTGATGGCGGCAATGGCATTATGTGGTGATCCTGACCTTTTGGTTCTGGATGAACCTACCACCGCGCTTGATGTCACAACACAGATTGAAGTGTTAAAAGCGTTTAAATCCGTGATCCAGCAACAGGGTGCGGCAGCGATTTATGTGACCCATGATCTGGCTGTCGTGGCACAAATCGCTGATCATATTGTGGTGTTATATAATGGGGAAGTGAAAGAGGCTGGCCCCACCGATGTGCTGATTAACACACCTCAGCACCCCTATACAAAAAGATTGATGGAAGCCATTCGCCCCATGCCAGAGGCCGGTCAGGGCGAAGATACCGATAATACCCATCAACGTGATATCCCGGCTCTGGAAGTGAAATCTATTGATGCCGGTTATGGTAAGATTATTAATGGTGTTCCTGCCAGCCTGATCTTGAAAGATGTCAATGTTTCGATCAAACGTGGCAAGACAGTTGGGATCATTGGGGAATCCGGATGCGGAAAATCAACATTAGCCCGCGTCTTTGCCGGTCTTCTTCCCCCGTCCAATGGCGAAATCTTTCTTGATGGCGATATCTTAGCACCATCACTTAAGCAACGCTCAAGAGAAGAGTTAAGGAAAATTCAGTTTGTCTACCAGATGGCAGATACAGCCCTGAACCCAAGACAACGCATTGGGGATATTCTGGGGCGTCCGTTAGAATTCTATCATAATCTGTCAGGCAAGAAAAAAACAGCACGGGTGCGTGATCTTTTGGAAATGGTAGAATTACCAGCGCAATTTGCCGACCGTTACCCCCATGAATTGTCCGGTGGCCAGAAACAGCGCATTAATCTGGCACGGGCGCTGGCTTCTGACCCTGAAGTGGTGCTCTGCGATGAAGTGACATCTGCCCTTGATACGATTGTTGGTGCCAACGTTATTGAATTGCTGAAACGGCTTCGCCGTGACCTTGGGGTATCTTTTGTGTTTATCAGTCATGATCTGTCCACGGTGGCCTCTTTCGCTGATGAAATTGTTGTTCTCTATGCTGGCCGCGTGGCTGAACAGGGGCCAACAGATCAGGTATTATCACCGCCCTATCACCCCTATACCCGATTGCTGATATCCTCAGTACCAGAGCCTCGCGTGGGCTGGCTTGAAGATATGGCCGAAACCAAAGAAGCAATTTCAGGGATTGCTGGCGCGGTTGATATCAATGCTAAAGGATGCGCCTTTTACAAACGCTGCCCCCATGCTATCACCGGCACATGTGATACCACCCCTCCTCCGCAGAAGGTGGATAAGCATAATCATACCATCGCATGCCATCTAGATATCAAAGACCTGCTATAAACCGCCATCGTCTTTTCTGATGTTATCGCCTTCTTGACTTCTGCTTTTGGTTTTGCATAAACTTGAATATACATTACTGTACATTACTATGATTTTACAGCATTTACATGCAGGGGGGCGTAAATGAAATCACATTACAGAGCGGTCGTTATTGGTGGCGGCGTTGTTGGATCATCTGTTCTCTATCATCTGGCCAAATTTGGCTGGACAGATGTCTGTATGCTGGAAAGATCCGTGCTGACAGCTGGTTCATCATGGCATGCCGCCGGCGGCATACATGCCCTTAATGCTGACCCTAATATTGCTGCCCTGCAAGCCTATACCATTGATCTGCTTTCTAAAATAGAAGAAGAAAGCGGCCATAATATCGGTTTGCATATGACCGGCGGGCTGACGATGGCTGGCACGCCTGA
>JBMYKD010000022.1:0-29337 GCA_049595035.1 Puniceispirillales bacterium (SeqCode) | reverse complement strand
CCGGGTGCCAGTCCTGTGTCAGGATAACATGATCATAAACATCCATCAGCGCATTAATGGGATCTACAACGGCATCACCATCATTAACAGCCAACGCACCCCCGGGGCAAAAATCATTCTGAACATCAATTGCGATAAATGCTGTTGTCATGAACTCCTCCTTTATTCACGTTGTCTATTATCGGCCGCATTTAGGCGATGCTAGGATAATCAAGACAGGTCAGGCAAACAGAATCAAGTCCGATTATTAAGGTGAAGCATAATATTGTAAGAAAGATACAGAATATTTATGCATCAAAGATTAAGATAAATGTGAGATTTGTTAAATTTAATCATCAAAATATCTAGTTTTTAGTTGACTGAATCTTTGCCACATCTATGTAGTATGCATAGTGGTTTACAGCAATGATGCTCTCGGTTACGGGAAATAGCGTAAACCTTTTCTAACGTTAATCCACAATTAAGGAGGATTATAATGAAACGTCGTTCGTTTTTAAAAAACTCGGCTGTAGGTGCTACGGCAGCTGTTGCAGCATCATCTCTCGCAGCCCCGGTTTACGCTCAAGGTAAACGTACTTTAACTATGGTTACATCTGTACCTGAAGGATTTGCTGTTTTTGATGATGCAGCACAAAACCTTGCTGACCGTATTATGGCAATGACTGATGGTCAGATTACTATTGATAAAAAACCGGCAGGAACTCTTGTTGGAGCATTAGAAGTGTTTGATGCGGTTAGTGCGGGTCAAGCAGACATGTACCATTCTGCCGATTACTACTTTATGAATCAGCATCCAGCCTACGCATTCTTTACCTCTGTTCCATTTGGAATGACTGGCCCTGAAACAATGAGCTGGTATTTACATAATGGTGGTCAGGAGCTTCATGATGAGCTTGGCCAGATTTTTGGACTAAAGTCATTTCTTGCAGGCAACACCGGGCATCAGCCTGGCGGTTGGTTTAATAAGGAAATTAAGTCAGCTGATGACCTTCAGGGGCTTAAGTTTCGTATGCCGGGATTTGGTGGTAAGGCACTTGGCCTTACTGGTGCTTCTGTTCAGAACATTCCTGGTGGTGAGATTTATCAGGCTCTATCTTCAGGTGCTATTGATGGTGCCGAATGGATTGGACCATTTGCTGATGAACGTCTCGGTTTTCAGGAAATTTGTGAGTTCTACTATACATCAGGCTTCCATGAGCCAGGGTCAGCACTTTCAACAGCTCTAAACAGAGATGTCTTTGAATCTCTCACACCATCACAGCAATTCATCATCGAGAATGCGGCCGCTGCAACACATAGCTGGAGCTTGGCACAATCTAACGCCAGAAATGCCCAGGCCCTTGAGCGGCTTCGTTCAGAAGGGGTTAAAGTGATGAGTTTTGATGATTCCATCTGGGATGCTTTTGGCAAAGCTTCCAAAGAAGCTCTAGATAGCTTCATGGATGATCCGCTATTTGCAAAAGTTCGGACAAGTTATGAAGCGTCCATGCAACAAACATATGACTGGATGAGCATATCTGACGGAGTATTCGCAAATCAGCGTAATCGTGTTAATGGATAAATGATTAAAACTTAATGGATGTGAATAGGATGAATTATTCTATTCACATCCCAAAATCTAGGTTCTAGATAAATATAGCATTGGGCATGGGAATGGATAACGTTGCAACCTTTTCTGACAACCCGATAACATGGATATTTTCACATATCCTGTTTTCCATAGTGAATCTCTATCATGCATTAACAAGTCCTCAGCTCTGGCTAGACTGGATGACTTGGGGTAATACCATAGAAGATAAACAATCGTTAATGCGGTTTATTTATTATGGTGCTTCTATTGAATTTTTCTTTGTCTTTCTCCTGATATTTATTTCATACACCATTTTGGGAATGTTCTATCGCCCATTGATCTGGCAGACGGTTATTGCTCTGGAAAGCATGGCTAATTGTATTGGACGCATTGTGGCCTGGAGTGGGTTAATCATGGTGTTGATCCAGATTATGATTATTTTCACCCAGCGTGTTTTTGCCGTTTCACAAATCACTCTCGGATTTGGCATTTCCTTTTCTTTTGATGTGAGCTGGTGGTCGGAAAGCCTTAAGCTCTACAATGCCATGATCATTGCATTATGCGCCACATATACTTTTGTTCAAGGTGGCCATGTTAGGGTGGATTTAATCTATTCAGCGGTGTCTTTTCGCACGAAAAAAATAATTGATATGTTTGGCAGTATATTCTTCATGCTTCCTGCCGCCATTCTGATCTGGATGTATAGTTGGTTTTTTATGTGGCGGCATTTGATTGTTCCTAAACCATCTGCATCGGATACGGTAGAAAAGTTACTAATGAAATCGCGTGCATTACGCTGGAATGTTGAAACATTTGGCTTTTCTCCCAATGGTTTTAATGCTTATTTTTTATTTAAAATGTTAATTCTTGCCTTTACAGGTCTGGTCATTCTCCATGCTATTGCTTTCTTTTACCGTTCCTATCTGGAATGGAAAGAAGGCGAAAATTCGGAAAACCTTTATTTGGATCGTGACCTTGGGTCAATGAATGCACAACCCCCGCTAGCACATCAGCCTTTGGAAAAATGATATGATATTAGGACTGGATGGAGTTGAAATTGGACTGATTATTGTGTTTGCCACACTGTTTTCAGCAATTTTATCAGGTTTTCCCGTTGCCTTTGCCATCGGTGGTGCCGGTGTAATTTCCTTTGCATTGATTGCTATACTTGATGGAAATGGATTTCTGGTTCATCAAGCCATTGATACCAGTTCGGCAGCTTATAAAGATATTGTTTCATCGGGGATACGACCCGAAAAGATATCCATATTCACTTACCCGGATTTACCCACAACAGAATATCCCGTCTTCCCTCAAGGCTGGGAAGTTGCCCTTGATCGCAATCTTTCCTTTATTGTCAACAGAATGAATGAACGCGTATTTGCAGGCCAGTCTATTGAAACCCTGCTTGCTGTTTTAATGTTTGTTTTGATGGGAATAGTACTTGAAAGATCAAAAATTGCAGATGAATTATTGACCAAAATGGCCAATATATTTGGCTCACTTCCCGGGGGCTTGGCGGTATCTATTGTGGTTGTTGGGGCTTTTCTTGCCGCATCTACCGGAATAGTTGGTGCCACAGTTGTGACCATGGGGTTGCTAGCCTTACCTACTATGTTGCGAAATAATTATTCGCCTGAACTTTCAACTGGGGTTATCGCTGCATCCGGAACACTTGGACAAGTGATACCGCCATCTATTGTTATTGTTCTGTTAGGCACATTAGCAGGCGACATATATTCAACCGCCCAGGAAGACCGCGCTCAACTGGCCGGTTGCACTGATGCTCTGACATATCTAGGGGAACCTGCTGTTGTATCTGTTGGTACACTTTTCCAGGCTGCATTATTGCCAGGTATTATGCTATCGCTGCTTTATGCCTTATATGTGTTTGTCTTTGCCTTACTTAATCCATCAAAAGCACCACCTCTGGTGCCAGAATTTAGCAACACATCCGGCAATGGTACATCAAGTCGTCAAACCCAGTTATGGGCTTTACTTATCCCCTTTGGTTTATTTGCCATATTTCTTCTTTCTCTGCAGTTTGGCGTAATCGGGAGTCAGTCTACCATTATTGATACTTTCTCTGATATCGGTGAAAGCGCAGCATTAAGAACAAATGTCAGCCCTGAATGCGCCGCATCTATGATTGAATTGCATGGTCAGGCCGCATGGGATGCTGCCATCACTCAGCAGATGGCTATCGATGCATCAGGGGGCATTCAAACATCACGCGAACTTTCCGTAGAAGAGCGCGATATTTTATTATCTGAACGCCTTGAAAATATTTCCCCTATCGGGATTGGCCTGGGCATAGGCTCATTGATAATGGCACTTATTCTTATATTTGGCCGAGCGGTTAATGTTGCAAAGGACACAACCCCACTGATTATAGGTGCCATTGGTGTGATTTTAGTTGTCCTGGCTGATATCCTGATTATTTCTCCCCTGACATCTCCGGGGGTAACGGTCTTAATCATAGCCCTGCCCGGACTACTGGCATTATATGGCGTCCGCGAAGGGTGCAGAAGATTGTTCGAAAATGACCTCATAAGGGTTATCTTTCCGCCATTAGTGCTTATTGTTGCGGTTCTTGGCTCCATTCTAGGGGGCATAACAAATCCTACACCAGCTGCCGCACTAGGGGCAGGCGGTGCCATCTTGCTTGCAGCCGCACGACGGCTAAACAATGCCGGCATGCCTGCAACTCCCGTTATTCGTATTGCCCTTGCCATTATGGTTATGCTGCTAGTAGGGATTAATTTTGATATGCGGCTCAACTCTGATATGGCCGTTGAAAATATCATTGCTTTCGGCGTTGCTTTTACAGCCTTCCTATTTTCCATGTTCGGGATTTTTTGGGCATGCTATTACCTGTATAAAGAGGGTGTGCTAGCACCAGTGGTGCGTGAAACAGCCAAAGTAACCTCCATGGTGTTCACCATCTTGATTGGCTCCCAAGTATTAAATCTGGTCTTGATATCCTTTGGCGGTGAACATTATATCCAGCAGTTCTTGAGAAGTTTTTCCAATGAATGGACAGCTTTTTTCATCGTGATGCTCGTGCTGTTTATTCTGGGGTTTGTTTTAGATTTTCTGGAAATTATCTATATTGTCATTCCGATTGTCGGCCCTGTTATTTATGGCGGCTCATTTGACCCTAAATGGGTGACCATCATGATTGCCATTAACCTGCAGACGTCATTTTTGACACCGCCATTTGGTTTTGCCCTGTTCTATCTGCGTGGAGTGGCACCATCTAGCGTGACAACAAAGCAGATATATAGAGGTGTTATACCTTTTGTTCTCATTCAGCTGTTAGGACTTGCGATCTTGGCATTATTTCCTCAGGTCGTCACAATTATTCCTGATATCCTGAAGTAGTATATGCGTCAGATTATTATTTCTGCTTGAACTGCAAATGGTTTTATGACTAGCTTCAATAAGGAAAAATGGGGACTAGCCATGACAATTCAGCATTTTCGGGATACCAGAAAAATTAATCCAACCCAGCCGGCTAACGGTCACCTACGGCCAGATGGGACGCCTGATGATAATGACCGGATCGAAATAGGGCCAACACAGCTGGCTTTTGATGAATGGGCGGCCGCCGGATTAACCCCGCCTGACCTTGAAGCCATGCGTCACTTCCGGCTCAACCGTATTATGGCCGGCCTTGCCGAACGTGATCTTGATGGTGTGTTGCTATTTGATCCGCTGAATATCAGATATGCGTCTGATACCACCAATATGCAGTTATGGAATACCCATAACCCGTTCCGCGCCTGTCTGGTAACAGCAGATGGCTATATGGTGGTTTATGATTATAAAATGTCACCCTTTTTATGTGATTTTAATCCGCTGGTGCGTGAAGTGCGTTCTGGTGCATCCATGTTCTATTTTGCCAATGGTGATAAAACTGGCGCGGCGGCTAATGATTTTGTCAAGGATGTGACATCCATCATGCAGGACCGTGTGGGCAAAGGACGTCGGCTGGCTATCGATAAGATCATGGTGCATGGCTATAAGGCGTTTGAAGCGGCTGGTTATACCGTGGCCGAAGGCGAAGAGTTAATGGAACATACCCGCGCCATCAAAGGCCCGGATGAAATTTTGGCCATGCGCTGTGCCATTCATGCGTGTGAGCAATCTGTTCATGTGATGGAACGTGAAGCCAGCCCGGGTATGACAGAGGATGCCATATGGGCGCATCTGCATGCCGAAAATATCAAACGTGGCGGGGAATGGATTGAAACGCGGCTTCTGGCATCAGGCCCCCGCACCTATCCATGGTTTCAGGAATGTGGCCCCCGCATTGTCCAGAATAATGAAATTCTGGCTTTTGATACGGATCTGATCGGGGTATATGGCATGTGTTGTGATATTTCCCGCACATGGTTTCTGGGGGATGGTAAGCCGAAGCAGCATATGATTGATGACTACCGGCTGGGCGTTGAACATATTGAAACTAATACCGCGTTAATTGCGCCGGGGGTGCATTTGCGTGATCTGACCTATAAAGGCCATCAATTACCGGATTCCTATGTGGCAGGGCGGTATTCCTGCCGGTTTCATGGGGTCGGGCTTTGTGATGAATGGCCACTGGTGGCTTATCCGCAGGATTTTGTCGAAGGCGCCTTTGATTATGTGCTGAAACCGGGGATGATGCTATGCGTGGAAGCATTGATCGGACGCGATGGCGGCCCTTATTCCATCAAGCTGGAAAATCAGGTGCTGGTGACCGAAGACGGGGTAGAGAATATGACCAGTTACCCTTGGGATGATCAGCTGATGGGGCTAGCGTGATAGGCTGGGGTTGTTAGGCCACAATCACCTCTTAACCCTGACCGCACCTATATGGGGCAGGTGGCGGTTATTCTGGGCATAGTCAATCCCGTAACCAACCACAAACGCATCCGGAATATCAAAGCCGATCCAGCGCGCCTTGACATCGGCTTCCCGCCGGGACGGTTTATTGAGCAGGCAACATACCTCAAGACTTTTAGGTTGCCGCGTTTGCAGGATTTCCAGCACCTGATGAAGCGTATGGCCTGTATCAATAATATCCTCAACCACCAGCACATCCGTCCCTATGATATCTCCTTCAAGGTCTTTCAGAATGCGGACGTCACGGCTGGATACCATGGCTTTGCCATAACTGGATACGGTCATAAAATCCACCTCAACCGGTAGATCAAGTCGCCGCACCAAATCAGCAATAAAGATGAATGAACCACGCAATAAACCGACAACGACCAGCTTTCTGGTACCGCGATAATGGGCATTGATATCCCGCGCCAGGGCATTAACGCGTGCCGCTATTTCCGATTCAGGAATGAGGATATCTACCTCATAGTCAGGCAATTCTTCTGTGTCGGCTTTACCGCTTACGGCATCATCACCCATGATCTTTCAACCCTCATCCCTGATATAATATAGTCTTACCAGAATCTTATACGCCAAGGCACATATATTTCATTTCCATATATTCCTCGATCCCGTAACGGCTGCCTTCGCGGCCAACACCGGATTGCTTGATACCACCAAATGGGCCAATCTCATTAGAAAAGATGCCTGTATTTACAGATACAATTCCATATTCCAGTTGTTCGGCCACACGCCAGACACGCGACATATCCTTAGCAAAGAAATACGCGGCTAGTCCAAAAATCGTATCATTAGCCAGAGCAATCACTTCTTCTTCTGTCTTGAAACGGAATAATGGTGCCACAGGGCCAAATGTTTCTTCGCGGAAAATCTGCATATCCTGCGTCACATCGGTTAGCACCGTTGGTTCAAAATATGTCGACCCAAGATTAGACCGGTTACCGCCAATTAGTGTCTTCGCACCGCCACTAACCGCATTTACTACATGTTCTTCGGCTTTTTGCAGACCTTGTTCATCAATAAGCGGCCCCATGGTAACACCATCATCAGCACCATTACCCAGCTTCATCTTGGCGACTTCAGCGGCCATAGCGGCGGCAAATTCATCATAAATGCCATCCTGAACAAAAATCCGGTTGGCACAGACACATGTCTGGCCAGCGTTACGAAACTTTGAAGCCAGAGCTTCTGGTACCGCTACACTTAAATCCGCATCATCAAAAACAATCAGCGGGGCGTTTCCGCCCAATTCCATGCTAACTTTCTTAATCGTATCTGCCGATTGTTTCATCAGCACACGGCCAATTTCGGTTGATCCGGTGAAGGTGACTTTGCGAACAATCGGATTTGTGCAAATTTCCGTTCCAATGGCAGAAGCACTGCTCCCGTTAAGAACATTCAGCACACCTGCCGGAACACCTGCCCGATCAGCCAGTTCAGCCAGAGCAAGAGCAGAAAGCGGCGTTTGCTTGGCTGGTTTTACCACGCCTGCACATCCCGCCGCCATACCCGGCCCGACCTTACGGGTGATCATGGCATTAGGAAAGTTCCACGGCGTAATCGCCCCATAAACGCCAATCGGCTGTTTCATCACGACCAGCCGCTTATCAGACTGATGCGGCATCAATACATCACCGGTAACACGGCGGCCTTCTTCGGCAAACCAGTCGATAAATGACGCACCATAGGCCACCTCACCCCGTGCTTCTGCCAATGGCTTGCCCATTTCAGCGGTTAATATCTGTGCCAGGTCTTCCTGATTTTCCATGATAAGATTGAACCAGCGGCGCATAATCACAGCACGTTCCTTGGCTGTCAGGGCCGCCCATTTCTTTTGTGCGACTTCCGCCGCTTCAATCGCTGTTCTGGTCATTTCTGCCCCATGATCAGCAACATTGGCTATAACCGCACCCGTGGCAGGGTTGGTCACCGCAATAGTTTTACCGCCTGCATCAACCCACTTACCGTTGATATAGGCATCCGTTTTCAGAAGCGAAGGATCAGAAAGTTTCATAATAATTCCTCAATTGTATGTGTTGTGTTCTTAATCATACTATCGCCAGCACCATGCTTGGGGTCAAGCCGCAATCATCACATATAGCCATAAAAACAAAGGCCTGATATTGCTATCAGGCCTCAAGCTTATGATTTATTCGCCACATTATCTATGACATGCGTGACGCTACATTTTCCCAATTAACCAGATTATCGAGAAAGTTACTCAGATAGGCGGGGCGTTTGTTGCGGAAATCAATATAATAGGAATGTTCCCATACATCACATCCAAGCAACGCTGTCTGGCCGAAACATAGCGGGTTAACGCCGTTTTCGGTCTTGGTCACCTTGAGCGAGCCATCCTTATCTTTCACCAGCCAGCACCAGCCGGAACCAAACTGTCCGGCACCAGCGGCAGAAAATTCCGCCTTGAATGCATCAACAGAACCAAAGTTTTCTGTCAATGCGCTTTCCAGTTCAGATGGCATCGCCTGTCCTGATGGCCCCATCATTTCCCAGAATTGAATGTGATTCCAGTGCTGGGATGCGTTATTGAACAGCCCGGATTGCACCAATGCCCCCGGCTGATATGTGGCAACAACGATATCTTCTAGGGACTTGCCTTCATGGCCTGAACCTTCTAGCAGTTTATTGCCGTTATCGACATATGCCTTATGGTGCAGGTCATGGTGAAATTCTAGTGTTTCCTGGCTCATACCAGCCGCGGCAAGCGCATCATAGGCATAAGGAAGGTCGGGAAGAGTAAAAGCCATCTTATTTCTCCTTCTGGATTATGGGGCTTATTGATCTGAAAAGATCAACTGATCAGGCGAGCATTATTGTCACCTACCAGTGTTATTTCATATCCATATATATAGGGCATGAACGCATAATCGAAAAGCCCCTGATTACATCTCTATTGACATAAACTAGACATAATTTGGTAAAAATTCTGCCAAAGCCTGATAGTAATTTGTGATGATAACAACATCATATGATGGTTAATTCGTAATGAACTATTCACAGTAATTACGTTACAAGGAGTTTCAATATGCCTATTATCATTGCTCTGGCTTTAATTGCCACCGTCAATTCAGAACCCTATCAGGAATTTTCAAAAAACAGTAACGGAATGGCAGAATATAAATTTGTGTCAAAAACACCTTGCCAGACGGGTAAACATGACACTGGCTACGCCCTGGCGCCATTTGGCTCTGTTGTCCTGAAACAGGTAAACACCGATGGCACAGTCAGCGAACCTGTCTGCTTAAATTAAGTCAACATCACAATACTGTTTTAGCACTCAGGTATCAGAAGATCTATCCGCAATCATGCGATTGACCCGCAACCGCAACGCATTAAGGCGGATAAAGCCATGGGCGTCTGACTGATCATAATCGGCCGCGCCTTCTTCGAATGTTACCAGATCAGGCTGATATAGCGATTGCGGTGATTGCCGTCCGGTTATGATGACATTCCCTTTATAGAGTTTGAGCCGGACACATCCTGTCACATTATACTGGCTTCTATCTATGGCTGCCTGCAACATTTCCCGTTCCGGATCAAACCAGAACCCATTATAGACCAATTCTGCATAACGCGGCATCATGGCGTCTTTGGCATGGCCGGCATTACGATCAAGGGTAATAGATTCCATAGCACGTCTGGCCTTAAGCAGAATAGTGCCGCCCGGCGTTTCATATACCCCGCGGGATTTCATCCCGACAAACCGGTTTTCGACCAGATCAGCACGACCAATCCCATTTTTTCCGCCAAGGATATTCAGTTCTTCCAATAGACGGGCAGGTGACAAATCACGGCCATTTATCGCCACCGGATCACCAGCAACAAAATCTATCGTGATTTCCGTTGGCGTATCCGGTGCATCCATTGGCGATACGCTTCGCGAATAAATATATTCTTCCGGTTCAACCCAAGGGTCTTCCAGCACTTTACCTTCGGCCGAGATATGAAGCAGATTAGCATCAACGCTAAATGGTGCTTCTCCGCGTTTATCCTTGGGGATTTTGATCTGATGCTGTTCGGCATATTCAATCAGTTTGGTGCGTGACGTCAGATCCCATTCCCGCCATGGGGCTACCACTTTGATTTCAGGGGCAAGCGCATAATAGCCCAGTTCAAACCGCACCTGATCATTACCCTTGCCGGTTGCGCCATGGCTAACTGCATCCGCACCGGTTTCCCTTGCAATTTCAATCTGACGTTTGGCAATTAACGGCCGGGCAATAGACGTGCCCAGCATATATTCCCCTTCATATAATGGGTTGGCACGAAACATCGGGAACACATAATCCCGCACAAACTCTTCGCGCAAATCTTCGATATATATTTCACGAATGCCCAGCGCTTCGGCTTTTGCACGGGCTGGTTCTATATCTTCGCCCTGTCCAATATCAGCCGTAAAGGTCACAACCTCGGCACGCTTGACATCCTGAAGCCAGCGCAAGATAACAGACGTATCCAAACCGCCAGAATAGGCAAGAACGATTTTGTTTATTTGTGGTGTGTCAGTCATGCCTGCGGTATAGATGATAAATCAAATGATGGCAATACTGATGCTTTGATTTGGTGCAATCTGGCACAACTTTCAGTAATGATATAAAGCCAGACTACAAACAGATGACAGGATGATAAATTGATGACTCAAGAACGCCTTAGCCCCGATGAATTAAACCAAGCTCTCACCCAGCTTCCTGACTGGAATACCAATCCGGATCAGACAGCCATTCATCGGCAATTCACCTTTAGGAATTTCAAATCAGCCTTTGCTTTCATGACAATGGCAGCTATGAAAGCCGAGCAGATGAACCATCATCCAGAATGGGCAAATGTCTATCATAAAGTTGATGTCACCCTGACCACCCATGACGCGTCTGGCCTGACCGGACTGGATGTGACCTTGGCTACATTCATGGATAAAACAGCAGGCGAGTTGAATCATTAATCATGCGTGGCTATTCAGCATTAGGGGTGGAAGGCGTTAGTAAGATGCGGAATGCTGGTGCAGTGATTCGTACCGCACATGCCTTTCATGCTTCGTTTGCGTTTATGGTTGGCGGTGAATTTAGCCAGCGTGAGATTATTCAGAGCGATACCTCCAAAGCGATTGAACAACTCCCCTTTCACATGTTTAATAGCACAGAAGATTTTCGCTTGCCTCAGGGTTGCCAGCTGGTCGGCATAGAATTAACAGATGATGCCCATCTTTTGCCCAGTTTTCGCCATCCCCGCATGGCAGCTTATATTCTGGGGTCGGAACGAATGGGATTAAGTGACAACATGCTAGGGCTATGTGATCATGTGATACAGATACCAACACGGTTTTCCCTTAATCTAGCGGTCGCAGGGGCGCTGGTATTATATGATCGTATGCAGTCGATGGAACGTTTTGCCCCCAGACCATTAATGCCCGGTGGCGGCACCGATACACCGGAAATACCGGCCTTTGGTGATCCTTTATGGGTGCGGAAGCATAAACGACATGAATAAACACCCGCAACAGGTTCAGATTCTGGATATTTTTATGATTGCTGATAGGAATAATTCCTAAAAAAAGTTATAAATAAAAACTAGAAAGAAAATACGGTTGGGGGATTGCCCTTGCCCCTGATTTTTGACAGTTTAGCAACGGAAAACGGATAAAGGTTGATAAAGATGATCCAGTTAACCAAGCATATGTGGCGTATAAATATGATGATTTTGGTAATGGCAGCTATGCTGGCCATCACCCCTGCCTATGCTCAATCTACAAGTGAACCGGAAAGTATTCACAAAGACTGGGAAGCACACACCCATGGCAGTGGTAGCCAGAAACAGTGTTTTATGACCAGCACACCTAAACAGCTCAAAGGGGAATATGATCGCAATAATCGTGGGCAAACCCGCGTATACGTCACCCACCGTAATGGATCACGGAATGAAATCAGTACCTATGCCGGCTATCGTTATCGCGACCAGTCCGAAGTGATTTTCAAAATTGATGGTAAAACATATAAACTCTATATTGATGGTAATTATGCATGGGCTTATGAAAATGATGCTTCAAAAATGATTGCGGCCATGCGGCGCGGCAAGGAATTGACCGTTACCGGCATTTCCAGCAGAGGCAACAAAACCATAGATATTTATTCTCTTTCCGGATTTACTGCTGCCTATAAAGCTATCAACACATTATGCCCAAAGTGAGTTACCCATCCCCTGATCAGGTTGATATTAGCTCCGGTGGGGCCAACACTGCATCACAACCCCTTATGGATTTAACCGGATGTGATGCCGATGATCTGAATGAAGCCATCAAAGCATTAGGTCTGCCTAGTTTTCGAGCAAAACAGATATGGCGCTGGGTATGGCGGCATGGCCTAACCCGATTTGAGGATATGACTGATTTGGGCAAACCAGTGCGTGAACGCCTGTCCGAACAGATGATGATTACCCGCCCGACCATCACCAGCCGGCAGAAATCAACAGATGGTACCATTAAATGGTTACTCCGTTTTGCCGATGGGAACGAAGCCGAAGCTGTTTATATCCCTGACGCAGATAGGGGCACACTTTGCGTATCATCCCAGATTGGTTGCACCCTGACCTGTACATTTTGTCATACTGGCACACAGCGGCTAGTCCGTAATCTGACAGTGGCGGAAATCACTGGCCAAGTGCTGATTGCCATGGATGAACTGGGGGAATGGCCAGCCACCCAAGATGGCAGACGGCTGACTAATATCGTCATGATGGGTATGGGCGAACCCTTATTTAACTATGACAACGTGGCCAAGGCATTAAAAATTATCATGAGTGGTGAAGGCATCGGGTTGTCCAAACGGCGGATTACGCTATCGACCTCTGGTATTGTGCCTGAAATCATGCGGTGCGGAGAAGAATTAGGGGTTAATCTGGCCATATCATTACATGCCACCAATGATGAGTTGCGTGATATATTAGTCCCAATCAATCGCAAATACCCTTTGAAAGCCCTGATTGACGCCTGCCGGCAGTATCCGGGACTATCCAATGCGCGCCGGATTACATGGGAATATGTTATGCTTGACGGGATCAATGACAGCGATGCCGAAGCGCGATCACTGGTAAAACTGATCAAGGGAATACCATCTAAAATTAATCTGATCCCCTTTAATCCATGGCCGGGAAGTGGCTATGAACGATCAACAGATGACCGCATTGACAGCTTTGCCGCGATTGTCATGAAAGCCGGGTATGCCAGCCCTATCCGCACGCCCAGAGGCGAAGATATCCTTGCTGCATGTGGCCAGCTGAAAACCGCATCAGAACGTTTGCGGAAAAGTCAGATAAAAGCGATCACTGCCTGATAGGTTTGTCTTGAAATCGCCACAAGTAATGTTTATCTTAAAGATAGATGAAACTGTTCGTTTGAATCGGAGGATGACATGAACGACCATCGTTATATGAATTCAACCGTAGCCAACCAAGCCGCTATCGATGAAGGCTTGAGAAGCTACATGCTGGGGGTCTATAATTATATGACCACCGCACTGGCAGTGACAGGCCTTGCCGCTTATGGCACGAAAATGCTCACTGTTGCAGGTGAAGTGGGTAGCATCACGCTGCTAACCCCGCTTGGTGAAGCCATTTATCTGTCACCTTTGAAATGGGTTATTGCTCTGGCGCCATTAGCTATGGTGTTCTGGCTTTCCGCTCGCATTCATGCCATGAGCGTATCTAAGGCTCAGGGTGTATTTTATGCCTTTGCCGCATTGATGGGTATTTCCCTATCTTCTATCCTGATCGTGTATACAGGTGAAAGCGTTGCCCGCGCCTTTTTCATTACTGCCGCGGCTTTTGCATCACTCAGCATTTATGGTTATACAACCAAACGTGATCTGGGGCCACTTGGTGCCTTTCTGATAATTGGCGTGGTTGGTCTTCTGCTGGCCATGATTGTCAATATGTTTGTCGGTTCCATGGGGATGGGTCTGCTGATCAGTGTTGCCGGTGTTCTGATCTTTGCTGGTCTGACCGCTTATGACACACAGAAAATCAAGATGATGTATGTGGCGTCTGATAGTTACAGCACTGCCCAGAAAAAATCCATTCATGGTGCGCTTCAGCTATATCTAGACTTCATCAATATGTTCTTATTCCTGATCCAGTTAATTGGAAACCGCGAATAAATCATCATATTGATATTGATCATCAACCCGCAAATAGATCTCTGTTTGCGGGTTTTTTATAACTGATCTGACCAGATTTTATCCAGAATACGTGGCATGATCGCCATCCCACCAAGCCCCACCATCATATCTCTAACCGGGGAAAGAACCGGCGGCGGCGCAAATACTTTTCCAGCTTGTTCGGCTGATGCCAGCACCGATCTGATCCGCCGCATACGCTGACCAGCCCATACCGGAATAGCGTCTGTCATGGTCATGCCACCGGATATCATCTGTCCTAAACTAGCCGCATCAATTAACGCCTGACCAGTACCTTGCGCCAAATGTGGAGGCATCTGATGGGCGCTATCGCCGGTGATGACAACCCTTCCCCTGATCCAGCTATCACAGCGTGGCCATGATGCTAATGGCACAATATGCGCTTTATCTTCTGACAGCATAGGATCAGTTTCTTCTAGCCATGGATGCGCCTGAAGGAGAGTCTTTACCAACGCCCAGCGTTGGTCTTTATCATGACTGCCATGTGTCATGACAACAAGATTAAAATGTCCGTCTGCTAGTGGATAATGCACCATATGGCCATTCTGCCCCAGCCAGACACTGGTTGACGCCGAAGACAATACTGGCGGCAATTGATGTAGGGGCAATAGAAACCGATAGGCATAGCGACTGGCTTTTCCAGATTTAACGCTAATGCCGCCATCGACATATTGCCGGCATAACCCCATCATTCCATCCGCACCAAAAACCCAGTCTGCCTGATAGCTATTGTGGTCTTCATCAGTAACCGTCACCTGATCAGCATGATGTTCGATATCCGAAATGGTCGCTGTGATGCGCGTTATCAAGGAGCATGCGTCAACAGCCGCAGATAAAGATGATAATAGCCCCTGACGAGTCACCGAAGCATAGGGCTGACGGCTATGTTGTTCATCAAGTGGAATACTAACAAGATTATGGCCATTGGCGAGGGACATAATCCGCATAAGGGTCAACCGGTTTGCATGTTCCCAAACGGCCGCATCACACCCTAACGCATGCAGGGCTGACCAGCCATTCGCCGCCATCTGAACACCGCCCGGCATGATATCGGTAGAATCTTTTTTTGCACCAATTAATGTAACGGCCTTACCAGCATTTGCCATGGCCAGCGCCATAGACAATCCTGCCACCCCATCACCTATAATAATCACCTGTTTAGCCATATGGCTTATCTATCCCATGTCATCTATTTTAACAGTCTTTTGATTTTTTCTTCTATGGTCACATCAGCCTCACCCCAGGCTATGATACCAGAAAACTCCCCTTTACGATCAAACATAAATACCGACGCTGTGTGATCAACCGTATAATCCCCATCACCAAGATCAACTTTCTGTACAACAACCCGATAGTGATCAGCCAGTTGCCTAACCGCTGCCGGCGTTCCGGTTAATGCGGTAATATTGGGGGCAAAATTACTGATATAATCGGCAAGGTAAGCGGCGGTATCTCTTTCCGGGTCAACCGTAACAAATACAATCCCCAGCTGGTCTGTGGCATCCAGCCTCTCTGCTATACTCGACAACCGGTAAAGTGTTGTCGGACAAATTTCCGGACAATGGGTAAATCCGAAAAACATCAGGCTTGGCTGACCAATCAGATCATTATTGCTTATTGCCCCGCCACTTGCAGATTCCAGTTCAAACGAAGCGTCAGCCAGATGCGGGAAAAACGGTTCCATTTTTTCACGCGCCAACCGGTCTGTTAGGGTATAGAGTGCTATCGCCGCTATCGCCGCGGTGGTCAAGATGGCCAAAGCCATCGCCATTGTCCAGAGCCGTGATCTGGTCATATTCATCCCTTTTTTATCACTTTTGATGACGTTATCCTGTCATAGCCTTTGCTATCATGAAGCGCAATGGAATTTCCGCCTTGCCAAGATGACGGAAAAAGTTAAAGTTCAGATCATGGCTTATCAACCCACTATATTTATTTTTGGTCTTGGCTTCACCGGCACTAAACTGGCGCGGATGCTTGTGGAAAAGGGTTGGCATGTGCGCGGAACCAAAAGGGGCGGCATGCGCCCTGACAGCGGCATTCATGCCCTACCTTCATCTGTTGAGGTATTTAACTTTGCCGCGGATGAGCCCATTTCTGATCCTGACCGCGCCTTTGCTGGTGTCACCCATGTTCTATCCACCATTGCTGTTATTGGCGGCACCGACCCGGTGCTGGCCGCACATGGAACCGCCTTAAGTACTATTAAGGCAGAGCGTGGTTTATGGGCAGGCTATGTTTCCGCCACCAGCGTCTATACCGAAGCAGATGGCGGATGGGTGAATGAAGACAGCCCCACAGATGCCATATCAACACGCGGCCAGTGGCGACGACAGGCTGAAATGGACTGGCAGGATCAACTGGGAGCAGAGATATTCCGCGCCGCTGGCATCTATGGTGCCGGGCGGTCAGCCTTTCAGGCATTATTATCTGGCAAGTCACGGATTATCCGTAAACCGGGACATTTGTTTAATCGTATTCACGTTGCTGATCTTGCCCGCATTATCATAGCAGCCATAGAACAGCCTATGCCGTGTCGGGTGCTGAATTGTGCCGATGGCAACCCTAGTGAGGCCGGGGAAGTGATCAGAAAAGCAGCAGAGATGCTAGGTGTAGATGCGCCTGATCCCGTAGATTTTGCCGATGCTGATATGTCAGCCATGGCGCGGAGTTTTTATGCCACGGCCAGATGCGTGGATTCCAGCAAACTGAAATCTGCTATCGGGCTTGATTTGCTTTACCCCGATTATCATGCTGGTCTGGCCGCAACACTTAAAGAAGAACAGCAACTGGGATTAATCAGGATCAAAGTGAATGACTAACATAGATATGACCTATCATGCCATGCTTGAAGATGCGCTGGATTATGACACATCATCACATAGCCCTTGTGTTGGTGTATGTGATCATACCGAACATAGCGGATGCAGTGGATGCCAGCGTCCCCATGATGAGGTCACTGTCTGGCGGGATGCAGGCCCTGAACTAAGACGTCAACGCTGGCATGAATTACCCACCAGCCTTGCCGATAACGGGATTAGCACCATGCGCCTGCCGCTTTCACAGGACGCTATCCTGCAACTGGCTGATGCCCGACTTGATCATGGCGGTGCATGGATGCTGGGTGGCCAGACATGTCATATTCGGGCTGATCGTCGGCTTGATACGCTCACCGCCACCAATGCTGATCAGACAGCTATCATTCGGCTGGCCAGTGATATCAGGATGCGAGCGGTATTATGGGCACCACAAGGCCGCAGGCTGGATGATGAGATGCAACGATTGCCGATCATACTGGTCACCCCGCGCATACGCATTGAACGACAGGAAGGATGGCATCAGCGGCAACAATCCACCAGATATCCTGATATGACCTATCAATCGGATATCTTTCGGATTTGTTCCAATGATCAGGGAGGGATGATGATGGAAAGCGTTATCGCTGAAGCGGAACAGCAGTCGCCAGCGCAATTACCAGATCAATTCCCAACAGTCATGGATATGCCGGATGGATTAATTCTGCCGGATAGTTATGTGCTTGGGTTAACGCTTCTTCCGCCTGATCTGTCAATCAGCTGAACTGGCCGTCCTTAAGCATCCGGCGTAATTCGAATTTCTGCATTTTGCCAGTTGACGTTTTCGGGATGGTTGTGAAGACAACTTTCTTTGGCCGCTTAAAGGACGCCATATGTTCACGGCAAAAGGCAATAAGTTCATCTTCGCTAGGGGCAATATCACCTTTACATTCAACAAAAGCACAAGGCACTTCACCCCATTTTTCATCAGCCATGGCTACAACCGCCGCCAGCGCAACAGCAGGATGTTTGTGCAAGGTTGCTTCGACTTCAACAGATGAGATATTTTCGCCGCCAGAAATGATGATATCTTTCAACCTATCCATAATCTGGACATAACCATCAGGATGTTTGACCGCCAGATCACCCGTATGGAAATAGCCGCCGGAAAAGGCCTCATCAGTAGCGTCAGGATTTTTGAAATATCCTTTCATCACCGTATTGCCACGAAACACAATCTCACCAATGGTTGATCCATCGGCAGGAACAGGTGTCATGGTTTCCGAATCTACAACATCCTGTTCTTCCAAAAATGTCATGGCTACCCCTTGCCGCGCCAAGAGAAGATCACGGTTTTTGCTATCATCCTGATCCCATTCATCATGCCAGATATTCATGGTCACATGGCCATAAGTTTCGGTCAGGCCATAGACATGTGTGACAACAAACCCAAGCGCTTCCATCTGGGTGATAACAGATGGTGGTGGTGGGGCCCCGGCTGTTACAACCTGTATTCCTTCGGGGATAGGCCGTTTGATATTCTCCTCGGCGTTAATGATCATGGATAGAACAATCGGTGCGCCACCAAAATGGGTAACGCCATGATCCGCAATAGCATCAAAGATCACTTTCGCCGAAACAGCACGAGTACAGATAATTGTCCCCCCAAGTGCTGCCATTGTCCAGCTATGCCCCCAGCCATTACAATGGAATAATGGAACAAGCGCCAAATAACATGGTCTTTTCGCCGCAAACCAGTCACTGATCGTTCCCATACATAACAGATATGCCCCGCGATGATGATAAACGACACCTTTCGGTCGATTAGTTGTCCCTGACGTATAATTCAAGGTCAGTGCATCCCATTCGCTTTCTGGCAATTGCCATGGATCATTTACATTCCCCTTTGCCAGAAGCGCATCATAATCCATTGATCCGATAGGGTTGATATCGCCCTGATACGCGTTGTCAATGATATCAATCACCGTGATCTTTGCCACATCTGCCGGATCCATGGCGGCCAGCGCGTGTTTGGCTGTTTCCGTAAACTCCTGATCAACTAGCAAAACCCGGCATTCCCCATGACCGAGGATATAGGCAATTGTTTCCGGATCAAGCCGAGTGTTGATAGCATTCAAAACCCCGCCACTTGCCGGAACACCAAAATGCGCCTCAACCATTTCAGGAATATTGGGGGCAAGAATGGATACGGTATCGCCTTTACTGATACCAATGGCATTCAGTCCCGTTGCTAGCTGGCGACATCTGTCATAGGTTTCACGCCATGAATATCTGCGCTTGCCATGAATAACAGCATCACCATCAGGATAAATTGATGCCGCCCGTGGCAAGAATGATAAAGGTGATAGGGGAACATAATTTGCTGAAACCGCCGGAAAGGCATCATACGGGTTTGTCATTAACTATTCTCCAAATCATATCTGGCAATCAATTTCTTATAGATTGCCCCTTTTCCATTAATGCCGAAATACGTTCCAGCGTAGCTTCTGTTTTTGCTAATGCCAGAAATGCCTGCCTTTCACGCGCGAACATATCATGTTCTGATACGGTTTCTTCACCATCGGTATCACTGACGACAATGCTAGCAACCGCCATTGCAACCGTTTTATCATGTGGAAAAAACAACCCATCTGCAATGCCCTTATCCATGAAATCAGACATTTTTTTACGCAAATCCACGCTAGGCAAGGTTATTTGCAGAGCTTTGGGTGGCAGGTATCCGGCGCTATGAATAGTTTCTATCCGTTCCATCGCACTAGCCAGAAGCTTATCACGGTTCATTTCCATCCTATCCCTTTCGGGTAGAAAATATTGAAGCTTTGCGCTTTCCTCTGGACTGGTGCCAGTGCGGGCATAACCAATCTGCATCCAGGTCTTCCATGCTGCTGTTTCAGGATCGTTTGTTGCATCAAGCCAGCGCCGCATCGTTTCCTTGACGCCGCCCCCACCGGGAACAACCCCGACAGCGGCTTCAACTAATCCAAACACTGAATTACCATGAGCTATGACTTCATCAGCATGGACAATCACTTCAAACCCGCCACCAATGGCCAGCCCTGAAGGGGCCGCAATAACCGGAACCGGCGCATCACGCATGGCTGCAACCGCATCCTGAAACCGGATCAGAAAAGCATCAATTCCTGCCCAGTCCTGTTGCCTGATCAATGCCAGAACAGAGGTTAAATCCACCCCCGCCGAAAAATGCTGGGCATCATTATGGATAATAATACCACGGCCATGATCTGTGGCGGCGGCGGCAACAATTTCCATAGATTCATCAGTCAGGGCATTGGCTTTGGAATGAAACTCAATCAGCCTGATATCACCGTCCAGCGCAAATAGACTGGCGGCCTTGTTTTGTTGTACCGGAGTCAGGCAACGGCGCATCATATGAAAACGAATGGTGCGCGGCGGCAAATTAACTGGCCGCATATCCGCTGTCTGATCTTCTCTGTTAAATGCCGCTACCATCAACTGGCCATCTTTGGGCTGATAAAAGGCATTCACATGTTCTGTCGCCAGAATAGGCGGGATATCCATATCAGATTCACGGATCATGATTCTGACCGTATCATGACCTATGGCGTCCATCATCTCAAACGGGCCCCGTTGCCAGTTAAAGCCCAGTTTCATCGCATCATCTATATCTTGTGGGGTCTGTGTTACCGCCGGTATCAGAGAAGCCGCATAAGCAAAAACCTTACCCAGAACACGACGGGCAAAACGCACCAGTGGGGCGTCTGCTGTATTGTCGGGCGGGCTAATCATCAGGACAAGCGCATCATCGCCGGCCGCCATCATGGCATTTGCTGCATCAATGAGTTTTGATGGATTTTCCCCTGTATTGACCAGATCACCACTAGCCAGGTCAATCATCATGGTGCGATCTTCGCGATAAAACCCCCCACCTGATTTATCACCCTTATGGCCATCTGCCAGCATTGATGCAATGGTGCTGGCCACCGGATTATGATCCTGTCCCACCGCATGAAAACTATCATCAGCAGGAAGAATGGTTGCTAATGTTGCTACCACGTCAGACATCAGATCAACGCCAATCAGATCATAAAGACCGAATACTCCTGTTTTAGGGATACCCATTGGCCGCCCCATCACGGCATCAGCATGTTCTAGCGATAAGCCCTGATCATATGCTTCGGCTAGACCAACCTGAAGCGCATATACCCCTACACGGTTTCCAAGGAAGCCCGGCGTATCGCGGCATTGTACAACGCCTTTTCCCAACACACGGTCATTCATGTCTTTTAACCGAGCCATGATATCGGCGTCTGTATCCTCACCTTCGACCAGTTCCAGCAGGCGCATATAGCGCACCGGATTAAAATAATGAGTGATGGCAAACCGGCGGCGAAAATCCTTATCCATATCCTCTATCAGCACACGAATGGGAATGGTGGATGTATTTGATGTGACGACAGCATGATCCGGAATAACCTCAGCCAGCTGGCGGTAAAGGGCTTTCTTGATATCCAGCCTTTCGACCACCGCTTCAATAATCCAGTCTGCATCGGCAAGCTTTGCCATATCATCACGGATATTACCTGTCTTGATACGGTCTGCACATGCTTTGGAAAACAAAGCAGGCGGATCAGATTTCTTTAGCCGTTCCACGGCTTCCATGCTGCGCCGGTTAACATGTTCGGCATCATCATCCGGCATATCAAGCAATAATACATCAAGGCCAGCATTAGCAATTTGTCCGGCGATAGCACTACCCATCGTACCCGCACCAATGACGGCAATGGACGAAAACGGGATATCATGGAAATGACTTGTCATGAAAAATTATGCTCCTGTTTTTTCAAATAACCGGCGTAATGATTTATTAACATCATCACTGCGTTCAACCGGCAACATATGGCCGGCATTTTCTATCACAACCAATTCGGCATGCGGAATAGCCTTAGCCAGTTCATATCCTCGCTTGCTTGGTGTCATCTTGTCTTCTTTTGCCAGAATAATAAGAGCAGGCTGTGTGATGCTGGCCGCCGCCGTTTCACCGCCCTGATAAGCGTCACATGCCTTAAGATCAATGGCCAGTACGCCTTCATCATTACTAGCCATGATGCGTTTGCCCAGATTGATATGGCTATTTCCCGGCATGGTGTGATCATGAAACGCTCCATCACGTCCATGGCCAGTTCTCACCATGGCATTAAAGGCAGCAGGTTCATTATGTTCGGCCATATTAATGAGTTGTGGGTTAACCGGAATCGTTAATGCCAGTGCAATCAGACCGATACCGGCAATAACATCCGGATATCGTCTGGCCAGTTCCAAAGCTACCAGTCCTCCTTGGGAATGACCAACAACAGTTACTTTTTTATGGCCTGCCTGACAAATAAGATCATGACACCAATCGGCCAGATCTTCGATACTGGTAAGCGGCGACCCTTTGCTGAGCCCATGCCCCGGCAAATCCGGAGCCATGACAGACCAGCCCCGATTTGCAAATACTCGCGCTTGCAGAAGCCAGGTCAGATGCGTCTGTCCACTGCCATGAATAAACAACAGAACAGGGGCATCTTTATCTGGTTCGCGGCCACCGGTAGAAACAAAAATATCAGCATCATTTATCGTTATCTGCATAAGCTCAAGCACCTTTAGATGATGTTTTTTTAACCGCAAAATTAATGGCACGATCAAAATCTGCCTTGATATCATCTATGTCTTCTAACCCGACAGAAATTCGGATCAGATCATCTGTTAACCCTGCGGCTTTCATGGCATCAGCAGATATATGTGAATGCGTTGTGCTACCCGGATGAATCACCAGCGTTTTTGCATCACCAACATTGGCCAGATGCGAAGCCAGTTCAACCTTTTCGATAAAGGCCTGACTTGCCATGCGACCACCCTTAATTCCCATGGTCACGATTGATCCGGCCCCTTTTGGCATTTGCCGCATAGCAACATCATGGCATGGGTGATCAGCAAGGCTGGGGTGATTTACCCATGCCACGCCATCATGATTCTGAAGAAATGCAATCAGTTCCGCCGTGTTGGACATATGCCGTTCCATCCGCATACCCAGTGTTTCCAGTCCTTGCAGTATATGAAACGCATTTGTCGGACTTAATGTCGGGCCAATATTATACATGCCTTCACTTCGTACCCGCATGGAAAAGGCAGCCGGGCCAAACTCTTCCCATAAATTGACCTCCTGAAAGGCAAAATGTGGTTTCGTCAATGTCGGGAAGCGATCATTTTGTCCCCAGTCAAAATTCCCCCCGTCAATAATAATTCCTCCCATGGCAACCCCATGCCCACCAATCCATTTGGTCAGCGAATGGATAACGATATTGGCACCATGTTTTATCGGTTTGATCAGATATGGCGTGTTCAACGTCGCATCAATAACCAGAGGAACCCCACCAGCATGAGCAACCTCAGCGACGGCGGCAATATCCATCACATCCAGTCCCGGATTACCGATAACTTCACCAAAGACCATCTTGGTATTTGGTCTGATGGCAGCAGCAATCGCATCAAGGTCTGTTGGATCAACAAAACTGGTAGTAACGCCAAAACGTGACATCGTATGTTCAAGCAAATTAATATTGCCGCCATACATTTGCGAAGACGCAACAATATGATCACCTTGTGATGCTAATGCGATAATTGACAGAAAAACCGCGGACATGCCTGTTGCAACAGCAACAGCCGCAACGCCTTCATCAAGGGCAGCCAAGCGGTTTTCCAGTGCCGCAATAGTCGGATTGGAAATCCGGGTATAGAGATGCCCCCCTACCTCAAGATTATAGAGTGATGCCGCATGTTCGGTATCATGAAACATATATGACGTTGTCTGATGAATAGGAACAGCACGCGACCCATGTCTGTCATCAGGGGTATAACCCGCATGTAATGCTAATGTGTCAAAGCCAAATGATTTACTCATGATAATAGCTCTTTTGGTACTTTTGTGGATGGTGGCATAAATGGCAAGCTGGTGACCGTCGCATTGCGAATGCCGTAACTGGTTTCAACAACCATATCTGCCGCCGCCGCTATAGCGTCATTAGTCATCAGGCAAACTGCAATATTTTTATCCATGCGCGGCGAATAAGCCGCCGCCGTGGCATAACCGGCAAAGCTGCCATTCAGTGAAATAGGCCAGGGATTTTCATTAGTTGCAGAAAATGGTGCCCCGTCCATGATAATGCCGCAGAATGCCCGCTTTGCCCCTTCGGCTTTGATTTTTTTCAATGCCGCTTTGCCAATAAAATTAGCATCCTGATCAAGATCACAAATCACGCCAAGCCCCATTTCATAAGGATTGGAATGTTCATCTGTATCTGCATTAACGGAAATAATTCCACTTTCCACGCGTTCGATATAATTCGGTGCCCCTGGCCCTATCTGGTATGGTTTTCCCGCTTCCATAACAAGGTCCCAGAGCTGGCCACCTTTGGAGCCATCACGCAAATAGAATTCATAACCGCCCTGTTTGCTCCACCCTGATCTGGCCACTACCAGCGGAATACCCTGTAATTCTGTTTCATAAAACCCGAAATAACTTAATCGCAATGGGGTATCACCAAGCAAATCACGGGCAACATAATGGGATTTAGGGCCCTGTATGGCCAAGGGTGACACATCGGGTTCGGACGCATCAACATCCAGTCCAAGCGCACAGATGAAGCCTTCGGCCATCATCAGCGTATCATTATCAGCAATGGACAGCCATAATTCGTCTTCGGAAAGGCGCAACAACACCGGATCATTCACCAATGTGCCTTTGCTGTTACAGATAGGCATGTAAAGGCCTTTACCAATTTCCAGATTTTCCAGATTGCGCGGTGTCAATAACTGTGCCAGTCGCACCGCATCAGGGCCTTTGAGCCGAACCTGACGCTGAACAGACACATCACGAATATCAACATGATTGATAACCCGATCATATTCAGCCAGAGGATCACCATATGAAACGGGCATATACATATGATTATAGGTGGAAAAATGGCTGACGCCAGCTTCTACGGTTTTATCGAAAAATGGTGATTTACGAATTCTGGGGCCAATTGCAATAGAAAAAGACATCTTAAAACTTCCATAATAAAAACATGTTTAGCAGGACAGATTTTATAGAGAGAGATCAACAACTGTCCGGCCACTGATATTGCCGCTGAGAATTTTATGTGCATATTCTGGCAATTCTGCCAGTGAAATCGGATGAATAACTGAAGCAAATTGATCCGCATCCAGTGTCTTGGCCAGTTCGGCCCATACGGCTTTACGCCGGTCATTCGGTTGCATGACACTATCAATGCCAAGCATTTTGATCCCGCGTAACATAAACGGAATATTTGTTGTGTTGATATTATTACTGCCGGCATTACCAACAATGGCAACAGCACCGCCGTAATTCACCTGACCAAGAATACGTGACAGCATGTCGCCGCCCACATTATCAATCACGCCAGCCCAGCGGGCGCTTTCCAGAGGTCTGTTTGATGCCGCAAACTCTTCACGCGGAAGAATATCCTTTGCCCCAAGAGGTTTGAGGAATTGTTCTGCATCAGGTTTACCGCTAACCGCCGCCACATCATAGCCACGCCGTGCCAGTAATTGCACGGCTATCGAGCCAACACCACCTGTTGCCCCAGTCACCAGAATAGGGCCCTTATCGGGCGTAACGCCAGCATCTTCGAGTGCCATAATCGCCAGCATGGCAGAAAATCCAGCCGTACCAACACCCATTGCCGTTTTTGCGGTAAACCCGTCCGGCATTGGCAACAGCCAGTCACCTTTCACACATGCCCTTTCCGCATAGCCGCCCCACCATGCTTCACCAACACGCCAGCCAGTCAGGATAACCGCATCACCGGCTTTGAACCGGTCATCTTTTGATGAATGCACAACGCCAGCCATATCAATGCCGCCAATATGGGGATAACTTCGCACCAGTCGACCCAACCCGGTCAGACACATGCCATCTTTAAAATTCAGGCCTGAATAAGATACATCGACAACAACATCACCATCTGGCAAATCTGCGTCTGTTAATTCTGTCACTTGAGCAACTGGCTTAGCGTCATCTTCACTTGTTAGCAATAATGCCCTGAATGTCATGGATATGTCCCCATTAGCCTGTTCATCATTTTCGCCGCATCATAGCCTGATGTCAGGTGGAAATAAATCTAATTTTCACTGCAAATAATCATTTCAGGTCATGAGCGATAAAGTGATTACCCCCGAAAGACATATCAATATGCCCCCCATAATCAGATTAATCCGACTGGCATGTCGCCGAAACCATCGTAAAATCATTGGCAAGCCAAATATAGATGCCAGCAAGATATACCATAATGTATCAACGATCCATGCCGTTGCTGCCATCTGTATCCGTATCTGGGCCGTCTGGCCGACTGTCAGAAACTGGCTAAAGACAGCGGTGAAGAACACCGCCACTTTCGGGTTCAGGAAAGCAATCAGAAACCCGTCACGGGCATGGCACCAATATGGCAAGGGGGTTAATGTGTCAGAAAGATTTATATCAGCTTTATGAGCATGATCATTAACGCCACCACCCCGCATATCCCTTATGCCGGCCATGATCATATGCCCGCCTATCCAGACCAGAAAACAGATGCCTACCACTTGAATCAGAATAAATAGAAATGGCGATAACAGCAAAAGCGAAACTAACCCCAGTGAAACCAGCCCGGCATAAATCAGAATCCCCAATCCGTGGGAAATGCCGAATATCACGCCTGCCATCACACCTGTGCTGGTGACACTGCGGATCAATACGACAACACTAGGCCCGGGACTTGCTGCACCAGCCAGACAGGTCAAAGCCAGGATCAGCCAATCATTTATATGTAACATAGATATGCCTCTGGTATCGTTATCAGCTCATCAAGCTATCACCCTGTAACCCATTAAATCATGCTATCAGACTTTCATGAAGTCAGACAAAAAATCAAAGTATTAGAGATATCTGGCTTGCTTAATTGCGCACCACCATATTATCCTATTGCAGGATTGAGTGAAATCGAAAGATAATATTGGAGGAAATCATGAAAACGCGTGCTGCTGTTGCCCTTGAAGCGGGCAAACCACTTGAGATTATGGAAGTAGACCTGGAAGGCCCGAAAGCGGGTGAAGTACTGGTTGAAATCAAAGCTACCGGCATCTGCCATACTGATGAGTTTACCTTATCAGGTGCTGACCCCGAGGGCATCTTTCCTGCCATTCTGGGGCATGAGGGTGCCGGTGTTGTGCTTGAGGTTGGTGCGGGAGTTACCTCTCTCAAGCCCGGTGATCATGTGATACCTCTCTATACACCGGAATGCCGGGAATGTGATTATTGCCTGCATCCGAAAACGAATCTGTGTCAGGCTATCCGTACCACTCAGGGTCAGGGGCTTATGCCTGATGGCACGTCACGGTTTTCCATGAATGGTAAGCCGATTTTCCACTATATGGGAACCTCGACCTTTGCCAATCATACGGTTCTGCCTGAAATCGCGCTGGCCAAGATTAATCCGGCGGCGCCATTTGATAAAGTCTGCTATATCGGTTGCGGGGTGACGACGGGCATCGGTGCGGTGATCAATACAGCAAAAGCCGAACCGGGATGTAATGCGGTTGTGTTCGGGCTTGGCGGCATCGGGCTCAATGTTCTGCAGGGACTTAAGCTGATTGGCGCGAATATGATTGTCGGGGTTGATATGAACAACGACAAAAAAGCATGGGGGGAAAAATTTGGCATGACCCATTTTGTTAACCCCAATGACGTATCTGGTGATCTGGTGGCGCATCTGGTGGAATTAACCGGCGGCGGCGCGGATTACAGTTTTGAATGTATTGGTAATACCAGTGTCATGCGCACCGCGCTGGAATGCTGTCATAAGGGATGGGGCGAATCCATCATTATCGGGGTTGCTGGTGCTGGTCAGGAAATTAGCACCCGTCCGTTCCAGCTAGTGACCGGCCGGTCATGGCGTGGCACCGCTTTTGGCGGCGCGCGTGGCCGTACCGATGTGCCGAAAATTGTCGACTGGTATATGGATGGAAAGATCCAGATTGATCCGATGATTACCCATAAGATGCCACTGGAAGAAATCAATACCGCTTTTGATCTGATGCATGAAGGCAAAAGCATCCGCTCAGTTGTGGAATTTTAACCGGCGGGAAAGAAAACAAACTTAACAGACAGGACACCCATGCAAACCATAGCCGAGACCCGCATGATGGGGGGCACGCATCGTGTCTTTCGTCATGATAGTACAGCCACGCAATGTTCCATGGACTGGGCCTTATTCACCCCCGAACATGGCAAGCCTGACAGTGTCCTTATCTATCTGTCGGGGTTAACCTGTACATGGGAAAACGCCGCCACCAAGGCCGGCGCCCAAGCCGCCGCCGCCCAGCATAATATGGCTGTGGTATTCCCTGACACATCACCGCGCGGGGAAAATGTCGCTAACAGCAATGATTATTTTCTTGGACAGGGTGCAGGATTTTATCTAACAGCTACCCAATCACCTTGGGCACCGCATTTTGCCATGGATCGGTATATCACCGAAGAATTACCTGAACTGATCAATACGGCACTGGGAACAGATATATCATCCAGAGGCATGGGCATAACCGGCCATTCCATGGGCGGTCATGGTGCCCTGACCCTGGCCATGAAACATCCGCATCTGTTCCGGTCAGTATCGGCATTCGCCCCGATATCATCAGCAATGGCAAGCGGCTGGGGGCAGAATGTTCTACCAGTGTATCTGGGGGATGATGCCGCCGCCCATCAATTACATGACGCCACCGCATTAATGGCCAGCCATGGCTGGAAAGGCGATATGCTGGTTGATCAGGGGTTAGCCGA
>JBMYKD010000021.1:0-31281 GCA_049595035.1 Puniceispirillales bacterium (SeqCode) | reverse complement strand
ATTGATCATGGTGCCGGTCATCTTCACCCGCTGGCATATGTGCTGGGACTGGGGCGGGCAGCGTTGGCGGCTGGCGTGACGATATATGAAAACAGTATGGTCATGCGCATTATCGAGGGCAAAAAACCAAGTGTTATGACCGATCAGGGGGCAATACATGCCGATCATCTGATACTGGCCTGTAATGGATATCTTGGTAAATTAAATAAGCCAGTTGCCAGACGCGTCATGCCAATTAACAATTTTATTGTCACAACGGAACCTCTAGGGGCGGAAGCACCAAGGGTCCTGACAAAAGATATTGCCGTTGCTGATAGCAAGTTTGTTCTGAATTATTTCCGTCGATCCCATGATAACCGGTTAATTTTCGGTGGTGGGGAAAATGTCAGCTATCGGTTTCCTGCTGATATCCGTAGCATGGTATCAAAACCGTTATACAAGGTATTTCCGCAACTGAAAGGGATTGCGCTTGATTATGCCTGGGGGGGTACCCTTGCCATTACGGTAAACCGAATGCCCTGCTTTATTCGGCTTAATGGTAATGTCATGTCAGCGTCAGGATATTCTGGTCATGGCGTTGCAATGGCAACACTGGCAGGCAAACTTCTTGCGGAAGCAACAACAGGCGTATCAGAAGGGTTTGACTGTATGGCCGGTTTGCATGTGCCGCGTTTCCCCGGGGGGGATTTATTGCGCTGGCCATCGCTGGTGATTGGCATGAACTGGTATATGTTGCGCGATAAACTAGGCTTCTAGCTAAAAAACAACATTAACAGCTTGGCTGATATGGCCAGCATGATAATCCCGATGATAATATCCAGCACACGCCAGTGACGACGGCTTGTCATAAAGCGGGAACAATATCTGGCACCATATCCAAGTGATGCAAAAAATACAAAACTAGCTGTCATAGCACCAAGGGCAAAATGCCATTTGCCGATCACGTCATAGGCTATGGAAAAACTGCCAATCAGGATCACGGTATCCAGATAAACATGGGGGTTAACATAGGTCAGTATTGCAAGTGTTGTGAGAGATTTTTGCCATGACATTCGCGATGGCGCAGAGGCCATATCATCCAGATCATAAACACCACGCCACGCAGATATGAAATGCATAATTGCGTAACTGAACAGCCATGAAGAAGCAACAATAGCCAGAATATACTGATAATCTGCCATGATGGCCTGAACCGCGACAGCCATACCGCCAACGCCAGCGGCAATTAATAAGGCATCCGAACAGGCGCAAAATAGGACAGATAACGTTACATGTTGCTGCCACAATCCCTGTTTAAGCACAAAGCTATTCTGTGCCCCGATGGCAAGAATAAGAGAAAAGCCAAGTCCGAACCCGTTTATGAAAGCAAGCATGATATTCTTTTCCAGTTAAAAGGAGTCAGAGCTAGCACGTTATTGATTTTAATGGATAACACGAATGCCCGACCATTGCTATTTGATGGCAGAAATATTACTTGCGTCTAGTGTCTTGCAAAAAAGTTAGTATGTGCTAACTTTTCAATAATTGGCAAAAACTGAAGCATAAATGTCATCCCATGTTGTCTTATCATATCTTAAAGCGATTTTTTATTCTGGCCACCATGCTATCCGGCCTTTTTATGGCTGGTCTGGCTTCAGCTGAACGGATTAAGGTCGTTACCAGCTTTACCATTCTGGCTGATATGACCCGCCAAGTGGCAGGGACTTATGCTGATGTGGTATCCATTACCCGTCCGGGGGCGGAAATACATGGCTATCAGCCAACACCGCAAGACCTGGTTCAGGCCGTTGATGCTGACCTGATCATCTATAATGGGTTCAATCTGGAACAATGGATGGATCAGTTTCTGCAACAACTGGGTGATATCCCAACGGTCCGGATTAGTACAGGCATAGCCCCGATTGCCATTGATGCTGGCGTTTATGAAGGCAAAGCCAATCCACATGCTTGGATGGGTCTGGAAAACGCCTATATTTATATTGATAATATTGCTGCTGCGCTATCGGATATTGATCCGCAAAATAAGACGCAATATATGACTAATGCCAGCCAATATAAGGCCAGATTATCAGCACGGGTTTTGCCACTGAAAGCAGAAATTGCAGCCTTGCCAGAACATGCCCGATGGTTAGTCACCTGTGAAGGAGCGTTTAGTTATCTGGCCGCCGATCTGGGGATGCGGGAATTATATTTATGGCCTATTAATGCTGATAGTCAGGCAACCCCGCAACAGGTTCGCCGAGTGATTGATCAGATACGCATACATGATATTCCGGTTATATTTTGTGAAAGCACGGTCAATACCGCACCAGCAGAACAGGTTGCCAGAGAAACAGGCATACATTACGGCGGGGTTTTATATGTTGACAGCCTGAGTGCCGAAGATGGCCCCGTCCCCCATTACGAAGATTTAATTGCGGTTAATGTAAATAGCATCAAACAGGCGATTGATGTGGCATTGGCCGGAACACAGAAACCATAGCACCGTGATTAGAAATCTGACTGAAAAACAAAATGAAGGTATCAAGGCGCATAACGTTTCGGTAATCTATCCGAACGGGCATAAAGCGTTATGGGATGCCAGTTTTATCTTGCCCCAAGGCACTGTTTGTGGACTGGTTGGCATTAATGGTGCTGGAAAATCCACCTTGTTCAAGGCCATGATGGGTTTCACGAAACTATCCCGCGGCAGCATTAGCATCATGGGCAGAACCGTATCCGAGGCATTAAAGGAAAATCTGATTTCCTATGTGCCACAAACAGAACAGGTGGACTGGACCTTTCCGGTTCTGGTCGAAGATGTTGTGATGATGGGGCGGTTTGGCCATATGGGGTTTTTGCGGATACCCAGAAAGGCTGATCATGAAGCCGTTGAGCAGGCATTACAACGGGTCAATATGCAGGATTATCGCTATCGCCAGATAGGGGAGTTGTCAGGAGGACAGCGGAAGCGTGTTTTTCTGGCAAGAGCCATCGCCCAGAACGGGCATGTTATTCTGCTGGATGAACCATTTACCGGTGTTGATGTCCATACCGAAGAACAGATTATCAAATTGATGCTGGATTTGCGTGAAGAAGGCCGGATTATCCTTGTATCAACACATAATCTGGGATCAGTGCCAGAGTTTTGTGACCGTACCATACTGATCAAGGGTACAATATTGAGTTATGGGGAAACCGAAACCACATTTACTCAGGAAAACCTGCAACAGGCTTTTGGCGGGGTCTTACGGTATTTCACGCTTAGCGGCAAAACCCTGCACGAAGATAGCGATAGCCGGGCTGTTACTATTCTGACCGACGATGAACGTCCGCTGGTGCAGTATGATGGTAAAACCAAAACCAAGGAAGGGAAGTCCAAGTGATTTTGCTTGAACCATTTTCCTATGACTATATGAATAATGCTATGCTGATGGCCGGGCTTGTCGGGGGGGTGTGTGCCTTTCTTTCTGCCTATCTGATGTTGAAAGGATGGTCATTAATCGGCGATGCCTTATCCCATTCGGTTGTTCCGGGGGTGGCAGGTGCTTATATGCTGGGCTTGCCTTTTGCGCTTGGGGCCTTTCTGGCGGGCGGACTGGCGGCCTTGGCAATGCTTTTTCTGTCGGAACGGTCAGGGTTAAAAATTGATACGATTATAGGGATTATTTTCACCTCATTCTTTGGCCTTGGTCTTTTCCTGATATCGCTATGGCCGATGTCGGTATCTATCAAGACGATTGTCTTTGGCAATATCCTGTCGGTTACTCCTGAGGATACGGTTCAGCTTCTGTTAATCTCATTAGTGGCTATTTCGATCTTGATCTTTAGATGGAAAGACCTGATGGTGACCTTTTTTGACGAAGAGCATGCGCGAAGTGTGGGGCTTAATCCAACGCGACTAAAATTGCTGTTTTTTATGCTTTTATCGGCGTCGGTTGTTGCCGCAATGAAAACGGTCGGCGCCTTTCTGGTGATAGCCCTAGTTATCACGCCGGGGGCAACCGCTTATCTGATTTGTGACCGGTTCCCACGGTTGATAATGCTATCGGTTTTCATCGGGGTGTTATCCAGTGTTCTTGGTACATATATCAGCTATTTTCTGGACGGAGCCACTGGCGGGGTGATTGTTACCCTTCAACTGGTTATGTTTCTGGTCACCTTTATAGCCGCCCCAAAATATGGCCTGATTGCCAGCCGCCGTAAGGCACGTGCTGAGATGATCTATCAAGGTTCTGCCTGATGGAGTGGGTTGATATCATATTACCATTCCAGTTCGGCTTTATGCAGAAAGCGTTTCTGATTGGTATTATTGTGGCAGTGCCAACAGCTTTACTATCCTGTTTCCTGGTCATGAAAGGCTGGGCGCTGATGGGTGATGCTGTCAGCCATGCTATTCTGCCCGGTATTGTGCTGGCCTATATTTTTGGGTTCCCGTTGCTGATTGGGGCATTTCTGGCCGGCATGTTATGTGCCTTGATGACCGGTTTCCTGACGACAAATAGCCGCGTCAAACAGGATACAATTATGGGTGTTGTTTTTTCGGGAATGTTCGGGGTTGGCATTGTTCTTTATGTATCAATAAAAACAGACCTGCATCTGGATCATATCTTGTTTGGACATCTGCTAGGGGTAAATAGCAGTGATCTGTTTCTGACAGCAATGATTGCTATTCCTATTAGTCTTATTCTGATCCTGAAATGGAAAGATCTGATGCTTCATAGTTTTGATGCGATGCAGGCGAAAGCGAGCGGGCTTTCGGTCGGGATATTGCATTACGGACTTTTGACCATGATCTCACTGGGGATTGTGGCAACGCTGTCGGCAACAGGTCTGATTCTGGCTATCGGATTACTGATTGCACCCGGTGCCATTGCCTATCTGACGACCCGCCGTTTTGCTTATATGCTCTGGATATCCGTGATGATATCTGTGTCTGCCATGGTGATCGGCATATATCTGAGCTTTTTTATCAATAGTGCGCCAGCTCCGACCGTGATTCTTATTCTGACGTTCTGGTTTATCATGGCGTTCTGTTTCCGTATGGCGCGTATCAAGATACTGACGCGCCAGATGGAACACTGAAAATGGGACCGCGCGGAAAATAACCACTTTACAAGCATGATGCCAAAGGAGTAATTTCTGCTTCGAATGATGGCGTCATTCATTGGCGATTTTCGCCAACCTTTGTTTCTGATTTGATCAACACATCCTGTACGCCGGGATGATCATCTCGGGAGTAGGGGGAATCTGCACTCCTGAGAACATGTTTTCTTTAAACCGTGTTTCAAAGGAGCTGAAAATGAAAAGACCTCAATTCTATCGTTTCCATAACGGAACCAAAGACGCTTTACCTTTTTCTCAAAATGAATATGGCCGTCGCCTGACAGCGATAAGGGCGCGAATGGCAGCAAGAGAAATTGATGCGATTATCCTGACTTCAATGCATAATGTGGCCTATTATACAGGCTTTCTTTATTGTGCATTTGGTCGGCCATATGCCGCGGTGATCACCCATGATGCCTGTACGACCGTATCTGCGGCTATTGATGCCGGCCAGCCCTGGCGGCGTTCCATTGATGATAATGTGACTTATACAGACTGGCAGCGCGGGAATTACTTTCGGGCGATAAATGATCTGCTTCCTGCCGCGAAACATATCGGCATAGAAGATGATCATGTTACATTACAAACCCGTCAGGCATTTGCCAGTTTTATGCCTGATGTAAGATGGACTGACATTGCTGCTGATACCATGACCGAACGGATGATCAAATCCGAAGAAGAGATCACACTAATTAAAGCAGGTGCAGCAGTAGCGGATATTGGTGGCTATGCTATCCATGCCGCCATAAAGGAAAATGTGCGGGAAATTGATGTCGCCATGGCCGGACGTGATGCCATGGAAGCGGCGATTGCAGAACGCTTTCCTGATAGCGAATTGCGGGATACATGGGTTTGGTTCCAGTCTGGTATCAATACCGATGGTGCCCATAATCCGGTCACTTGTCGACAGCTTGGGGCAGGTGATCTGTTATCGCTTAACACCTTTCCAATGATTTCCGGATATTATACAGCACTGGAACGCACAATGTTTCTGGGTGAACCGGATGCCGATACCCGAAAGGCGTGGCAAGCTAATCTGGATGTGCATGAATACGGGCTTAGCCTGATCAAGCCGGGGGCCACTTGTAGCGGTATTACAGCGGAATTGAACAAACGATTTGAAGACTTGGGTTATCTGGATCGTCGCACCTTTGGTTATGGGCATTCCTTTGGGGTGTTATCTCATTATTATGGGCGTGAAGCCGGATTAGAATTGCGAGAAGATATCGATACGGTTCTGCAACCGGGCATGGTTGTATCTATGGAACCGATGATCACTATCGGCGATGATGAACCGGGACGCGGTGGATACAGGGAACATGATATTCTGGTTGTCACCGAACATGGTGCCGAAAATATCACGAAATACCCTTATGGCATGGAGCAAAATATTATATCGATATGATGGAACGGTTGGTGAGATGCCTAATTTAACCGGAATGCTATCATTATGTTTAGCCCAGTGCGTTTAAACTAGACAAATTGTATAGATAAGAGTTAAGTTAATCTGAACTAATGGTTCAATTATGGATTAATATAATTATATGGCAGGAGATAAATATGAGAAATTTGCCACTTATCGTAATCGTTCTCGTTATTGGGTTTGGCATAGGCTATTTCCTTAACGGATCAAACGAACAAGCTGTTGAGCAAGAAGCAAGTATGGAAGAAGCAACGACTTCTACGCTCGCGGCAGTGAAAGAAAAAGGCTATGTCCAGTGTGGCGTGAGCCAGGGGCTTCCCGGATTCTCCAACGCAGATGACAATGGTAACTGGACAGGGATTGATGTTGATCTTTGCCGCGGTGTTGCCGCTGCTGTCTTTGGTGATGCTGATAAAGTCCGGTTTACGCCATTATCTGCAAAACAGCGTTTCACCGCGTTATCTTCAGGTGAAATTGATATCCTTTCACGGAATACCACATGGACGATGACACGTGATACCCAGCTCGGCCTTAACTTTGCCGGCGTCAATTATTATGATGGTCAGGGCATGATGGTTCCTGCGACACTGGGTGTTACATCAGCGACTGAACTTGATGGTGCTAATATCTGCACAAACACGGGTACAACAACAGAACTCAACATTACTGATTATTTCCGTGCAAATAACATGAGCTTTGAACTTGTTGCCTTTGAAAAAGCAGATGAGGTTGTTGCCGCTTATGATGCAGGACGTTGTGACGTCTACACAACTGACCGTTCCGGTCTGGCTGCACAGCGGACGAAGCTGACTAACCCAGATGCACATGTTGTGCTTCCTGAAATCATTTCAAAAGAGCCACTTGGCCCGGTTGTCCGTCAGGGCGACGATGAGTGGTTCAACATTGTTCGCTGGTCACTTAATGCGATGATCAATGCTGAAGAACTTGGTGTGACACAAGGCAATGTTGGCAGCATGATGGGATCAGATAATCCCGCCATCAAGCGTCTTCTGGGCGAAGAAGGCAATTTTGGTGAAGAGCTTGGCCTTAGCAATGACTGGGCAGCAAATATCATCAAGGCTGTTGGTAATTATGGTGAGTCCTATGACGCACATGTAACTCCACTTGGTCTTGCCCGTGGTGCTAATGCATTATGGAATAATGGTGGCATCCTGTATGCTGCTCCCATTCGCTAATACATAACATGATTGAAGCATCCATTTCTTTGGTAAATGGGTGCTTCTATTCCCTTGCAGATTGTAATGAACATTAGAATAATCTGATAAAGGGCGTTAGAAAAAATGCAATTATCTGATTTATCGAGTTTATGGAATGATGTTCGTGTCCGGCGAATTGCCATACAGGTGATTCTGTTGGCGCTTGTTGTATTCTGTTTCTGGTGGTTGATCAGCAACACTTCTCAAAATCTGGATAAACTGAATAAATCCATCGGATTTGATTTTCTTTCACAAAATGCCGGTTTCCAGATAGCACCGACCCTTGGCACATGGCTTTTTTCTTATGAGGTCGGGCAGTCGACATACTGGGACGTTTATTTAATTGGCATTATTAATACGCTTCTGGTGGCTGTTCTTGGGATCATGGCGGCAACGATCATCGGCTTCCTGATCGGGATCATGCGGTTATCGCATAACGTGATCTTTAGAAGCTTTGCCACCGTATATATTGAACTCTTACGGAATATTCCTCTGCTATTGCAATTGTTTTTCTGGTATTTCACGGTTTTGCGCGCATTACCTGATAAACGGGGCAAGGTTGATCTGATCCCCGGTGCGGTCAGTGTCAATCTGGAAGGGTTATTCCTGCCTTACCCGATCTGGCAAAGTGGTGTGGGTTATGCTGGTATTGTCTTACTCATTGCGGCTATTGCTGCTTTTGCCATGCGGATGAAATCCCGCAAAAGGCAATTAATGACCGGCCATCCATTGCCGATGTGGCGGATCACTGGCGGTATATTTGCCGCGGCTATTCTGGTTATTCTTGTCAGTGTCGGGATTCCCATGGAATGGAGCCAGCCGACATTTATAGAAACCGGGCCTATCCTAAAGCAGGGTTTTGATAAAACGACGGCCATTATGGTTATCCCTGAAATGCTGGCTGTCTGGTTCGCCTTGACGCTCTATACCGCGGCCTTTATTGCTGAAATTGTCCGGTCGGGCATCCTTGCGGTGAATAAGGGGCAAACCGAAGCCGCGAACGCATTAGGGTTAAGCAAGCCCCAGACTTTGCGGCTGGTTGTTATACCACAAGCCATGCGGGTGATTGTACCGCCTCTTACGTCACAATATCTGAATTTGACGAAAAACTCATCATTGGCGGTGGCTATTGCCTATCCTGAACTGGTGTCCATCTTTGCAGGGACTGCAATGAATCAGGTGGGTAAGGAAATTGAAATGTTCTTCATGATGATGGTGGTGTATCTGACCTTTTCCATCTTGACGTCGATTTTCATGAACTGGTTTAACCATCGCAGCAAACTGGTGGAACGATAATGAAAACAGATCATTCATATGCCTATGTTCGCCAGAAAGATGCGCCGCTATTACCACCGCCGAAAACGGAAACTGGTGTTATAGGCTGGCTTCACCATAATATTCTTAGTCTGGTCAATGATTTCAGTAGTCTTGGTGCGGCGGCTCGTTCCATATTGATGGCAGTGGCGACATTAGCCATTCTCTATTATTCGGCCAGCATTCTATGGGCATTGATTGATTTTACCCTGATAGAAGCGGTCTGGTCTGACCCTGACGGATTAAAACGGGTGGTATGTACCACGGAAATAGCTGGCGGCATACAGCATGATGGATGGCACGGGGCATGTTGGCCACTGGTAACAGCAAAGATGAAGTTTCTGATATATGGTGCTTATCCGGCGGAAGAACTCTGGCGGGTTAATATCACCGGATTGGTTCTGATCACGGGGCTGGTCTGTCTGATGTTTGAACGGATGCCATATCGCATGCATATCGGTGTTTCCATGCTGACCATTTTCCCTGTTTTCGCATTTATCATGCTGGTTGGACTGGGTGACCGGATTGGTCTGCCATTTGTTGATACCCGTGACTGGGGTGGTGTTATGGTGACGCTGGTGGTGGCGTTGACAGGCATTATTGCTTCATTGCCGCTTGGTGTGGTGCTGGCACTGGGTCGGCAATCCAACATGCCTATTATCCGGTATCTATGTACCGGATTTATTGAGTTCTGGCGCGGGATACCGTTAATTACCGTTCTCTTTATGGCCTCGGTAGCATTGCCGCTTTTCCTGCCAACAGGGGTAACGATTGATAATCTGTTGCGAGCGCTTATCGGGGTCACGTTATTTGCTTCTGCTTATATGGCAGAAGTCATCAGGGGTGGACTTCAGGCTATTGATAAAGGCCAGTACGAAGCGGCAGATGCCTTGGGGCTGAGTTATTGGAAATCTATGCGACTGATTGTTCTGCCGCAGGCATTAACTTACGTTATCCCCGGTATTGTAAACACATTTATAGGATTGTTTAAGGATACAACGCTAGTTGCCATCATTGGTCTTTTTGATTTGCTGGGGGCGGCGCAGGCAGCAATTAATGATGCGGGATGGTCTTCACCTGTTCAGGCTATCACGCTTTATCTGCTAGTAGCGATATTTTATTTTATTTGCTGTTTTGTCATGTCACGTTATTCGATGCGGCTTGAGCGCAAACTTGACCGAACAAACCGCTAGAAAAGCTTATCCACTCATGGAGGAAGAAAATGGCGACACAGAATGCTAAATTGAAAAAACAGGATAGCGAAGACATTGTTATCAGCATGAATGGCGTCAATAAATGGTTTGGCAATTTTCATGTCTTGCGTGATATTAATCTCAATGTCCGTAAAGGGGAACGGATTATTATCTGTGGTCCGTCCGGGTCTGGTAAATCAACGGTCATTCGTTGTCTAAATGCGCTGGAACATCATCAGGGTGGGGATATTAATATTCTTGGCGTGACCCTTGATAATAATGTCCATAATGTTGAACTGATCCGCCGTGATGTTGGTATGGTGTTTCAGCAATTTAATTTATTTCCCCATCTATCCATCCTTGAAAATTGTATTCTGGCACCGACCTGGGTGAAAAAAATGCCTCGCGCCGAAGCGGTTGATCTGGCTATGTCATTGCTGGAACGTGTGAAGATTCCAGAGCAGGCGCAAAAATACCCGGGGCAGTTATCTGGTGGTCAGCAACAAAGGGTGGCTATTGCCCGTGCCTTATGTATGCAGCCAGAAATTATGCTGTTTGATGAACCTACTTCCGCCCTTGATCCGGAAATGATCAAAGAGGTGCTGGATGTGATGGTTGGTCTGGCCGAAAGTGGAATGACCATGATTTGTGTCACCCATGAAATGGGTTTTGCCCGCAAGGTTGCTGATCGTGTTATTTTCATGGATGAAGGCCAGATTATTGAACAGAATGAACCGGAAGCCTTTTTCAGCAAGCCGGAATCCGAGCGAACACAGCTATTCCTTTCACAGGTTCTGAGTCATTAATAGCTGAAGCCATGTCCGTTGACCGGCTTTCCAGCCCTGCAAGACTCCTGAACCTGCCCCTTTAATTCCATCCTGTCTTTGCCGGCATCAGCAGGCGTATTGCTGGACAAAATCCAGAATATCTTCTGCTATTAATTTCCAGCATGGTAAGATATGGTAATTTTAATAAATGGCGTCCGGGATTGCTGCGTTAATTTTTTTGTATCTGGAAGGCAAATGCTAACCACATTGTTCACCCAACAACTGCCCAAGCGTCAGGCATTGCTAGCTGTTTTCATTTCATCAACCATATGGGGATTATTATGGATTCCCCTGCGCTGGCTGGATAATTTAGGTTATCAGGATTTATGGTCAACCTTTGCCTTTATGTGTATTCCAATTGTGCCATTGCTCATTTTTGCATGGCCGCGCATGCAAAAGGATAGAAAGCATTTGCCAGTCTATTTGCTGGCAGGTGGGCTAATCGGTGCCGGATTTGGGTTATATTGCACGGGATTACTCATCGGTTCTGTCACTAAAACAACATTATTATTCTATCTGACCCCGGTCTGGGGGTCTGTGCTTGGCATGATGTTTCTGGGGGAAAAAGCCACCTTATCACGCTGGTTTGCCAATATTATGGGGCTAAGCGGTTGCGTTCTTATTCTTGGCATTAATACAGGGAATATTATGTTACAGGGCGCAGATGCCTTGGGGTTTCTTGCCGGATTTGCATGGGCATTCGGCGGTGTTTTGGTTAGACGATTTCCGGATGCAGATTTTGTCGTCCTGACCTTTTGGCAATATGTTCTCGGGTCTGCCCTAACATTGGTTGCCATCATGATGATAGGAACACCACCACCATCAGTGGCACAGACAATAGATGGGCTGACCATTGCGATCCTTACAGCTTTTATCTTTTTACCAACCATGATGCTGATCTTCCGCATAAGCCAGTATGTATCACCCGGACTGGTCGCTTTGCTGATGATGTCAGAAGTGGTGTTTGCTGTTTTCTCGGCTATGCTTTTACTGGATGAAACGCTCACCTATCTTCAGTGGACAGGGGCAGCTTGTATCCTGTCCACCGGTGTTTTTGTTGCGATTTCATCAGAAGCGCGGGATTAATCCTGTTCTAGAGGTGGAAAGCGGGTTTTTGCGGCAGCTTCCGTCCAATCCATATGATTGCGGACATATTCTTCTGATGCATGACGCGGCGGATTATAATCCCAATCCGCACGCAAGCCGCTTTGCATAGCCTGATAAACAGCCTGACGCTGTTTCTGTTTTGCAATAACGTCATTGCGAATATTATCCATATCCCAGCCAGCGGCAATGTCTTTTGCGAAACGTTGTGCTAGTTCAATGTGATCAGGGTCATCAGCCAGATTCGTTGTTTCTTTCGGGTCTTTGGCGATATTAAACAGCATGGGAGCATCGCTAGGACAATAGATATATTTGTAATCTCCACGCCGGATCATGATAACCGGATGTGCGGTCATTTCGGCGCAATATTCGCCAATAGCTTCCCCATGATCTTCCTTACCGGTGGATGCCATTGGCCATAATGATCGGCCATCGATCGGCTGGCCATATGGCGGTATAGGCATCTGATCGGTGCTGGCGATATCCAGCATGGTAGGCAGGATATCAACAAGAGAACATGGGCTGGCAACCGCCCCGTTATGAACGCCGGGGCCGGCTATGATAAGGGGTACGCGGGCAGAATGTTCAAAGAAATTCATTTTGTACCACAGGCTTCTTTCACCCAGCATATCACCATGATCAGCGGTGACGATAATAATGGTGTTTTCTAACTGGCCGCATTCTTCTAATGTCTGGACGATATGTCCCACCTTACTATCAAAATAGCTGGTATTGGCATAATAGGCATGTCTGGCGTTACGAATTTCATCATCATTAGGAATTTTTGTTGATGCTTCAATCCCATCCATTAGTCGGCGGGAAAATCCATCCTGCTGATCAAAGGGAATAGTAAGTTCCGGCATATCAATAGCATCATGATCATAAAGGTTCCACCATTCCGGTCGCGCGACATATGGGTCATGAGGATGAATGAAACTGGCCACCATACAGAAAGGGTCCTGTTTATTTGCGGCATATTCGAATAATTTCCGGCGTGCAAAAAACGCAACTTCCTCATCATACTCGATCTGGAATGTGGTCTGGGCTACCCCTGCTTCGCGAACAGAATCCATATTGTGATACCATTTATCGATACGTTCATCAGCTAGCTCCCAATCTGGTGTCCATGCAAAATCTGATGGATAGATATCCGTGGTAATGCGTTCATCAAAGCCATGAAGCTGATCAGGGCCAACAAAATGCATCTTTCCAGACAGACAGGTGCGGTAACCCATACCACGCAAATAATGGGCAAATGTTGGAATAGATGATAAAAACTCGCTTGCATTGTCATAGGCGGCAATGCGGGTAACCAGCTGGCCAGACATAAAACTGAACCGTGATGGAGCGCATAATGGCGCATTACAATAAGCAGAATCAAATCGCATGCCGCGATTTGCCAGATGATCCATATGTGGAGTTTTCACAACCGGATGCCCATAGGCGGATGTGAATTGCGGGGCTAGCTGATCTGCCATGATCAGGACGATATTGGGTTGCCGTTTCGACATTTTGATCCTCATAAAATTGTAAACTTGGAAAACAGCTACTTTGGCTTAGTCTTCCGCCCCTAGTTTATTAGCCCATGCGCGCAAGATCCGATCAGCCATAATGGCAATAAATGCCATGGAAAGGCCTGCTGTCAAGCCTAATCCTGTGTCACCTGAACGAAGGCCAATATTTACCTGTTCGGCTAGCCCCCTTGCCCCGACCAGCACCGCTATATGGATTGCAGGTCGAAGAAAAGGGCAGATCATTTTCCGATCTTGCAAATGAACGTGATCAGAAACTCATTGCTGTCCTTGATGCTCTTAATCAGACCAAAATGGATCAACAGGATTAAACCTTATCTGGACACTGTTTTCAGGCGGTATGGCTAAACAATTTTTTATCAGGTCGTTTATAATTATACGCATGATAATCTCCCCCTCAAACCGGATTTATTCCGGTTTTTTCTTTTGTGACATGTGGTTATCACGTTATCTAGGGATTTAGAAGCATACGGAATGTTTTGACCTTATCCCATTTCCCTTTGAGATGTGGTTGCTTTGCCTTAAGGGTCGCCAAGGGGTCGTCCGGTTTAGATGCGGCCATGACAGTAACGGTTTCCACCTCATCAGCGGGTGCTGATGGCTGTTCAGGGGAAACTGGCTCCATCTGGGCTGGTAAATCGGGCAACACAATATCAGGAACAGTAATATCAACAGGGAATGCATCCAGACTGGCCGTGCTGGGCAACGTATTGCCAGCGGGGTCATGATGATCAGACGCTATTGCTGTCTGACGGATTTCTATCGGGGCAGACCCTAGATTATCCCATGCTGCATAGACTTTATTGACATAGGGTGTGTTTTGTTCCGGATTGGCGTTATGATAATGCCGAATGGCCTGATCCCATGATCCGTGGGTAGATTCCAGATCAGATAAAAATGCTGCTGCATAGGCAATATTAGAAAACGGATCACCCATTTCATCCAGATCAATAAAGTTATCACCATGCCAGTAATGGCTGATCTGCATGCAGCCTATATCCATATTCTGATCACCATCGACCAGCTGGTTTTCAGCATATGCCAGCATGTCTTCCTTGCTATCGAAAAATAGCCCCTTTCCCGCGTGATTGATTGTCCATGGCCATCCTTCCCGCGTACCATCATCGGTTACACGTCCGGCTTCGATACGGGTTATTGCGGTCAGGATTCCTTCTGGCATGGCAAAGGTTTTTTCGACGATACTGGTAATGTCTTCACAGTTTTCATCGCGGCTCAGATGATCATGACCAATATTGTTTTCAAGAGGAATGTTATTCTGCCCCATGGCAGGATGCGTCATCAGACCGATGGCAACACTGGTCGCAAGCATGGCCGAAAAACATTTTTTAATTTTAACAAATACTAACATATATGGCAGACAGCAATTCCCGTGCCAGCTATGTTGGGTTATGCCGGATTAACAAATTGTACGATTTTGTCGTTTAGATGATTACCACCAAATAATTTATGAAAAGACAGGTAATCCAATGGGTGAAGTCATATATCTGCAAAAACAATGTCCCAAGATGCACAAAATGGTGGATGATGATAATGGTGCGCTCAGCGATGATGAAATCCGCCGTCTGGAAAGCATCAGGGATAATATTGAAGAACTGCTTCACATGATTGCCGGTATCCGCCGTGACCCGAATGCTGTTGCGCTGGCATCAGCGCGTTTTGGTATCATGCGCATGACGCAGTTATATGGCCGTGCTTATACGATCGATTTTGCCAAACGATGCATTGAAAACATGGATATTGCCCAGCAATTTTCTTCGGATTGAAGACCAGAGGCTTTCGCCGTATACTCCCTTATTTAGTGCATTTGATTTAAGGGTGGCCTAGGTATGATTTCGCAAGCACGAATGCTTCAGATTCTCGAAAGAGGAAGCAAGGGAGATCAAAAGAGTCAGATGGTTGACCGCTTGCTGGGAACACTGATTATTTTAAATGTTATCGCGATCTGCCTAGAATCAGTCACTCATATCGGCGATGCTTATGAAAGCGCCTTTTTTATATTTGAAATGGTTTCGGTGTTTATTTTCGGAACAGAATATCTGTTACGCATCTGGGCAAGCGGGGCGAATGAAGCTTGTGGTTATCGCACGCCATTAGGGCGGCGGCTGAATTATATTTTCAGTTTTACCGGTTTGATTGATCTTATTGCTATTCTGCCAAGCATTCTGCCATTGATTATGGGGCAGGTGGATTTGCGCTGGCTGCGGGCATTACGATTGATCAGATTATTTAAAATTTCACATTATTCATCAGCTCTTGAAGACCTGATTTCGGCTATCCGGTCAGAATTGGGATCATTCGGCGCGGCCAGTTATCTGTTTCTGATTGCTTTATTTATGTCCAGTGCAATGATGTATATTGTTGAACATGAAGCTCAGCCGGATAAATTTTCATCTATACCGCAAACCATGTGGTGGTCACTCATCACCCTGACAACCGTAGGATATGGTGATGTGTCGCCAGTGACTCCGATAGGTCAGGTGATCGGGGCAATAACCGCATTGATGGGTGTTTGTGTGGTAGCGTTGCTTACCGGTATTGTTGCGTCGGCTTTTTCAAACCAGATGTCACAACGTAAAATCATTATTGAGGCTGAAATTGCATCTGCGTTAAGCGATGGTGTCTTGTCTGAAGATGAACTGATGAAAATTGAAAAATTGCGGCGGGAGTTTCACCTGTCAGAACAGCATGTTGATGCGCTGATCAAGATACTGAAAGAACAGGAACATCTTATGCATGATTGATGGTGCTATGACAATAATCCGGATCAGGCGGTTTAGTGTCTAACATTTTTTTCTGTCAGTCGTTTTCCTTTATGAAGGATACTGACATGAAACCACCTTTACATGTTGATCATTTTGTTCAACAGCATCCAAGGCTTATCTTTGCCAAGGGACGGCCAGTGATCACGGCTGGTATGGCGACAGATCAGGCTTATTATATGATATCTGGCCATGCTAGAAGCAAACCTACAACCCGGATAGGTAAAGTTTTTGCGGCTGGTGATATGATCAGCTTTGTGGCGTTTCTGGCACTGGATTCATATGATCAGGATGTTATTGCCAATACACATTGTGAAGTGCTGGCCATTCCCCGTCAGGTGATAGAAAACCAATGGGGCGAGGAAGATATTGCCAGCTGGCTATTTGCCTGTTCCATAGCATCGGATGTTGTAAAGAAACAGTATCCGGCCATGATGGGTTTTGCGGTATGAAGCATCATGTTAGGCATATGACGATGTGGAGTGGTGAGGTGCTGTTTCGGGAAAATCAGCCAGCAACGCATTTCTATATGGTACGGTCAGGCAAAGTTGTTGTTCTTGATCAGTCTGGTCACATGATTATCCGGTTTTATGAATCTGATCAGATGTTTGGTTTGCCAGAAGTGCTGGCGGGTATAAACTGGCCGCATACGACCATTGCTTATGGTAAGACCGACATTACGTCTTTTCCGGCGGGAATCCTGTTTGACCGGATGGAAAATATGCCGCAAAGCCATCAGCATTTTCTTAATCAGATGGCAGGGTTAGGTATGTAGCCTGAAAACTGCCCCGCATATTGGCACGGAATATGCAAATCAGGCTTGTTCTATTGAAATGGGAGCAGGCTATGAACGAACATTATATCACGACACTGGCAGAAACCGATGATAGCTTACAAAACAAGGTTGGGATAAATGTGGTTCATTATGATGATAAGGATCAGGTGACGCATAGCGAAACCCTGCCTTTAGCGCATTATATGAACGATTTCGGTCAGACCAGTGAATCGTATCTAGCCATTCATCAAAAGCTATCTAGCCGCCAAGGCTAGGGCTGAATGTTACTATTTTAACCAGATACAGATGAAAGATTAGCCAATCATCTGCATGCGTGCCAGTCGGCGGCGTTCAGATGATGAAGGTATTCTCAGCATTTCCCTATATTTTGCTACTGTCCGGCGGGCAAGAGTAATGCCCTGATCGCTGATCTGTGCGGCAATATCACTATCACTTAGTGGTTTTTTAGGGTTTTCAGCCTTGATCAGGGTTTCTATGCGTGAACGAACCGCGGTTGCCGCCATATTGCCGTCACCCTGTTCAGATACGATAGACACACTGAAAAAAGCCTTGAGGGAAAAGGTGCCGCGCGGGGTATTTATCACCGTGCCGTTTGTTACCCTGCTGATGGTGCTTTCGTGCATGCCAACTGCATCAGCAACGGTTTTCAGGGACATGGGCTTGAGCGCTTCCATACCATATTTCATGAAATCCTGTTGCTGGCGCACAATCTCACCACAGATTTTAATGGTAGTGGCATTACGCTGATCTAATGCCCGCTTCAGCCAGCGCGCTGATCCCATGGCATTGGCAACAAACTCATTCTTATCACTCTGACCGGTCTGTTTAATATTTGCTTCGATTGTTTCTGCATAACCTTCATGAATATGTAAAGTTGGCAAAGTGGAACGATTGAGATCAACAGCCCAGCCTTCGCTTGTTTTGCGAACAATAACGTCAGGTTCTGATAATGGCGGCAGATCGTTACTATATGCCTCACCGGGCTTGGGATTGAAACTGCGGATAGTCGTCAAGGCATCTATGATACTATCCTGATCACATTCCGCCTTACGGGCGAGGGTTGCAATATCACCTTTGCCAAGGATATCCAGATGATCAAGGATTACGGCCATCACATGATCATAACAATCTGCATCTTTTGCCTGAATTTTAAGGCATTCGGCCAGATCACGGGCAAAGATTCCGACAGGTTCCAGCTGCTGGAGTTCTGCTAATACAGCCTCAAGCCGGTCTTCAGAAACCCCGGTCTGGGCAGCAATCTGGTCAAGTGAGGTGTCAAGCCATCCTGTGGGTGCCAGCATATCGGTCATAACATATGCAATCGTTCTATTTGCGGTGGAAATACTTAATTCAATCTGGCTAACCACTTTCGCATGAAGCCCGGCATCTGGATTAGCGATTTGGCCCATCCAGTCATGATCATCACCATGTCCGCCTTGCTGTGTTGACGTCAATTCACGCGATGAATAGCGGTTATCCATATCGGCATGCTCGGTGGGATCATCGCTAAGGGCGTTATTTTCAGGGGTGATTTCAGTAAGAGAAGTCGCGGCGTCTTTAGTCGCGTCCTCAGAATATTGATCCTGCGAAAGCGTTGTCTGATGATCTGTATTCTTGCTTTCCACTTCCAGAAATGGATTTTCTAACGCCTGGTCTTCCAGAAACTGCTGGATTTCCATATTGGTCATTTGCAGTAATTTGATCGCCTGTTGCAATTGCGGCGTAATGATCAGTGATTGTTTCTGTTTCGCTTTGATTGATGGCATTAACTGCATGTCATCCTCCCACGTCAATGTTATGACAGTTAAGATGAAGCAAGCGTTCCGCTATCGCAAAATAAAGATTTGACGATGAAAATTGTCAAATATTAATAAAATATTATTAATAAAAACATAATATTAAGGTCAAATAGTTAATAAAGTGTTAATTTAGTGTCAAGTTTCCGGCACAAAAACTGGTAGGAATATGGTATAGATATTGCAGAAGAAGAATGTTTTTTTCTTAATGATATTTGCTGATAGAGGTCTAACCGTGATCACCTTAAGCCGATCAACCCCACAACGTAAAGCAGGATGCCAGCGTTGCCGGATTATCCGGTTTTTTATGCTAACCGTATTGATGATGGTGGTGCTTGGGTTACTAGCTTCAGATAAGCTTCATGTTTTGCAGGAAGTGACAACTGCCCGCGTTGCAATGGTGATATGGATTATTGGCGGGGTTGGGTTTTTTGTAAAATTATTTATCTGGTTATGGCAACGAAAACAGGCTTCTAGCGATCCTGAACAAGTCTGACGGCTAATTCCTGATAGGGAAAGAAGCGGCCATACCGGTATCCTGTGAAAAAGTTAACAGTATAATAATGTCGTGAGGCATATGGATTCTGCTCGTTAGTCCAATAGGGTTCGGCGGATGTATTGGGAAAGGCCGCTTCATCAATTTTTACCCCTTTGCAATCATGACAGACAATGCCCTCCAGTTCAGCAAGGCTAGGCAGGCGCCAGTTTCCGCCTAATTGTTCATTAGCAAGTTTAATGGCCTGATTGATGTCATCATGATTGAGTTTGACAATTTTTCCGGTGCATGTGTTTCCATCCCATGTCTGGCCAATACTACAACGCAACCATTCAACGCCCGATCTGATATCAATCACAATATGGTCACGCATGATGAACTGGGTTGATGCCTGAGACGGCTTTACAGCATTAACCATACTGATGAAAAGCAGACATATCATGGTCAGGCGACTAAAAATGGACAACATAGATAAGCTCCATTTAAAATATTATCTAAATATAATATAATTCATTTTAATAAAAGAAACACTGCAACTTTTGCACCAATATTTTAGCAGGTCTGTAAAAAGTGGTATCAAACTTGCACAGCCCTTGATGATTTGAACGACAAACACGGTTTTTATTATGGATATTGCATCATTAGTAGGATTTTTAGGCGCCGTTGGCATGATCATGATGGCGATGATCTCAGGTGGCGGCATTGGGCCATTTATTGATACACCATCTATTTTGATTGTGTTTGGTGGAACATTTTTCGCCGTCATGTACACAACGCCTCTGGGAACATTTCTTGGCAGTTTCGGGGTCATGGCCAAAGCCTTTCTGCCCCCGATCAAAAAATATGATGAGCTGGTTACCCGGATGATTGAACTGGCGGGTATTGCCAGAAAGGATGGCATGATGGCGCTGGAAGGCCAGGATGTACCTGATAAGTTTTTCTCAAAAGGCTTGCAGATGCTGGTTGATGGTGCGGATGAATCCAAACTGACCGCACAATTGACGCAGGAAATCAAATCGATGAAAGCCCGCCATGAAGCCAATCAGAATGTGGTTAAGGCTTGGATTGATCTGGCACCGGCCATGGGAATGATTGGCACGCTGGTCGGATTGGTGCTTATGCTTGGTAACATGGCTGACCCGAAAGCGATTGGCCCTGCTATGGCGGTGGCTTTGCTAACAACCCTTTATGGTGCCTTTATCGCTAATATTATGTTTTCCCCGATGTTGACAAAACTGGAAGGTTTTACCGCCCATGAAGTCATTTATCGGGAAATGGTTGTGATGGGCCTGAAAAATATTGCTCGCGGAGAATCGCCACGCAACATTCAGGATCAGATGGTATCTAATCTGCCGCCAAAGATGCAGGCAGCACTAGAAGCGGCTGGATAATCAATTATCCGGGGCAAGGGTTTAGAGAAAGGATTGCGTTATGGCATCAGAAGCCGATACAGCACCTGAAGAAGAACAGGAAGAAGAAGAATGTCCCAAATGCCCCCCTGTGGGTGCGCCGGCATGGATGGCTACTTTTGCCGATATGGCCACGCTTCTTATGGCCTTCTTTGTCCTAATTCTGTCTTTTGCCGAATTTAACGTCCCTAAGTTCAAGCAGATTTCTGGCTCGCTGAAAAATGCCTTTGGTGTTCAGCGTGTCATTCCTATTGTGGAACAGCCAAAAGGAACAACAGTTCTTTCATTGAATTTTAGTCCTTCCCCTGCACCATCATTGACGCAAGACATGACCCAGCAGACGACAGACATAACAAAGCCCGATCTGGAGGTGCAGACCAAAACGAATGAGGGTGAGGGAGAAGACGGAAGCGCTGATGATATCCTCAAAGCATTAGAAGATGCCATCGCCCGCGGTGATATCGAAGTAGAAACGCTTGGTGAAAATGTTGTTGTCAATTTTACGGCCAGTGATTCATCAGAACAGAATATGCCACAACTGCTTCGGGAAACCCTTGATGCCCTAGAAAAAGCAAAAGATGCTGGTGGTAATTCTGATCAGGGTGTTTTATTTGGCGGCCTTGAAGAGAAACTGGAACAATTATTGGCGGCAACAGAAGCGGCTGAACAACAGCAAAATCAGGCTGCTCAGGCGGCTAATGACGCCAATAATGCGGCTGCTGAATCCAGCCAGAAGGCTCAACTCGCCGAAGACGAGCTAAAAGTGGCGTTGCGGCAGGAAATTGGCCAGGGGCTGGTTGATGTTCAGCGTGAAGAAGATAAGGTCATCATTACCGTAGGATCAGGTGGCGCGTTTGCTTCAGGTTCGGCTGAATTAACAGATGCTGCCATTGACATCATGAGTAAAATTGCTGGGGCCAGTTCTGACAGTAAGGGTATGATCAAAGTATCTGGTCATACGGATAATGTACCGCTCATCTTTGGTTCAGCTTATCGCGATAACTGGGACCTTGCGGCGGCACGGTCTGCCAGTGTGGTTCAGGCTTTACAGGATACTGGCGTGATCAATGGTCAGAGGCTGGAAGCCATCAGCTATGGTGAAGAAAAGCCTATTGATAGCAATGATACAGAAGACGGACGCCGGAAAAACCGCCGCATCGAGATTGAAATCAACTATTAATCCTTAAGTCTGGTTTACCTTTACGCATCACCCATAGCCTTTATCAAAATAGGGGCTATGGGTTTTTCATGATAAGAAAACAAAGTTATGACCGCTTGCTGTTTATCCTAAAAAAGGGGGATAGACAGTCATGATATGTATAACATTATGCTTGCTTTTATTGGGTTGTTGGGGTGCAACCAGTCATCTATTCAATAGATAGGACGCTATTAATCAATGGCTGCAATGATCACAGATCAATCACAGCTTACCCATATTTCACCCATATCATTCTGAGGATCAGGGTCTTCTTTGAATAATGGCAGGATATGATTTGATGATTGAATAATGTTTCAGGTGCCTGGGATAGCAGACCGTTTCTTTTTCTTCTTTGGCTTTTCTTCTAGAACAGGCTCACCAACTAGCGAGTTTTTAAAGCGTGTTTTCGGGTCCATTCTTCGACAGGCTTCTTGCACTTCCCGCATCTCTTGTGCGGCAATAACCAGCCACATCTGATATTGTTTATAGACAATAAAGCTACGCAGCATCATCAATGATGCCCGCTTGAAATAGATGCAGAGCACAACATAGGTGATAACAAATAAAACCCAGTGAACAGCAAATGTAATAGCGTAAATGAGCGATATCGCTAATAAGGGTTCAAATAGCCGGTTCTGGATAAGCCATAAGGGTGGGATATATGTGGCAATAGGATCAGGTGAGGTGTCAATGATTTCACAGCGGCGATAGAGATCACGCAGGACTTCATAAACGGTCAATTGATCACGTTGTGGAAAGGAATAGTTCTCAATATCGAGTTCAATTTTCTCTGCCGTGTCGGAATTGATGAACTCAAAGGTTGCCCCCAGCGGGCCATAGGCAATCACATTATAGATGAGCCCATCGCGCCAGAGCGTTAGAATAACGCCCTGTTCTTCGTCACATTCTTCAAGTAATTCCAGAAAGTCGTTAATACCGCTTCTAAAGGGCTTGCTTTCATACCCAAAAATCACATCTCCGGGTTGCAGCCGCATGGATCGGGCGCGTGAGATGGTACTAACTTCTTTTATACAGATCAGATTAGATAGGGCAGCCTCATTTTTAGACTGCCCATCTGAATAAGTGTTATTTTCCATCCATCACTCCAACTATGATGATTATATCATAATATTTATGGATAGGTGATGTTGTTTTTATTAGCCTCAATCTGTTGCATAATCGCCTGATTTTGCGCCATCATCTGGCTGATTTTTTCTAGCAATTCACCTTGCCGCGTATAAATGGCATTCAGCTGACGCCCATCATCCATATTTGATGACATGGTGGTAATGGCTTCCATGGTATTGGCTTCCATCTGGTTGAGCTGGTTGACCATTTTCTGACTCTGGCCTCCAAGTTCTTTGGCCAGACCTTTTGATACGGCCTCGGTCAATGTTTTATTGGATGCATTTACCTTATCAGATGTTTCCTGCATTTTGGTTACCACAGCATCACGGGTCATGGTGATGCTATCATTCAATCCTTGCAGTTCAGCAATTAGGAGCTGATTCTGGCTGACCAGAGCTTGCTGGGTTTCCATGGCCGCTTTAAGGCTGGTCAGGGTGCTGTTAACTTCATTGACGTTTTCAGCAAACACAACAAGCGCTTCACGGCTGGTTGAGGTGATTGAATTGAGATCAGACATGGTGCGGAAATAGACCAATCCGGCAAATACGGTCGCCACCACAGTTGTGACCATGGCACTATAAAAAATAATGGTTGTTGATTTATGAATTTGCTTCACACTTGCCTCCAGCGCCTTGCTTTCACGTTTAATTTTGCTGTATTCAGCGGTAACATCAGTGGCAGCGTCTGCAGCATCAAGCGCAATATTGATACTATCCTGAATATCCTTTGGTCGCATACTCATTCTTATCTCCTCATGAGCGTTGACGCCATCTGGCGGCAACATCCGTTTTCAGCGTAAAATATGCACATTCCGTGCCAGTCGTGGCAAAAACAGTCCGTGATGGTAACATTGGGCCTTTGAAACCAAAAGCGCGGCATCCATAGGGTTTCTTTTTGTCATGGGTGATAAAATGATGCCGGCATTCATAACAATTAACAGGTTGTGGTGATGCTGGCCGTGCCTTTGCCCTAGTGCTTGTCATTGGTCTTTCTCCAGAATGACACTAGTGCCATTACCCATTGTGCAACCTGAAAACGGATTGATCCCAGAAAACATAAAAGGGCTGCCAGCCATGATAACATGGCACGGATATCATCTCCCTGATCTTGCCATTCAACGGCAGATATAACCAGATAAACGGCACAGCCAAAAAATGTCAGACTGCTGATCATTTCTCCTAAACTATGGTCTTTGCGACGCCCCATCATAATACTCCGTCTTCATTCACTGGATTAATTGACCAAATTCATCATACTGCATGTCTTGCGGGACGGAAACATCAGGTTCAGGCATGACTTCGCCGCGATCAATCCGGTAGATATAGGCCAATACCACGGCCACCGCATTATAAAGCTTATCACTGATTTCTGCACCAATATTACCGGTGAAGTATAACGCCCTGGCCAGTAACTCATTCCGGAACACGGTAATCTGATGCGACTGGGCCTTTTCTATAATACGCTCGGCAATAACGCCTTTACCCATGGCAAGAATAACTGGGGCACCCCCTTCTTCTGCCACATAGCGCAAGGCAATGGCAAAGTGGGTCGGGTTTACAATAACAGCAGTGGCGTCAGGCACATTTTCCAGCGCATCACGCTGACGCGCACTTTGCTGAGACTGTTCCATCTGCATCCGTCTGATCTTGGCCTTGACTTCTGGCGAACCTTCGGTTTCTTTCATCTCATCTTTCATTTCTTTCATCGACATACGAAGCTGTTTCATCAAGCTATGCCGTTGCCAGAAATAATCTATCGTTGCGATAATCAGCAGCACGATGAGAAGCATGCCAATCAATATCTGAAATCCAAACAGCATGATATCCAGTGCTTGATTCAGGGTGCTTTGTGATAGGGGAAGCACTTGTGGCATATAGTTATAGATAACAAAGCCGGAAATGCTGAATAACAGGATCACTTTCAACAGGGATTTTCCTAATTCCACTAATCCTTTCACGGAAAAGATCCGGCCCAATCCCTTCACCGGGTTAATTCTACTACCCTTGAACGACATAGCCTTTGGCGCAAAATTAATCCCGCCAACGGCAATCTGGGTTATCAGAACAACGACCAGAATGGGAAGCCCAAGAAAACAGGCAATGAGGATCATGCCCCAGAACGCCATTTCAAGCTTGATGAACCAGTTATGATCCAGCATCTCACCATGATCTATCCGGAACAGGGAACCCCATGCCTCTAACACATCCTGTGCAAACATAGGAACAAGCGATATCAGCAAAAGCCCGGCTGCCATTCCTGTGAAGACAAACATTTCTTTTGAAGTCAGTACCTGCCCGTCTTCGCTGGCTTTATCCAGTTTTCGTTGGGAAGGTTCTTCGGTCTTTTCTTGGCTGTCATTCTCTTCGGCCATTTACATTGCTCCAATAAGATCAAGCATATGCTGGATGGCGTCATTGGTAAGGTCTGCCATAGCATATCCCAGAAAATCTGCTGAAAAATAAAGAACGAAAAACACCCCGATCAGTGATATGGGGAAACCAAATGAAAACAGGTTTAACTGTGGCGCTGAACGGGTAATAATGCCGATAGAAGTATTAATGAATAACAGGATCATGGTAACGGGAAGCATGATCATGGCTGCGGCAAAAAACATGGCTCCGGCCGCTTCAATACCTGATTGCACCATCACACTGGTATCTGGTTGATAACCGACAGGCATGATGGAATAGGTTTCCAGAATGGACCGTATGACAATCAGATGCCCATCAAGAGAAACAAAAATAACCATCATAAACAGATAGAGTATCTGACTGACTACCGGTGTTTGTCCGCCAGCATTGGGATCAACCTGTGACGCATAACTCAACCCTGAGGTTGAAGCAATTTTCTCACCGGCCAGTGATACCGCACCAAAAAAAATGGTCAGGATCAGTCCTGCCGTTAATCCGATGCTGATCTCTGTCATGATAATGACAAGCATAGCAGGTGAGCCAAGCTGTTCTGCTGAAATAGGTTCGGCTGCCAGTGCAACTGATGCGGCCAGAGTAAACGCCATAATAATCCGGATTTGTAAGGGCACCCAACGCGCCCCAAAAAACGGAGCAGACAGAAGAAACGCCCCGATACGCAGGCTAAAGACCAGAAAGGTCGCCAGATATGCCATGATGATCTGCATATCCATACCGGGCAGAGCGGTGCCTGCTGGCCCATTGATGGTGAGATCACCTATCATGTGTTCATTGCCACAATCTGATCAAAGGTGAAGGCAAAATAGGAGGTCAGTGTGTTCAGCATATAGCCTGAAAGCAAACCGAATACCAGGAGAACAACAATAAGCTTTGGCACAAAACTTAACGTCATTTCGTTAATGGATGTTGCCGCCTGAATGATACCGATGAGCAGGCCAATCGCGAGCGCAACAGCCAGTAATGGGCCGGCGGTCAGAATGATCTGCCAGAACATATTTTGCAATTGGTCAACGTTACTATCAAAACTCATAATCAGATACCTTTATAATCATGTCATCAGGTGACGGAATAGGTTGCTGCCAGTGAGCTCACTGTCATGGCCCAGCCATCAACCAGAACAAAAAGCAGCAATTTGAAGGGCAGGGATACCAGCATCGGGCTCAACATCATCATACCTAATGACATAAGAGTTGAGGCAATCACCATATCAATGACAAGGAAAGGCAGAAAAAGCAGAAAACCGATCTGGAATGCTGTTTTCAATTCTGACGTGATATATGCTGGCAGAATAACAGAAAAGGGAATATCGGCATTGGTGGCATAGGGTTCATCACCAGCCATTTCGGCAAACATGGTCAGGTCATTGACGCGTGTGTTATTGACCATGAAATCTTTAATGGTGGAACTGGCAGATGCCACAGCGGTAGCGGCATCAATCTGACCATCCAGATATGGCGCTAACGCCTGATCATAAATAATGGTAAAGGTCGGCGCCATAATGAAGAATGTTAAGAACAGGGCAATGGCAATCAGCACCTGATTAGGTGGTGTCTGTTGTGTGCCGAGAGCCTGCCGAAGAATGGACAGGACGATGATCACCCGCGTAAATGACGTCATCCCCAATACAAGTGACGGCAGCACCGTCAATGCTGTCATCAGGAAAAGGATTTGCAATGACAATGAATAGGTTGCGACCCCGTTGCTGTCATTAACAACCGTAAAGGCGGGCATACCGTCAAGTGGCTGACCTAGGCCGTTTTGCGCAAATGCAGTGCCTGCCATCACTATCATGAAAAACGTTAAAATGGTTTTTATGACAACTTTATTCATGCTCATGACTGATCCAATCCCAGATTAGGGTTGCGTCGCCGTGCCTGCTTCATGGCCTCAAGAAAGGGGGCATTTGATGGGGTATTCGCGCCAGACGCCTTTGCCTGTTTTGGAATTGATGTGGGTAATACTGTTGGCTTACTGCCGTGGGTTTCATCAAAAGGAACAATAGCTGGTGGCTGGTTTTTGGCAGAAATGATCAGAAAACTCTGGCCATCAACCTCTATCAGTTTGGCGCGTTCATGCGTGCCGATGGAAGTATCTTCCATCAGCTTGATACGGCGTTGACCGCCTAACTGTTTGGATAATGGCTCTTTAAACCGGCGTACCAGCACCATCATGCCAATTAATGCTGACAGGAAAACAGCGATAGTGACCAGTTGAGTAATAGAAAACGTATCTGACATCTTTGCCCCGTGATCAAATTATCTAGGGGAAAGGCAAAAGCTATGCCAGTTTCAGCGGCTGCTTATTAACTAATTGTTAATAAACAGAAAATAATTTAATTTTGATGGAATTAAGATGAGGTGTCAGAAAATTGTCAGGGCTAAATGCCAATATCAGAGATTTTCCATGCGTTTTTCAGGAGAAACAATTTCACTGAAACGAATACCAAACCGTTCACCAACCATGACAACCTCACCGCGGGCGATGATAGTACCATTGACAAGGATATCAAGCGGATCACCGGCAAGACGGTCTAGTTCAATCACCGAACCTTCATTTAGGCGCAACAGGTCACGGATTTTGATTTCGGTATTACCTACCTCAACCGTCATGGTTACTTCGATATTTTCAAGCACCCTCAGATTATCAACGGATACCCGCTCTTCGGTAGGTGCTTCCGATGCGGCGGCTTGCGTATCATCATTATGGTTTTCAGTTTCTTCAGACATTGGTCTTTCCTCTTCTCATCCGGTTACTGATAGCCGTATAGGGCATCAGTGATATCTTATTCACTTACCCGTTTCGTCAGTTTGATGGCGGCCTGTCCATTTAACTCACCGGCCTCACCAAGAAAAATCACATTATCTTCAAGCAGAATATCCACCCCGTCATTGATCTGCATCGGGAAAGTATCATTCGCTTTAAGCGTGATCAGGTTACGCATGGATACACTTGGTTCACCAAGTCTGGCTACAAGCTTGAGTGGAATTTCCATGATCGCCTGTTCCATGCGTTCTTTCCATGATTTGTCATCATCCACCAGATCAGTTTGCACGCGGGATCGGAGCTGGCTTGCAATCGGCTTTAATGTTTGTAGCGGATAAATTATATCAAAAGACGCCGCTTCAACATTGGGTAGCTGGACAACAAATGAACAAATAATAATCAGATCATTACCATCAACAAATGAAGCAAATTGTGGATTAACCTCACGACTGGTGGCATTGATGCTAATCCGCATCAGGTCTTTCCATGCCTCTTCCAGAGCGGAATTGAGCCCTTCTGTCACCAGTTCAATCACTCTTTCTTCGGTTGATGTAAACTCAGACCTTTTGCTTTTGATTTTGGATATCTTGCCACCATAATAAGAATTGGTCAGGATGGATATAAAGGATGGATCAAGCACCATCATCATGGAACCGCGCAATTCTTCAATGCGTGACATACTCATGCTGAGGAAATTATCAACGTCAGCCGAATATTCATCATATGTTTTTACTTCTGGCGGAAAAGAGGAAATGCGTGGCTGTATCCGCAACATTGGCAGAAATATGCCCCTTGCCAGCCGTGAAAACCGCTCATTTATCATGCGTAGGGCATAATAGTCACCAAGCAGCGACAGATCATCAGACCCGAACTGGAAGTCGCGAATATCATTACTCTGACTGATATCGGCAATCGCCGCACCAGTCTCACCATCACTGTTGAGACCGTCAATCAGGGCGTTGACTTCATTGGTGCTAAGTTTGCGTGTGGATGTCACAATTAACCTCTTATTCTAGATCAATTTATTGAAGGACGAGAGAGGTGAAATGCACTTTCTCAATACCGCCAAAGCCTTCTAGTTCTTCCAATTCGGCGTTAAGCGCATCTCTGATGGAGTTAGCCAGCATCATCCGGCCTTCTTCACCTTTGATATCATCTTCGCTAAAATTACCAACGCGTTGAAGAATAATAGACCTTAGGCCAAGTTCATGCGCTTCCACATTTACCATAACGGTATCATCATATTGGGTAGATACCGCAAGCCCTAGCTGGAGCATTTTGCGGGAATTAGCCAGATTTGTTGTGAATGTTCCTGCAAACTCGTAATAGATTGTTTCAAAAGTTTCTTCTTCAGGAGTATCTTTCGAAACCTTTTCAGGGTCAGCATTGGCTTCTTCTTCGGCTTGAATAGCAGCCTCTCTTTCTTCGATGCTGCGTTCAATCATCTCTTCGAGTTCTTCTTTTTCAATGACATCACTTGCCGGGGAAAAGAAGAAATAGCCGATAACGAGGCCAATAGCGATTAGTGCCCCAAAAATACCAATCTTCTTCAATAATGGCATTAAGCCACCGGATTTCTTTTCATCTTCATTTTCTTCAGCCATATCGTTTCCCTCACATAGTGACGTTAAGCCAGAATGTTAACTTGTCCTGTTTTAGCATTTTCTAATATTTTAGTCGATTCTTCCTCATCCTGAGCAGTATTATTTGTCCCCGTCTTATGATTGCGTTCAGATGAGTTTGCACCCTGGCCTTGTGACCACTGGTTTGAAAACCCTTGCCCCATGGATGTCTGCATCTGGCCTAGTTTCAGGCCATGTTGTTCAAACACCTGTTGAAGCCTAGGTTCGGCATCAGCAAGGATTGCAGCAGCTTCTGCCGTAACAGATGTGATCTGCACATTCGTGTTATTTCCGGTGATATTGACCTGAACTGTAAGTCGTCCCAGTCTGGCGGGTTCAAGAATGACCCGGATGGTTTCATCACCACCTTCTCCAGTTTCGCTTTGGATATTGCGCAAAAGCCGGTCTGTCCAGTTTGCATCATTCATATTCAGGCGTAATAAACGTCCATCCTTGCCCTGATCAAGTCCCATGCGGGTATCAAGCATGGTATCTGCCTGACCTTGCTGTGGATTTTGCTGATTATTCTGCTGTCCATTATGTTGCTGGCCTGAAAACCCGCCATGATGATCTGTGTCTGTCATATGGGGTAATGTCATGGCAGATGATGACGGGGAAACAGATGCCTGTTGCGCTGGCAATGTTGATGAAAGCTGCTGTGATTTAAGTGCTGATGCCATGATGCTAGGTTCATCAGAACGCGGGGCTGTTTCCATTATCTGGCTTCGGATATTGACCATATCAGTGATGATATGATCTGGTTTTGCCGCTTTTGTTGAGGTGTATCCCCCTTTTGGTTCAGATGATGGCTCTTTTTTTATATCTGCTGGTACGGCCATTCTGGATACGGTGTTTTCCTTATCCATTTCAACCTGAGGCATGCTCATATGTTTGGTAGAGGCATCTTGCGTTGCGGGGGGTAGGCTTACGGATTTAGGAAAAGGGCCATAACGTGTCGTATCACCCGTCATGTCAGGTAATAAGGGGGGATGCCATGTCTGAAGTGGTGGGTGAGAAACCATTGACAGAACCGGCTCAGATGCAGTTGCTGGTGCCGGTGCTGATTCTTGAACATATTCATGTGATATAACAGGTTCAGATGCAGTTGCTGGTACCGGTGCTGATTCTTGAACATATTCATGTGATATAACAGGTTCAGATGCAGTTGC
>JBMYKD010000020.1:0-38386 GCA_049595035.1 Puniceispirillales bacterium (SeqCode) | reverse complement strand
AAAAGCGGTGGATATCTAAGTTTAAGGTCTTCTAAAAATAAACTTGAAATAATTTTTGATAAAAATTTAAAAAGTGATGTAATCAAGCCTTTTGAATATAATTCTTCTAAATTAATTGATGTTATTGAAGAAAGAGATAATAATAATTTAGGTGGAAAAACATCTAAACCAACACTTGTTGTTTATGAGATAATCAATGCTGATAATTCGTGTAGGTAATATTCGTCTTTATTTCAGATTTTTCTAAATAAGATCTGATGATGACAAAAGCTGTAATCTCCGACCTACTCAACTCTATTTCGTACCAGATTGTCTGCTCAAAATGCGAGACCGAGTTTCTTGCAGGTCAGACTGACTCAGCGTCACTACAGAGCTATTCTCAGCTTGATGTGGGCTTTACTGATATCGGCCTGCAAGTCTGGTGTCGAAGGCACGATGGTAACGTGGCTCATATTGATTTTGAGGGTAATACGTTGCAGACTGACTTCAGATGTCTGGAGCAGAATAATGATTAGCAAATATAGAATAGCTATACTTCTAACGATTCCTACTTTATTGGTTTTGGCCAAGTTTTATAGCTGGTTTGTATTTGGTGCTCTCATAAATTTAAGTGACTACTCGTCAATGACATCTGCATTTCTAGCGCCATCATTCAGAGACTTTGAGATGCTTATGCAGAGCCTATAATATGCGATAAGTTGGTCACCGCTCTTAGTATCAATTAGTTTCATCGTGTATGTGCTTATCAGCTATGCAATAGCCTTACTTGTAGCAATGTTCTTAATATGGATATTTACAAAACAGCAACCTAAGAAGGGAGTGGAATAATGCGTTACATTATTGCCACTATAGCTATTCTCTTGATCGATACACCCAGTTGGGGGGCGATTGGTGACACATATTTTTGTGAAAAATTCTCTGGACACCAAATTAATAAAGATGGTGTGATAGATGAGGATGTTGATTTAAGCTTTATGTTTAAATGGAAGCCTAAGACTGTACATTTTACCTACACTGATGGTTATGAACTTGAGATTGAAATTCATAAACAGAATGATGACGGTTTTGTATTATTTGAGACGCCATATGATGATGATCAAATATCTGAATTAGAATCTGAAACAGACAGATACGATGAGAATACTAATATTTATTCCTATGTATCAATCGGTGAGGAATTCATTTTGAATTATTTATTTAATTGCACGCAATTTAGAAAGAATAGCTAATGCGCTTTATCCTAGCCACTATTGCCTTTGTTATGCTTGCCACGCCTAGCTGGGGGCTTTCTATTGAATGCTCTGGAAACACCACTATGCATGTCGTTGATTATTCTGGTGCTGTAAAAACCATTCAAAATGATACTGGAACTAATATATTAAGGTTCGACCCACCAAATAAAGTTTCAATCTTTAAAACGGATGGAAGCATAGATGAGGAAGAAACCGCTTACTGGGACAAGTTAGATATTGTAGTCTTTGACAAATATGTGATCGCCAAAGGAATAATAAAGGAAAATACAATTAAAATACATACAAACACATTAGTTGACACTAGGTCAATCAGGGCTACAGCAATAGTAGAGTCCTTAGTCGATGATCAAAATTTTGTTACAATAGCTCATCAATATTGTAAGCAAATACCCTAAAAGACAATCAAATAAGCCTCAAATATTTTCATATATTTTATATGGAGGATATTAGTGGTGAAGAATTTTCCTAAATTATTTTATATAGTTATCTTAAGTATATTTCTATGCAGTAATGTATATGCATCAGTTTTCTATGAAACTGATGTGGTTTGCCCTGTAGGTGGAGAAGAATTTAAGCATTCGACTTGGGGAGGATGTACTACTTTTGGTCGAGATATGACCTTTAAAAGAATAGCCACTTGTGGTGATTACCATACCATTCCAAGATGTCCTAATGGTCTACCTATATTCAAAGATTTTTCTAAAGATGAAATTGATATCCTAGAGCTTATCCTTAGAGAACATAACGAAGAAATAAGAAAACTTCCAGATTGGTTAGCCTCATATGTCATTTCAAAATACCTAACAGAAGAGGACAGAGAAACTTCTTTTTGGAATCTAATGTTTGCCTTCAGATATAACACCGATGAATTTATTGCAGATAAAAAATGGTATAGAATTCTAAGAGAAGAATTTGATCTATACAAATCAAACATTCCACTTGAAGATGTGACTTACACGGAAGCTGTTATCGGATATGCGGCTTTACTATTAGATGATCGAACAACATTTGATGAGATTTTCCAGAAATTTAAAAATCAGCAACTAAATGACCCATACCTTGAACAATATATTGCTCGCGTCAGAAAGTGTTCAAAAAAATGGGACGAAGAACAATGTTCTCCAAGAACAGACTGGTATGTGGAATGAACATTAAACAATTTGTAACCTTTTTTGGGGTAAGTATTGCCTTTCCATTTGAGGTTTATTCTCACACAGTCGTTGAGGATCAGTGTGAAAATACGACTATTTATAGTTTCGACAGCGAAGCAAATTACAATAATCAACCACTTTTAATAGAGACCAACAGTTATATCCTTAAGATACAAAATAGATCAGAGATATGGGATATTCATGAGCTTGAAATTACCTCCAAGTCAAACCCAATCAAGTCTGTCCAACTACTATTTGAAGGCCCTGTTTTTGAAATAACAAGCCTTGAGCTTGATAATACAGCTTTAGGTAAAGAATTCATGGTAACTGATAAACCTTCTGCCCAAGGCTATAGATATTCCCTCATTCCAAGCCTTGACGGAAAGACAATAACTAATAATAGTCAGTTATCTCAATTATGGTCACTCCCTGAACATGATTATCCTATGTTTACAGATCTTAACAACGATCAAGTATGTGAGGTATTAGACTTTAATGAAAAATATATCAGCTACTTCAAACATCCCTCATTTATGGTTTCAAGTAATGCCTATCGATATAATGCCCAAATGGGTCAACTTGAATTAACTTCTTCCCTTAATAAACAGCATATTCAAACGCAGTGGGATGATGAGCTATATAGGTTTCAAAGACTTCTCCAAGCCATAGAAAAAACCGAAAGTAAAGAAGATATTAGCCTGCAAACATATGAATCTGAGATTGAAGCTATCTTTGCAACAAGATTTCTTTACACAGCAAAACAAGTTGGACAATTTTTAGGAGCTATTGAACGATTGGAACACCTTTTTCTTGCGTTTAATAAGCTAGAAGCTGAAGATAACTTATTATATGTACCGTTTATTTGGTCTATATGGGGTGAGATAAGCTTTGAAGAATTCAAAGAATTGAATAATGATATTGAGTTATTCTCGCAATCTGAACTTATGGAGATAGAAAATATATTTGTTATAATAAATTTAGATAAATAGATTTCTGAGTTTAGCAGAGCACATAATTTAAATTACATTTTATTGTATTCAGTAAGGATATTTAAATGACAAGTATTTCAGAGTTTACCTCAATCTTTTTTAGTTCAAAGGTAATGAAGCGTGCAATTAAGGTTGCTATTATAGTGGGAACAATTTTAGCCTTTATAAATCATGGTGATACTATTATGGCAGGAGCTTTAACGTCCGTTTGCTGGACAAAGATGGCTCTATCAACACTCGTGCCCTATATAGTAGCGTCTACAACAGCAACTCTAGGTATCATAGAAGCTAAGTAAAATGCATAAGCGACTGATTATTATCAGTATTTTTATATTTTCATCATTTGCCCAAGCTCAAATTTCTTCCATGGATCAAACGGAAGTATCAATTTCTGACTTCCAAGAATATGTCGACCAAACTGGATATATAACTAAAGCCGAGAAACAAGGCGGAATGGTATATGAAAACGGTTGGGTCATTAAGCCTGAGTGGAACTGGAAATCACCTTACGGCATTAAAGGTCATCCTGATGAGCCAGCTGTTCATATCACATTTGATGAGGCACAAGCCTATTGTATATGGAAGGATAAAAGACTTCCTTTACGCGATGAGTGGATAAACTTTGCATATACTGAGCATCGATCTAATCATCCCGAGTATGAAAAAGGAATAACTTATCCATACCCTACTGGGACGTCACCTATTGGGGCTAATTGTCTAAATGAATGCGGCAATCCTAAAGGTAATCCAAATAGCAAACTGGACTTCTCTTCAATGCTTATGAGGGGCTATGGGCATGCAAGGGTGGGCACAACCAAACAAGGCATTAATGGACTTTATGATATGGGTGCTAATGTCTGGGAATGGGCTATGATTTCTCCAGATAACCCACAACAAGCTACGATGGGCGGTTCGTGGTGGTATGGATCAGAACAAATGAAGGCTGATTATGGAACAACTAAGCCAAGAGACATAGCCGTGGTCTATATTGGGTTTAGATGTTATAATAATTAAATAAAAATTGTTGAGATATCTGTAAATGCGCAATTCCCGTGGACAATACATCTTAGGACACTCTGGTAATCCCTCTGGACGACCTAAGGATGAATATAAGGTTGCTGAGCTTGCTAGATCATATACTAGCGAGGCTATAGATACCCTCGTAGAATTAATGAGGCATGGCAAAGATGAGCGGGTGCGTGGGACGGCCGCTCAGGCGATGTTAGTCAGGGGTTGGGGTAAGCCAAAGCAAGAATTGCTAACTGAGGAGTCTAGCGGACTCCTCGCCTCTCTGAGAGTGGTTTCTGACAGAATTAAAGCAAGAGAAGCAGGTAATGCCAGCTAGCAGGCCATAGCAGGTAGATTTATCCAAATTATCACCTTTAATATTGTTCTATTGCTCAAAATACGCTCACAACTAATGAAGAGGTAATGGCGCAAAAACAGACAAAGTGTTGATTATAGGTAGAAAAAATGGTGGGCGGTGAGGGGTTCGAACCCCCGACCTACTGGGTGTAAACCAGTCGCTCTCCCAGCTGAGCTAACCGCCCTTACCAAATTTTGCCTTAAAAAAATAATAAGGCCGGTATCTTATGACCGGCCTTATAAAAAAAATCAAGACAAATTACTTGTTTACAGCATCTTTAAGTGGTGAGCCTGCTTTAAACTTAGGCTGCTTGGATGCTGCGATTTGAATAACTTCGCCAGTACGTGGGTTGCGTCCGGTGGTAGCCGCGCGGTTAGATACAGAAAATGTACCAAAACCGATAATACGGACTTCATCACCGCTTGCTAGAGCAGATGTAATACTATCGAGAACAGCGTCAAGAGCTTTTCCAGCATCTGATTTGGAAAGCCCGCTTGAGCTAGCGACTTGTGCAATAAGATCGTTCTTTTTCAATGTTACCCCCATGTAAAGTTTCGGGATTAATAGGAAACATAATTTTATGACAAATACTTATGATGCACAAGGTATAGATGATGAAATGGCTAAATTAATGTGTAATGACTACATCACCGTCATCATCTGTTCTGACATTTGCCTGAATGGTTTCGTCAGATATATCAAGCGCAATAGGCTTTTCAACCAGTGCCTGAATTAAAACCTCATCAATCATTTGTACAGGAATGATAGTTAGGGAATTCTTTACATTTTCAGGAACATCAGCAAGGTCCTTAACGTTATCTTTTGGAATTATTGCTGTTTTTATCCCTGCCCTAACCGCTGCCAGTAATTTTTCCTTAAGACCACCAATGGGAAGCACGCGGCCGCGTAAGGTCAATTCACCTGTCATAGCCACATCATGACGAACAGGATTACCGGTTAGTGCGGAAACCATAGAGGTAACCATAGCTATCCCTGCCGATGGGCCATCTTTGGGGGTCGCTCCTTCCGGAACGTGAACATGAATATCATGCTTATTGAGAGAATCGGAAGAAATACCCAGAACGGACGCTCTGCTTTTGATGAAATATTCGGCGGCCTGAATGGATTCTTTCATGACATCACCAAGTTTTCCAGTCGATGATACCTTGCCCTTACCCGGAAAAGTAACCGCTTCAATATTAAGCAGTTCGCCACCCACTTCTGTCCAGGCAAGGCCAGTGGTAACCCCGACCATATCTTCGCCTTCGATTTCACCATGACGAAAACGTGGAACACCCAGATATTCTTCGACCATTGCTTCATCAATATCTGCTTTTTTGATATCACCTTTGACAATAGCTGTTATGACTTTCCGGGCTAATTTAGATAATTCACGTTCAATGTTACGAACACCGCTTTCACGGGTATAACGCTGAATGATAAAACGGATAGCCTCATCACTAATGGAAAACTCATCATCTGTCAGACCATTATCCTTCATCTGCTTTTTGATCAGATGACGTTTAGCAATTTCCACTTTTTCATCTTCGGTATAGCCGGATATACGGATAATTTCCATTCGGTCCAGCAAAGGCTGTGGCATGTTTAATGTATTTGCAGTGGTAATAAACATGACATCAGAAAGGTCAAAATCGACTTCGATATAGTGATCTTGAAAAGTGGAATTCTGTTCCGGATCAAGCACTTCCAGCAATGCAGATGATGGATCACCGCGCCAGTCTGCGCCAATTTTATCAATCTCATCAAGTAACATAAGCGGATTGCAAGTTGCGACCTTTTTCAGACTCTGAATCACTTTACCGGGCATTGAGCCGATATAGGTTCTTCTGTGGCCCCTAATTTCACTTTCATCCCTAATACCACCAAGCGCAAAGCGCGTAAATTTACGGCCAGTTGCCTTGGCAATGGATTTCCCAAGTGAGGTTTTACCTACACCGGGTGGGCCAACAAGACAAAGAATCGGGCCCTTCATCTTTTTCATACGTTGCTGAACAGCCAGATATTCAATAATGCGGTCTTTGACTTTATCTAGGCCAAAATGATCTTCATCAAGGATTTCTCTGGCCTTGACGATATCAGTCTTTACCCGTGATTTCTGCTTCCATGGTAATGATAGCAGGGTATCAATATAATTCCTGACAACGGTTGCTTCTGCACTGGCCGGGCTCATGCTTCTGAGCTTTTTGATTTCGGCTGTAACCTTTTCTCTGGCTTCCTTGGATAATTTTGTTTTTTCTGCGCGTTCCTGCAATTCAGCGATTTCATTCACGCCATCGTCACCATCACCCAGCTCTTTCTGAATAGCCTTGATCTGTTCATTCAGATAATAATCACGCTGTGATTTTTCCATCTGGCGTTTGACCCGATTCCGAATCCGTTTTTCAACTTGCATCACGTCAATTTCATCGCGCATCATTTCACTAATGCGATCAAGCCGCTTTGATACATCAATATCTTCAAGCAGTTCCTGCTTGCTGGCAATGTTGATCACCAAATGCGAGGCAATACTGTCAGCAAGTTTACCAGCATCTTCTATCTGACCAAAAGACACCAAAACTTCTGACGGAATCTTTTTATTGAGTTTGATATATTGTTCGAATTGCTTGAGTGTTGTCCGGCTTAATGCTTCAAGTTCAACATTCTGGTCTGATGTATCAGTTGGAATATCTTTATACTTCGCTTCCAGAAAAGATTCATTATCCTTGACTTCGGTCACTTCCACTCTGTGATGGCCTTCGACTAGAACTTTAATAGACCCATCAGGCAGTTTCAACAATTGTAAGACCGTTCCAAGGGTGCCAATGCTATATAAATCATCTGCACCGGGATTTTCTTCGTTAGCTTCACGCTGAGTCACGAGAATAATCTGTTTATCTTTATTCATGACTTCTTCTAGTGCGCGAACGGATTTTTCACGACCAACAAATAAAGGTACAATCATGTAAGGAAAAACAACGATGTCCCGTAATGGGAGTACCGGACAACCAGACACGTCAGAAGCTAAAGTAGGATTATCAGAATCAGTCATAGGATACCTTATAGACAATAAAATTGGTAAGAAACTTATATTGTTAATTATGACACTAAATTCAAGGGTTTGAAAATCAGACTTATGCCGAGATGGACTTATTATTGAGAATATTAAGCCATGCCGTCCGCTTCAGTTGCCTTAACATCGGCATGAACTAGGATAGGTGGTTTATTCTTTTCGATAACATCACGACCAACTATGACGTCTTTGATGCCTTCTTTGGTGGGAATTTCAAACATGGTATCCATGAGGACCTGTTCGACAATAGCCCTAAGCCCACGCGCACCTGTTTTGCGCTCAATAGCCTTTTCTGCAATAGCCTCAAGCGCGTCATCCCGAAATTCAAGATTAACATCATCCATATTGAAAAGGGATTGATATTGCTTAATCAGGGCATTGCGTGGTTCCGTCAGAATACGAATCAATGCTGTTTTATCTAGGTCTTCCAGCGTAGCAAGGATTGGTAATCTACCAACAAATTCGGGAATTAAACCAAATTTCAATAAATCTTCAGGTTCAATATCAGCCAGACGCTGTCCAGTGGTTCGGTCATCGGATGCTTCGATATCAGCCCCAAAACCTATTCCTGTGCCTTTTCCACGATTGGCAATGATTTTATCCAGCCCGGCAAATGCACCGCCACAGATAAAGAGAATATTCGTTGTGTCGATCTGCAAAAATTCCTGCTGAGGGTGTTTACGGCCACCTTGCGGCGGAACAGAAGCAACCGTTCCTTCCATAATTTTGAGTAATGCCTGCTGAACCCCCTCACCCGATACATCACGGGTGATGGACGGATTATCGGATTTACGAGAAATCTTATCAATTTCATCAATATAGACAATACCGCGCTGGGCACGTTCCACATTATAATCTGCTGCTTGCAGTAACTTTAGGATAATATTTTCAACATCTTCACCCACATAACCCGCTTCGGTGAGCGTGGTCGCATCAGCCATGGTGAAAGGAACATCAAGAACACGCGCAAGTGTTTGCGCTAACAGGGTTTTTCCGCAACCGGTAGGGCCAATCAGCATGATATTTGATTTTGAAATTTCAACATCATCCGGACTATCATTATGTGCCAGTCTTTTATAGTGATTATGAACGGCAACAGAAAGCACCTTTTTCGCGCTTTGCTGACCGATAACATATTCATCCAAAAATTCAAAAATTTCTGCTGGAGTAGGCACACCATCGCTTGACCGGCTGGTAGAGGATTTATGTTCTTCTCTGATGATATCCATGCATAGCTCAACACATTCATCACAGATGAATACCGTCGGCCCTGCAATAAGCTTTTTTACTTCATGCTGGCTTTTACCGCAAAATGAACAAAAAAGGGTGCTTTTTTCAGAGTTACCAGATGAAGACATAATAATAGAGCTCCTTAATTCTTTATTTTAGACAGGAAACCCACGCAGTATCAATGGATTTTTTATCAAACCGCAAAATACATGCCAGAACCATATATAAAAAAGGTTGAGGTTGAGGATTACTTTTTGGGCACGGGACGTTTATCAACGACCTGATCAATCAAGCCAAAAGCCATGGCTTCATCAGCGGTCATGAAAGTATCTCTATCCATGATTTTTTGTACATCTTTCATGGATTTACCCGTATGTTTGACGTAAATACCATTTAGACGTTCACGTAAATTGAGTATTTCCCTTGCATGAATTTCAATATCAGCGGCCTGACCAGAAAATCCACCTGAGGGTTGATGGGTCATGATCCGTGAATTTGGCAGGCTATATCGCTTACCAGCCGCACCAGCCATCAAGAGAAGTGATCCCATTGAAGCCGCCTGCCCTATACAGACAGTGGAAACATCAGGGCGGATATATTCCATAGTGTCATACATAGCGAGGCCAGAGGTAACTATTCCCCCGGGCGAATTGATATACATGGAAATATCCTGCGACGGATTTTCGCTTTCCAGAAAGAGCAACTGCGCACAAACAACAGATGATACCGCGTCATCAATAGGCCCGTTAACAAAAATAATCCGTTCTTTTAAAAGCCGTGAATAAATATCATATGATCTTTCCCCACGATTTGATTGTTCCACAACCATCGGGATTAAAGCAGACATTGTTTCGGTCACATGCGTCATTTGATTATCCTGTGTTCAGAGTTCCTAGTAGATGAGTTGGTGTTTTACCGTGCCACTTACAAGGTTAGCTATCTGCCTTTTTTGAAGAAGTCGCTTTTTTGGCTGGCGCTTTTTTAGCAGGTGCCTTTTTCGCTGCTGGCTTTTTCGCATCAGACTTAGCCGCTGGTTTTTTCGCTGCAGCCTTAGCTGGTGCTTTTTTCGCCTTACCTTTGGCTTTTCCAGCAGATGCTTTGCTTTTGGCTTTCAGGTCTTCAAACTCGTCATTTTTGTAAAGTTCTTCAGCCGTGACGGTTTTATCAGTCACTTTACAAAGATCAAGAATGTAATCGACGACTTTATTTTCAAAAATTGGGCCGGCCAGTTGCTGGGCAGCTTCCGGATTCTTTGAAAAATATTCAAGCACTTCCTTTTGCTGACCCGGATAACGCTGGGCTTCTGCATAGATTGCACGATTCTTTTCTTCTTCTGATACCTGCAGTTTATTTTTCTGGCCAATGGTTGTGAGAACGATTCCAAGCTTTACCCGCCGCTTGGCAATCAGGCTGGCTTCATCCTTTTCATCATCAGACATGTTTTCATCAACTTTATGATCATGGTCATGATCATGGTCATGGTCATGGTCGTGATTATGCTCTTGTTCCGCTTTATAGAATTGCTGACAGATCTGGGCATATTCCTGATCATAAAGTGTTTCCGGCACTTCAATATCATCATAGAGATCATCTAATGCATCCAGTAATGATGTTTTGGTCTGATTCCGCAAGGCCGCTTCATGCTGACGCGATAACTGATCAGACAAAGCTGTTTTCAACGCCGCCAGATCATCCATGCCAAAGGTTTTGGCAAACTCATCATCAAGCTTGATGTCGTCATCTTCACGGATTTCAGTGACTTTGACTTCAAACACACTGGCTTTACCGGCCAGATGTTCCGCTGGATATTCATCCGGGAACGTCACATTAACATCAATGGTTGTATCAGCAGATGCCCCAATCAGCCCGTCTTCAAAACCGGGAATAAAACTGTTTGAACCGATTTTAAGCTGATGGCCTTCGGCTGATCCACCTTCGAAAGCTTCACCATCCACACGCCCGATAAAATCAATCACAACCGTATCACCTGATTTAACCGCACGCGGCTTGGCAATAGGTTTAGTGGGACGATTTTCATTGGCAAGCTGTTCCAGTGCCTGATCAACCTCTTTAGCGGAAATATCAAGCTTCCATCTATCAACACTGATGCTGGACAGATCAGCATCCGGAACCTCTGGCATGATTTCGAATGCCATTACCGCTTTCAGGTCACCGCCTTCTTCATATTCGGTGATATTGAGCGATGGGTTAGCGGCCAGCTGAAATTCATTGTCTTTGATGATAGACCCTGTGGCTTCATCCATGGCGGCCTGTATCACCTCACCAAGCACCTGTTTACCATAACGGGTTTTTACAATACTAACCGGAACCTTGCCAGGGCGAAACCCGGGCATCTTGACCTGACCAGCCAATGTTGCGATGCGTTCATCAATGCGTTTTTCGATATCAGCGGCTTCCAACGCAATTTCGAATTCCCGTTTCAGCCCGTCTTCCAGTGTTTGCGTAATAGCCATGATTTATAAAAGCCTCATTGGTGATCATATGTGATATGGGTAAATACCATAATAAAAAAGTGGGGCGAGTGACCGGCTTCGAACCGGCGACCTCAGGTACCACAAACCCGCGCTCTAACCAACTGAGCTACACCCGCCATAAGACAATTTCATATAGACAAGCCGTGCTGTCGTCAAGCATCTGATAGGTGATGAATATGGTTTTACACAATATTTCTGGACAATTATGAAAACAGACGTTTATCTGATGGTAGATTAAAGAAAAACGAAGGCAAAATCATGATGCATTCCCGCGCCGCTAATTTAGGCACAGAAACCGCTTTTTCCGTTCTTGCCCGCGCCGCCGAGCTATCTGCCGAAGGGCGCGATATCATCAATCTGGGCATTGGCCAGCCGGATTTTCCTACCCCGCCACATATCGTTGAAGCTGGTATTAAAGCGCTCCGAGATGGTCATCATGGATATACCCCGTCAAAAGGGATTCTGCCCTTGCGTGAAGCGGTCGGGGAAAGCCTTTATCACAGCTATAATGTTGACATTAACCCTGACCATGTGCAAATCCTGCCCGGCGGGAAAGTGGTCATGTTTTTTGCTACTCAGCTCTTGGGCGAAGCCGGTGTTGAAATCATATATCCTGACCCCGGCTTTCCCATCTATGCTTCATCCATTCGGTTTAGTGGGGCAACCCCTGTTCCCTATTCTTTGTCAGAAGATAAAGGTTTTGCCCTTGATGCTGATGATATCTTATCAAAAATTACCGATAAAACCCGCCTGATCATTATCAATTCTCCTGCCAATCCGACTGGCGGCGTGACCCCACGGGCGGAAATGGAAAAACTGGTGAAAGGGTTGATCAAATATCCGCATATTTATCTTATGTCTGATGAAATTTATGACAAGCTGGTCTTTGACGGTGCTGAAATGACCAGTTGCCTCAGCTTTCCGGAAATAAGAGATCAATTGATTATCCTTAATGGTTGGTCAAAAACCTATGCCATGACCGGATGGCGGCTGGGTTATGGTATCTGGCCAGCATCACTGGCAGAAGCGGCGGATAGACTGGCAGTCAACACGCATTCATGTGTCAATGCGGCGGCACAAATGGCAGCTCTGGCCGCCCTGAACGGCAATCAGGATTGTGTCGAAGAGATGCGACAGGCCTTTCAGCGTAGGGCTGGCATCCTGCATCAGGGGCTTAATGCCCTGCCCGGGGTAAGCTGTGCCGCGCCCACCGGGGCTTTTTATGCTTTCTGTAATATTACCGGAACAGAAATGACGTCTGCCCATCTGCAATCCCGTCTTCTTGAAGATCATGGGGTTGCTGTCATTAGCGGAACCAGTTTTGGTGAAATGGGTGAAGGGTATCTGCGTTTTTCATGTGCTAATTCTGATGCGGCCATTACCACTGCCCTATCCCGATTTGAAACCTGTCTGCGTGAAGACATGGATTAAAGGCAAAAACGCCTGCCAAATGTGTGTGATTATCCCGTATTCACCCCCCCGTATCCCTTACATTCATATGGGTCTGGTATGGATAGTTCGCCAATGCCTCAATATCTTCTCACCTAAAAAATTATTAATGCAGATTTTGTCAATATATATAAAAATATATAAAACTACGGCCTAGGGATACCTGTCCTGAAGCCGGATCAATCCCCAGCATGTGGGATCACATTATTTTGAATATTCAGACCCTTATCAGTGATCAGAGGATACCGCCCATCCATTTGCCCATAAAATAGGCAGGCATTTTCAATATGTTCATACTTTAGGCAAATAACTATCTGATTTTCCACCCTCATATCCCTCATCATAAAAAGATAAATTTTTTTATCATTTTATTACAATGGCTTTTGTCTGTTCCCCCATAAAGAGAACCGTTATTGCTTCATAATCTGTATGGAGGTTACTATGAAAAAACTTGAAGTGATTATTAAGCCGTTCAAACTTGACGAGGTCAAAGAGGCACTGCATGAGGTGGGCATTCAGGGTATTACCATAACAGAAGCCAAAGGATTTGGTCGTCAGAAAGGCCATACAGAATTATATCGCGGGGCAGAATATGTGGTTGATTTTCTCCCAAAAGTAAAAATCGATATTGTTTTAGAAGATGAACTTGTCGAACAAGCGGTTGATGCCATTTTAAGCTCAGCATCTACCGGCCGTATTGGTGACGGAAAAATATTCATTTCACCAATCGAGGAAGTGATCCGTATCAGAACCGGTGAAAAAGGGTCTGATGCGATCTAATCATTTCCACCCCAACACAAACTTGAGAGGAATACCAAAATGACTGATATTAAAACCGTACTTGATTTTATTAAGGATAACGACATTGACTATGTTGATCTGCGTTTTACCGATACAAGAGGCAAGATGCAGCATGTCACCCAGCACACCGATACGATTGATGAAGATTCCCTTGCTGAAGGATTTATGTTTGATGGATCATCCATTGCCGGCTGGAAAGCAATTAATGAATCCGATATGACTCTGATGCCAGATTTATCCCGGTTCTACATTGATCCTTTCTTTGCCCAGCCTACACTGGCCTTATTCTGTGATGTGCTTGATCCGGCCACCATGCAGCCCTATGATCGTGACCCTCGTTCAACCGCCAAGGCTGCACTGGCACATATGGCATCAGCAGGTATTGCTGAAACCGCCTATTTTGGCCCAGAAGCTGAGTTTTTCCTGTTTGATGATGTCAAATACGAAGTCGGCATGAATACCGGCATGTATAAGCTTGATTCCGTTGAAGGCCCTTATAATACCGCCCGTGATTACGAAGAAGGCAATATGGGTCACCGTCCGGGCGTAAAAGGTGGTTATTTCCCCGTACCACCGATTGATAGTGGTCAGGATATTCGTTCCGAAATGTTATCTGTCATGAGTGAAATGGGCGTTCCTGTTGAGAAGCATCACCATGAAGTGGCACCATCACAGCATGAACTGGGCATGATGTTCGGAACATTGATCGAAACCGCCGATAACCTTCAGCTCTATAAGTATAGCGTGCATCAGGTCGCTCATGCCTATGGCGTGTCTGCCACCTTTATGCCAAAGCCCATTGTTGGTGATAATGGTTCTGGTATGCATGTACACCAGTCCCTCTGGAAAGATGGCAATCCGCTTTTTGCTGGAAATGGCTATGCTGACCTTTCTGAAATGGCATTGCATTATATTGGCGGCATTATCAAGCACGCGAAATCGCTTAATGCCTTCACCAACCCTTCAACAAACTCCTATAAGCGTTTGATCCCCGGGTTTGAAGCCCCTGTTCTGTTGGCGTATTCATCGCGTAACCGTTCAGCCTCATGCCGGATTCCGTTTGTAAATAGCCCAAAGGGCAAGCGTGTTGAAGTCCGGTTCCCTGATCCGATGGCTAATCCTTATCTGGCTTTCTCAGCCATGTTGATGGCCGGGCTTGACGGTATTCGCAACAAGATAAATCCGGGTGAAGCCATGGATAAAGACCTTTATGATCTGCCGCCAGAAGAACTTAACGATATCCCAACCGTTTGCGGTAGTCTTCGTGAAGCTCTGGAAAGCCTTGATGCGGATAGAGAATATCTAACCAGCGGTGATGTCTTTACCAATGATCAGATCGATGCCTATATCGAATTGAAAATGGAAGAAGTATATGCATTTGAACACACCCCTCACCCGGTTGAATTCCAGATGTATTATTCCAGCTAACTGAACTCCTCTTGAGTGGAAAACCCTCACATTTCTGATGTGGGGGTTTTTTTTGGCCTTATCCGCAAGTCAGGCTTCACAACACAAAATATTGTGATAGATTGACCTAACTTTATCTAGATATGGTTTAAGCGATGAACAGCCTATTTGATGCTGATGCTTCTGATTACTCTGCTTCCGAAATTGAAGTTCTCGAAGGTCTTGAACCCGTTCGCAAACGACCGGGCATGTATATTGGCGGCACGGATGATCGGGCTCTGCATCATCTGGCGTCAGAAGTGCTTGATAACGCAATGGATGAAACCGTGGCTGGTTATGCCACGCGCATTGATATCAGACTGGAAGAAACCGGCCATCTGATCATCAGTGATAATGGCCGCGGTATTCCTGTTGATCCGCATCCGAAATTTCCTGATAAATCCGCTCTCGAAGTCATCATGACAACATTGCATTCTGGTGGAAAATTTGGCGGCAAGGCCTATTCCACTTCAGGCGGATTACATGGCGTTGGGGCATCTGTTGTGAATGCTCTTGCGGCTGAAATGACTGTTGAAGTTGCCCGCAACAAATCCCTTTACAGACAAAGCTTTTCACGCGGCAAGGTTATGGGAAAACTGGAACATCTGGGGGCCGTATCTAATCGCCGGGGAACACAGGTGCGGTTTATACCAGACCCTGAAATTTTCGGTGAGCAGGCGCGACTTAAACCAGCGGTCATATATAAACTTGCTCGTTCAAAGGCCTATCTTTTTGCCGGCGTTGAAATCAGGTGGTCATGTGCGCTATCGCTGACGGCAAATCAGCCGGATATCCCTGTTGAGGCAACACTTGCCTATCCGGATGGACTGAAAGATTTTCTGGTTGATAGCACAAGTGATCATGATGTGCTGATCAGCCAGCCGTTTTTTGATCATGTCCAGATCGATGGTGAAAAAGTAGAGTTTGCCATGACCTGGTTTCATGATCACGAAGATGGCTTTGTCCGGTCGTATTGCAACACTGTACCAACACCTGACGGCGGCACTCATGAACAGGGTTTGCGTCAGGCCATTGTGCGCGGAATGCGGAATTATGGTGATATTGCCGGCATCAAGAAAGCTGCTGATCTCACGGTTGATGATGTCATGACACAGATAGGGTGCGTGTTATCTGTTTTTATCAAATCTCCTCATTTTCAAGGCCAGACCAAAGATAAGCTGGTTAGTCAAGATGCTACCCGACTGGTGGAAACAGCCCTAAGAGACCGATTTGAAACATGGCTAGCCGCCGATAAAGACAGAGCCAGTTTTCTATTAGAAGCCGCGATAAATCGCATGGAAGAACGCAAGCGAAAACGCCGCGATCGTGACGTTGCCAGAAAATCAGCAACCAAACGCTTGCGGCTTCCGGGTAAACTGGCGGATTGTAGTGCTTCTGGCAATGAAGAAACGGAAATATTCATTGTTGAGGGGGATTCCGCTGGTGGTTCAGCCAAACAGGCACGCAATCGCCGCACCCAAGCTGTTTTACCCTTACGCGGGAAAATTTTGAATGTCGTATCAGCTAGCGATGACAAAGCCAGTCAAAATCAGGAATTATCTGACCTCGCCTTAGCTTTAGGTGTGCAACCGGGCAAGGCGTTCTCCCTTGATCAATTGCGCTATGATCGTATTATCATTATGACCGATGCAGACGTTGATGGCGCCCATATCGCGGCATTACTCATGACCTATTTTTATCAGCAGATGCCCGAATTAATTGAAAAAGGTCATCTTTTTCTGGCACAACCACCACTTTACCGACTTGCTCAGGGGGATCATATCCAATATGCCCTTGATGATACCCAACGCGATGAGATGATTGAAAATAAGTTTAATAAACGCGGAAAAGTTGAAGTCAGCCGTTTCAAAGGATTAGGTGAAATGCCACCTAATCAGCTGAAACAGACGACCATGGCACCAGAAACAAGACGCCTGCTTCAAGTCAGCCTGCCGACCCGACAAGGCGATGACGCGGATGATCGGCGGCGTATTGACGGGCTTGTGGATACATTAATGGGACGGAAGGCGGAAAAACGCTTTCATTATATTCGTGATAATGCCCCAAGCGTCATGGTTACTCTGGATATTTAATTCCTTCTAGATATTCCTGAAGATGATGATTTACTTCATCTGGTTTTTCCATTGATATCAGATGCCCTGCATCCGGGATTTCAATCAGTTGTGATGATGGAAACATATGTGACATATCATGATGATATTCTGGTGGAGTAACCTGATCTTCTGCCCCATAAAGGATTAAAGCGGAACAAGGGCATGTTTTTATAGTGGCAACATAATCACGCCTTTCGATAATAGCTCTCATTTGGGCTTCATAAATCGCCTGACCCGGTGCTTTTGCCATGGCAATGATCTGATCCACCAGATCGGTATTTTCCATGCTTGTACGGGATATCATGCGCTTAACTCCGGCTCTTGTCATGCCAGTATAGCGGCCGCGATGGATCAGATCATGTTCAGCAAGGCGTTCATTTCTGCGCTGCTCGCTTTCCGCATAGGGGTTGCTATCCATGATTACCAGACCTGATAGACGGTGGGCGGCCTGATAATTCATTTCCATGGCCACATATCCCCCCATGGATAATCCTATCGGAATGATCGCACCAGAAACGGCATCTAACGCTGTTTTAGCCATATCTGAAATCGACTGATGGGAAAAGGTGTCAGCTACATAAATAGGATAATGGTTTTCAAAATTAGCAATCTGATCTTTAAAAACAGTCGCTGATCCCATATGACAGGGGATAAATACAAGTGTCGCATTCATAAGTATGATAAGTCCGTTATACTGAAAACTAGCATCAAACTTGACTTTTTCCAATAATTTGCGTATAAAGAAAGAACAACAGTGGTTAATTTTTACTTGTTTATCATATCATTCATTACATTACATAGAATGTAAATCACTTCAGGCACCTCATGAAATCTTTTGCTGATATTGGTCTTAGCGACGAATTGCTTAAATCTATAAAGGCCTGCGGCTATGAAAATCCAACACCTATTCAGGAAAAATCAATTCCCATTATCCTGATGGGGCGTGATGTTCTAGGTTCCGCTCAAACCGGAACGGGAAAAACGGCATCATTTACATTGCCAATGATTGATATTCTTGACGCTGGCCGTGCTAAAGCCCGATTACCCCGTTCTCTTATTCTGACACCAACGCGCGAACTTGCCGCTCAGGTATCGGAATCCTTTGATCAGTTTTCACAAAATCATAGCCTTACGAAAGCGCTTCTTATTGGTGGGGTAAGTTTTGGTGAACAAGATGCTTTGCTTGACCGCGGGGTGGATGTGCTGATCGCTACTCCGGGGCGTTTGCTGGATCATCTGGAACGGGGCAAAGTCCTGTTGCGTGATGTGAAAATTCTTGTCATTGATGAAGCAGATCGCATGCTGGATATGGGGTTCATTCCCGATGTAGAAAAAATCACCAAATTGTTACCTAAAATCAGACAAACTCTGTTCTTTTCTGCAACATTGAATAAAACCATCTACAAAATTTCCGAACATTTTGTCATCAATCCAAAAATTATTGAAATTTCACCAGAATCTTCAACCGCAGAAACCGTTGAACAATTTGTCTGCCAGACCTCACCCCGCAAAAAGCATGAAACCTTGCGGCAATTGATTACATCTGAAAACGTGGCCAATGCCTTTATTTTCTGTAACCGCAAGCGTGATATTGCCAGCCTGAAAACCTCACTTAATAAAAGTGGCATGGAAGCGGAATGTTTGCATGGTGATATGTCACAAAGTGCAAGAAACGCCGCCCTTGACCGTTTCAAAAATAATGAAATCAAGTTACTGGTCGCCAGCGACGTTGCCGCGCGTGGGATCGATGTTGCGGGATTATCCCATGTATTTAATTTTGATGTACCATCAAACCCCGAAGACTATGTTCACCGGATTGGCAGAACCGGCCGTGCTGGTAATTCTGGCCGCGCATTTAGTCTTGTCGCTAACGAAGATGATAAAAACGCTATTGGTGCTATTGAAAAACTGATTGGCAAATCCATTCCATCTGCCAGCACTGACTCAAATAACAAAACCTCATCAAAGCCATCTGGAAACATCGCAAATACAGATGCAGAAAGCGGCGACGACAGAGCTAAAACAGCCCCACGCCGGAAAAAGCCTACCCGATATGAAGGTGAACGCGATGCGCCACCTGATTGCAGTGGTAGCAGCTTTAAGGATACAGAACACACACCAGCTTTTCTTCTTAAGAAAATAGCTTAAGAATACATTCTAACCAATTGTTTTATCAATAACTTCTGATAAATCAGGGGATAAATTCTGTGCGGTTTTCAGTCGCGTTAACGCGCCTTTCATCATGGCCTGTCTGTCTTCGTCATATCGGCCAAACCGTGTCAGCGGTAGCACCATTCGTGCGGCAATCTGTGGATTCCTTTTATCAATATCAGCAATATGATGAACCAGAAAGCGATAGCCTGATCCATGATTATCATGGAACATCCGCGTATTAAGATTTGCAAAAACAGAAATAACCGAGCGTAATTTATTCGGATTATTCTGATCAAAAGCAGGATGCGTCATCAGCTGTTCACAATGTTCCGGTGTCGAGATATATGGACATGAAGATTCCAGTGCAAACCATTTTTCCATAACCAGCGGTTGATTGCCCCATTTTTCAGCAAATGCAGCCAATGCGATCTGTCGTTCTTCGACATCTGTCTGATTAAGGGCATTAAGACCTGCCATCGATAAAGTCATATTATCGGAACGTGACATCATCAAAGCCTGCTGACAGGCTTGTGGGTCATGACTCAGCAATTTCATATTCATCAGAATATGCAAAAATCGTCTTTCCGGAGCAGACAGATTATCCAGTCGGTCAATATAGTCGGTGATATACTGATCTATCGTATCACCTAACGCCAACCCAAGATGCTTAGACAGTTTCCGGCGAGCATTCCAAACAGCAACTGGATCAGCAACAGAAAATTGGGACTCAATCACTTGTTGGGATGGTATTTTCAACAATTCCGCTTTAACCGCAGGATCACAGGATTGATCCTGCACGATCTGCCTAAAAGCATCTGACAGCACCATGATCTGCTTTTCTATGGGTTTTGAAATACTGCCCTGCTTTATCATATTCTGGATAATCTGGCTCATCAATTGCTGACCTGCATCCCAGCGACCATAACTATCCTGATCAAAGGCCAACAAAGTGAGAAGATCATTGTCACTTAAATCTGTTTGCAACTGTACTGGAGCGGAAAATCCGCGTAATAACGAAGGTACAGCATGATCAGGGACATGATGCAAGGTAATGCTGGTGGATTTTTCCGTGATGGTTAGAACCCGGTCAGGTGATCCTTCCTTTTCATCATCACAGATAATAGGCAAAGCTTCACCATCTGATGACACAAGGCCAATGCGTACAGGGATTACAAGGTCATGACGTTGTTTGACCGCTGAATTATCATGATGGCTTTGCTTGAAATGTAATGTTAATGCGTTTTTTTCATGATCATATGTTTTCAGAACATGTAAGATTGGCGTTCCTGCCTGCTCATACCAGAGACTGAACTGTTTCAGGTCGACATCATTTGCCAATTCCATAGCAGATACAAAGTCTTCACAAGTAGCGGCTTTGCCATCATTATCTTTGATATAACGATCAATTCCCCGCATAAAAGCATCCTTGCCCAAGATCTGTTCCATCATGCGGATGACTTCTGCCCCTTTTTCATAAACGGTCGGGGTATAGAAATTATTTATCTCACGATAGGTATCAGGACGCACCGGATGCGCTGTCGGCCCAGCATCTTCGGGAAACTGTACCGCTTTCATCAGCGCAACGTCATTAATCCGTTTCACGCCTCTGGAATGCCTATCGGATGTGAACTCCTGATCCCTATATACGGTTAACCCTTCTTTCAGGGTAAGCTGGAACCAGTCACGGCAAGTAATGCGATTACCTGTCCAGTTATGAAAATATTCATGAGCGATAATAGCTTCAACAAGGCTAAGATCATCATCTGTTGCTGTCTGTTTGTCAGCAAGAACGTATTTGGCATTAAAAATGTTGAGTCCTTTATTTTCCATGGCCCCCATGTTGAAATGGCTAACAGCCACAATCATGAAAACATCAAGATCATAAACCAGACCGAAAACATCTTCATCCCATTGCATGGATGCTTTCAGGCTTTCCATAGCATGGCCGCAAAGATGGGCATTACCATGTTCAACAAAAATCTGTAAGGCGACTTTACGCCCATCCTTGGTCACAAAATGATCTTCAACTACATCAAGGTCGCCGGCCACCATAGCAAATAAATAGCTTGGCTTTGGGTGCGGATCATGCCAGACAGCAAAATGTCTGTTATCATCAAGCTGGCCTTTTTCAATCAGGTTTCCATTTGATAGAAGCACAGGCAATGATGAAGCATCTGCCTCAATGCGGGTGGTAAAAACTGATAGAATATCAGGGTGATCCGGATACCAGATAATCCGGCGGAAGCCTTCGGGTTCACATTGCGTGCAATACATACCATTTGACTGATAAAGGCCTTCAAGGGCGGTGTTTTGATCTGGATGAATACGGGCAGCTATTGTCACCATAACAGGTTGATCAATGTTCAGATCAATATAGCCTTCTGCCAGATGGTTTTTATCAGGATGATGAGCATTACCATTGATATCCATGGCAATTAATTGCAACGTCTCACCACCATAGAACCTGATCGCACCACCTTTTTCCGATAATGGTGATATGGCAAAACAGCCCGTTACCTGAGTAAAATCATCATAGATAGCGACAGTGAGATGAACACTGTCAACCTGACATTGAGGCGACTGGTAATCCGACCGATGGATCACCAGCAGAGAATCACTGGAAGAGTTCATATTTAGGAAGAACCGCTTTCACGGTTTGTTGTGTAGGCATCAAAGCAATGCGTATTACAGTAAGGTTTACCAGTCACTACATCATCCCCGCAAAAATGAAAATCCGTAGATTGCGGATCACCAATTGGCCAGCTGCATTTGCTGCGTGACCATGTAATATTGCGAAGAGCTAATTTAAGCGGTAAATCTTCACGGCTAAGCATTGGTGTGGTTTTTGCTTTCCGGGCAGATGTTCCGCTTGATTTAGCCCCACCCGCGATAGGTGATTGGCGTTTGGGCAGTCCCATGCGATGAACCTTGCCAGCAATGGCGTTACGCGATACCCCAAGCTTTTCACCAATCTGTGAAATGGGAAGCCCCATTTCCCAGAGTTTTTTTAGCTTTTCCAGACGTTTTTCGTCCCACTGAATTGAACCGCTCATGTGATATCCAACCATTCACCAAGTTTACGACCACGCCCCAATAAAATGGGCAATCAGGTCTTTTTGATAATCCAGCATATGCCGCCCTAAATGGATCGTCAAACCCTGCTTTTGAGCAGCATGAAGCCAGTTTGTTATCTCAGGTACCATAATTATATCGGCAATGATTGTCGATTTTGCAACCCCTTCCAGATCAACTGGCATGGGATCATCATCATTCAACCCAAGACTCGTTGCGTTAATTAGCAGATCACAAGACATCTTGATAGTGTCAATTTCATCAATAGAGGCAGAATGGACATTTTGATCAGGAAAATGCTTACGGATCAGATTGGCCAGATCATCAGCTTTTGAAAGGCTTCTATTTAAAATGGTCAACGCATCAAGTCTTGATTCTGCCAATGCAATAGCAATAGCTCGCGCAGCGCCACCAGCACCAATCATGACTGCCTTTCTGCCAGAAAGCGTATGCCCCTCGCCCAGAAGACCAGCAACAAATCCCTTTCCATCAAAATTATCACCAATTAGGCGCCCATGTTCAAAACGTATGGCGTTAACCGCACCGGTGATCTGTGCCGCCATACCCAGTTCGTCACATAAATCTGCCGATGTCATTTTATGTGGTATCGTAACAGCAACCCCGCCCATATTTGGCATGTGCTTTAATGCATTAAGCGTATCACCTAAATGGGCTGGCAGGATATGAATAGGCACAAGCACTGCATCAATACCACGTTCATCAAAAACCGGATTAAACACCATAGGCGCCCGGACGTGATCAACCGGATGGGCAATCACTCCGAATAGCTGTGTTTTACCTGTTATCTTTGGCATGCTCATATCTTTTTCCTAATCGCCTGTTGTATCACCCAGCTGATAAAGTGACGCTATATCAATAACGGGGGGTGGGGCAACCATCTGTTTTATCATTGCCTGAAATTGATCATCATAATTTCGGGCCAGTGTTTCCGCTTCCTCAACAGATACTTCAGAAAAACAGATCACCTGCCCCGGTTTTCGACTAGCCAAGGCAGGAAGGTCAGCCTGAATAACCGTAGCTATTTTCGTATAACCACCAGTAGTCTGATGATCAGCAAGTAAAATGATGGGCAATCCGTCCCCCGGCACCTGAATTGAACCAGTAACAATTCCATCAGATGCAATATCGGCATTATCCCTATGGGTTAGCGTTTTGCCTTCCAGTCGCATGCCCATGCGGTTAATCAAAGGCGATACTTTGTATTCTGATGATAGAAATGTAGCGATAGCCGCATCGGTGAAACGATTATCCTGCGGTCCCAACACCACCCGAAAAGTATCTTTGGGCATGAAGAAATCAGGTTTAGGGATCATCCATTCTGACATATTATCTGATAGACTATCTAATAAAGGGATCTGATCACCATCAGCAATACAACGCCCCTGCCAACCGCCAATCATGGCATTTGGTGACGTTGACCGCGATTGATAGAGAAGCGGCGTTCCTATTCCGCCAGATATAGCTAGATAGGCGGTATTTGTATCACCTAGAGATGGTATAATGATTGATAAACCTGCTCTTACGGTAACAGATCGATTAGCGTTAATTTCCACCTGATGGCCATAGGCATCGGCAATCAGGAACGTGCTATCCAGACTTCCTGTTAAGGCTACTCGACGGGTAGTATTCATTTCCACTGTAACGCCGCCAATACAAATTTCGATACCGGCAGCATGATCCGGATTCCCGACCAGCAGATTGCCCAGTTTAAGAGCATAACGATTTAATGCACCAGATTCAGGCACCCCAACCGATTGATGTCCTGTTCTGCCCATATCCTGTATCGTGGTATAAGGTCCGGCACGGTGAAATGTGATTACATCTGTCATCATGTATTAATCTCAATAACAAAATGACCAGATTTATAATCTGATTTAATCTGATTATATTTATTAATATCAATAGAATAAAACGTTATTCTATCTCCTGATCTTAATAATACAGGATCTGATTTATTTGCATCAAACAATTCAACCGGCACCCGCCCTATCAGATTCCAGCCGCCGGGTGATGGTAAGGGGTATATCACCGTCTGATCCATTGCAATACCAACAGATAAAGCCGGAACATGTGCGCGTGGGGTTTTCCGTCGTGGCAGATAAAGAGTCTGATCGACCCCTTTCATATAGGCAAGTCCCGGCAGAAACCCCATAATAGCAACTTCAAGGGTATTGGTCTGATGACGTGATATAATTTCATCTGTTGTCAGCCCTAGAGTTTTGGACATATCATCCAGATCAGGACCAAAATCACCGCCATAACAGCAAGGCATGAATATATGCCGGACAGAACCAGCATCATCGGACAGGTCAGCAAGCATGGGTTTAATCGCCTGCTTTAAAGTGGCGGCTGTAGTAATCAGAGGATTATATTGAACAAGCAGATTAGTCAGGCCGGGAATAATATCCTCAACCCCGGTGATGGTTTGATTATCCATAGATGCTTTTATGACATAAGCCAGCGCACGCGCGGCTTTTGTCGCGTGATCAGCAGTCAGATCATCCATATTTATCACAAGCCCATGATCACCAGCAGATAGAAAGCGACGATCATAATCCTGTTGGAGTTGTTCAAAAATTAACATAGCCTATTTGTCATATCCAATATGTTGGCCATTGAAAAGCAGGAAACAATAACGTTAAACTCAGAATCACCAAAAAAGAGGATAATATGAGCGTATTTAACCTTAATGCAGACATGGCAGAAAGTTATGGCCCATGGGTCATGGGCAATGATGATGCGTTAATGCCAGTTATTAATTCAGCAAATATTGCCTGTGGTTTTCATGCTGGTGACTATAACATTATGGTAAACACCATGCGAAACGCCGCCGCTCACAATGTTAGCATTGGTGCCCATCCGGGGTTTTATGATCTGCATGGCTTTGGTCGCCGACAGATCAATCTATCCCTTGATGAAATTGAACATCTAATTGCCTATCAGCTGGGGGCAGCCTTGGGGGCGGCCGCACTGGCAGGAGCAAAAGTAACACATGTCAAACCGCATGGTGCGCTAAATAATATGGCTGCCACGCATGCTGATATGGCCAAGGCCATTGCCCGTGCCATTAAAGCGGTTGATGCAACACAAATCTTTCTGGCCCCTGTCCTAAGTGAGCTGGTTATTGCCGGTGAGGCATGCGGATTAACCGTAGCACAGGAAATATTTGCCGACCGTGCCTATATGCCTGATGGACAGTTAGCCCCAAGAAGTCGCCCTGACGCCATGATTCATGATCCTGATATTGCTCTAGCGCAATCATTATCTATGCTGACCGAGCATCACATTACTGCAATTGATGGTACAAAATTGGCTATCACACCACATTCCCTATGCGTTCATGGTGATGGGCCATCAGCAGTCGCCATGGCTAAACATCTGCAAAACGGCCTCATCAAAGCAGGATTAACAGCGAAAACCCTGCCAGACATGATGCTATAAACACATATTGATGATTATTCTGATACTGGCTTGAAATTAAGCGACGCGGAATTGATGCAATAACGTTCACCAGTTGGTTCAGGCCCGTCAGGAAAGATATGACCTAGATGAGCATCACAAGTAGCGCAATGCACTTCTGTTCTGGTCATAAAAAATGACCTATCTGTGGTTGTTTCAACCATATCCTTGTTTAATGGTTCCCAGAAGCTAGGCCAGCCAGACCCGGAATCATATTTTGTATCGGACGAAAACAGCTCTTCCCCACAGCAGATACAGTTATATTTGCCTTCGGCTTTATTATCCCAGTAAGCACCGGTAAAGGCCCGTTCTGTTCCATGCTGGCGGGTAACCTGATACTGTTCATCTGTCAGCATGGCTTTCCATTCTTCATCGGTTTTGATTATTTTTGTCATGATAAGCTCCATCTTTGCTTATGATATAAGCATGTATCAGCGTATTGAAAAGGTCTTGGCCGCCATTAACATGCGTGTTGCCGTAGTCAGCAGGCACAAGCAACCAAAAACAAGCGCAAACCAGAAAAACCATTCCGGAAAAATACAGATTAATATGAGGAACCCAAAGGTTTCTGCCCCTTCGGTTAGGCCACCCAGATAGTAAAAGGATTTATGACTATGCGGGTAAATATCGATATCATGTTTTGCGGCAATGATGGCAAAAGTTAAAAAAGATGATCCTGTTCCAACGAAACAGAAAATCAAAAACGCCGCTATCTGGCCATGCGCCGGATCCGCGATAGCAAAGCCTAGCGGAATAGAGGAATAGAATAGAAAATCAAAAACAATATCCATATATCCACCTAGATCCGTGGTGCCAGCCTGTCTTGCCACAGCGCCATCCATTCCATCAGCCAGACGATTGAGGCAAATACAGACTAAAGCTACCCAGTAATACTGAAAACATACCATGATAAATGCCAGCAACCCAATCCCTGCACCAATATAAGTGATAGTATTCGCCGCCACCCCAAGCCGGTTTAACCCACGCGCTGGCAGTAGAAGCAGAATATCAACCGCTGGTTTTAATTTGGTATCCAGCATGGTTACTGGTTTGGAATGATAAATATCTGATCAGGATATATCAGATCAGGATTTTCAATTTCGCCAGCATTAGAGCTGTAAATATCAACATATCTGATCCCCTTGCCATAAGTGCGATAGGCAATACGCCACAAGGCATCACCTTTTTGAACGACAACAAGCGCATTGCCCGACAAGGTTTCATCCAGTTTGGCTTTGCTGAGAATAATGCGGGCAGATGCCAATAACTGATCATCATCATCGGTCATGGTAACTTTTACCGGAAACTGATCCTTATCCGGAATATCTGTTTCAGCCAGATATCCTTCGGGACTTATGGTAACACTGGCTGGCATCTGATCAATCAGAACAGCAATATTGCCCTGCCCCTGCCGAAACCCTGATACGGCCATCCGGTTATCAGCAAGCGCATCTATCATGCGAATAGTCACTTTAGGCGGTAAGCTCGGATCAGCAACCATATCTGCCGGAACAGTAGGATCAACTGTTATAACAGGGCTATCAGTCACGGAAATAACGCTGTCATCAACATCCTCTGTTAATGGGGATTGCAATAATTCGGCCTGCATCTGCACCGCTTCATCAACAGGTACTAGTGCTACTAATGGTGCTTCATCCCTATTTTCAGGAATAACCAGAACAACCCCATGGTTTGATAAAATGACGACACCATCTTCGGTAATGGCGGTCACCGTTAACATATATGTCCCCGGCGCTAAAGCTTCATCAGGTATAGCAACCCAGTCACCTTTAGCATTTACCTTTGCTGTCGCGATAAGGCGATCACCGTGATAAATTTCAATATGGGTGCCAGCTGTGGCTTGCCCGCTCAACACCACAATGCCATCAGGGGATACATTCACCAGATCAAGTGATACGAATTCGGCTTCTGCTTCGGCTTCATGATCTGGATCAACCCCGGCAATTGATAAATCCCCGTCTTCGTCTGATGGATTATCGGTTACAGCCTGATCAACCGATATGATAACATCAGTCTTTTCAACGGATGAATCTTGCGTGGTTTCCGTTAAGTTTGGGGTGTTATTTTCCGGTGCTGTCTGATATAGATATAACCCAAGAATAATCAAACAAAAGGCGGCGGCAATGGCTGTGAATATGACAGGTAGGTTTTTCATTATGCGCCTCTCCTTTTCAACAGATTACCCTATTCCATGTAGGATGACAACGTTACTGGTTCTGGATGTAGTATGAATATCTGCGTTTTTTCCGGCTCATCTGCAGCAACATCACCTGAACTGCTTGCCATGGCTGAACGGGTTGGCGCCATGATTGCAGCGCGCCACATGGGAATGATCTATGGCGGGGGCAGCACCGGCATGATGGGGGCATCGGCATCTGGTGCCATGTCCCATGGCGGTACGGTTCATGGTATTATTCCCCGCTTCCTGCAGAACCTTGAAGTTGTCAATGAAGATATCAGCCGATTAACCGTGACAGAAAACATGCATCAACGTAAACAGATGATGTATGAAGAAGCAGATGCGTTTATTGTTCTTCCGGGCGGCTTTGGCACAATGGAAGAAATGATAGAAGTGCTGACCTGGTGCCAGCTAAAGGTAATCAATAAGCCTATTTTTATTTTTAATCCTGACGGATATTGGGATCATATGCTGGCTATGTTTGATTACGCCGCAACAACCGGCTTTATCCGTCCACAACATACATCACTGGTACAGGCATTAACTTCGCTTAATGATATAGCAGATGCTCTGGATCAACTTATGGCAGATATGAATAATGCCGAAAACCCAATTTCCAATCTCTGACCAGACACTAAGGGGGATCTGATGTCTAAAATTAAAGTAAAAAATCCGGTTGTCGAACTTGATGGCGATGAAATGACGCGCATCATCTGGCAAAAAATCAAAGATAAACTGATCCATCCCTATCTTGATATTGATCTGAAATATTATGATCTAGGCATTGAATATAGAGACCAGACCGATGATCAGGTTACTGTGGATGCGGCAAATGCCATAAAAACCCATGGTGTTGGTATTAAATGCGCCACCATTACCCCTGATGAAGCGCGTGTGGAAGAATTTGACCTTAAGCGCATGTATCGTTCACCCAATGGTACCATCCGAAACATTATTGGCGGAACCGTTTTCCGTCAGCCTATCATCTGCCAGAATGTTCCCCGTCTGGTGCCCAACTGGACCGACCCGATTGTTATTGGTCGCCATGCTTTTGGTGATCAGTATCGGGCCACTGATTTTCTGGTTGATAAGCCAGGTAAACTGACCCTCACCTTTACGCCGGATGATGGCAGTGAGGCTGTCACCCATGAAGTGTTTCAATTCCCTGATAGCGGCATAGCGATGGGAATGTATAATCTGGACGAATCCATCCGCGGATTTGCCCGTGCCTGTTTCAATTATGGCCTTAATCTGGGCTGGCCTGTTTATCTATCCACAAAAAATACCATTCTCAAAGCCTATGACGGGCGATTTAAAGATATTTTTGAAGAGATATTCAATACTGAGTTTCGTTCTGATTTTGAAGCAAAAGGGATCATTTACGAACATCGCCTGATCGATGATATGGTTGCGTCTGCCCTGAAATGGAATGGTAAGTTTATATGGGCCTGTAAAAATTACGATGGTGATGTGCAATCAGATACTGTCGCACAGGGCTTTGGCTCACTGGGATTAATGACATCTGTTCTGATGACACCTGATGGAAAAACGATTGAAGCTGAAGCCGCTCATGGAACGGTTACACGCCATTATCGCCAGCATCAAGCAGGACAACCCACTTCAACAAATCCCATTGCTTCCATTTTTGCATGGACGCAAGGATTAGCATATCGTGCCAAATTTGATGATACCCCCGCACTGGACGCTTTTTCAAAAACGCTTGAAAAAGTCTGCATAAACACGGTCGAAAACGGTGAAATGACAAAAGATCTTGCTTTATTGATCAGTAAGGATCAACCCTTCCTGACAACTGATGATTTTCTTGATGCTATTGACCGCAATCTTCAGGCTGCAATGGCCTGATGAATCCCTTATCTTAAACCCATTGCTATCAACAGAACCCTTCTGGGATAGACGGAAATCTATCCCAGCATGGTTTCACAAGCATCCATAATGGCAGAAATGGCCTGATCCGCTTTATCAGCATCTGGCCCGCCAGCTTGAGCCATATCTGGCCTGCCGCCGCCGCCTTTACCGCCCATTTGTTCCGACCCGATCCGCACCAGATCAACAGCATTTAGCCGGTCTGTTGCCTTAGGACTTACCGCCACAACAAGCGATGCCTTCCCATCCATACAAGAAACCAGCACAACAGCACCCTCTGCTTGTTTGATCATATTATCTGCAATGGATTTTAATTCTTTGGCAGGCGTATCAGTCAATATTCGACCTGTTAAATGCAGCCCGGCCACTTCACGCTTGGTCATACCAGAAGCATCACCGCCCCCTTCTGCCAGTTTCCGCCGCAAATCTGCTATCATCTGTTCTGCCTGTCGGCGTTCCTGAAGCAAGGTATCAAGCCTTGCCGGCAACTGATCAGGTGTTGTTTTCAATACTTGCGATGAAGCATTAAGGATATCAAGCCGGTCATTAATCCAGTTAATGGCTCCATCATTCGTGACAGCTTCTATCCGGCGCACCCCGCCTGCAACTGCACTTTCAGCAACAATTTTAAATAGACCGATTTCACCCGTTTGATTGACATGAGTGCCGCCGCATAATTCCACTGACCACGCGGCTCGGCCATCTATATCCGTGTGACCACCCATGGAAACCACCCGCACTTCATCGCCGTATTTTTCACCAAATAACGCCAACGCGCCCTCAGCAATAGCATCATCTTGTGTCATAAGCCGGGTTGTTACTTCGGAATTAAGCATAAGCCGGTGATTGACCAAGGCTTCAATGGTCGACAACTCATTATGATCAACCTGTTTGGTGTGGCTGAAATCAAACCGCAACCGTTCAGGGCTTACCTGTGACCCTTTCTGCATAACATGGGTGCCAAGAACTTCGCGCAAAGCCTCTTGCAATAAATGGGTAGCAGAATGATTGCATTTCAGACACTGTCGCCGCTCATCATCAACGACAAACTTACATCCCTGATTTAATTTCATATCTTTATGCGCTGTAATCACATGAAAAAATACACCTGATGATGTTTTCCAGGTATCGGTTACATTGGCGAGAGTTTCCCCATTGGTTTCATCATAAATGACGCCCGTGTCACCCATCTGACCACCGGATTCAGCATAAAACGGTGTCTGATTAGCAATCAGCAAAGCGTTATCACCAGCATTTATGCTATCTGTTTCAGCGTCATCTTTTACCAGCCCCACAATCATGCCATTGGCAGTCGTTGTGGTATAGCCTAAAAACTCGGTTGCGCCAGCCTGTTCGGCAATCTGCAGATATACTGGTGACATGCCTTTGTCACCAGACCCTGACCATGCTTTTCTGGCGGCCGCTTTCTGTTTTTCCATAGCAGCATCAAAGCCTTGCTGATCAACCGTCCAGCCATGACCACGCAGAACATCCTGTGTTAGATCAATTGGAAACCCATATGTATCATAGAGTTTAAACGCCACCTGCCCATCCAGAGTTGATGCAGTCGGGTTTTTATCAACTTCATCCATGAGGATTTTCAAGCCACGATCAAGTGTTTCCTTAAATCGCGTTTCTTCCAGTTTCAGAATTTCAGTCATTAGAGCCTCGGCACGCCCAAGCTCGGTGTAATGTCCTCCCATTACCTCCACCAGAGATGGAACCAGCTTATGCATCAAGGGATCTCTGCACCCCATTTGATGCGCATGACGCATGGCACGGCGCATAATGCGGCGCAGGACATAGCCCCTGCCTTCATTTGATGGTAACACACCATCGGCAATCAGAAAGCAGGATGAACGCAAATGGTCAGCGATCACTCTATGGGAAACCTTATGTTCACCATCAATCGCCACATCTGCATGTTCTGCAGATGACGAAATCAGATGCTGCATCAAATCAATATCATAATTATCATGCTTTCCCTGCATGATAGCGGCAATCCGTTCAATCCCCATCCCCGTATCAATTGATGGTTGCGGCAACGATACGCGCTGATCTGTCGATTTTTGTTCATATTGCATGAATACTAGATTCCAGATTTCAATGAATCTGTCACCATCTTCATCAGGTGATCCCGGAGGCCCACCGGGAATATGGTCGCCATGATCATAAAAAATCTCAGAACAGGGGCCGCAAGGGCCAACATCACCCATGGACCAGAAGTTATCTGAAGTAGCAATACGGATAATCCGGTCATCGGATAATCCGGCAATTGATTTCCAGAATTGCGCGGCTTCTTCATCATCGTGGTATATAGTGACAAGAAGCTTATCTTTCGGTAGCCCAAAATCCTTTGTTATCAGATTCCAGGCCAGTTCAATGGCGCGTTCCTTGAAATAATCACCAAAGGAAAAATTACCAAGCATTTCAAAAAATGTGTGATGGCGTGCCGTATGGCCTACATTTTCCAGATCATTATGTTTACCGCCTGCTCTGACGCATTTCTGCGCTGTGACCGCACGCGGAATGGCACGGCTTTCCGCGCCAGTAAATACGTTTTTGAACTGAACCATCCCGGCATTTGTAAATAACAAGCTAGGATCATTATGCGGTACCAAGGGGCTGGAACTGACCACTTCATGGTCATTTGCATCAAAATAATCTAGAAAAGCTTTACGGATATCATTTACAGTTAGCATATCATCTTCCTTTGTCTGCATCAGATGTAGAAAAGTTGAGATGATTTGTCCAGAAAACAGACGTAAATAATCAAAAAAACAATTCCTGATCAGGGTATCTTTATCCTGTTATGGAAATCCAATTAACCTGATCAGGATGATTTATATATTATTCATTGCCTGGTGGAATGGCATCACCAGATGGCTGATCATCTTTTTCCACATTATCTGTATCAGCATTTGATTCCAGCATAACGGTTTCAAACAATCCAGCATTCTGCCTTAACGCATGTTCGACTTCATTTGCGATATTAGGATTTTCAAGCATAAATTGCTTGGCATTTTCCCGCCCCTGCCCGATACGCTGAGTTTTATAAGAATACCATGATCCTGATTTTTCAATCAGATTAGCGGCAACACCCAGATCAATCAGTTCACCTGACTTGGAAATACCTTCGCCATACATGATATCGAATTCAGCCTGACGAAATGGTGCCGCTACCTTATTCTTTATAATTTTAACGCGTGTCTGGTTTCCTACCACTTCATCTTTGTCTTTGATGGCACCTATCCGACGAATATCAAGCCTGACCGATGCATAGAATTTGAGGGCATTTCCACCTGTTGTTGTTTCCGGATTACCAAACATGACACCAATTTTAAGGCGTATCTGGTTAATGAAAATCACCATACAATTGGATTTGGCAATAGTGGCGGTCAGTTTACGCAAAGCCTGTGACATAAGCCGCGCCTGCAACCCGACATGAGCATCACCCATTTCCCCTTCCAGTTCAGCCCTAGGAACAAGCGCCGCCACCGAATCCACCACAACAACATCAACTGAAGTTGAACGCACGAGTGTATCTGTAATTTCAAGAGCCTGTTCACCGCTATCCGGTTGTGAGATGAGCAATTCATCCAGATTTACCCCAAGTTTTCTTGCGTATCCCGGATCAAGAGCATGTTCAGCATCTACGAATGCGCAAACACCTCCTGCTTTTTGTGCTTCTGCAACTGCATGAAGGGCAAGCGTCGTTTTACCAGATGATTCGGGGCCATAGATTTCAATGATTCGTCCTTTTGGCAAGCCGCCTATTCCTAAAGCGATATCCAAACCAAGTGACCCTGTTGAAACCGCTTCAACGTCGACTGCTGTGTCGCTCTGGCCTAATTTCATGACCGAACCCTTACCAAAGGCTTTTTCAATCTGGCCTATGGCGGATTCTAATGCTTTTAGTTTTTCGGTTTTAGATGCTGACATATTGATAACATTCGCCGTTGATGTGGACATTTTATTCTCCCTTTTTGACACGAACAGGACCTGCTGACAATGAGTAATTCTGTTGACGCTTAATTTCACCAACAGATGACTAGATAACCCTGCTATTTACATATTTTCACGATTTGTTCTCATATTCAACTATTATTTTCACCTTTTGTTCTTATTATGAGGTATATGACGACAGAATTAACATTCTATTCGGTTTCTGTATCAGCTGTCTGGCCAAAATTCAGGAGAGGAAATGTCACCCAGAAGCGGCAACCAGTCCCATTGAGGTTTTCTGCGCCATAAGTCCCGCCCCATGATTCTACCGCATAAGCAACAGCAGATAAACCATAGCCACGGCGATTATGATCCGATTTGGTGGAAACTCCCGGTTTAAATACATCCATCAGCGGAATACCGGTAATGCCGGGACCATTATTAAGAATGGATAATTCACACCAACCATCATGCTGGCGAACAGAAATATACATGACGATATTATCACCGCCGGTTTCCATGGAATTACGCACAAATTGCAACAAAATCCGATGCAATAGCACCGGATTGATAAACACAGGAGCAGTAATAATGGAGCCAATTTCTATGGTAACCTGATTCGATGTAACCAGAGTAAGACTTGGAACAATGCCTTTAAGCAGGTTTTCCAGTTCATATTGTGTCATCACCACCTGACTATCTTCGTTATTGTTTCGGGTCAGGTTATTGACCAGTTCCGACGCCATAGAAATATGTTTTCGGATGGTTTCCAGTAATGGCCGGGAATCTTCCGGATTCTCGATGCTATATTCCAGCTGGTCACAGCCAGCCAGTATCGCCATCAGATTATTATTCACATCATGAACAACACCGCGCAGAAGCGAATCCTGTTCGGCATTCAAGACATTCATCGGGTCTGCATCAGATTGTGTTGAAGGATGATTGTTGTCGTTTTCGTTATGCGGTGCCAAGGTATCATTTCCGTTATTCTGTTTTGTCAGCACTTACAAACAAAAAGGGCACCTAATAAGCTGACATATAAAAACGTTCTGCATTCGACAGAATGCCGAGCAAATCGACTATATCCGATAAAAGTTAATAAAATGTTAAAGGGTTGTGAAAAAGATGGAATTCACGCAAAAGACATCTTAATCATTTTTGTGTTTTATGCCATGCCAAGACAGGCAAAGGCTAATCAACCCGTTTGGATCACGGGCAATATGAAATTTGAAACACATAAAAGCATTCTCTTTAATGAGAAGAAAGGCTAGTTATCCATATCTTTAATAGCGAGGGAGCCTTTAATCGTCTCTATGCGTTTTTTCATTACGCTCATGACGTTCCTGCGCATCCAGAGATAAGGAAGCAATGGGACGGGCTTCAAGTCTTTTAAGGCTTATCGGTTCATCTGTTTCTTCGCAATATCCATAACTGCCATCATCAATGCGGCGAAGAGCAGATTCGATTTTTGACAAAAGCTTACGTTCCCTGTCGCGTGTCCGAAGACGGATTGAAGTGTCACTTTCCACCTGTGCGCGGTCAGTCACATCCGGTTTCTGCAAATTCTCTTCAGACAGATTATTCAGGGTTTCAGATGCTTCTGAAAGCAGTTCTTCTTTCCAGTGAAGGAGCTTCTGCCGAAAATATTCAACCTGAACCGGATTCATAAACTCTTCGTTTTCAGATGGACGATAACCTTCTGGAACAACAATAGGCAGGTTTTGATTTTTTGTTGAATTCGTTTCTTTAGATATATTGCTCATCTTTACCCTCGATTAATGTCAAAAATGAAAGGTAGAATTGTTTAGAAAAATTCAGTGAACTTATGTTGCATGTATGTATATTTGTCTGACGGCAACGATGCAAGTCACAATTATGAGAATATGGTTAAAAAATTAACCTTTAAGAAATCAAGGCTCTATCACGACCTTCCCCTATAAGAAATCAAATATCACGAATTGTTGATTTGCTAACTAATTAGATAATCTGAATATTAGACGGAAAGGACATGTTTGCCTTGGTCAATGACACATGTGGTTAAGGAATTTTCAGGAATGGTTAATATCTTTCCACCCATAATCGCGGCGGTCCGTTGTCTAGATCATAGGAATATCCGGCATGGCAAGTGTATCAGATGAATTAATTTTAAGGAGTCAGTAAAATGAATGTCTTAATTGTCGAAGATGGCCTCATCGCGGCTACTGATCATTGTTATGATGCTATTATTCTGGATATCAACCTTCCGGATAGTGATGGTATCCGGTTATCAAAAACCCTTCGTTGCAGTAAAATTGAAACACCAATTCTTGTTGTTTCCGGTCGCACATCAACAACTGATAAAGTGGTAGCGTTACGTTCAGGGGTTGATGGATAACTTACTAAACCATTTGATCGTCAAGAGCTTGTGGCCAATCTGACAGCCATCGTAAGGCGTCATAATGGTCACAGTGATTCAATTATTACTTCAGGGTCAATTGCCATTAATCTAAGTACCAGAACCGTCAGTGTCGCTGGGGAAAAAGTTGATCTTACCGGTAAAGAGGTTCAGATACTGGAATTGCTGGCTTTACGCAAAGGAACAACCATCAGTAAAACACAACTGATCAATCATCTATATAATGGCCGTGATGAACCAGAATTAAAAATCATTGATGTTTTTGTCTGTAAATTGCGCAAGAAACTGGCTGATCATGCTAATGGGAAAAACTTTATCCATACTATATGGGGTCAGGGCTATGCCCTGCATGATTATCCTGTGCCTTCGCATTAACACTTGATGTTATAACAGGGGATGATTTACATTCATTTTCATGAACAGTACCCCATCATATATCCAGTTTGAACCTGGTCATTTTGTCCGCCTTCCCGCCGAACCGGATTGGGGCATAGGTCAGGTTCAATCCGCCATTAATGGGCGGGTGACCGTAAATTTTGATCAAGCTGGCAAACAGGTTATACACACAGATGTTGCCTTGCTTGTCCATGTCACCCCCGAAACAGATCAATAATCCCCTTTTAATGTCCCGCCTGTAAATCCGTTAAAAATGCCTGATCAGGGGGGTTGTTTTTCACAGTCATTACCCTCATATCTGTCGCATGACTGTTAAATCTTATCCTGATGATCATCCGCAATGGCCGCGTCATCCCAAAACTGGCATTCTTATTGTCAATTTAGGAACACCTGACGGCACCGATTACCGTTCGATGCGCCGTTATCTAAAGCAATTCCTTTCTGACCGCCGCGTTGTCGAAGCCCCAAGGCTGTTATGGTGGTTTATTCTGAATTGTATCATTCTGTTGCGGCGGCCATCAAAATCCGGAGAAGCATATGCCCGTATCTGGCTAGATGACGAAGACGGCTCACCATTACGGAAATATACAAGACGTCAGGCTGAAAAACTGACCGATATGATGATATCTGACGGACATGACCCGGATCGATTTATGGTTAGCTGGGCTATGCGTTACGGCCAGCCATCGATTCCCGACCGATTGCATGAACTCAAACAGGCTGGATGCAATCGGCTGTTAATCGTCCCGCTCTATCCGCAATATGCGGCCGCTACCACAGCAACAGTTCAGGATGAAGTCTTTGAATGGATGATCAAGCAACGCTGGCAACCGGCGGTACGGACTGTTGCGCCATGGCATGACCATCCGGTTTACATTAAATCCCTTGCAAAAAGCATTCGGGCAGCCACCAAAGGCAATAAGCCGGATATCCTACTGACGTCGTTTCATGGTATTCCGCAACGCTATTTTGTACAGGGTGATCCTTATCATTGCCAATGTATCAAAACTGCCCGCCTGCTCCGTGATGAACTGAAATGGCCTGATGATGAGTTTAAAGTCAGTTTCCAGTCACGTTTCGGGCGCGAACCATGGCTACAACCCTATACGGATGAAACCATTGAACAATTGGCTCATGACGGGGTTGGACATCTAGCTATTGTTGCACCCGGTTTTAGCGCGGATTGTCTGGAAACGCTGGAAGAATTGAATATGGAAGGCCGTGAAGAGTTCATCGAAAATGGCGGCAAGACATTTACCTATATTCCCTGCCTGAATGATAGTGATCATGGCATGACTGTGATTAAAACGCTGATAGATGAAAATATCGGGGGCTGGTTGTAAAAGCGATATTTTAGCTTTATTGCCATGTGATCGATATCGGTCTTTTCAGATGCCAGAAATGCTGATATATAGCTTTTATTAAAATAATCTGGGCGGTCGTGGTGTAGTGGTAGCACAAGAGCCTTCCAAGCTCTTAGGGCCAGTTCGAGTCTG
>JBMYKD010000019.1:0-39307 GCA_049595035.1 Puniceispirillales bacterium (SeqCode) | reverse complement strand
GTGATTGGCAAATAGCCCCGGCAGTACCGCGGCAGATAACGGGGGATACGTCGGTGTGGACATATTCATCTTTTCTTCCTTTCCATATGGTCTTTCATTTGATGGCTATTTATCGAGTAATTACCACCATGATCAGGCTTTCTTGACCAGTTCATAAACAGCCGAATCGGTAAGAGTCAAATTCCATTGTGGATCAACAACAATGGTTGTTGTTTCTTCTTCCAGAATAGCCGGCCCTTCGATATGATCACCTGAACCTAATTTTGAACCATCATAAATCGGTGTTTCCATCCTTGTGCCGTCACTGCTAAATACCACTTCACGCGTTCCGGTCTTGGCACTTTCAGCACCATTACCTTTGGCCTGTTTCATCCGCTGAGGGCGTTCAATTTTACCAATGATGGTGCTTTCGACATTAACGACTTCAATGGCACTGTGACGTTCGGAATACATATAAAGTTCTTCATGGCGGGCATGAAACGCTTCTTCCAGCGTTTTTAGTGACTCCGGTGTGATATCAAAGGCATCTACTTCAACCGTACATTCATGAACCTGCCCCGTATACCGCATATCCAATGTACGAGTGACGGTGATATCTTTTTCCGTAAATCCATCTTTCTTAAGCTGATCATGGCCTTTATTTTCCAGACCATCAAAAAGCTTCTGCAACTTGCTTGACACGTCTTTACTATCCAACCGGACAGGGGCCGGTGCCATGAAATTATATTTCACATCAGAAATAATCTGACCATAGGCACAAAGCCCTGAAGCCAGCTTTGAAATTAATATGCGATTAATCCCAATTTCATTAGCGAGCGCGGTAATATGCGCCCCGGTTGCGCCACCTGCCCCCATCAGAACAAAATCTCTGGGGTCATATCCACGTTCTACCGATACCCTGCGGATACCATTAACCATATTATTATTTACAATGGTGAACATTCCATAGGCCGCCCGTTCAAGGGATAATCCCAAGGGATCAGCAACGTTAGATTTAATGGCATGATTGGCGCGATCTTGATCCAGTTCAAGACGACCACCAACTAACCCCTTAGGGCTCAAATAACCAAGCACCAGATTGGCATCTGTTGTTGTTGGTTTTTCCCCACCTTTCCCATAACAGGCTGGGCCCGGTTCTGATCCGGCGGATTGGGGCCCCATTTGTAACAGTCCCATTTCATCGATCCAGCCGATGGAACCACCACCTGCCCCAAGCGTTTCCACCTGAATCATCGGAATACCAATACGGTAACGTAGGAAATCAATGTTCTTGTTTACATTCGCCTTACCTTCATGGGCTAGTGTGATATCAAATGATGTGCCACCCATATCAATAGTAATGATATTTTGATCTTCCCAGGGTTCGGCGATGAATGTAGCTGCCTGAGGTGCCGATGCAGGCCCCGAATTAATCGCATAAACCGCTTGTTCGGCAACTGTTGATCCTAAGGCCAAGCCACCATTTGACTGGAAAAACCGGACTGGCTTTTCCGCGCCAAGAGATTGAAAATATTCATCAATAGCACCAACATATTTTTCCAGAATTGGCGCAAGATACGCATTAACCAATGCGGTCGAGGTTCGGGTATATTCCCGCACCTGCGGATATAGCTGGCTGCCAACGGTCAGATGCACATCAGGCAACATTTCGCGTACAATTTCAGCTGCCCGCTGTTCATGTTCCGGATGAAGAACTGACCAGACAAATGACACAACGACGGATTCCACCGCCTCTTTTTTGAATGCCTCACACGCTGCCCGCACATCATCTTCGTTAAGTGGGATTTTTACTTCCCCAGTAGAAATGACACGTTCATCAACACCTTTCCGCAAATATCTTGGGCTCAACATAACAGCTGGCGGATAATCCGGATCATAGCGATAACCATCTTCCTTATGCCCAAGACGGATTTCGATTGAATCTTCATGACCTTTGGTACAGATCAATCCTGTTTTTGCACCATTATGAGTAATCAGCGCATTTAATCCAACAGTAGTACCGTTGATACATAGATCAGATTGTGACACTAATTCTTTTGCTGAAATACCCCCACGAGATTCAATTTCAGCCAGTCCATTCTTAATCGCTAATGTCGGATCATGAGGCGTTGATAAGACTTTATATATTTGTACATCACCATCTGGCCTTGCCAGAATAAAATCCGTAAATGTGCCGCCAGCGTCAATACCTAGTCTATATTTTTGAGTCATCAGTTATTCTCCTATCATGCGCGCTTTGCACGCAGAACTTCAGTCGCCGCAGCATCAATTTGAAGATTTTCAACATCTGAAAAAACAACGCCGTAATCTAACTCAGCTCCTTTTTTACTTACCAACCCGTTTCGGACATCCATAATCACCTTGTCAATATCGCGCTCAAATGGATTACCAAAGCCGCCACCACCGGGATTCATATTAGCTGCTTTTTCACCTGGCATAATCTGTTCTATTACATTTTCCTTAATAATTGTTTCCTTGCCGTCACGGGTAATCCGCAAACGGCCAACTTTAGCTTCAACAAATTCGGATTTAGCGCCACCTGCACCCATAGCCGGGATGCGGCGACCTTCGCCAAAGGTGATCATTGTCATTGGTTTATCCAGAGGTTCCACTTCCCAGCATGTGCCTGACCCGCCTCTGAACTTGCCTGCACCACCTGAATCCTCCATCAGTGAATAGCGGTGAATAATGATAGGATAGGAATACTCAAGCATTTCAATATCGCCTGATGTTAGCGCACCAAAACAACATTCAGGGCCAACCGCGTGCCAGCCATCCTGTTCAGATGTTGCGCCGGCACCCGAAATAATCGATGCCAGAACCATCGTCACATATTCTTCGTCATGACGGGTATCCCAGCCAGCAATGTTACAACCATTCGCATGCCCCCATGATGCCGACACCTTATCAGGTGCCGCCTTTTCAAAGGCAAGTCTGACTGCATCAGTAAGCGTTTCCATAGGTGTCGTTGTGCAATTGGCATGAGGGGCAGGTGATTTTGCGTTACATAACGTCCCCTTTTCCCCCATATCAACGGTAATACATCGATATAATCCCTCGTTATAAGGCGGCGGCAATTGCGCAAACATCATCAACCCTAAATACACGCCAGAATAAGAATTGCCTTCATAGGAATTGATAAAATATGGCACCTGTGGGGGGCTATCAATCTTGATATGACAGTTATCATCCTTAATCGTTACTTCAGCGGTAATATCCATATCGCCAAAGCCATGGCCCGCATCTTCAAGGACGGCCAGCCCGTGATATGTTCCATCTGGCACTTTCTTGATCATGGAACGCATATGGTTTTCAGCCATCGCCAGCAATTCATCAATACAGTCCTGAACGACCGTCTTGCCGTATTTATCCAATAGTCCAATCAGGTTTCTTGCCCCAACCTTACAAGCGCCAATCAACGCATTAAAATCACCTTCCTGATCACGCCTAGCGCGCATATTGGTGAATAGCATGTTGAGAATATCATCACGCGGCACACCTTTATCCCAGATTTTAATGGGTGGTATCCGCAATCCTTCGGCATAGATTTCTGTCGCAGCCGGATTATAGCCAGCAGGCACAGGCCCACCAATATCAGTGAGATGGCCTTTACACACCGTCCAGAATACCAATTCACCTTCATAGAATACGGGATAATACATACATGTATCAATAATATGTGAGCCCGCGTAATCCGGGTCATTATGTAATACCAGATCACCTTCACTAATCTGACCGTCGAAAAACTTATCAACTGCTTTCATGGCAGGGATCAGTGAGCCAAGATGGATAGGGATATCCTGCCCTTGCAGAATCATTTCTGGTTGATGATTGAACAAGGCCGTGGAGTAATCATGAGCCAGGTTGAAAACACTTGATCGTGCTGTTTTTTCAAGCGTCAACGTCATTTCACGTTGTGTTGTTTCCAACACACCTCTCACCACCGAAAGGGTGATAGGATCAATATCTTTTCCACTATAACTCATGATTTTCTCCCTAATTTTTAATATTTAAGCCATAGATGACCGAAGCTTTTCCGTGGCTTTATCGTCAACTTGCCAGCCATAGCCATCATCGACAGCGGCCATAACAACACCATAATCATCTCTGGCCTGTTCAATAGAAATGATATCATCAAGAACATCATCAAGAACCTTGGCAGGCTCACGTTCAAGCGGATTTCCAAACCCTCCACCCGACGGTGAGATATAAGACACAACATCACCTTCTTCGGTTCTCAACCCTGAAAACTTGGAATATTCCTGACGGACGTCTGACGGGTCTTTGATGTTATAGATTTCCATCTTTCCAACCGCACCCGGCTTTCCACCAAAAGCACCCCATGGGGCATCCAGATGACGATCTGATTCATGTGTCATAAATCCGGGGGTTAGATAGCGTTGTGATTTAACAACACCAGCACCACCACGATATTTACCAGCGCCCGGAGGTGCGTCGTCTCTGATTTCGTACCGATCACAAATCAGGGGCAGATGCATTCCAAGGTCTTCTAGCGGATTGTTTCTCGTGTTCCGCATCAGTTCTTCGACTGTATCGACACCATCAGAATTTGGCCGTCCACCTGTTGCTGCTTCATTCACCTCAAGGAATACCCAGTAGTCACCACTTGGGCGGACACCTGAATATGCCGCAAAGGACAGAGTGGCAGCATTACCAGCTGTTGATTTTTCAGGGATCACGGGGCTCAGTGCCTTAATCACCAAGTCAGCCATACGCTGAATCTGACAGAAACGAGCTTCTGCAGCAGCAGGGGCAATCGGATTAAAGATAGAACCCTTTGGTGCTGTTACTTTAATGGGACGGAATGATCCTTCATTCTGCGGCACATATTCTTCTAATGTATAGGTATCAAGCAACATCGCCCGGAAGACGAAAAATGCTGCCACCATTGTTGAACCATCATATGGCACGTTGAAGGCGGTTGGAACCTGATCCGATGAACCGGTCAGATCAACCTCAACATCATCACCCTTAATCCTGACACATACCTTAATGGGTAGTGTTTTGTCTCTGTTACGGCCATCATCATCTAAAAAGCCTTCGGCAAAATATTCACCATCCGGAATTTTAGCGATTTCCCGACGCATTAACCGTTCCGTGTAATCCATCAGCTGATTGCATGAAGCAATCACGTCATCCTTACCATATTTTTCGAGCAATTCTTCAAACCGCCGAACCCCTAGTTCTGCTGATGCTATCTGGGCTTCAAGATCACCCATAACTAGGCCGGGAACTCTGGTGTTGTCATGGATATATTTCCACATGGATTCCACCCGCTTGCCGCCTTCATATAGCTTAACAGCATCAAGCAGCATGCCTTCCGCCCACATATCCGGAACATCAATGATCAGGCCGGGCGTTGCCGCACCAATATCAACATGGTGCGCGGTATTGGCAGAAAATCCAACGAGCTCACCTTTATAAAATACCGGCATAACAACCGCGATATCCGGTGAATGCGACGCCCCTTTATAGGGATGGTTATGCACAACACAATCGCCCGGCTCCCATCCATCCAGAGGGATAGTTTCTGCAATCCCGCGCAGATAGCCCGGTAGTGAACCAATATGCATCGGCGTTGAATCAGATTCACAAAGCGTGTTGAAATCAATATCAAACAACCCTGCGCCTAAATCCTGACTTTCGCGGATAATGGAAGAATAACTCATCCGGTAAAGCACGTTACCCATTTGTTCAGCGATGGAATGCAATGCACCACCGATGACCTGTAAGGTAATTGGATCAATTTCTCTAGTCATGTTTTAATCTCCATTCCCTAAATCAGTTTTTTTCAATCAGAATATCGCCAACTTCTAGAATAGTGGCCGTATAATCTGGTGGAATAATGGTAGTTGAGTTGTGCTGCGTCACAACAGCAGGGCCACTAATCGTATCCCCTGATTTCAGCTTGCCACGATCATAACGTGGGGTAGAAACCGCTTTATTATCATCAAATACAGTATCTCTGTTATAGAGATGCGCATATTCCGGATTCTTGCTGCCACCTTTTTCCAGTTTATTAAGCTGCAATTTCTCAACATCCGCAGATGCAACCACACGGACGGTAATTGCCTCAGTAATCTGGTCTTTGAATGCGTGACCATATTGCTGCTTATGCACATCATAGAAATTATCAATAACAACTTGAACATTCTTTGTTGTTAATGGCTCGCTTGGCATTTTTGCCCTTAACTCGAAACCCTGACCCAGATAACGGCATTCCATGATATATTCGTACTGGCGTTTGTCTTTAGGCACATTATCCTGATCAAGCTGTTGATCCGCTTCTGTTTTCAGGTCTTCAACAATCTGGTTGATTTGTTCCAGATCACTATCAGATGCCTGATTAAGAGGAATGAGCACCGACCGCGTATATTCATATTTAAGATCAGAAACCAGTAATCCTAATGCGGCGGTAATACCCGGCTGTGATGGAGATATGATATTCTTAGCTGAAATCATTTCGGCAAGTGCAACCGCATGCAATGGCCCGGCACCGCCAAATCCCATCAATGTGAACCCTCTTGGGTCAATCCCTTTGGCCACAGAGTTAGAATTAATAGCAAGCGCCATATTGTTATTGATAATTTTCAGGATACCTAGAGCTGCTTCCGTCACGGACATACCCAAGGGATCGGCAATATGTGTCTTAATGGCTTTTTCGGCCAGCTCTGGCTTAATGACGATATCACCTCCAAGAAACTGTTCCTGATCCAGTCGCCCTAGCACGACCTGCGCATCAGTTACGGTTGGATGCTCGCCACCATTTCCATAACATGCCGGCCCCGGAACCGCCCCTGCTGATTTTGGCCCGACACGGAATGCGCCACCCTCATCAACATAGGCAATAGAACCACCACCTGCACCAATCGCATCAATATCAAGCATTGGCACCAATACTGGCAGACTTGCAACTTCGGTATCGCGTGGATTTTTGATACGAAGGTCACCATCCTGAATCACGGAAATATCAGCAGATGTTCCCCCGATATCAATGGTAATGATATTGGAAATATCGTTGTGTTCTCCTGTTGAACGCGCACCGATAACACCACCAGCAGGGCCAGATAACAACAATCCAATTGGCCTGTCTGATGAGTTTTCAATGGTAGAAATACCACCATTAGACTGCATAATTCTTACCTGGCTGTTGATGCCCTCTTTTTTCAGCCGGTTTTCCAGATTTGACAGATACCGTGCTGTCTTAGGGCCAATATAGGCATTCATCGCTGTTGAACTGAAACGCTCATATTCACGGATCACATTCACCACTTCCGATGATGTATAGATATAAGCATCCGGATGAATAGAGGACACGATTTCCTTGGCCCGCATTTCATGATCATTATTCAGGAATGAAAACAGAAACGCGATAACAATGGAATTAATCCCGCGCTTTTTAAATAATTCTGCCGCAGCACGAACTTCATCTTCGTTCAATGGCGTTTCCACTTCACCGGTAGGCGGCATTAGCCGTTCTGTAATTGGGATACGGTTGCGCCGCTTGACCAGTGGCTTTGACTGCCATGGCACTTCATATTGAAGACTAAAATTATGGGGCCGCTTGTGACGCGCCATGTGAAGAATATCGCGGAACCCGCGTGTGGTCAGCATCCCTACTTCGGCACCATCGCGTTCGATTACCATATTAGTGGCAACGGTTGTACCATGATAGAGCATGTCAATATCCCCGGGGCTAACTCCGGCTAATTCACAAACCTGCAGCACCCCTTTGACAACTCCTTCAGATTGATCATGTGGCGTACTAGATACTTTAGTTACCGTTACTTCGTTTTTATCGGCATCATGATTTTCTAAAATGATATCGGTAAATGTTCCACCGACGTCTACCCCTACCCTAATCATCTACTGTCTCCTTTTTTGAGTATATTTTCCAATGTTTTTGCGATTTCAATTAATGCGTCATCACGACCTGCATGGGTGGTAACAAGAAGACTTGTTGGTCTTTTGTTACCCTTGTCATCCCCGTTTATTGGCAAGGCAATGCCGGGTAAATTAAAAATATTTCCAAGCGTTGTGTTACGAAGTGACATCAGGTTTGTTTTATGAAAAAGCGATTTATCCGCAACCAGAGGATCAAGTTCTGGTGCTGGAATTGGTGTCGTTGGCATCAACATAAACCCTGATCCGGTTTTCTGAATAATCTCTGCCATGCCTTCAACCCGAAACCAGTGAAGCCGCACAACATCTGACGTCGACATCTCGGCACCACGCATGATGCGGTCAAGGACGCGTTCATCCATGCGGGCTTTCATATCATCGGTCAGCCTATCCTGATATTCTAGCCAGGCGTCCTGGGCAACAAGTGTTCCACATTCTTCAAGCAGTGGAAATGTCTTTGCAAAACAGTCCAGATCAATAGGCTCAATGCTGTATCCGGCATCTGCAATCTGATCAATAGCGCGTTGATAATCACTAGCGACCTGATCATCCAGTTCATTCAGCACAACTGTTTGCGGGGCAAAAAAGCGTGGCTTTTCTTGTAATGGCGGCGGCGGCACATGAAGGTCTGAACGGAAGATGCGGTCAATCGCGGCACAATCGTCAACGGTTCTGGCCAATGGGCCTACGGTATCAAATGTGCGGGATAATGGAATGACGCCATTCTTATCATAGCGCCCTTCAGAGGTTTTTAACCCAACCACCCCGTTATAAGATGCCGGCACCCTAACCGATCCTCCTGTGTCCGAACCAATGGCAATCGGAACCATATTACGCCCAACCACTGCGCCACTGCCTGATGATGATCCACCGGGGGAATAATGCACTTCATCCGAACATGCATTCATCGGTGTGCCATAATGGGGATTATAACCAATACCCGAATACGCCATTTCTGTCATATTCAGTTTACCAATGCTGACCATGCCTGCTGCCTTGGCCTTAGCAACAACCGGCGCATCATTCTGGGCTGGTTTTGCATGCTCAAAAAGAATGGAAGCGGCTGTCGTTACCTCACCTTCCATATCATAAAGGTCTTTCCATGCCATCGGAACACCATCAAGATCAGATAAAGGCGCCCCTGCATCAAGCCTTTTGTCTGCGGCCTCTGCTTCGGCCATGGCTCGTGCTTCGGTTAGCTTTATATAAACAGGACTTGTCTGGTTACGGCCAGCGTCAAGACAGGCACCAGCAACATCAACAGCACGCACATCTCTTTTCTGTAAAGCCTTGCCTAATGTGACCGCTGTCATGGAAAGAAGAGAGGCGTCAGTCATAATTTACTCATTACTTTCATTTGACATAATGCTGGATTTAATAGCATCCCAATAACATGTCAGCTGGCTTCCGGAATTGAGATCATGCCCTGAAATTTTTTCAGCATGAGTTTCAATCTTTACGCGTTCACCATTAGCAAGACGAAGATAAACAATTACCGTATTACTAATAAAATTGGCCTGTTCCACATGGCCTGTGATGGTATTGATATCTTTCTTGGATGATTTGCCAAAACTGATATATTCAGATGGCACGACCATCAGACCCGGTGAGTTCTTGGCCGGATTGCCTATCAATCGTCCTTTAAGGAGACCACTTGGCGTATCAATCGCACCTGTTTTTCCGCTAGCGTTCTGGATAGTGCCTTCAAATAGTAAATTCTTACCAATGAACCGCGCCACAAACGGCGTTTGCGGATTAAAATAAATATCTTCTGACAGACCAATTTGTTCAACACGGCCAGAATTCATAACAACAATTCTGTCACCCATACCCAGTGCTTCTGATTGCGCATGAGTAACAAATACAAATGTAATATTTAACTGTCTTTGCAGTAACTTCAATTCATCCTGAATAGCACGCCGCAAGTTAGCGTCAAGAGCGCCCAATGGTTCATCAAGCAACAGAATCTCAGGTTCCGTAACCAGCCCACGGGCTAGTGCAACACGCTGTTTCTGGCCACCAGAAAGGGACGTTTCTCTGGAATTAGCCACACTACCCAAATCAAGTAAATCAATAATGTTTGACGTTTTCTTATTGATTTCACTGCTGGATAATTTTCGTATTTTTAATCCAAACTCAATATTCTGACGAACCGTCATATGAGGGTAAATAGCATAATTCTGAAAAATGGTTGCCGTTGGTCTTTTTTCAGCTTTTACATGAGTATTATTGACACCACGAATATATAATTCGCCTGATGTGATATCCTCAAGTCCGGCTATCATTCGCAAGGTCGTTGTCTTCCCGCATCCTGACGGGCCGACAAAGGATAAAAATTCACCCTTCCCCACTTGTAGATCAAAAGCCTCAACAGCCAATGTGCCACCGGGATAAATTTTCGTTATCTGTTTTAGCTCTAAATCAAATTCAGTCATTATGTTTACCAGTTGAAAGTGGGTTCAGGGAAATACCCCCTGAACCCATATTGATGATTATGCACTTAGGAATTCATCCCACTTCATCATGAGATGGTCATACTCATCTGGCCACTGATGCCAGTAAGTCACCTTAGACGCACGATTGGCTAGTGAGCCACCATCACGAAGATCACCTTCCTGGATTCCCCGATCAGGTGCACCTACCCAAGGCTTACCTTCATACCAGAAGTCATACTTTTCTTTTGACATGTGGTTTTTGATGGTTGTGGTCGGTGAATAATATCCCTGCTCGGAAACCGCGATAGCTGGTGGGCCTGACAGCCAGTAATCAGCATAAGCCATAACAGCATCTTCATTTGGTGATCCATTGATCATGGAAATACCAATTGACCAGCCACGATAGCCTTCTTTCGGTTCCGCATATGAACATGGAATACCTTGAGCCTTAACAGCCATAACCGCAGGCTGCCACGCATCTGCAAGCACCATTTCACCAGAAGCCATCAGGTTAACCAGTTCACCGAAATCACCCCAAAGGGCACGGAACTGGCCTTCCTTTTTCTTGGAAATCAAGAATTTGGACGCTTCGTCGATTTCACTCTTATTTGGATTACCTGGGTTAGGAACATCCAGCATACCAAGTGAATTCATAGCCAGAATTGCCTGTCCGAATGCGATCAGTGGATCAACGTTCAGGCCAGTCTTGCCCTTAAACTTCTTATCGAAAAGCGATGTCCATGTATTGGCTTCTTCAGCGTCAACAAGGTCAGGACGATAGCCGATTGAGTCAAAGTTATAAACCGTCGGAACCATCCATAGTGCTGACTGCCCAGCATCTGCCCAAATCTGGCCAGAAATCTGTGCCCGTGCTTCCATCCGTGGATCAGTTTTGGTGAATGTATCACGAATACTGTTCCAGTTAGACAATTTTGATGTTGGAATTGGCTTAATGGTATTTGTCACTGTCATAGCAGGTAGACGTTCACCAATTGTTTCCCAGCAATCATATGCCTTTGAACCTGAAAGCAGTTCTGTCTGTGTGTTAGGGAAAATATCGCCCTTACCGCTGACAGAGCCTACACCTGATTTTTCTTTAAAATCATTCAGGATACGTTCTTGCACGGTCACTGACAGACCAACAGTTCTCAACTGCTGTTCTGCAAGATGACCACCAGCAAAGACCTGTGACGGGTTGCAGAGCATGGTGCTACCAAGCGCTACACCTGTACCGGCCAGAAACTGACGCCTATTTGATTGTATTGTCATTATATTCCTCCTTCTAGAAGATTGGTCATATTTAGTAACGGCCGACCGCAAGTCCACCGTCCACACTTATCACTTGACCCGTCAGATATCTGGCTTGTTCCGATGCTAAGAATAAAATAACATCAGCGATATCATCTGGCTGACCGATACGACCCATCGGTATAAAAGCACCTGCTTTTTGTGCCCCTTCTTCGCCAAGTGAATGCTTTTCAGACAAAAGCTGGGCTGTGCGGATATATCCCGGCGCAACACCATTAACCTTGATGCCATGTCGTGCTAGTTCATTGGCAAGACCACGAACCAACCCAACAACACCAGCTTTTGCAGCTGAATAATGTACATGTTCATCCCATCCATACATGACACCCATGCAGGAAGAGAGACAGATAATAGATCCTGTATTTGCTTTTTTCATTTGTGCCAGAGCAGGACGGATGACACGGAACATGCCCTTCAGATCGATATCAAATGTAAAATCCCATTTCTCATCAGTCATCTCATCAAGAGGCACTTTATGGGCAATGCCAGCATTACAGACAATAGTATCAATCGCACCATAATCGGCTTCTATTTTGGCAACGACCTGATTAGCATTTTCCGTAGAGGTTACATCAAGATGATGAAACTCTGCCGTGCCACCAGCATCTGTTATTTCCCTAACAGCAGAGGCACCGTCATCAGCAAGAATATCAGTCACGATAACGCGATATCCAGCCTTACCAAAAGCCAGCGCACTTGCGCGTCCTATTCCAATACCAGCACCTGTAATCAAAACTGTTTTCATTGTTCCATCTCCTAAAGCATCACATCGCCTGAATTAGGCCCAAGAGTTTGACCTACATATATCTGCGCATCATCAGAGGCTAGAAAGGCCACCGTTGCCGCCACATCCGACGGCTCACCAAAATGACCTAGAGGTAACTGCGCGGCTTTAGCATCACGCCAATCTTTAGATAATCCAAGAACCAGATCCGTATTAATCGGCCCCGGAGCAATAGCATTGATTCTGATTCCAGATTGGCCGAACTCACGCGCCAATGATTTTGTCAGACCAATAATCGCTGCTTTAGCCGTGGCATAATGCGTCAAATCAGCAGCACCAATCTGACCCAGTTGTGATGCTGTATTGATGATAATGCCGTCGCCTCTTTTCAGCATATGCGGAACGGCAAAATGGCAACCCAGGAAACAGCCACGCAAATGCACGGCAATCATCTTATCCCAGTCATCATAACTTAAATCGACAAAAGCCTTTTGCTGAAGAATGCCAGCATTATTCACCACCAGTGAAAAATCACCAAAGGTATCTATGGTGCTGTCAAACAGCGTTTTCATATCTGTTTCAAGCGAAACATCACCAACCTGATAGGCAATATGATCCTCTGATACCCCAGAAGAAATGAGATGCTCCCTAACCGATTTTAAACTAGCCTCATTAATATCATTCATCATGACTCTGGCACCGTCATGGGCTAATCGCTCAGCAATAGCGGCGCCAATGCCTGACCCGGCCCCTGTCACAATAGCGATATGTCCGAACGGCTGGTTCATGAAATATCCTCTTGAAGCCCTGACACACGCTGGCGCTGGCGTCGGACGGAAAGGGTCAGCAATATGCCGTATACAGCAAGAAGTGAGAATGAGAATAAAGTACTCAACACACCAAAGGCAAAGAGGTTCGGATGAATTTCAACCGCAAAGGTACCATAAATGGCAATCGGCATAGTGACATCGGAACCACCAGTAAATAATGTCCGCGGAAACTCATCATAACTGAGCGTAAAGGCAAATAGCATAGCCGAAAGCACACCCGGAAAGATGATCGGAAAGGTTACTTTACGAAATGTTTTTGCAGGCGTCACACCAAGACTCAAAGAGGCTTCTTCAACGGATTCATCAAATCGGTTGAAAATGGCAAGCATCACCAGAAAAGCAAAAGGATATGTGTAAACCACATGAAGCACAAAGGCCGTTGACCACCAGTTTCGTGCTACCCCGACCTGATCTGCTAGTAAAACCATTCCAAGACCTAGTAATACCCCCGGAACAATCATACCAAGAATAACTGAATAAAACACAAGGCTAGAGCCACGGAACGAGCGACGGAATGCCTGCGCTGTTAGCACACCCATTACCGTGGAAACGACCATGGTGGCAAATGCCAGGGTTATTGAACGGATCAATGCCTCACCAATGGGCAGTGGCGCTACTCTTGATGGTGGAGCTAATCCGAAAACATGCTGATACCAGTATGTTGACCATTCGATGATAGGAAATTGCGGGCCACCTTCAGGGCCTTGCTGGAAACTTAATATTCCCATCACAATAAAGGGGCCATATAGGAATAGTATGAAGGCGGCAGTGAAAATGCCAAGGAACCAACGTAAAGAAACAACCTTATCCATACCTATGTCTCCTACAGCTGATTTCTTAAATTAACGATACGCAACATCACTGCGACAAATGCAGCCATGACCACCGTCAGCACCACACCCGCAACAGCCGCAAATGCCCATTTGAGTGAACCTACCTGAGTGATAATAATATTACCCAGCAAGTTAACTTTCCGGCCTGAAAGCGCAGATGCCGTAGCGAACTCACCTAAAACCATAACAGTCACAAAAATTGCACCAACGATAACCCCCGGCATACTAAGCGGTAGGATAATTCGGCGGAAAATCGTCCAGGACGATGCGCCAAGATCGCGCGCAGATTCAATCAGACTTCCATCAATACGACCAATCATGAATGCAATCGGCCCCACCATGAAAACAACATAAATCTGAACCATGCCAATAATGACGGATAATTCGGTAAATAACAGAACCTCAATAGGAGCGTCGATAATGCCAATTTTTTGCAGAACAATATTAATAGCACCTTCTTTTCCCAGCATGGGACGCCATGCCAGTACTCTGATCAGGAATGATGTCCAGAAAGGAATGACGCATGTCACCAGCAATGCCGTTTGCAAGGTTTTATTCTTAATGAACTGGCCAATAAAAAGGGCCACCGGATAACCGACCAGAATAGTAACCAGCAAAACGGTCAACCAGATGCGGATTGTACGAAGTAATGCGCCGAAATAGGTATCAGAGCTAAAGAAATTTACCCATGATGTTACGGTAAGCTCAGGCTTGATACTGAAAGTTGTTTGTGTCCAGAAGCTAACATAAATCATCATGATCAATGGAGCCACAAGGAATAATGATATCCATATTATTCCGGGTGATAATAGCAACCATGTTCCTTTATTTGATTTCATGATACTTATCTTTCCATCATTCGTTACTTAGCTCAGCAACTGTTTATTTTCGTCATAATATAGAATGTCTTTGGACTTCCAGTTTAGCGCATAGGTTGCATTTGCTTTAAGCTCGCGCCGTTCACGCAAACTCATGTGATCTTCGACTTCGCACACATGACCATCTGCCAATTTGAAGAAATAGATAATTTTATTGCCCAGAAACTCACTGGTTAGAAACTCTGCCGTTAGACCAGATGATTTTTTTGAGGGGGTAGCGATATCTATTTTATCCATTGGTATGGCGCAATATCCGGCCTTTTTCATTTTTGCGGCTGACAGTTTATCCGTTGTTCCGGCTTCCATCTGACCAACCAGATCATCACCAGAGAAAATATTAAAGTTATGCATGCTTTTTGCAGTTACGATATCTAATGGTTTTGCATACATTTCCTGCGGGACACCCTGCTGAACAATCCGTCCTTCTGACATGACAAGCATGTTCTGACCCATGGCAAGCGCTTCGAATTCATTTCCCGTCACATGCATAAAGGAAACACCTAATTCTCTGCGAATATTTTGCAGCTCAAGCGTCATTCTTTCCCGCAAATTGGCATCAAGTGCGCCAAGAGGTTCGTCAAGCAAACAGATTTTAGGCTCGGTAACAAGAGTACGCGCAAGAGAAACACGTTGCTTCTGACCACCAGAAATCTGACCGGTCATTTTGTTTTCCTGACCAATAAGCCCGACAAGCGCTATGGTGTCGCCTACTTTTTTCCGGATGATGCTTTCATCTTTAATCGGATCAACCGCGCGGTGGCGTAATCCGAAAGCAATATTATCAAAAACATTCAGATGGGGGAACAAAGCATATTTCTGCTGAACAAAACCGATTCTTCGTTCATGGCAAGGAAGATTGGTTATGTTTTCACCGTTAAGCAGAACCTCACCCTGATCAGGCGCTAACAGACCAGCAATGATGCGCAAGAGAACAGATTTGCCACAACCCGATGATCCTAAAAGCGTGACATATTCATTTTCCCTGACCGCGATGGATATATCTTCAACGGCTGGAACTCCGGCAAAGCTTTTAGAAACCGCTCTGACTTCTAGCACAGGACTTGATCTCCCCAATATGAACACAGATACAACTGTATTATTAAATTCTTATAATCTTATGTTTTCACAATGAACACAAAAGTCAAAACATTTTTATCATCATCATCGAAAAAATCATGATGAGGAGGAACTGTTGAGAAACTGTTCTTAAAATTCGCCTAAGAATGATACAAAACTGATTAATTTGATGGAAATTTTGCCCAGTGACACAATATTTAAATTCTGTTATTTTTTAATAATGGATTTTGAATACAAAAATTATGAAAGACAACCCCGCTATCAGCAAATTTTTGATGAGCTTAAAGCACTTATATCTGCGAATCGGTCTTTAGACGGCGTTGTTGTCAGCGTAAACATGCTTGCCAGCATTTTTCAAACAAGCCGAACCCCTGTCCATCAGGCTATGCAGATGCTGGAAAAATCAAATTTAGCCATTCGGATTAATAAAAAAGCGGAATTTGTTCTTAACCACGCTAAAGATTCTAACAGAAAAATTCCTGAGATATTAAAACGCTTTAGTCAGAATGACCTCAAAACATTTTTCCATAACACGCTAGATATTGAAAAACAGCGCACAGATCATCTTCATCTGGATATGGAACAGCATATTTCTAATATTCTGCCATTTGGAGCTTTCTGGATTAATGAACAGAAAGCGGCTGATACTTATAATGTAAGCCGAACCATTATTCGCCAATCGCTATCTAAGTTTGCCGAACGTGGATTGATTGGCAAAGATTATCGGGCGCACTGGACGGTGGGGCCGTTAACGTCAAAAATGCTTAATGATCTTTTTAGCATTCGGTCAAAGCTAGAACCGCTTGCATTAATTGATGCTGCCCAGCGCCTTGATAATCAGCATGTTAATATCTGGCTTGAGAGATGCTATTTAGCCAAAGAAAATGTGCATTCCCTTGATCAGGAAATGATCAAGTTGATAGAAAATGATTTGCATGTTGATCTACTCAATCATTCCCAGAACACTGCACTAAAACGCCTGATAGATCAGACCCAATTGGCTTTGGTGGTTAATGATATTTTCGCCAAACCTATGAATGGGCGGCCTTTCATTGCCGCCCTGTCTGAACATATTATTATTTACGAATATCTGATCCGGGATGCTGTTGATGCCGCCGCTATGGCTCTGGAAAACCATATCAAGTTATCAGCCAAACGGACAAATCTTCGCCTGAAAGCCCTATCCATCTTCCCAACGCCACCTATCCCATCTTGGTTGACGCGACGCTCTCCTTAAAAGATAGCCTATCATGCTGGATCAATGTTTCCCATTAGGCTTTGGCCAGGGCAGATTTTGCCATTGCCGAACAAGATAATTATGTTCAGGCATGACAGTGTTCCAGACAGCAATTGATTTCATCCTGTCATAAAGGCTGCCGCCTTCGCGAACGTTGCCTTTCCGGTAAAGCAACTGTCCGTCATTATCAAAAATATCATATCGCGCAGATTTCCCTTCAATCCAAAACTCATATTCATGTGTTTGAAGATATGTCTTTACCGCATCGGTGTTTATGAAATAACCACCTTGCCGACAGAGATATGCGCCAGCCGGGCCCGTTAACCACCAGTTCAGATAATCATATGCGGCATCAAGTTTCCAGTCCGAAAGAGACCGTGATAACGCCAACCCACCAAACCAGCCTCGATAGCCGCTTCTGGGGGAAAACATGCTGACATCATATCCCTTGGCGCGCAAGAGCATGGCACCTGACCACCAGATAGAACAAAGCAATGGTTTTTTTGTGTCCATGAGCGAAAGCAGATCATTCTCGACTTCCCAGTAACAGAGAAACTGTCCTCTTTTCATGTAAGCCCTGAATAAGCTGATAAACGCATCAATCTCATCAGTCGTAAGATCGGTAATATCCGAAACCTCCAAATCCCCCTTTTGGATAAGAGCAAGTAATATTTCTACCAGACTGATAGCAGAATCTTTCTGAATAATGACAGCATTCTGCCAGTCATCATCCAATAATCCATACCAGTCATTAATATGGGGAAAGGGCTGGCTTTCACTATTGATAATAGCCAGAGTATCTGCATTAAAAATAGTCGGCATCATACTGATTTGCTGAGACTGTTTGCGAGAAAGTGACAAATCAGACCCGACATAGAGTCTATCAAGGGGGGAAGTGGTTTTCCAGATATGATCCTTGCTGGTAGAAAATCCTGTCAGGGCATCAAAATTAATGTGCTTAAACCCTTTAATCCGTTTGACATCAATTGGCTGTAATGATCCCGTTGGCCAGCTAAGATCAATATCATGAAACCACTGGTCATAAACATCATAGCTTTCTGGAGATAACGCCGCTCTTTGCTGGGCAGATTCGCCACCAAGCGTCACCATATCAAGCGCCATCCCCAGGTCTTTTTCAGCATAGCTTTTAAGAACGGGATTTTGCGTCACAGACGTTCCAAGCACCGCTATGCGGTGCGTGGAATCTTTTACAAGTGGCGCCGCTACCATATCATTGCATTACGATAATTCTGCCCTGATCTGATCCAGCAACTCATGCCGCTCTTTACGGGCTGATAAGGCATCTTCCATGCTGACCGCTTCAAACTTTACCGGAGTATGGGGCTGGAGCTGACCGATATAATCCATATCAGCAGATATAATCGCACCAAGCGTGAAATAGCCGCCGCCAGATACCGCATCACGATGCAGAACAATAGGCTCAGTACCACCCGGCACCTGAATTGAGCCATATGAATAACAGCCATCAACAATATTCGACGGATCAGAACCAGCACCAAATGGCTGCTCTCTGTCAACAAACTCAAGCGCTTGACCACCTCTGAACCGGTATCCCATGCGGTCAGCTTCCGGAGCCACTTTCCATTCATCTTTCAGGAATTGTTCTCCAGATGCCTCTGTAAGCCGATGCCAGTATAACCCTTTTACCATACGCAGGATAGCAGGCGTTGATGGCATCCGGCGCATATCAGAAGGAACATTAGCGCCTATGTTATAATGACCCGCTGATCCTGTTGGTAATGTATCACCGGCAGCAATATTTCTGCCTTCGATACCGCCAAGAGCACCAATCGGATATGTTGATCGGCTACCCAAGGCTTCGGGTGTTGTAATACCGCCGGAAACAGCAATATATATCCGTGCGCCTGCTTTCAGGAACCCAAAACTAAGTTTTTGCCCTTTGCTAACCGCAAGCGTTGTCCAGGTGGGCTGTTCAACCCCATCAAGCATGACAGGGATATCAGCCCCTGTTACCGCAATCGCCCCATCACTGGCAAACTCGATCTCTGGCCCCATAAAAACAGCTTCTAAAGCTGCGGCATCCTCTGGATTACCAACCAGCATATTTGCCACACGCAAGGAAAATCGGTCCATGGCACCACCAATGGGAATACCAAGATGAAAATATCCCGGACGTCCTAAATCCTGAATAGAGGTCGACAAACCCGGATTAATGATATTAAGCGCCATTGAGAGCCTCCATCAAACGAGCATTAGTTTTGGCCATATCCTGATTGAACGTGTTCAGATCAAATTCAACATCAGCCATTTTAGGTGAGTATGTTCCGTCTTCGACCTGCTGGCATATGGCATCATATTCCGCCCGATCAATCGGTCGCCATTTCACGATATCACCGGGACGGAATAGCACCATGAAATTCTGCAGATAACTGACTTTCTGTTCAGGGTCATAAATTGGCATAGGGGTTATACCAAACATTTGATAGCCGCCTGCTCCACGCACGGAATAAATACATGAAAAGCACCCGCCATAACCAACGGTGAGTTTTGGTGTATCTGTTCTTGGGCGCAGATATTTAGGAACCTGCAATTGTTTTTCCCGTTCCACCAACTGATAGAGAAATGGCAAACCGGAAACAAATCCGACCATGGATACAAACCATGGCTGCGAATGATGAGCTGTTATAAAATCTTCGACACTATCAAACCCATTAATGCGTGCTGCATATTCCAGATCAGTGCCATTAGGGTCCTGATGCCGTTCTCTAAAGCGCATGAGGGTTTCATGTGTCCAAGGGTCTTGATAATAAACCGGTATCTCAATGATGCGGGTATTAAGTCTTTTTTCCGCCTGCTCTGCTTTTTCTTCTAGCGTTTTAATCCGCTCAAGAAGATCATCCGGGTGGATGATATCCGGATTGAACTTCACTTGAAAAGAAGCATTGGCAGGACAAATCTCTGTCACCCCCTTGATATCCGCATCTCTCACAGCATTACTCATAGAAAGGCTTTTAAAGAATGCATCAAGGGACATTTCCTCATCCATCTCAACATAGATGTGTTCATCGCCACCAAATGTATATCGTGTTTTCAACTCAATTCTCCATCTTCTATCGATTTCAGGATTGTTTAGCCAGCCACTGTTCAAGCCAGTTAGTATGAACGTTACCAGATTTTACGTCTTGGTCTTTTGTTAATTCCATTAATAATGGGATGGTTGTTTCTATCCCCTTGATGGTTGTGCCCACAAGCGCCTGATAAAGACGAGCAATCGCTTCATCGCGCTGATCAGCATACACAATCAATTTACCGACCAGTGAATCATAAAATGGTGGAATAGAATAGCCCTCATAAAGAAAATGGTCAAAACGAACATCCGACGCATGATCCAGGTCTAATTGCTCAATAGTGCCGGGTGATGGCAAGAACTGCATCGCCGGATTTTCGGCATTTATCCGCACTTCAATACTATGGCCGTTGATATGGATATCTTCTTGAGAAACCGAAAGTCCTGCACCGCCAGCAATGCGGATCATTTCTGCTACCAGATCATGATTAGTGATCTGTTCCGTGACAGGATGCTCTACCTGTATGCGGGTATTCATTTCAATAAAAAAGAACCGGCCAGTGTTTTCTTCATACAGATATTCTACTGTTCCGGCACCTGTATAGCCGACCGTTTTCGCCAGATTTACAGCCGATTCACAAAGTGCCATTCTTGTTTCATTATCAAGGGATGATGATGGGGCTTCTTCCCAGATTTTCTGTCGCCGGCGTTGCAATGAACATTCCCGTTCATAGAAATGCACAGCGTTTTTGCCATCACCCATAATTTGCACTTCGATATGGCGCGCATTGACAACAACATATTCCAGATAGTAACTGCCATCTCCAAAAGCGGCTTGTGCTTCAGCTTGTGCTTGTGGTGCCAGTCGCCGCAAACTGGCCTCATCTTCGGCAATACGAATACCGCGGCCACCGCCGCCAGCCGCCGCCTTTATCATGATAGGATAACCAATCTGTTCAGCTATGCTTGCTGCTTCGTCCAGATCAGACACAGCACCATCAGACCCCGGAACAACCGGAACACCTGCTTCTATAGCGGTTTGTCTGGCTGCAATCTTGTTCCCCATCATGTCAATCAGATCGGCATCTGGGCCAACAAAAATCAATCCGGCTTTGGTGATGGCACGGACAAATTCAGCGTTTTCGGAAAGAAATCCATATCCCGGATGAATAGCATCCGCATGGGTAGATATGGCCGCAGCAATAATGGCTTCAATATTCAGATATGACTGGCCAGCTGGTGCCGCACCTACGCAAACAGATTCATCCGCCATAGATACGGCAAGCATGGATGCATCAGCCTCGGAATAAATCTGTACGGTTTTTATGCCAAGTGATTGCGCCGCCTTAATGATACGGACAGCTATTTCACCACGATTGGCTATGAGAAGTTTTTTAATGGACATGATCAGTTATTTCAGCGTGGCAATGACCTGACCTGCCTGAACAGGTTGTTCATTATCAACAGCATAGCTATCAAATGTTCCTGATTCTGTGGCTTTTACTTCAATAAATGTTTTCATGACTTCAATAAGTCCAATGACATCACCCTCGCTAACGTTATCTCCGGCAGATTTAAATGATGGTTCACCCGGTGATGGGGTAAAGTAGAATGTTCCCGGTAGTGGTGATTGTATATCTGACATAATTGATCTTCCCTTAATAATTTTTTGAATGATGATTTAGATTAAACTTATCGCATTTATTTTTCAGGTGACGCAATGGTAATCCCATTCGATTTGAGAATATCATGGATAGCCTGACCAATAGATAAAGCCCCAGGTGAGTCTGAATGAAAGCAAATAGATTCAAATGCGATATCTATATCCTGTCCGTCAACTGTCGCTACTTTTCCTTCAACACAAGCCCGGAGGCATTTTTCCGCGACGGCTTTCGGGTCTAGCTGTCCCACCTTTTTAGTAAAGACAATTGATCCACTGCTATCATAGTCTCTATCCGCGTAAAACTCTCTAACACTTGGATAACCCTTTTCGATAGCAATCTGACGTGTGACAGAAATACCCATACAGAAAATCATCTGGTCAGGGCATGTTTTCTGAAGCGCTTCAATCAGCATGGTTGATAACTCTTCATTGCGTGCCGCTTCCATATATAACATTCCATGCGGCTTCACATGCTGTAATTCCACATCATGCCGGCGACCAAATTCACGCAACGCACCAACCTGATAGAGGATATCATTTATTAGCTCATCTGCCGGTGCCTGAATAAACCGGCGACCAAACCCGCGCAAATCCTGATAACCCGGATGCGCCCCTAGACCAACATTATTATCTTTTGCCAGTTTGGCTATTTTGTTCATAGAATTAGGGTCGCCAGCATGAAACCCTGTGGCTACATTTGCCGAACTTAATATTTTCATCAGCTCTTCGTCAGGCGCATCACCCAATTCCCAGTGCCCAAAGCCTTCACCCATATCACAATTCAGATCAACTGATGATTTCATCATTTCCTCTTCATATTTATCTGCAAGATGGCAATAAACCATACCCGTGAATATTTTGTATTAAGTCAAGATTAACTAAAATGTCGATATACGCAATAGCTTTGCCATATTCCTTTTGCAAATTTGGAAATATTTTGCCAATTACTGGCAGCGTGATAAGGTCTGGGCCAGAACATATTATGACATGAGGAAAATAAAATGGCGGAACCAGTTTCCAATATCCGGATCAATTCTGACCGGCTCTGGGATATGTTAATGGATATGGCTAAAATTGGCCCGGGCGTTGCTGGCGGCAATAACAGGCAGGCATTAACCGATGCGGATGCGGATGGCAGACAATTATTTGCTGATTGGTGTCATGCCGAGGGCCTTACCATGGATGTTGATGAGCTTGGAAATATGTTTATGACCCGCCCAGGCCAGAATAATGATTTACCGCCTATTCTGGTGGGAAGCCATCTTGATACACAGCCAACAGGCGGAAAATATGATGGAGTTCTTGGGGTTCTGGCCGGACTTGAATTAATACGCACACTTAATGATCATGATTATCAAACACAGCACCCTATCTGTATCGTTAACTGGACAAATGAAGAAGGAACACGCTTTGCTCCTGCTATGTTGTCATCTGGTGTCTTTGCTAAAGAATATGATAAGGCATGGGCCTATTCCAGAGAGGACAGCGACGGCTTAACATTTGGTGATGAATTAGAACGTATCGGTTGGAAAGGTGATCAGCCCATAGGGGAAAAAACATTTGATTCTTATTTTGAACTTCATATTGAACAGGGCCCCATCCTTGAACTGGAAGATAAGGATATTGGTGTTGTGGCAAAAGCACAGGGGTTATGCTGGTTAAAGTTTACTATAACCGGCAATGCCGCTCATACTGGTTCAACCCCGATGTCAGCCAGAAAAGATGCCGGCCTTGCCATGGCCAGAATCATCAATCAGGTCAACGCAATCGTTACCGAAGAAGGTCAGGATGCCGTTGGTGCCGTGGGGCATATGCAGATTACGCCTAATTCATATAATGTGATACCGGGATGGGCTCAATTCACTGTTGATTTCCGCGCCCCACAAGAAGATTCCATCAAGCGCATGGTGGAACACATTCAGGACTATGCCAAACAGTTATGTGCCAATTCTGGCCTTGGCTTAGAAATGGAACGCATATCCGGACATAACCCTGTTGTGTTTGATGCAGATTGTACCCACCTTGTCCGTCAGGCAGCAGATGAACTGGGATATCGTCACCGCGACATGGTTTCGGGTGCTGGTCATGATGCATGTTGGCTGAATAAGGTCATGCCATCAACCATGATCTTCTGCCCATGCAAGGATGGATTATCACATAACGAAGCTGAAGACATTACGCCTGAATGGGCAGCAGCCGGATCAAACGTGCTTCTGCATGCCGTTCTGAAAAGAGCAAAGCTAGTCACTGACTAGCTTTGCTTGAATTCTAATTCCAGAAAAGAAAACGGGGCATCTGATGCATTGATGACGTTGTGATTAACCCCCGCGGGACGAAAATATGGCGCATCAGGTGACATATCGGAAACCGTTTCGGTTCCATCAGGATGCTGTAATCTCACCTTGCCCTTAACTTTCGGCATGACAACATAATCCATTTCATGCGTGTGCCAGCCTGTTTCCTGTCCGGCTTCAAATGACCATAAGGTTAGACGACACTGATCATTATCAATCAATATGGTTGGTGTTGCTGAATTCCCGTTCATCCTTTACCTCTGTTCTAGCGTTTCATTTTTGCGTCCGGAGCCCAGTTTCTATCTGGCAGCCCCGTTGGATAGGCATAGGTGTAATCATAAGCTGGTTTAATGACATATTTCCGGTCAAATTCCATCCAGTCATAATCCATACCCGACGCCACGATATATGGCCAATCAGGATGGGCAAAGATAGGACGGCCAATAGCAACAACATCACCGGCATCATGGTCAAATACCTCTTCTGCTGTTGCTCCATCAAAAATATTGCCATTGGTAATAAACGGCTTGCCGCTCATTTTTTTCAGCGTAACCGGAATTGGCGGGCATGACGGATCAAACCGGTTGTCTTTCCAGTTAAAGCTTGACCAGTGAATGACATCTGCATCCATTTTACCAAGTTCAATACCAAGCGCTTCAACATAGCTTTGTCCGGCTTCCCAGAAACCAGTAAAATCATCAACGCCATCCTGAGATATGCGATAGGAAATGAGCTTATCTGGCCCGATAGCAGCACGAATCCGGTCAACAACCATGCGCGGAAAGCGCAAATTATTTTCAGCTGATCCACCATAGGCATCGGTGCGGAGATTCTGTTTGGGGTCAGTAAACTGATAGAGAAGATAACCATTGGCGCCATGCACCTCAACACCATCACAGCCTGCATCTACTGCCCGTTTGGCAGCAGCAGCAAAATCATCAGCAATGATATTCAGCTCTTCTTCGGTAAGGCTTCGTGCTGGGGGAAAAGTAATCTGTGGCCAATCACCACTCAACCCACGATCATGCAATTCGGTTTCATTATCCGTATAAAGCACCCAGCCCGAACTATGCGTGTCTGATGCAGAAACAGGCTGTTCACCATCTTTGATCGCTCTTGGATCAGCAACACGGCCAGCATGCATGAGCTGTACAATGATTTTTGCACCATGTTTATGGCATGCATCAGCAACACTTTTCCAGCCTGCCTGATGTTTATCAGTCCCACATCCGGGCTGATTCAAATAGCAAACGCCTGACAGATTATCGGCCGGATATGTGCCTTCGGTGATAATAAGCCCGACGCCACCACGGGCGCGGCGAGCGTAATAAGCCACCATTTCATCATTTGGTGATCCATCATCATCCGCACATTGACGCGTTAACGGTGCCATAGCAATACGGTTTTTCAGCGTTATTGGCCCGCAATTAATTGTATCAAATAATTTTCCACTATACATGACAACCCCTGATTTTCTTTCCATGTTGAACATCAATCTGTTCAGTCAATCTTTAATCACTCTCCTTATATCTTGTGATAAAGAAGGTATCTTACCTGCTTTTACCAAAAATATAACTTGCAGGTAATATATACCTATGCTGTCATATTAAGTTAATGTTTAAAAGGAATAAAAGTATGAGTGAAAATAATATGGATTGGCAAGAACTTGATGAAATGCTTCATCAGGCCTTTGACAAAGCAACGGAGATTTATCAGCAAAGAGGGTTTCAGCGGCGCATAGGATTTGGCAAAAAGCCCGCTTTGGTATCTGTTGATCTGGCCAATGCGTGGACGCGACCCGGCAATCCATTTACCTGTGATCAAAACAAAATGGATAACGAAATTATCCCCGGGATGCAGCGCCTGCTTGAAGCCTGCAGAGCTAATGGTCATCCCGTCATCCATGTGACGACTGCATATGAAGTCACGGATCGTGATGCCGAGTTTACCGATATGGGACTATGGCACTGCAAGATTCCAGTTGATGTTGTTGATATTAAAAATGAAGAATTATGGGCGATTGATAGCAGAATTGCACCTGTCGAAGGGGAATATACACTGTTGAAGAAACGTGCCAGTAGTTTCCATGGCACCGAATTAGCCGGGATTTTACGGGCAGCTAATGTTGACACTATTCTAGTTACTGGCGTAACAGCCACTGCCTGCGTGCGGGAAACGATTTGCGATGGTATTGCTGACGGTTTCCGGACAATTGCAGTCAAAGAATGCATTGGTGATCGTATCCCGGGTGCGGTCGCATGGAATCTGTTTGATCTGGATGCCAAATTCGCAGATGTTCATACCGTCGATGAATGTGTTGCCTATCTGGAAACGGTCAAACATCAGAATCAGTAAATTAAGCTCCTCACTTTTTTATAGTGGGGAGCATTTTATTTAATGGGATTTTTCATTTTTATTCCAAAATGAAATGGCAGGATTTTATATTAATTTTTTCTAAAATAATTTAAGGGGGCTTAGGTGAAACTTATTGGTGTAGATGTTGGTGGCACATTTACTGATCTGGTTATATTTGATTCTGTATCAGGGGAAATAAATACACATAAAACGCCAACCACCCCACATAATCCATCCGAAGGTGTTATCAGCGGAATTAATGAACTTTGCCGCCGTTTTTCTGTTGATCGCAAGTCTGTTGATCATATTTATCACGGAACAACCACAGCAACCAATACCATGCTGGAACATAATGGCGCCGAATGTGGAATGATTACAAATGAAGGATATCGGGATATCATTCATATTGGCCGCCATCAACGACCCCAGCATTTTTCCATTCAGCAGGAAATTCCATGGCAGGATCGCCCCCTTGTTAAACGGCGGTGGCGCAAAACCGTAGCACATCGCATCACACCACCTAGTGGTGACGTTCTGGTTCCTCTTGACGAAGATGCCGTAAGACAAGCCGCCGAAACATTTAAAGAAAACAAAATTGATGCTATTGCCATCTGTTTTCTCTTTGCCTTTCTTGATCCATCCCATGAACATCGTGCCCGCGATATCGTATTAGACGTTTATCCGGAAGCATTTGTTACATGTTCGTCTGATGTATCGCCCCAGTTCAGGGAATTTGAGCGTTTCACAACAACGGCAATCAATGCCTTTATCGGCCCTAAAGTTCGTAATTATGTGACTATGCTGGAAGAAAAGATTGCAGAAGAAGGGTATTCATCTGATCTTCATATCATGGGCTCTAATGGTGGATTGGCCACGTCATCTATGGTAGCGGATAAACCTGTGCTGACGATACTTAGCGGCCCTGCCGCCGGTGTCATGGGTGGCGCGTGGTCAGGCAGTCAGTCCAAGCGTGATTCCCTTATCACTTTTGATGTCGGTGGAACATCTGCCGATATCGGCATTATTCAGCATGGACAATTTGCCGAAGCCTCACCAAGGGATACATGGATTGCCGGTTTCCCGCTGATGGTTCCGATGATTGATATTCATACCATTGGCGCTGGTGGCGGTTCTATTGCCTATCGCGATCAGGGGGGAGCATTCAAGGTTGGCCCACGTTCAGCAGGCGCAAGGCCGGGGCCATCATGTTATGGATTTGGCGGAGATCAGCCTACTGTGACTGATGCAAATCTGGTTCTAGGGCGACTTGACCCGGATAATTTTCTGGGTGGCGAAATGAAGCTAGATCAGGATAAGGCCAATCAGGTAATCGATAACCTGGCTAATACATTATCCATGGATCGTCTGTCATGCGCCGAGGGCATTATCACTATTGTTAATTCGGCCATGGCTAATGCTATCAGATCAAGAACCGTTCAACGTGGTCTTGATCCGCGGAAGTTTTCCCTTATGGCTTTCGGTGGCGGTGGCCCTCTGCAAGCATCAGAAGTGGCAGCTATGCTGGCCATACCTGAGGTCATTGTCCCTCCCCATCCGGGGATTACGTCAGCAACCGGTCTGTTGACCACTGATATAAAATATGATGCCATCCGAACAGCTTTTCAGGTATCCGGACAAGTAGATCATGCCCGCATGCAAGCTATGTTCGACGATATGGAAAGCGGACTGGCGCAGCAATTCCGTGCCGATAATATTCCTGACCATGACGTCGAGTTTCTGCGTTATGCTGATATTCGTTATGTGGGTCAGGGATATGAGCTGCGGGTTAAAATCGAAGGGCAACAGTTTGATGAAACCGCCGAACAGATGCTGTTTGATCAATTTGAACAACTGCATCAAACCGAATATGGTCGCTCTTTTCCGGAAAGCCCTAAAGAAATTGTCAATGTTCGCGTGTCCGGAATTGGCACCTCAACAAAACTGGAAAAGCAGGATACGCCTCAATCAGGGTCTATCGATGAAGCCCTTGTAAAAGTTACGCCATGCGTCTTTCGTCATGGGGCTGATCTGAAAACATTTGATACCGCTATATACCAACGTGATAAACTGCCTGTTGAAACAAAAGTGGCGGGCCCAACCATTATTCTTCAACAGGATACAACAACGGTTGTTCGCCCCGGTGATGACTTCCGGATTGATCAGCAGGGCAATATGCTCATCTCTATCAACGCCTGAATCAAGAGGAGAAATTAGCTATGACAAAAGATTCTTCCCCTGCGATTGATCCGGTTACCGCCAATGTCATACAAGGGGCATTGCAAAATATTGCTATTGAGATGGGTTATAAACTCATGCGTATGTCCTATTCTTCCATCATTCGGGAATCAGAAGATTTTGGCACTGCGCTTACTGATGCAAAAGGCAATCAGCTTGCCGAATCAGTGCAATCAACACCTTTGCAATCAGGGCCTATTCCCGGTTATGTGAAAAATGTTATTGAGGTTTTTGAAAAACGCGGCACCCCATTTAAAAAGGGTGATGTGATCATGCATAATGATCCCTATGGTGGAGCCAGTCATGGACCTGATATCGCACTGATTGTCCCTGTCTTTTATGGGGATAAGTTGATCGGATTTTCAGGAACAACCGCTCATCATCTGGATGTCGGTGCGCTAAGTCCCGGCAGTTGCGGCATTGTTGATGCCATCGATGTCTATGCCGAAGGGCTCCAGTTCAAGGCAATCAAGGTCTATGACGGGGGTGAACGTAACGAAGCCGTATGGCAGATTCTTAAGGATAATGTGCGCGCACCGGGCATGGTTGTCGGTGATATGGAAGCACAGGTTGCCGCCTGTCAGATCGGCGCAGAACGGTTTATTGATCTTGTTGATCGTTATGGGCTTCAGGCTGTTGATGATGCCAGCGAAGCCTTGATGGATTACTCGGAACGACTGATGCGGGATGCCATCAGGAATGTTCCGGATGGCGTATATAGCGCTACCACTTTTATTGATGGATTTCTAGAAGACCCCGAAAGACGTGATCTGCCGCTTGTCGTTACGATTACTATTTCTGGTGATGAGATGGTGGTTGATCTGGAAGGCACCGCGCCGCAAGTGGCAGACCGGCCGATCAATATGCCTCTTATCGGGACGGTAGATATTTCCATCTGGCTGACCGTTCGATCAGTTTTACTTGATTCTGATATTTATGGTTATATTCCACAGAATTCTGGATTGGTTCGCCCCATCACCCTGAAAGTTCCGCGTGGCTGTCTGGCAAATCCCATTTTTCCAGCCCCTGTTATAGCCCGATTCACACCGGGTAATCAGTTGGCTGATACGGTCATGAAAGCACTGGCAGAGGCCGTACCAGAACAGGTTTCAGCCGGAATAGGTAATCTTAAGGTAATCGCATTTTCTGGCCTGAAAGAAGAAACACACTGGGTTCATATGGAAATCTTTGAAGGTTCATATGGTGGCCGTTTCAACAGGAATGGCATGGATGCTGTTGATACGCTATATGCCAATACAAGAAACAATCCTATTGAGGATATTGAAAGCCATTTACCTATGCGCGTCACAAGATATGAATTGCGTGAAGACACGTCAGGCGCAGGTCGCACCCGTGGCGGTTTAGGCGCATGTCGGGCATTCCAGTTTCTGGAACCGGGCGGATTTTCCGTTGAAGGTGAAGGCCATAAATTCGCCCCATGGGGATTCAAAGGTGGTCAAGATGGAAAAACAGCCGAACTTCATCTCATCCATTCCGATGGACAGTCTGAAGCCCTCACGTCGAAAGTGCCTTATCACAAAACAGCAACCGGTGATACATTCTTTGCTATTGGCCCATCAGCTGGTGGTTATGGTGATGCGTTTGAGCGAAGCCCTGAAGATGTTTTTGAAGATGTGCTAGATGAACTCATTAGCGTTGAATCCGCTGAACGTGATTATGGTGTCATCATATCAGACGGATCACTGGATATGGATGCTACCGCAAAAAGACGAAACCGATGACCCGGAAATATATCGTGTCATCTGCCCAAATGGGCCCTATTGAACGCCAAGAAACACGCCAGAGCTGTGTCAGACGTATGATGGAGATGATGCAGGAAGCCGCCGCAAAAGGATCACGTTTTATTGTTTTTCCCGAATTGGCATTAACAAGCTTTTTCCCGCGCTGGGTCATTGAAGACCAAGATGAACTGGATCACTGGTTTGAGGCCAGTATGCCAAATGACGTGACAAGACCGTTATTTGACATGGCGCAGAAACTTAATATCGGATTTAATCTGGGCTATGCCGAAAAAACGATTGAGGCGGGAACAGCTCATTATTTTAATACCTCCATTCTTGTTAACCAGAATGGTGAGATATGCGGCAAATATAGAAAAATCCATTTACCCGGCCATTCTGAACCACAACCCGGTCGCCAGCATCAGCATCTGGAAAAACGCTATTTCGAAAAAGGCAATCTGGGATTCCCTGTCACGCCTATGCTGAATACCAGCATTGGCATGTTGATCTGTAATGATCGTCGCTGGCCTGAGGGCTGGCGCGTTCTTGCGTTACAAGCGGCTGAACTTGTATGCCTAGGCTATAACACGCCTGACGATCATAGTGGCTTTCAAGAGGTAGATGAACTGGCGGATTTCCATCACCTTCTGTCTATGCAAAGTGGATCATATCTTAATTCTGTCTGGTCGATTGCAACAGCAAAATGCGGATACGAAGAAGGATCATCATTAATTGGTAATAGCGTGATCACAGCACCATCTGGTCAGATCGTTGCCCAGAGTGAGACCCTTGAAGATGAAGTGATCAACGCAGAGATTGATCTGGATATGGCACAACAATATCGTCAGACCTTTTTTGATTTTGCACGTCATAGAGAACCAGAATGCTATCAGCTTATCTCAAAAAGAAAAATGGCAAGCCCTGAACCAGATGATACCACATCATAACAGTCTAATATCCGTATAGATAATGATACCTGTATGATTGTTTTTATGAATGACGTGTAGTTTCAGACGAAACAACTGCAAATAAATCTGAACAAGTGATCATCACATCTGGCTAAGCCTTGATAGATGCCTTTCCCAATGTTTCCCGCATGCAGACATAGGCATGCAATTCCTCACCATCATATCTATTTTCATTTGCATTAATCATATCGACCAGAGTCTGTGCCGCTTTCCTTCCCATTTTTCGATGCGGCACATGAACCGTTGTCAGATTAGGTTCAACAACCTGTGCTAGTTCAATATCGTCAAATCCGGTGATAGAGATATCTTCTGGTACGCGCAGCTTCATTTCTTTGGCTTTTTTTAGTGCACCAACAGCCAGCACGTCATTACCACACATAATCACCGTTGGTTTGTCAGAGTTCTGCATAAGTGTTTCAAAAGCATTAGCACCACTTTCAATAGAATATGTTGTTTCTAGTATCGACAACCGGCTTTCATTGGAAAATGGTTTCATGGCTTCTTTAATCCCAAGTAACCGTGCAAATGATCGGTCATTATGTTTTGTATCAGCCAGAATACATCCAATATTCCTATGGCCATACTCAAGCACCGTTTCGGTCAAGGTGGCCATGGCAAGACAGTTATTGAAACCAACAGCAGGATGGTCTTGGGTGTTTTCATATGCCCATGTAATCACATAAGGCAGGGAACGATTTTTAAGAAAGCGGTAGATATTATTATTGCGGTGATACCCTATTAACAGAAGCGCTTCAGCACCACGGGCAACCAGATTTCGAATTTGTTTTTCTTCAATATCTGCCTGATAAGATGAACTTGCAACAATTAGCGTGAAACCATGTGTGCTTAGTTCTTCCTGGAAGGCCTGAATCCCTCTTGCAAAGATAGAGTTCTCCATTGTGGGGATAATAGCACCAATTGTATTAGATCGTCTTGCCGCCATGATTTTGGCACCAAAATTTGGTGCATAAGAAAGCTCCTCCACAGCCAACATAACCCGTTTTTGTGTTTCTGGATCAACTTTTTCAGGCATATTCAAGCATCTGGAAACAGTGGCCGTCGATACATTTGCTCTGATAGCGACATCAGTCAGCGTAGCAACATTTTTCTTTATTCTTATTTCTTTTTTCATACTTAACTCTTAGATACAGACGTAATAATATTTCAATTTATTCATCATTATACTTGCATAATAACATTTTCTAGGGTAAAAAAGTAATGTAAGCGTTTACATTGATGTTTTAGCGTTTATTCTAGCTATAAGCAATCGAGGTTTTGTAAATGTATATTTCTGGCTTGTTACTGGTTGTTTTCCTGGCCAATGTTATAACAGGGGCGTTTTGGTCTTATCCATTTTTAACTGATGTTGGTGAAATGTTGCTTTTACTGGCTACAGTTATCGTCTTTGCGATCACACTGATCAAAATAGAAAACAAAAATAGAACGCAGTGAAAAGCTTTTTTTCATTAAAGAATAGGGAGAGCCTATACTATGACAAAATTTGATAATGAACTCAAATCGGCAGAGCGTCGTAATTTCCTTGAACTCGTTGGTAAGGGTAGCTTTACCGCTGCTGTTGTTGCTGGCGCAGGTGGTGTGCTTTGGTCTCAAGAAGCAGCAGCCCAGACCGCTGCTGAAGAAGCCGAACGTGAAAAAGCAGCCGATCATGTAATGACAGTTGCAACAGCATATATCATTGGAGCTTCAAGAAGCTATCCAATCCTTCAGCTGGACCTTAAGGAAAATATCCAGAATTCAACCAACGGCAAAGTCTATGTTAAGCTTGCACCGGGCGGTCAGCTAGGTGCAGGTGGCGCACTGGCACAGAAGGTTCAGACAGGAACCATCCAGGCAGCACAACACTCACTTTCAAACTTTGCCCCTTTTGCACCGGCCGTTGATCTGATTAACCTGCCATATTTCTGCGGCGCCAATCAGAATTTCACTAACCTTGTGTCTTCTGATGCCTGGAAAAAGGAAGTTCATCCAAAGGTCGAAGCAAATGGATTCAAAGCATTATTTTATGTCGTGATTGATCCGCGTGTTGTTGCTATGCGCAAGGGTGGCAGTGGCCCAGTCATGTCACCAAGCGATCTGAGTGGTGTTAAATTCCGTGTTCCAGGATCGAAAATGCTACAACAGTATTACCGGCTTGTTGGCGCAAACCCAACACCTGTGGCATGGGGTGAAACACCTTCCGCTATCAAGCAAGGTGTTGCTGATGCACTTGATCCTTCAGTTGGTGCCCTCTATGTATTTGGCTTCAAGGATATCCTTAGCCACGTAACCTTTACTCAGGCGGTACCAGATGCTCAGGTTTATTCAATGAACCTCGAATGGTTTAATTCACTACCAGCTGATGTTCAGGAAGGGATTGAGTTTGCTGGTGAAGTGACTACCCAGCAAAACCTTGCCAAGGTTCCATCCGCAAGAAGTTTTGCAATGGCTGAATTACGTAAATCTGGTGTTCAGTTCCATTCGCTATCAAAAGATCAGCTTAATGAATGGCGTGAGGCCGGTGGCCATCAGCGTTCAGAATGGGATCAGTTCAAGAAAGAGCTAGCTGGTTCAATGGCTACTTTTGATCGTCTAGACGAAGCTGCTAATACCATGGGTCGCTACTACGTCCATGATGCCTAAAACCAATGATGACTGGCATCTCTTGAGGTGTCAGTCATTTACATGATTTACCCGGTGTCTTTGCTATATATCAAATTCAGGGTTAATAATTATTCAAACCCTTGGTGATGTTCTAAACCATGATCTTAAATATAATTAAAACGATAGATAAAAATGCTGAAAGATGGGCATTGCTTGTCTTCTATATCATGCTTGTGAGCACCATGGCGATAGAGGTGTTACGCCGTGAAATTTTTGCCTATTCATCAATCTGGGGTGAAGAAATTGTCCGTTATTCATTCATCTATCTAGCCTGGATTGGAGCGGCGGCCGCTTTTAAGGACCGCGCCCATATCCGCATCGACGTTCTGATGTATTACGTTAATGACCGGATTAAGGGTCTACTTTATATTTTTGGCGACATCATTGCTATGGCCGTTGCTTGTGTTGCACTCTACTGGTCTTTCGAGACGGTGATGGTTTCTGCAAAATTTGGCTCTGTAAGTCATGGTCTGCGCATATCGATGGTGTGGTTCCTGATGGCAGTGCCTCTGGGTTTTGGCCTTATTATTTTGCGTCTTATCCAGTCGTTGTTGCGCGATATACGTCTGTTTCGTGAAGGTAAGCCACCCTTTGAAGGTTCAACCCTATTTGATTGATCGGTCTGACTAATGCTTTTCAATTACATGCAAAGCCAAACAATAAATCTCGGTTGGGATTTCTATGTTCCTATCATCCTTTTTGCCCTGCTTTGTTTTCTAGCTGTGCCTATCTGGGTTTCCATTGGGGCGGCCGCTATCACCATGCTGTACATGTCTGGGGCATTACCGCTTTCGCTAGTCGGCGAGAGTCTTTTTGATGGCATTGATGCCTTTGCACTGACTGCGGTCCCACTTTTCATACTAACAGGAGATGTGTTGGTTAGAACGGGATTAAGTCGTAAGTTCCTTGACGTTGCTGATGCTCTAACCTGTTGGACACGCGGCGGTTTCGGGTCTGCTACCGTATTGGTATGTGGAATGTTCTCATCCATATCAGGATCAGATGCGGCCGGAGCAGCGGCCGTCGGTCGCATGACGATATCAAGACTTGTTGAAAGTGGCTATCCCCGTCCCTATGCTTGTGCGTTAGTTGCAGCTGGTGCCTGTACTGGCATCCTTATTCCACCATCCATTGCCTATATCATTATCGGTTTGGTACTAGGGATTTCCGCCTCGGTATTATTCATGGCGGCACTAATTCCGGGAGTTATCATATTATTATCAATCCTGATTACAAACATTGTTATGAACCGCTTATTTGCCTATGAAAAGGGTGGCAATATCTGCTTTGGCGAATGGTGGGCAAACCTTAAGCAAGCCATCTTTTCCGGATGGTATGCCTTTATTGTTCCGGGAATTATTTTCTATGGTATCTTTTCAGGCTCACTTACCCCTACAGAAGCAGGCGCTACCGCTGTTGTTGTAACCATGACAATTGGCTTTATCATTGGCACCTTAAAGCTGTCTGACTTTCCGGATATGCTGATCAGTTCTGCTAAGGTTAATGGGGTTATTCTGCCTATTATAGCCTTCTCACTTCCTCTGGCACAGGTGCTAGCTATCCTTGGTGTTCCACAGGGATTTGTTGCATCAGTAACATCCATTACCAATGATCCGACTATGCTTGTTCTGTTAATGATCGTCATCTTGATCATAGCCGGGTGTGTGATGGAAGCGACACCAAATATTGTTATCCTTGCCCCTATCCTGAAGCCACTTGCTGACAGCATTGGCATGAATGAAATTCAGTTTTGTATCTTGATGATCACTTCCCTTGGTGTGGGTTTCATTACACCACCACTAGGATTAAATCTTTTTGTTGTATCGGGATTAACGGGGGAATCTATCTTGAAAATTGCGGCACGCGCAGTACCATTTGTATTCTTCATGCTGATTGTTGTGCTTCTTCTGGCCTATATCCCACAACTATCTACCGTTTTACTTCCTGAAATTTATCAGTAACCATATATATGGATTTGACATGAGTGTAACTTATCTAAAAAAAGCAACTTTAACATCTACCACCGATGCCGCCGATGTGCAGGAAACGGTTCAGAATATCCTGAATGATATTGAAGATGGTGGCAATGCCAAAGCACTGGAATATGCTGCCAAATTTGATAATTATAATGGTAATATCATGCTCACCCGTGATGAGATTGAAGCGGCTAAATCCCTTGTCCCAGAAAAAATAAGACAGGATATAGCTTTTGCGCATGATAATGTCCGCCGCTTTGCTGAAGCACAGAAATCTACCTTGCAGGACGTTGAAATTGAAATTGTACCCGGTCTAATCGCAGGCCAAAAAACGATCCCTGTTGATGCAGCGGGTTGCTATATTCCGGGTGGTCGGTACAGCCATATAGCCAGCGCGATTATGACTGTTACCACCGCTAAGGTTGCCGGATGCCGTCACATTACCGCCTGCTCACCGCCACGCCCAGATATTGGTATTGCCCCTGCCATTATCTATGCTGCTGATTTATGTGGCGCAGATTCCATTCTAGCTATGGGTGGTGTGCAGGCCGTGGCTGCTATGACATTCGGTCTCTTTGATCTGCCAAAAGCCAATATTCTAGTCGGCCCGGGAAATCAGTTTGTTGCTGAAGCCAAGCGCATTCTTTTTGGCCGTGTTGGCATTGATATGATTGCTGGTCCTACTGATAGCCTGATCCTTGCTGATAAAACAGCAGATGCAGATATTGTGGCGTCAGATCTGGTGGGGCAGGCTGAACATGGCTATAATTCACCCGTCTGGCTAGTAACTGATGATCGGGCACTAGCAGAACAAGTGCTGGAACTGGTGCCACCATTGATCGCTGACTTGCCAGAAACCAACCGCATCAATGCCGAAGCCGCCTGGCGAGATTATGCCGAGGTCATTCTTTGCGATAACCGCGAAGAAATGGCAGCAACATCTGATCAATACGCACCAGAACACCTGACTGTTCAGGCTGATGACCTTGACTGGTGGAAAAACCGGCTGACCTGTTATGGCTCTCTTTTCCTTGGTGAAGAAACAACAGTTGCTTTTGGTGATAAGGCATCAGGCACCAATCATGTTCTCCCAACATCAAGTGCAGCCACTTATACTGGCGGGCTATCCGTTCACAAATATATGAAAATTGTAACATGGCAACGCGCCACCCGTGAAGGCATGAAATCTGTTGGTGAGGCAACAGCTCGGATATCACGTCTGGAAGGCATGGAAGGTCATGCCAGAACAGCTGACATCCGACTGGCTAAATACTTTCCGGGTGAAAATTTTGACCTCACAGCAGAAGACTAATATGGACTCCGACACCGAACAGTTATTTAACCTTAAAGGTCATGTTGCCTGTGTAACGGGAGCAAGCTCAGGGCTAGGCCGTTTTGCCGCAACATGCCTTGTAAAAGCAGGTGCGTCAGTGGTTGGCATTGCTCGTCGTCAAGACAAGTTAGAGGAATGGCAGGCACCTCTTGGCGATGCGGCTGAATATGTATGTCATGATCTGATGAATCGTGATGGCTTGGCTGGGCTAGCGGAAAAAGTTAGTGATGCGTTTGGGGCACCAGATATTGTTGTTCATGCCGCTGGCATAAATTGTCGTGAACATGCCGATGATGTCACGTCAAAAGGCTGGCAAGATACTATCTGGCTTAACCTATCTGTGCCGTTTTTCCTCAGTCAGCAATTTGTCCCTGCCATGAAAGCCGCTAACTGGGGACGGATCGTCACCTTTGCTTCGCTTCAGACAACCAGAGCATTTCCGGGGGGCATTGCCTATGGGGCATCAAAAGGCGGTATTGGTCAGTTAACCCGCGCCATGGCCGAAGCATGGTCAGGTAACGGAATTAATGCCAATGCCATTGGCCCCGGGTTTTTCCCTACCGAGTTGACAACACCTGTTTTTGATGATGCTGATCGGGCGGCGCGTAATGCTGCCCAGACATGTATAGGGCGTAATGGTCGGCTTGAAGATATAACAGGCCCCCTGTTGTTTCTCTGTTCTGATGCTTCATCATATGTCACCGGACAAGTTCTGATGGTGGATGGAGGTTTCACGGCTAAATGAAAGCTCTCATTTATACTGCCCCGAATACTCTTGAATTCGCCGAGGCAGCAGAACCCATTATCCGTGATGGCGACGCCTTAATCAGAGTAGACAGTGTTGGTATCTGCGGGTCAGATATGCATGCTTTTCTTGGTCATGATGATCGTCGCCCTGCCCCCCTTATTCTGGGGCATGAGGTTGCTGGCATTACCACTGATGGGCAACGTGTGACTGTTAATCCACTGGTTACTTGCGGAACCTGCCAGCACTGTGTGTCCGGGCGCGATAATCTCTGTCAAAAAAGGCAGATTATCTCTATGCCGCCGCGGGAAGGTGGATTTGCCGAATGGCTTGCCATGCCATCATCAAACCTGATCACCGTTCCAGACTATGTACCACTAAGCAAGGCCGCACTGGCCGAACCCATAGCATGTGGCTGGCATGCCATCCGTCTGGGGAAAACCCATCTGACAGACACAACAGACAAGTCGCGCGTTCTTGTTATTGGTGGTGGTGCCATCGGTGTCGGTGCAGCCCTTTCCGCAAAGGCACAGGGTTTTGATGATATCACGCTAGTGGAATCAAATGCGTTGCGGGCTGAATATCTCAGTTCAATGAGCGACATTATTGTTCTTCACCCTGATGACGTATTGGAACATAATGATTTTGATCTTGTTATTGATGGTGTTGGCATTGAAGCAACACGTGCCCTTGCTTCAGCAATAGTCTGCCCCGGCGGTGTTATTATGCATATCGGATTGGGCAGTGCTTCAGGTGGTATTGATACCCGCCGTCTGACCCTACAAGAAATTACATTTATCGGCACTTATACTTATACGGCAAAAGATTTCAGAGAAACGGCACAGGCGCTATTTGATGGCCGTCTGGGTGCCCTCGACTGGATAGAAGAAAGACCACTTGAAAACGGCCAGCAGGCGTTCCTTGATATCAGGGAAGGTCAGAATGCTGTTCCAAAATTAATACTGAAACCATAAAGACTAACCATGATAAAGAAAGGGAAAGCTATGTCAGAGCCGCATTTGCTCGTCCATCACAAGGGCG
>JBMYKD010000018.1:0-39410 GCA_049595035.1 Puniceispirillales bacterium (SeqCode) | reverse complement strand
GTGGTGATTTTATCGCCTCGGCAGGACTTGCATATCCCGGCCCACAACATTCCATCATCCAGTCTCCCTTTCTCCAGCCCTACTATAGACCAAACCCTTAAACAATGGCTTCAACTTTAATAGGTCAATGAACACAGTCATTATTTAAAATTGCATTTGAACGCGTTCGGCTCTCTCAATTATCTTCATAGCCTGTTCTGCAAACTTTTCATGTTTTGGGTGTGAGCGATATTCTGCCCAGGCGTTTTCGTTTTCAAAAACAATGATTAGCCCAAAGTCCATTGAACTTTTTTCAATTTTTAAATCAGGGCCAAATTCAAACTTGGTTATGCCAGGCACTATATTTGAAATGGATTTTAATCCTTCGCTAATCGCATCGATGCTGGATTGATCCGCATCGTTTTTAAATTTAAGAAGTGTCACTTGAACAAATGGCATGCTTTAACTAACCACTAAATTTTTTCATAGAGTTTTTAAAATCTTCTGTATATTCGGTCAGCATATACTGGTCTAGATCTGCGTGACCTATGGCGTCCACAAGAGTAAACGCGGCCGCGTTTATGCTAGATTTCGTCATTCTTATGGAATGAGTAGGCATGCTGGCCACTTGGTCTGCCAAAGCCTCTGCTCGCTTTATTGAATGACCGGCTTCCACACACTCCTCAACAAGCCCCACTCTTAATGCCTCATCCGCAGGAATCTTTTCGCATAAAATAACGTATTTCTTGGCAAGTGACGGGCCAATCTGCGCCACAAGACGAGGCAATGTGTGCCAGCTCATATTCATACCTAAGCTGATTTCGGGCAACTTGATGTAGGCACTCTCACTAAGAATTCGGTAGTCCAACGCAGCAGCTAAAGCGGCACCTCCACCAATGCAATGTTCTTCAATTGCCGCAATCGTAAACGCCTCAATGTTCTGCCACGCTTTGCACATGTCTGGGCCAACCTTCAATGTTTGCCGCCTCTCTAGAAAAGTTTCTTTGGTATTGAAAAGCCCTTCTGTGTCTTTTAAATCAGCCCCGGAGCAAAACGGGCCATCAGCACTTAGTACTACAACATTAACTTTTGGTAGTTGAGATATAGTCTCGGCAGCCTTAGTTAACTCCATCATCAGTTTCTTCGAATATAAAGTGAGCTTACCAGGACAAGAATATCTAACATGGACAATACGGTCATTTATCGTGATATTCACATATTGAAATTTATTATCGATATCCATGTGCTCTTCCAATTTGCTTTTCCTTCTAAAAAAACCTTTTGATTATTAATTTCGGTTCCAAAACTTTGATTTAACTATAGCTTCACGTGAGCCATTTGGGGTTGTCACAACGAGGTTTGTACCTGGATTCCAATGTTCGGAGTCAACCAAACCAACCGCAGCATTACAGTTATAACCTAATGCTCTGCAACTTGAAGAAATCCTGCCCACTGCAGACCCTTTGCTATTCGTTAAAGGCCATGGCCCCTGCATTCTGGGAAGCGGTTCACCAATAATTTCAATAGGTCGAATTTGACGTGTTGGGTTAGACTTTTCTTTTAAAGAGTTCCAGGCTAGGCAACCAACATCTTTTTCCATATTACACCAGCGTCCCATCCCAGCCTCAAAGGGTGTCATATCTGGAGTGATATCAACTCCATAGGCTAATAGACCTGACTCAATACGTTCAAATTGTGTTGGACATGCTGCCTTAATATCCATATCTCTGCCGGCATTCATAAGCTTATCCCAAATTTCCTCAGCTCCAGCCGTTCCTTCAAAATAGAGTTCATAACCACCCTGTGAAGAAAACCCAGATCGCGCAAGAATCATAAATTTGCCCCCAACATCAACGCGCTTATATCGAAAAAACTTGATGTCTAAAACTTGTTCACCCCAAACTTTTGTTGCCAATTCATCTGCCCTTGCCCCCTGTATACCCAATGGGAAGACCTCTGGTTCCATAATGGAGGTGTTCATTTTTTTTGCAGCAGCAACTCCTTTAAAAAAAAGTATTAAATCTGCATCTGACACAGACAGCCAATAATGATTTTCTGAGACCTTTGTAAGGACAGGATCATTGGTCATGCATCCATGCTGATCCACAGTCGGAATAAGATAGCACTGATCATTTGCCATTTTGGAGATGTCTCTAGGCGTTGAGTATTGGACCAATCTATGTGCATCAGGGCCTTTAATTTCAACCTGCCGCTGAGAGCCAGTATCCCATAGCTGAACCCCTGATTTTAAATGGAAATAATCCTGTTCATCAGTATTTGCCAGAAGCATTCGGTTATAGAGATGATATGAGACTCTACCAGCCTTTGTAGAGGCTGCCCAAAAAGGAGATCTGCGCATCCTGTTATTTAAAGGATCAATAGTTATTTCAGGAATATTTTGATTTTCATTTACTGTTTTCATTGCACTATCCGTAAAGAGGGGGAAAATAAAAGCGTTATCAGGGTAATCTGCGATGCGCAGGAACGTATAGAAATGGTGAAGCACCTCATTCTATTGCCGTGCGGACACGCATTTCAACAAGACCCTGGGTAATTGGTGAGGGTGTTGATAATGTCTTTACGTCGATAAACGATGGTATAAGTCGATTTTTTTCAGAAGCATTATTTAAGGCATCTATGATGTTAACGGCCTCTGTGACAACTTGAGCATGTGCTCCAGAAGCCTCAAAAATCTCACTGTAATTTACATCACGCAAGGAGGTTGCATAGGTCTCTCCCCACATCGCCGCCTGTTGCTCGTAGATCATTCCCCATTTTGCATTATTTGAAACAACAACAGTAATCGGAATTTCTCTATCTATTGCGGTTTCCAGCGGAGTTAGACCAGGAGAAAGACCAAGGGCTCCGTCGCCAGTAATTACAACCACACGCGAATTGGGGTTAGACATCTTAACAGCTGTCCCATAGGCCGGTCCTGTGCCCATTTGTTCCCAGGGCCCATTAGCTATAACCCCACCTATTTTACGGCCTTCAAAAGCCCAGAAATTAAATGCTGTTTCACACCAACAAGAGATGTCACCGCCGTCAACAACCAGAATATCCTCCTCATCTAATGACATCAAAACATCGTAACAAAGGCGCAATGGATGCACAGGTGTTGTATCCGATGTCAAAAATTGCTTGTAAGGCTCCAGACTCTCAAGGCGTGCCTGTCTGATACGATCTGCCCAATCAGATGAATTTGGAGAAATGTTACTGCGACTGGCCAAACATTCCAAGAAAGCACGAATGTCAGAGCATATGCGCACATCGGCCAACGCATTATCACTCAGTTCTCTGGCAGTAGGATTAACACAAACCAGTTTAGCATTTTTACCTATCAATGGGGCTTCGCCGAAGTTTAGACCAAAATCTAAGCGGCCACCCAAAAACAGGACCAAATCTGCTTCTGCACTGGCTACTCTTGAACAGGGATTTTGGTGGTAGTCATAAAGACCCATATACATTGGGTGTGCCATATCCACCGATTTCAGATGTGTAAATGGTGTGAAAATCGGGATATTATTATCAGCAGCAAAACTCTCCAACATTTTATCAGCTTCACTATACCAAACACCACCGCCGGAAATGATCACTGGATTAGAAGAATGGGCCAACATCTCTTCAATCTGTTTAATATCTTCAAGATCTGGGTGGGGCCTGTGCGTTTTTTTCCTGAATTTGTCAAATGTTCTTGCATCTTCATTCGGGGGCGATTCCACTTTTCCGGTAAAAACGAAGTTTGTGGGTATGCTTAGTTGCACTGGACCTTTTGGATAGTTATTTGCTATGTCGAACGCTTTATCCAAAAACCATTCAATACGCGTTGGGTCATTAATTTCGACAGCATATTTTGTCATTGATTTAACAACGTCCGGCTGCGGAAGTTCCTTTAAACCATTGTTATTGAAATTCTTCATATTTGAGGAGACGCCAATAAATATTACTGGGTCACCAGCAAAATGTGCATCCGCAACCGCAGAAATATAATTTGTGAAACCACTTGGTTCGGCCAAACAAACAGATACTTTGCGCGTTGTCCTCGCTGCAGCATTTGCCATAAAACCCGCTTCCATCTCATTTCGAGTGGTCACAACTTCGATGCCATGTTCCTGACAAGCAATCAAAATCGGATTAAGGAAACCGCCACATAAAGAATATATCCTCTCAATCCCTTTATTTTTTAAAGCCTTAACAAGTACATCTCCGCCAGAAATTTTGCCGGCCAAAGGTGCTTTAATGTCGTTCATTTCTCTCTCCCAATACTATTTTATTCATCGTTTCATTAATCAAATTAATGGATAAATTTTATGTTCACCGATATTCTGATTTAAGAAAATCTGAGCATCGTTCTGCAACCATAATCGATGGAGCATTTGTATTTGACGAAACTAAAATTGGTAACACAGAGGCGTCAGCCACTCTCAAATTGGGCACGTTATGTACTCTAAGTTTTGAGTCTACGACTGCCATTCTGTCTGTCCCCATCTTACAAGTACTAATGGCATGCCAGCAGGTATGCCCTGTTGCTTTTGCATACTCGAGCAAATCATTATCTGTAGTTATTTCCTTCCCTGGCCTTACTTCGCGCACAATTAAATCACTTAACGCGGTCTTTTGAGCAAGTCCTCGTAGTAATTTTAGAGCTTTTACTACTGCTTTCTGGTCGTCTTTGTGTTTAAGATAATTGGCTTTGATAATTGGTAATTCATCTGGACTTTTTGAGCGGATATGAATTGATCCTCTAGAATTTGGATATAATTGAAAGGCCTGCAAACTAAACCCAGAGAAGTTATCAGCGGACATACCTTTTGATAATCCATTACTGGTTTCTGATCGGTCTGCACCACTGATATGGGAAAGTTGTAACCTAAAATCTGGCATCTTAAGATTTGGATGGCTTTTTGTTAGCGCCTGAACAGCTATAGTTGGTGTCGTCATTAACCCCCGCCGCTTAAATACATATTGAAGCATCATTTTTGCACCAAAACGCCAGTTATTCAGGGCATCATTTACTGTGATGGGATGTTTGCACTCGTAAGTTGTTCTTACGTTTAAGTGGTCCTGGAGATTTTCTCCAACACCTGGAAGATGTGATATTACAGGGATACCAATTCTATTGAGCCTCTTTGAGTCACCAATACCGGAACGTTCTAGGATATTTGGCGAACTCACAGCACCCGCACATAGAATAACTTCCTTCGCAGCAAAAATTCTTATTTGTTTTTTAGGATCTCGATTTTCATTATTTTTTGAATATAAAACGCCAATTTTTTTATTTTTATTAATCACTCTATCAATAGTCGCATGTGTCACCACATCAAGATTGGGACGTTTTCTCGCTTTTTGCAGATAGCCAACTTCGGTACTGCATCGTTTTCCTTTGGATTGTGAAAATTGGAAATAACTTACACCTTCGTATTCGTCACCATTATAATCTTTGTTAATTGGGATACCCATTTCAACACACGAATTCATAAAGGCCTCTGTCAAGGCATCTTTATGAGCGGCATCAGTTACTGAAATTGGTCCACCAAGACCTCTAATCCGTGGATCACCCCCTTCTCGGTGCTCCATCCGCTTAAAGGCTGGCAATACATCTTCGTAACTCCATCCATCACAATTTTCTTTAGCCCATAGCTCGTATTGATGTTTGTCACCACGGACAAATCCGGTGCCATTTACACTGCTTGACCCCCCAAGTAATTTACCACGTGTCCACTTTATTCTTTGGCTATTCATCCCTTTTTCGGGCTCAGTTTCATAGGGCCATGTTATTGAGGGGTCACCAAGAATCTTTCCAATCCCAATAGGAATTTGTATCCATTTTCCAGTAGCCTCACCACCAGCTTCTAAAAGTAAAACTGAAAAATTTTTGTTTTCACTAAGGCGAGATGCCAAAGCACATCCTGCAGAGCCAGCTCCAACAATTATAAAGTCATACTTTTTTTGTGGCATTTTATTATCTCATTACAATTTTAGAAAACTACCAATGCAATATAATCAAAGTGTAGTTATTTAATTATATTCAGGAAAATATAAACAAAATATTGCGATTAATACTGATTTGATATAACAAAAAGGTTATGCCTTTAAGCAGGTGAGGAAATTTTGAATCTTTCATACAACCAACTAAAAATGATTATCAAAATTGCAGAAATGAAAAGCATCACATCTGCAGCTATTGACATGAATATTTCACAGCCTGCACTTAGTAAAAAATTAAATGATGCTGAGAGACGCTTGGGGACAACATTATTTGATAGAAATGGTCGAGGGGTTGAACTAACGGGACTAGGAAAAGTGTTTTGCGATCATGCAAACAATATTATTAGTCAGTATGATAATATCCAAAAAAGCATTAATGAATTAAGCGGTCAACTTGTTGGGTCTGTTCAAGTTGTATTTCCTGACGGTGTAGGCAAAGTATTATTCATTCCATTACTTAATCGAATGGCTCAAAAATATCCTCTTGTAAAACTTAGCCTTCAAGCGGCATTACCAGATATGGTTCCCTATCATTTAAACTCTGGTAAAGCAGATTTAGGTATTACTGCCAACACTAGCCCCAACATAGTTTATCAAGGAATGCCGTTATTTAAAGAAACCCTTCACCTAATCGGCCCAAGGGAATCCTTTTTGCAGGAAAAATCATCAATAACTCTTCAAGAAGTCTCAGAATTACCTTTACTTCTTCCAATGATAGAAGGCTCTCGAAGACTTTTTGATCAATCTTTTGAGAAAATAGGCGTAAAACCAAAAGTTGTGTATGAAATTGATTCTCCAAGCACGATGTTGGATTTAGTAAATGATAACAAAGGTTTCGCTATTTTATCTTATGCTATGGTGCACAGAATGGTTGATCTCAATGAAATCACTAATTCTATAATCGTAGATCCTTCAATAGACAGAATTTTATATACGTCATATCCAATAAACAGGCCGCAAACTTTATTATGCCGAGTTGTAGAGCGTGAAATAATCGATTTAGTTTTTATAAATAGCAAAAAGGCACAATGGGAATTAATTTCAAACAAACCATCTAACCCTTTATAGCTCTGCACATATTCATTTCTAATGTGCTCCAAGGCACGCATTTGTCGAACAGTCTGTGCGTAATGTGTGATCTGTGGATATTTTGTATTAACGAAAAGCGGCAATGAACGCAGCAATAATTCAGAATACAAAAAAACCGCCTCAACTTCGAGGCGGCTACAACATTGATATAATATGATATTTATTGGTTGCGGGGGCAGGATTTGTTCAAGACCCTACGATTAGCATTTGGGTAAAATGAAATAGAATGTATCAAATAGTTACAAAATACAGGAAAAACTTCATAAACTGCTTATCATTCAGCGGGATTGTAATAGTTATGGTGCATGCAATGCGTTATGGTATTCAACATCAACTAAGGTTCCTTCGCGGCCTATTATTGGGCGGACTCACCTGTCACTTTTGGTTCGAAGGTGCCCAACGCCCGCTTTCCCGGGTGTAGCAATGCATCATACGGGGGCGGGGATACGCTTCTTCAGATGGACGTCACATTTGGTTTGTGAACAGGATAGGATTATTACATGTCGGTGCCCCCCTGCAGCGCTGCCAAACTTCCCGCCAGTGATTATGTTATTTTCGGCGGAACCGGTGATCTGGCTTTACGCAAAATTTTTCCTGCCTTTTTCCTGCGGTATCTTGATGGCCAGCTGACAGATGATTTCAGGCTTTTTGCCACCTCTCGGCGCGCCTTCAACATTGAAAAATTTGCCACTGTTTTGCGGCCATTTTGTAAAGATGCCTTTGCCAATGGTCACGCGACAGAAGAACGCTGGCAGGCCTTTATGAACATAATCCAGATTGTAGTTTTGGATGTTGTCAGCGGCAATGGTGTGGACAGCCTTGTCACCCAAATTGAAAAAAAGGCCAGTGCTGACCGCCCAATCATCTATTATATGGCAATTGCACCAAGCCTGTTCGGTCCAACAGTACAAATGTTGAAGACTGTCGGGTTGGTCACCCCACAAGCGCGGTTAGTTGTGGAAAAACCGCTGGGTAATGACGGCGCATCATCACGCATGATCAACGATGAACTGACTGCCGTATTTGATGAGCATCAGATCTACCGGATTGACCATTACCTTGGCAAAGAAACAGTGCAAAACCTGATGGCGTTGCGCTTTGCCAATGTGATTTTTGAATCTCTATGGAACAACCAACATATTGATCATGTCCAGATCACCGTGGCCGAAACGGTCGGGATCAACGGGCGCGGTGAATATTACAACCAATACGGCGCAATCAGAGACATGATCCAGAACCACCTGTTGCAATTGGTGTGTTTGGTGGCAATGGAACCACCCAGTCATTTCAGGGCGGATCAGGTGCGTGACGAGAAATTGCGTGTATTGCGAGCGCTGCGCCCCCTGTCCCCAAATGAGCTGGTGTTGGGGCAATATGACAATTATGTTGAAGAATTAGGAGAAGCCTCCACAACTGAGACCTATGTGGCAATGAAGCTTGCCATTGATAACTGGCGGTGGGCAGGCGTTCCTTTCTATATCCGTACGGGTAAAAAACTAAAACAACGTGCTTCTGAGATCATCATCACCTTTAAAGAACTGGCCCATGACATCTTTAACAATAATGGCGGCGACAAGATATCTGACCACCCGAACCGGTTGGTCATCCGCTTGCAACCAAGTGAGGGCTTACGATTGCAGCTGACCTCAAAGCAACCTGGACCTGGCGGTATGCGGTTATCCCCATCTGAGTTGAATTTGAGCTTTGAAGAGACATTCGAAGAGCGGTTACCAGATGCGTATGAAAGGCTGTTGATGGACACGGCGCGGGGCAACCAGACTCTTTTCATGCGCGGTGACGAAGTGTTGGGCGCCTGGGGCTTTATCGACCCGATATCAGCCATGGCTGCAAACGCTGTACCAGCGATATATAAAGCCGGATCAATGGGGCCTGATGACACGCTTTTAAATAAGGATGGGCGTCATTGGGTTGACCCTGATTAGGATTGGCGATGCGTGCTGTAAATCAAATCACGGACGCATTGGCTGCTGGCATCGCCGAACGAGGCAGCGCCAGTTTTGTGGTCTCTGGCGGGTCGAGCCCAGCCTCTATTTTTACGGCGTTAACCAACAGCGCGCATGATGCATATGTTGACTGGGCAAAGGTGACCATCACCCTTGTCGATGATCGGCTGGTTCCTGACAATCACGATGACAGCAACCGCAAACTGATCCGGGCACAATTATTACAAGGGCCAGTGGCTACCGCAAAATTCCTGCCGCTAACCATTGCCGGACCTGTGGCAGAAATAGACCGGCCTTTTGATGTGATGTTGCTGGGGATGGGGCAAGACGGGCATTTTGCCTCACTGTTCCCGTCGATGGTGGATGATGCGGCGATGGATGTTGATACAGCACCCGCAATTATCCAAACCGGGCCAGAAGGCTCCCCCCTATGTCGACGTATTTCAATGAATTTGCCGATGATTTTGCAATCGCGTTTGGTGTTGTTGTTGGTCAAGGGCACCGCCAAGAAAGAGGTGCTGAAAGCCGCACAAACAGATCGGTCATTGCCCTTGCATTATTTAATTACGCAAACTGTGAAATCAGTTCGAGTCGTAACAGAATAATCGGCTTGGAAGGGGTAAGAAGGAGACAGCATGACACAGTTACATGACCGCATAGCAGAGGTTCAGGAACGCATCCGCCAGCGCAGTGCCGCCAGCAGAGCCGCCTATCTCGAAGATATTATGATGATGCGCCAATCGCCAGACTCTAACCGGCGGCAGATATCCTGTTCGAACATGGCTCACGCAGCCGCTGGCGCGGGCTCGGACCAAGCTGATGTGCTGGGCATGACAGGTGAGCTCAAGCCAAATATCGGGATCATTACAGCCTATAATGACATGTTGTCAGCGCATCAGCCCTATGAAACCTATCCGCAAATCATTCGTGCCGCTGCACGCGCTGCTGGTGCAACTGCGCAAGTTGCAGGAGGTGTACCGGCGATGTGTGATGGGGTGACGCAAGGTCGCCCGGGCATGGAGTTGTCACTGATTAGCCGCGATGTGATTGCAATGGCTACTGCTGTGGGTCTGTCGCATGGTGTCTATGATGCCGCCATCTGTCTTGGTATCTGTGATAAGATTGTACCCGGTTTGGTGATGGGCGCGCTGGCATTCGGCCATCTGCCAACCATCTTTGCCCCAGCAGGACCAATGGCAACCGGCATTCCCAATGCTGAAAAAGCTGCTGTTCGTAAAGCCTTTGCCCGTGGTGAGGTCGGCCGTGATGCGCTGTTGAAGTCAGAACTTGCCGCCTATCATGGACCTGGTACCTGCACCTTTTATGGTACCGCAAATTCCAATCAGATGTTAATGGAAGTGATGGGCCTGCATTTGCCGGGCGCCGCCTTTATTCATCCCCATGATGATTTGCGCCACGCCCTGACTGTAGCAGCAACAGAACGGCTGGCCACATTAGCAAAAGACAATACCGCCAAGGGCATTGGCGAAATGCTGGATGAGCGCAGCTTTGTAAATGCCATTATAGGTCTGCATGCCACCGGTGGATCAACCAACCACACGCTCCACCTGCCAGCAATGGCCGCAGCGGCTGGCATTCATATCACATGGCAGGATTTTGCTGATCTGTCGGAGATCACCCCTCTATTGGTGCGCATTTACCCGAATGGCAGTGCGGATGTGAACCATTTCCATGCGGCCGGTGGTATTGGTTATGTTATGCGCCAATTGATTGATGCCGGCCTTATGGATGGCAGCGCGGCCAGTGTATCGGGTCACAATATCAGCGATCACGCGGCTGAGCCATTTTTGCAGGACGGCCATTTGATTTGGTGCCCCTCACCCAATGAAAGCGGCGATAACGCCATTTTGCGCCCTGTTGCCGATCCGCACAGTGCAAACGGTGGCTTAAAGATGCTAAGCGGCAATGTCGGTAAAGCGGTGATCAAAGTATCAGCCGTTGAGCCAGACTGCCAAATTGTCACTGCGCCTGCTGCCGTATTCACAACCGAGGCCGCGGTCAAAGCCGCCTATGAAAGCGGCGAGCTAAACCGCGATGTGATTATTGTATTGCGGGCTCAGGGCCCAATGGCAAACGGCATGCCCGAGTTGCACAGCCTCACCCCGTTGATGGGTAATTTGCATGATGATGGTTACCAGGTGGCCTTGGTCACTGATGGTCGTATGTCAGGGGCTTCTGGATCAATCCCGGCCGCTATTCATGTATGTCCAGAGGCGGTTGATGGTGGCCCAATCGGTAAGATCATGGATGGTGATATCATCACGCTCGACGCAGTGCGCGGCACCTTGGATGTCGCCGCTGATTTGTCTGGCCGGGCCTCAATGGCCCTGTCCAATTTGCCGCCTCAAAGAGGGTTTGGCCGCACTTTATTCACTGGTATGCGCTATCGGGCTGTCAGTGCCGAGGCGGGCGCAGGCATTTCACTTTCGGAGACAAAGTAATGGCAACACAAACAAGATCAATCACTGACATTTTGGATATGGGCCCGGTGATGCCGGTCATCGTGATCGACCACGCCGAAGATGGTGTAGCACTGGCCGATGCGTTGCTTGCGGGCGGTTTAAAAACCATTGAAGTCACACTGCGTACACCAGCCGCCCTGTGCGCAATCAAAGCTATTGCAGAGGCTTCCCCAAATATATGCATTGGCGCCGGGACTGTGATTTCAGCTGAACTCGCCCATGCCGCCAAAGAAGCGGGAGCACATTTCGCGGTATCACCTGGCACTACGCAAGCAGTGATTGATGGTTGTGCAGCTGCGGATCTGCCCTTACTGCCGGGTGCCAGTACTGTCTCTGAGATGATGCACATGCTGGAAGCTGGGTTCACTGCGATGAAGTTTTTCCCGGCCAGCGCCACTGGTGGCACCAGCTTTATAAAATCATTGGCCAGCCCCCTGCCACAGATCACAATCTGCCCAACAGGCGGCATTTCAGCCACCACCGCGCCAGATTGGCTTGCATTGCCGAATGTGAAATGTGTAGGCGGATCATGGGTGGCGCCACGGCGCCTGATTAATGCCGGCGATTTTGCTGCTATTGAAGCCCTGGCCCGCGATGCGGCATCTTTGGCTGACTAAGCACGCAATTCCCTGCCTGCCAGAAATTCACAAGACAGGCCCGCCTGCGCCCCACGCAACCCCGCCTGCATATCTACGCTCAGCCACACTGGTAAACTTGTGGTTAAGTGGCTTTCCTTGCCAATCTGCTGAATACGGTTGATGAGTTGGCTTTGATCGATGAGTGAGACCAATTGCGATACAACACCACCAGCCACGACCACTCCACCCCAGGCACCAATGGTCAGAACATTATTCGCTATTACTGTCCCCAGAATGTTGAGCATCATCACAACAGCATCCCGGCATGGCCCAGGTTCTGTGACAGCCGCTGCGCCAATTTTTGGTGCATTCATCTCTGACGCATCGGGATTATCACTTGTCAAAAAGCGATAGATAGTCTCCAACCCTCTGCCACTCACAACATGTTCTGCCGAAACATAATCCTCTGTTCGTCGAATAAATTCATAAAGCGCCAGCTCGGCTTCTGATCTTGGGGCAAAGCTTACATGACCACCCTCCCCCTCAAGCGGCAACATCCCAGCCGCGGTCGGTATCAACGCCGAAACGCCTAATCCCGTACCCGGACCAATAATGAGCAGTGGTGCATTCTGTCTTGGCTCACCTGCAATAACCGGCAAATTGCCATGCGCTGTCGGATCAGATTGGGCCAATGCTTGCGCCGTAAAATCATTCATCACCAATAACCGGTTGGTGCCCAGATGTGCCCGCAATTCAGATTTGGAAAATGCCCAATGGTTGTTGGTGAGATCAACATGATCATTTTTGACCGAAGCAGCCACCGCAATAGACACGGCATCGACCAGACCATCATAGCCAATCATCTTCCGGTAGGCCGCAAACGCGTCCTCGATGCCTGTAAAATCCCAGCATTTGAAACGAGTGATATCTTTCAATGGGCCATTCAACCCAGTGGAGCGGGCAAAACGAATATTTGTCCCACCAACATCCGAAAAAATCATCCCCATGTTGCTATTTCCCCAAGGCCTCATTTGCCATCACTGGCAACATGCAATATGTACACCGCAGCACCCACAAGGTTATAAGCGCCACCAGAATTGCCCTTAGTTTGGCACAAAATAAGGTTAGTTCAACCGTTCCCCAGTATCCGCATCGAAATAGGATGCCTTGGCCATGTTGAAGGTGAATTCCATGTCTGCACCTGGCTGGGCTGCGGTTTCTGCCTGCAAGCGGGCAGTAACCTCTACACCGCCAAGCGCCATCAGCACATATGTATCTGCACCTGCCGGCTCAACCACATCGACCTGACAGTTTGAGATTTGCAGCTTGTTGCCCTTACGCAGAGCGGCATCCCCAATATCCTCAGGGCGCAAACCCAACACTACATTATCAGGCAATGATGCTGCATTTTCATCATGCAGAACAAGCGGAGCCGCATTATCACGGGCAATGGTAAAGGTGGCACCTTTACGATTCTTTTTGACCTGCGCCGGGATCAAATTCATTGCAGGCGACCCCATGAAATCTGCCACGAATAAATTCGCCGGGCGGTTGTATATTTCCACAGGTGACCCGATTTGCTGCACCACTCCGCTTTTCATCACCACGATCTTGGTCGCCAGGGTCATCGCCTCAATCTGGTCATGCGTGACATAAACCATCGATGCACCCAGACTCTGGTGCAGCTTTTTAATCTCGGTGCGCATCTCAACCCGTAATTTTGCGTCGAGATTAGACAATGGCTCATCAAACAGGAACAGTTTTGGGTCACGAACCAATGCCCGACCCATGGCCACACGCTGGCGTTGGCCACCGGACAGTTGAGCAGGTCGCCGATCCAGCAATGATTCAATCTGGAGCTGCTGGGCCACCTCTGCCAATTTGGCGTCCTGTTTAGCCTTTTCAATGCCCCGCACCTTCATGCCAAAGGTGATATTTTTAGCGACGCTCATGGTTGGATAAAGTGCATAGGATTGAAACACCATAGCGATGTCGCGATCCTTGGGGCTGACATTGGTCATGTCCCGCCCGCCGATGCTAATGGCGCCACTAGTGATTGGTTCCAAACCGGCAATACAATTCAGCAATGTTGACTTGCCACACCCCGATGGCCCCACCAAAACCAGGAACTCACCGGCTTTAATGGATGCGTTCACATCTTTTAAAATGTTTGTTGAACCATAATCTTTATAGAGATTTTTGATTTCGAGAATTGGAGACATGAGTTCAGCCTTTTACTGAGCCTGCGGTTAGACCGCGGATGAAATATTTGCCTGCCACGATATACACAAAAAGGGTGGGCAAAGCGGCGATAATGGCTGCTGCCATATCAACATTGTATTCCTTCACCCCTGTTGTTGAATTCACAATATTATTGAGTGCTACCGTGACGGGTTGCGTACCCGCCTCTGAGAATGACACGCCAAAAAGGAAATCATTCCAGATTTGAGTGAATTGCCAAATCACAGTCACCACAATAATCGGTAATGACAGCGGCAAGAAAATTGAAAAAAAGATACGCCAGAACGAAGCGCCATCGACCTTTGCAGCTTTCACCAATTCAGGTGGAATGGTGACATAATAGTTCCTGAAAAACAGGGTGGTGAAACCAATACCGTAAATGACATGAACGAAGATCAGGCCACTGATGGAGCCCGCCAAACCCATCACACCAAGCACACGAGCCATTGGCAGTAGCACAACCTGGAAAGGAATGAAGCAGCCGAACAACATCAGCGCAAATAGAGTGTTTGCCCCTTTAAACCGCCATTGCGTGACCACATACCCGTTGATCGCACCAATCATTGTCGAGATGATCACCGCTGGTACTGCCAACAATACAGAGTTCCAAAAATAAGGACGCAATCCTTCGCATTGGATGCCGGTACAGGCACTTGACCAGGCGGTTGACCAGGCGGCGAAGGTGACTTCCCGCGGCAGTGACATCAGTGAGCTGGTCCGGATTTCCTCAAGGCTTTTCAGGGAGGTGGTGATCATCACGAACAGTGGCATCATGTAATACAGGGCAAAAGTGCAAAGCAACAGGTGCAGCAACCAACGCAATGCCACCTTTCCCGCCGCCCCACGCCGGGGGTTTGTCATTACGCCATCAATCATTACGCGCTCGTAATTCGGAATAGAGATACGGCACAACAATTGCAAAGACGACCATCATCATCACCATTGCTGAACTCGCCGCCTGGCCAATGTTTCCACGAGAAAAAGCCATCGTATACATGTAGGTCGCTGGTAAATCTGTTGCATAACCCGGACCGCCGCCCGTTAACGCAATGACCAGATCAAAGCTCTTAATCGCCAAATGCGCGAGCACGATGAAGGCTGACAGGAAAATCGCCGCCATCGATGGAATTATAATCGAAGAATAGATACGCCAGGTAGGAATACCATCAACCTGTGCGGCTTTGATGATTTCCTGATCAACAGATCGTAACCCGGCCAGAAATAATGCCATGACAAAGCCTGATGCCTGCCACACGCCAGCAATAACAACCGTGTAAATCGCCATATCAGGGTCAACCAACCACCCGAAAGTGAAGCTGCCCCATCCCCATGACTGGACCATGGCCTCAAAACCCAGTCCAGGGTTCAAAATCCATTTCCACGCTGTACCAGTTACAATTAACGACAAGGCCATTGGATAAAGGTAGATCGTACGGATCACGCCCTCAGTACGGATTTTCTGATCCAGCAAAATCGCCAGAAACAGTCCCAGCACCATTGAAATCACAATGAATAAAAAGCCAAACACAAATAAATTCGATAAAGCCACTTCCCAGCGTGGCGAGACAAACAGGCGTTCATACTGGATAGTACCTACAATATCATATCGTGGCAGCAGCTTTGATTTGGTCAAGGACACCCAAGCCGTCCAGCCGATAAAACCATAAACAAAAATGAGGCTGACAATGAATGACGGTGCCAGTACCAGCTTTGGTATTTGTTTTTCGATCCAATCCATCAAAGTGCGATCTCCACTTAGAGGCACACCGCCCACCAATCTGCTGTCAGAAGGTGGGCGATGCTTATACTTTACAGGCTGTTAGCGACTGCGGTGGCCAACATCTCGACAGCATCAGCTGATGACATGTCAGAGTTGAAATGTGCTGTCACAACATCAGTAATTGCACCCGCCTGAGCACCACGAAGGGCCATACCGTGCGCATATGATGGCAGCAATGAACCACCAGCATTACTGGTTGCCATGTCCTGTGCAGATGTATGTGCACACGGATCGAAATCGTCCAGTGCCACATCCACGCGTGCTGGGATAGAACCCTTGTTCATGTTGAACACTTTCTGGAAATTCTTACCAACAATCAGCTCGGCCAAAAGCATCTGACCATCTGTTTTGTCTGAACCATCAACGGCGAACATGGCAAAACTGTCCACATTATACAAGAAGCCATCGCCCGGTGTTGACGCACACAAGAAGTCAATACCAGGACGCTTGCCAGCAGCCAGGAACTCACCCTTTGCCCAGTCACCCATGATCTGGAAAGCGGCTTCGCCATTCATAACCATCGCTGTTGCCAGGTTCCAGTCACGGCCTGAGAAGTTGCTGTCCACAAAACCACGCATAGTGCGCATCTGATCAAACACCTCTATCATTGTGTCAGACTTCAAAGTCGCCTGATCCAACTCAACAAATGCTTTGTGGTAGAACTCAGAACCACCAATACCCAGGGCTACTGCCTCAAACACAGTGGCGTCTTGCCATGCCTGACCACCGTGAGCCAGCGGAGTGATGCCAGCCGCCTGCAGCTTGGTTGCCGCAGCGTTGAACTCGTCCCATGATGTCGGCATTGAAATACCATTTTCAGCCAGAACGGAAGCATTTGCCCAGATCCAGTCAATGCGATGAACATTAACGGGTGCTGCACACCATTTACCTTCACATTTCATGTGACCAGCGATTGAGGCTGGCAAAACATCAGCCCAGCCTTGCTCTTTGGCAACGCCAGAGATATCGGCCAATACGCCTTCTTCATACCACTCCTGAATAGCCGGGCCTTTAAGCTGAACTGCCGTTGGGGGATTGCCAGCCAAAACACGGGCACGCAGCGCTGTCATCGCAGCATCACCGCCACCACCGGCAACAGGCATGTCAGTCCATGTGCCACCGCGTGATGCAAATTCTTTTTGCAATACAGCAACTGATTTGGCTTCACCACCAGATGTCCACCAATGCAATACTTCGGCTTGTGGTTCTGCTTGTGCCAGTGATGTACCGGCGATGGTTAATGCAGCAGATGCCGCAAACAATGTCTTGAGCTTCATTTTAGTCCTCCTCATAAAAATCTAATAATCAGCTTTCGACCAATGCGTCCGGTTTTCAATGGCAATTCTGACACACCATTACCCACCCATACAGTTTTTGTGATTATTTATTACATATTGTTACCTAAGAATGGGTTTTGTTACAAAAAGTTACTGTGGTAATTTAAACGCAAAGTTTGGCAGTTATTCTTGAAAGGGGGCGTAATGGCTATCCCAAGAATATTGGTTGTTGATGATGACCGAGAATTGAGCCAGATGCTTGCTCAGTTTCTGGCACACCAGGGATTTATGGTTTGCACTGCCGCTACAGGTGCCGAAATTGAGTTTCATATTCTCAATCAGCGTATCGATTTAATTTTGCTCGATGTGATGCTGGGTGAGGAAAATGGCATTGAATTATGCCGTAAATTACGGGCCAAAGAGACCGTTCCCATCATTTTTGTATCAGCGCTCTCAGCCGATCACCAACGCATGACAGGCTATGAAGTGGGCGCAGATGACTATATTGCCAAACCATTTAATCTCGATTTATTGCTGGCGCAGGTTCGGGCTGTATTGCGCCGCGGTCAACGCTCTTCATCATTGAACTATCGCCGCAACACAACTGTATTTCGGTTTAACGGATGGAAATTTTACGGAAAAAGCGACGAGATCTATGCACCAAATGGTGTACAGGTGGCATTGTCCCAGCGTGAAAAACGCTTGTTGAAGGTGTTGTTGGCCAACCCGCATATTGCCCTGACCCGTGACGAGATCATTGCAGCAATGGATGTGACACAAGAGGGACATTCCATTTCTGACACCTCAGGCCGGGCATTGGATGTACTCGTCGGGCGGTTACGCAGCAAAATTGAAGCCAATCCCAAATCGCCCAAACTTTTACGCACCGAACGTGGCGTGGGATATGTATTCGCCGTCGATGTGCATCAAGAGAGCGGTTAATGCGTTTTCTGTCCAGCCTTAGATCGCAAGCCATATTATGGGTGATCAGCGCCATGGTCATTGGGGCGACAGCGACAGCGGTCTGGATGCATTCTCTGAAAAAGTGGGATCACCATCTGGCCCATTCCTATTTCACAGGATTGGCATTGCACGATACATTGCGCGATGGTGCTAGGGCACCAGATGGTCTTGCCATCGTCCCACTTAACGGAGCCCACGCCCAGTTGGCAACCGCCGGCTTGTTTGCAAAACTGCCCGATGTCAGCGCTACCGACCAGATCACTCAATTGTCACTGGCCACCGCTACACAGAATGGTGAAGTGATCAGTCGTATCAATGTGGCGGTTGTTTCACCAAATTTAAAATATCCCGTAGCTAAGTTGCAGCCAGATTACCCCGTGTCAGCAGGCGGGAAACTTGCGTCTCTGTTGCGCATGCTAACCACCTATTGCTCAGAAAGCACATTATTCGTTCAATATAGTAATGGGCCATGGCTGCGTGTGACTGGCACTTCAATTTGGGGATGCGCCGCCGCGCCCATGGATTTACGATTGCCGGCCTTGATACTGGTTGCGGTATCACTTGGTATTCTGATTTCAATAATTATTGCCGCCAGCAGTGCCTTTCAGAATTTTGCCGCAACACTTACCCGGCGTGGCCTGTTCCGCAACCATGAAAGCTATAACCTCACTGGTCCAGATGAATTACGGACATTGATTAGTGCCATTAACAAATATCAAGAGGCCGAACAAGAATCACTGGCTAAGCGGGCCACCTTCCTTTCAGGGGTGAGCCATGATTTGGGAACACCGGCCACACGCCTGCGGCTGCGGGCTGCGTCAATTGCTGACAAAGACCTACAGGGCAAAATGCATGCTGACATTGATCAAATGACCCAGATGATCGAGACAGTTTTGAGCTATACGCAATCTGAAATGCGTATGGAAGAATTGCGCCAGGTTTCACTTTTGTCGTTGGTGGAGGCTGTTGTGGCGGATTATCAGGATGCGGACCAGCCTGTGCATTACTGCGAGCCAGAACCGCCACAAATTTCAGCGCGGACCATTCTCTTCAACAGTGCCCCTAAATCCTTAAGCAGCAAAGTAGCTCAACAGCATGGTGTTGTCATTCAAGTGAGGCCAATTTCCCTGCAACGGGCATTGACCAACTTGATTGATAATGCGCTGAAATACGGCAGGAAAGCAGATGTTTCCATCGAAGCCAGTTCGCAATCCGCACAAATTCATATCAAGGATTACGGTGATGCGATCACCGCCGATACCCTAGATAACCTGACGCGTCCATTTGATCGCGGCACCAATGCAGAAAATATTGCCGGCTATGGTATTGGCCTTGCCATCGCCTCTACCATTGCGGCGCAACATGGTGGCGACATCAAGTTTGAAAATTGGGCGCGTGGTATCTGTGCAACATTAACCCTGCCTCGTTAAAACCATTGCCTCAGATATATGAGCACCAGCATCCTGACCACACTGTCTAGAATAGCCCGGTTTGGACATTACCCAGGCAAGTATCACCAAAGTCCGGTTATTCCACCTGGATATAGACTCTGTCGTTTTCCACTTTCACCGGGTATGTTTTAAGGTCAACATAGACTGGCGCCGACAGTGCCTTTCCAGAGCAGATGTCAAAACGACCTCCGTGCAGAGGGCATTCAATCACGCAGTCAATGACCTAGAATATGTATTTAAATATAATATAAAGTAACGCTCTAATCATTAAATATATTTGTCGCAGAGTTAAATATACAAATTTCTAAAGGCTTTGCCTTGCCTTTAAGTTTGACTGTTTTAACCAAATCAGGCTTGAGTCCAAGCTCGGTATCTTTCATTAACTCCTCAGAGATAATTAATTGCGATTTTTCTGATTTTGTAAGCTGCTCCAAGCGGCTGGCAATATTGACACAATCACCGATGGCAGTCTCACTTATATCTTTACCATGACCAATTTGACCAACTACCGACAGACCTGAATGTATGCCAATGCCAAATCGCATCTCAAAACCAAAATCCTCCTCACATTCTTTACTAAGCATAGCCATATATTTGGCAATTTGTTGTGATGCTTTAAGTGCATTACGGGCATTTTCTTGCTGATCACCCTGATTAACAAACAGCGCCATAACACCATCACCAATAATTTTATCTATCCGGCCATTGAAAGTGGCAATCGCTTTACTTGCAATTTCAATATACTGGTTGAGTAAATACACAGTGTCATAAGGCAATAATTTTTCAGAAATTGAAGTAAAATCCCGTAAATCGATAAACATAACAACAGTATGTTCCTCCCTACCACTCAATCCTACGCGGCTGTCTGAAGTAAGCTTATCAGATGTTGATCGTACTAGTGGTCGGACTTCGATGGGGTTTGTGATGTGGAGCTGACAGGCTAGTCTAATAGAATCATCCCAATTTAACTTTTTGGCAATATTTTGTTCAATGCCATTTCGTTCAGGTAGGTGAGTCAGGTCTGACATAACTCGTATCCTGCATGTTGAACAGCGTCCTCTGCCGCCGCACATGGACATATGTGAGATGTTGTTCTGCCGACTCGCATCAAGCACAGATATGCCAGGATCGGCATGCACAATCTTATTACCGGGATAGGCGATGCTAATGTCTTTTTTCCTGTTGCGTATGCGGAACAAAACAAAAGCAATGGGGATAAGCAAGGCTAGGCCGAACGGATAATATTTCAGCGCTGTCGTGTTTACTTGGGTGAGGTATGCTGCCATTTCCATTGATAATTGCGCGTTCATCATGACCTGACCAATGACGTTTGAATCGAGCATGACTTTGGCGATGATTTCTTTGCCGGCGCTGGCGAAGCCTAGCAATGATAAGATGGGAAATAGCCAAACAACAATCACCAACATGGGCTTAATGCGTTGATAACTAGCATGAAACCGCAGCATATTATTTACGCCTATGACACCGTGACCCCACGCCAGTATCAGCAAGAAGGATAGTGTTGCAACCGACACCGGGTCAAACACCCAAGTGGCAAGCGTCGTTAATTCATAACTGTCTTTAACGCCAAGAAATCGGGTTGAATAGCCACCAACAAAGGCATGCCCTATGAGAATCCAGGGGATGAGTAAACCTGTCCCAATCTGAACCCAATCGATAAACTTGATGCGGTAAGAATATTTTGTGATGGTACTTAAAACCCCAAGCCCAGCATGTATAAATAGAGAGGCATAAAGAATGATAGCAACAAAAGTAAGGTGCCAAAACCAACGCACATTATCTAGCATGACATCGGCAGCAGATAAACTTACCAGTCCAACAATATGATTGCTCATATGGACAACAACATAAGCAAATATGACTATTCCGGTAATGCCTCTTAATCTAGAAATTGCAGTCCTATAAGCATTCATCCTCACATCTTTCCATAAAAATTTATTTTTATGATTTATTTTTAGTCTGTTGCAACTGCCGCAAACGATCAGACAGCACAGCCATAACGCCACGCACAATGACATCTGTTTGATCTAATTTTTGGTCAAAATCTCTACGTGAGACATATATCAACTCAACATCAGTATGAGCACGCGCTGTTGCCATTCTCAACTGATCGTCAATTACGCCCATCTCTCCAAAAATATCTGTCTTATCAAGCGTAATATTAGGTTTATTTGCAGTGTCATTTCCGGGAAAATATAAACCAACATTGCCATTAGCAACAATGTATAAGCCTTCAGCTTCATCTCCGCTTTTAAAGATGACTTGACCACGATTAAAAGCAATTTTTTTCACTATCCAGTCCCCAAAAATATTTTTATGTTATCATATGTATTATTTAGTGTACTTTAAATTAACATAAACTTAATTAATAATATTACCATTTTAGAATGAAATGATATGATTAATGTCAGTTCTTAGAAAATTTGTTACTATTGTTGCTGTTGACTGTGTTGGTTTTAGCAAGCATATGCTTGATAATGAAGAAACAACACTCTCTAGTCTTAATGCTTGCCGTGAAATCATAGATGCATTTATCTTTAAACATGGAGGTAGGATATTCCATACTGCAGGCGACTCTGTATTAGCCGAGTTTCCAAGCACGGTTGAGGCAGTCAACTGTGCCATTAATTTTCAAGATGCAATTTTTGAAAGAAATTTAAGTATCATTGATGAAAATGAAGGAAAAAAACTAATATTTCGGGTTGGTATTCATTGTGACGATGTCATTGTAGAAAAAGATAATATTTATGGAAATGGGGTCAATATCGCAGCCCGATTAGAGGCCCAATGCGTGCCAGGACAGATTTTGGTATCACGCATTGTTAATGAAAATGTGAAAACACAGATTGAAGCTATAACCCACGCTGCTGGAACAAAAAAGCTTAAGAATATATCAAGCGACTTTGAAGTCTTTGCAATAAAGACGTCAAACACAGATCATACTGAGAACAACCAATCTGAAGAAATTCCTGATGATGTAGATAAATTAAAAAAACCTAATCTTTGCATCTTACCATTCAAGAATATGAATATGAATGATGATAGTTCTTTTCTTGTTGATGGTATTTTTGAAGATATCATTACCGAACTTTCGATGGTCAGGCAATTGTCGATTGTGTCACGCCAGTCGAGCATAAACTTTGTTAATAGTGATATCAAAAGAGAAGATTTCATTAACCAGTTTAATATTAATTTTCTCGCTGAGGGAACGGCGCGCACCGCAGGCAATAAGGTTAGGATCACGATTTCGTTGATCGAAACGGAAACCGAAGATATCAAATGGAGCCAAAAATTTGATCGTAGCCTGGATGATATTTTTGATGTTCAGGATGAGATTGTCAGGAGCGTTGTGAGAATGGTCCTGGGTGAGATTGAGCTTGTAAGTTTACAGCGAGCCAAGCGTAAGCCAACTGAGAATATGAGCTCATACGAGTATCTGCTCAAAGGCAAAGAAATGCATCACCAGTTTAGCAAGGATGCCAATGCCGAAGCGCTTGAAATGTTTGATAGGGCTATTGAATCTGACCCCAATAACGCCCAAGCTTATGCTTGGAAAGCCTGTACGCTTGGCCAAGCTTTTGCTCGCAACTATATCAATGATACATTTGAAGAGCTGTCGCCGGTCTGGGACAATTTAATCTCAACTGCTATCAAAATTGACCCCAATGATTTTGAATGTCATCGGTTACTTTCAGCTGTTTATTCAGGTACAAAAAAATATAATTTATCCTTAGAACATGGAAAAAAAGCCTATGATATGGTGCCTAATGATCCCCGTATTCTTCAGCAATATGGTGAAGCATTATTAAAAACAGGCCAGACAACAGAAGGCTGTGATCTTACCCTCAAAGCGTTGGAATATGATCCCGTACCGCAAGGCCAAATTAACAGTAATAAGCGAAAATCAGATGCTGTATTTGCCTGTTTCATGGATGATAGAATTGATCTAGGACTTGAGCTAGCCGAGCAAATATCTGAACCATCTGTCCGTGATGTGCTTTATTCAACATGCCTTGCTGTCAGCAAAACTGGCGGTGTTGATGAATATCCATGGCTCCAAAAGGTGATTAAAGCAAGCGATCAAAATGCCTTTACTGATATTATTGATGACATGAAGAATATTGATCTTGTGATTTATAACACGCTTCTGCAAGTATATAACGAAACCATCTTGGCAGCTTTTGAATAAAGTTTATATGGTGTTATTAATTCTACAATGATGCCAGTTATTTGCCTACCTAATTGAAACGGGGGCAATCGGGAGCAGGGTATAGCGTTAAGACTCAAAGGACTAGATCGTAATGCTCATTTCATCTTTGGCAAAATAGACCCCATCTGGTAACGACGACGCAATTTCATCAAGCATGTTGTCTGTACGATAAGGAGCATGATGTGTGATCATCATAGATTTAATATTAGTTTGATCAAAAAACTTGACGCCCTGTTCGATAGAGGAATGTCCCCATCCGACTTTTTCGGTCAACTCATCCTCGGTAAACATGCCATCCCATATCACCAAATCCGAATGATCAGTGAATTTTTCAAGCAACGGCAGTTGCGCCTCATCATATTCATTATCGCAAAGATAACATATTTTCTTACCATCATAAATTATGCTGTACCCGTAACAACCGCCAGGATGTTGAAGCTCAAGCCAGTCAAGATGAAAGTCTTTTTCAGTTGATTTTTTAACAGTTGATATATTTTTGAACACAAGGTTTGATAAAACTCTAACAATATCAACAGGAAAGTATCCACCCGAAAAATAGGTTTGCAAGGTATGCCGCAAGACATTCCGACTAGCCAGAGCGCTGGTCACAGTGATTTTGTTTTCTTGATTAAAGATGTGAGAATTAAATGGCAAGCCTTGGATATGATCGTGATGCCAATGACTGTAAAAGATTAATTTATCAATTTGTTTATCGGCTAAAGAGATGTTTTTAAAGCCACTACCAGTATCAAAAAATATCTGATATTTGCCAAATTCTAATTCAAAACATGATGTATTTCCACCATACTTTACCGTATGTTTTGATGGAGTTGGTATAGACCCTCGGCTACCATGAACAGTAAGTTTCATAAAAATTTCCGGTCAATTGAATCCTAGCATTACTTAATTATAATAAATAATAATTTATCGATAAAGAATAACAAAGTGTTTTCTATCGATCTTCCATATTAGCTAGGACAGCCATCAATCGTTCAGGGATGCCGCTATCTTCAAAAGATTCTTCAACCCCACTGTCAGGTTTTGTCAGAAAGTCGAGTTTCTCACTTGTCCATATTTGAATCTTTGGAGAAATGCTCTTGGCATTCTCAAAAGTGCCAAGAGGCATCCCAACCATGCCTTCCATGACTTCTTTAGCGGGGTGCATCATGACCCGAACATAACATTTTGTGCAGAAATGTGCTGTGTTGATATAGCCACTGCCGCCAGTAAACTCATAACTATTGGTCTCACCGCTTGTTTCGACTTCGGTTATGGCATAGAGACACCCAAGGTTCATGCTACCCGTCATTTTACGACAATTAGAGCAGTTACATTGAACTACTAACATAGGTTCAAGTTCGGTTTGGAAAGTAAACTGACCGCAATGGCATCCGCCTTGATGTTTCATCCTAGATCTATCCCATCTATTACCATACTACATAATTCATGGCATATTGATGATTTAACATCAACCGTAATCATAAGTATTGTTGGTAATATGGTTTCAAACCAGCCGAAGTTTGATAGACTGGTTCTGAATAGATGAAGGTAAATTATTGTCTAATTTATTTTAATAAAGGAATAGTGATGTCCGAGATTGATCAGCTCCAAGAGACAATCAAATCCCTTAATAAAGAAAACTCAAAACTTAAGCTTGAGGCTAATCTTCGTAAATCGCTGTCCACTCAGTTAGAGAAGCAGAAAGAAATTGCTAATGAAGCTAAGATTGAAGCGCAAAGTAAATCGGAGCAGCTTGAAGACTTGTCACGTCAATTATCAAAATATCTTTCACCTCAAATCTATGATCAGATCTTTTCTGGAAAGCAAAGCGTTGAAGTGAAAAGCAATCGCAAAAAACTCACCATGTTTTTTTCTGATATTGTGGGTTTTACCGATATATCTGAGCATTTGGAATCCGAAGAACTTACCAACCTTTTAAATTTTTATCTCAATGAGATGTCAAATATAGCTATTGAATTTGGGGGTACCATAGACAAATATGTAGGTGATGCCATCATGATATTTTTTGGTGATCCAGAAACTAAAGGCGTCAGAAATGATGCGCGCCAATGTGTTAAAATGGCGATTAGGATGCAAAATCGCATGCGCGAATTAGAAGGTTATTGGGGTACTAATTTTAGCTTAAAGAATGATTTGCAAATCCGTATTGGCATAAATACTGGGTTTTGTACGGTTGGTAATTTTGGTAGTGACGACCGTCTTGATTATACCGTAATTGGTGCCCCGGTTAATCTGGCATCACGTCTGGAAAGTGCAGCCTTATCAAGCTCTATCCTTGTCTCCGAAGATACCTATCTGCTTGTCAAAGATGAGATTGCATTTAATCCTGTAAAAGAGCTGACGCTGAAAGGGATTTCCAAGCCAGTTAGATGTTATGATGTGCTTCTGGATGCTAATGCTCAGGCTCAGAAACATGTTTTTGAAGGTGAGCATTATTCTCTTCAGATCAATCATAACGCTATGAGCGGGGAAGAAATAGCCGCGCTCAAAGAAATTGTAAATGGGTTATCAATGCCTGAGACGAAGTGATGCTCTTGATCTGCAAGGCTTAAAATATTTTCTATCTCATTTTCTGTAACAGATAGTTCATCCGTGGTTTGAACGTTAGAAAAAAAAGAGTAACTTCTAACACTCAATTTAATTGTATTTAATAATAGTAATTGCAGGGGTGCGCAACCGCCGTTACCTGCACCTTGATTTTGTATGTATGTAGGTCATCATCGTTGTGAAAGAAGGTATTTAATCCGCGACTTGCATTCAAGTCCAAACCTTTAGAAAACAGATTTACATTCCACCTTCTCTTCGCAAAAACGTTGCGATTTCATTAACCCCAACGCCTTTTCGCATTGATCCAAAGACTGTGGGGCGATCAGGCCTGTTTTCTTCAGTATCTTTTCGCATTTGGTCTAAATCAACACCGACATATTCCGCCAGTTCAATTTTATTGACCACCAGCATATCGGACTTGATCAGTGCGGGTCCCTTTTTACGGGGAATATCCGCCCCCATGCAGACATCAATTACATAAATAGTAAGATCGACCAATTCTGGGCTGAAGGTCGCGGCAAGATTATCCCCACCTGACTCCAATAGAATCAAATTCAAATCCGGAAAACTGTTTTTCAAATCATCAATGGCGGCTAGGTTAACTGACGCATCTTCGCGAATAGCGGTATGAGGACAACCGCCTGTTTCAACGCCTCTGATGCGATTTGATGGCAATGCTTGGGCTCGCACCAAATAATCAGCGTCTTCTTGGGTGTAGATATCATTTGTGATCACCGCCATGGAAATATCATGCTTGAACGCATGGCATAGCGCTTCCGTAAGGCTGGTTTTGCCAGCGCCAACAGGCCCCCCTATACCGACCCGTAATGGCCCAAATTTGATCCGATTAGTCGTCATGATCGATAAATCCTTGGGGTAATATTTTCATGTTTCATAGCCATCAGATCCGCATGAAAAACCGCGCCACCAATATCATCCAGAGTGGCGCCTATCGAGGCAGTCGCAACGTCTTCAATCACCGGGTAAAGACGAAGCAAACAGTCTTGCCCAGATTGTTGACCAATTGGAATAGTACGTATGCCGACGGATATAAGATTAGATGCGAAAGCTTGCAAATAACTTTGGATGGTAAGTTTGACGTTAAGCCCTAATGTTCTTGACGCCATGCCAACCGCCACAGGATAAGCAAGGCCTTCTGGTAAATTAGCATCATGAGTTGCGTTAAACACACGGCAAAAAGCATGGCCTAATTCGGTCGTTTCCTGATAACGTTCTTTGCTGGCTGAAAGGGCAAGGCATAAGTCATTCAATTCTGGCAGACCTTCATAGGTAGATTTGATCATAATCGCATCATTGTGACCTGTGCCATGCGATAAGAGTGATGAAATCCAATTATAAAGGCTGTCTTGATCCATGATACGCCCATCTTGGATAGCCATTTCCAGCCCATGAGAATAACTAAACGCCCCAGTGGGGAAAACTGGTGAAAACCAGTTCTGTAAAATCATGACATCGTGATGGTTAGTTGTCATTTTAATGGTCATGCTCTTGATGATGGTGAGAGTGAGTTCTCCCATGCCCATATGCTCCCCCTTCTGGCATAAAGGGATTGGTGATATGAGTAATTTTTGCTCCTAATTGGTGCAACATATCTTCCAAGACATAATCTTGTTGTATCAACAAATGATCGTCTTCGATTTGGCATGGGGTATGCCGATTGCCAATATGCCATGCCATACGCATAAGATTGCTATGCGTAATTTTTGCAAGCATCTCTGGTTTTGGACGAATACCTATCACCCGGCCATCATCCAAAACAATCCCATCACTAGGCGACAGGGAAATTGTCTTCGGCAATTCAACCATAAAATCTTCCCCGTCATCCGTCTGAAGGCGTTTGCGGCGTAAAAACCGACCTTCATAATCCAAAGAAATCATGGCATCTGCCGATGCAGGATCAATATTCCTAATAATCTCATGGGCAATTTGCATGGTTGGTGATCCAAATTAAAAAAGAAAATATCGCTGTGTCATAGGCAAGTCTTCTGCCGGTGGGCAAGTCAGTAATTCTCCATTGGCGCGCACTTCATAAGTTTCTGGATGAACTTCGATTTCTGGCTGAAAGTCATTCATGACCATGTCAGCCTTGGAAATAGACCTTGTATTTTCAACAGCGCGTGTTTCCTTGCCCAGACCTAGAGTTACCGCAACATTATTGTCATGCGCGGCTTGGCTGACAAAACACACTGCTGATTGTTCCACGGCTCGACCGAATGAAGCAAACATTGGCCGTGTGTAGACTGGTTGAGGCGTCGGGATCGACGCGTTGGGATCACCCATTTGCGCCACGGCTATGCTGCCCCCTAAGAGCACCATTTCAGGTTTTACCCCAAAGAAAGCTGGCGCCCATAACGCGAGATCAGCCCTTTTACCGACTTCAATACTACCAATATGTTTTGACAAACCATGGCAGATGGATGGGTTAATCGTATATTTAGCGATATAGCGTTTGACGCGAAAGTTATCATTATCCCCTTTTTCTTCTAAAAGTCGTCCTCGTTGCACCTTCATTTTATGCGCTGTTTGCCATGTGCGGATAATAACTTCACCAACCCGCCCCATGGCTTGGCTGTCTGAAGCAATGATTGAGAACGCCCCCATATCATGAAGAATATCTTCAGCTGCAATGGTTTCCTTCCGAATACGACTTTCGGCAAATGCCACATCTTCAGGAATAGACCGATCAAGATGATGGCAAACCATCAACATATCCAAATGCTCCTCAAGCGTATTGACGGTATATGGTCTTGTGGGGTTGGTGGAAGATGGAATGATATGACGCTCACCACAAACCTTGATGATGTCAGGGGCATGGCCGCCACCCGCCCCTTCGGTATGAAAAGCGTGAATGGTTCGACCTTTCATTGCCGCAAGAGTATTTTCAACAAAACCACTTTCATTAAGCGTATCGGTATGGATCATGACTTGGACATCCATGGCATCCGCCACACTTAAGCAACAATCAATTGCCGCTGGGGTCGTCCCCCAATCTTCGTGCAGTTTTAGCGATGATGCCCCTGCATTAATTTGTTCTTCAAGCGCATCGGGCAATGCAGCATTTCCCTTACCAGCAAAGGCCAGATTCATCGCAAAGGCATCAGCCGATTGCAACATACGAGAGATATGCCATGGGCCAGGTGTGCAAGTTGTGGCCAAAGTGCCATGGGCAGGCCCCGTGCCTCCACCTAACATGGTTGTGATCCCTGAATGAATGGCATCGTCAATCTGCTGGGGGCAAATAAAGTGAATATGGCTATCAAATCCACCAGCAGTTAAAATATGACCTTCACCAGCAATAACTTCTGTCGAAGGCCCAATGATAATACTCACGCCATCCTGAGTATCTGGATTGCCAGCCTTACCAATCGAATGAATCAGGCCATCTTTCAATCCAATATCAGCTTTATAAATTCCCGTGACATCAACAACCACTGCGTTGGTAATCACCGTATCAACCGCGCCACCATGGCGTGATATTTGTGACTGCCCCATGCCATCGCGTATAACTTTACCGCCACCAAACTTCACTTCATCACCGTAATTGGTGAGATCATATTCCAATTCGATAAACAACTCTGTATCAGCCAAACGAACTTTGTCGCCTGTGGTAGGGCCATACATATCGGCATAAATTTTTCTAGAAATTGAAGCAGGCATCATAGTTCTCCCATTATTTTTTGGTTGAAACCATAAACAATTCGTTTGCCCCCAAAAGGAATTAACTGAACATCACGTTCTTGGCCTGGTTCAAACCGAACAGCCGTACCTGCGGCAATATCAAGCCGCATCCCAAGTGTAGTCTCTCGATCAAATTTAAGGGCGGAATTGGTTTCATAAAAATGGTAATGGCTTCCAACCTGGACGGGGCGATCCCCAGTATTAGCAACTGTAATACGAATAGTGTCTTGTTGGCTGTTCAGCATGATTATCTCGTCTTTTGTAATGATTTCGCCAGGGATCATTGAATGCCTCCTTATCGAATGGGGTGATGCACTGTTACCAGTTTAGTGCCGTCTGGGAAAGTTGCCTCAACCTGAACATCATAGATCATCTCAGCTATGCCATCCATGCAATCATCGCGGGTGATGACATGCGCTCCAGCCTCCATCAAATCAGCGACGGACCTGCCATCGCGCGCCCCTTCAACAACAAAATCTGTAATTAAGGCAATGGCTTCCGGATAATTCAATTTGACACCACGCTCTTTTCGATTGCGCGCGACCATCGCGGCCATGGAAACCAGCAATTTGTCTTTTTCTCTTGGGCTTAGTTTCACAGTATTCTCCTTATTATATTTGCCAGACACGGGGTAAAGGTTGATTTCTAATGGCTTTCAACAAGTGATTGATATCAGAGCGCCCTGATTGAGCATGAGGGGACAAAATTCGAATGACCAGTCGATCATCCCAGCATGATGCCGCTGTACAGGAAGATGCTTTTTCAAGCCATGGCTTAATAACCCCTTTTTTCTCTTCAGCATCTTTGCCCGCATAGATTATTGTGGATAAAAGACGAGCATTATTACCACCAGCTGTCGCGGCAATTTGTTCTTTGACATCACCGGTCATTCTAAGGGCTTCTGCGTGAAACAATTTGCCGTCACGGTAAAATCGCCATTGATCCGTAAAATGACAATCCTTGATTTCTTCACCCATCGCTTGACGTCCAAGTATGATGGTCTCTGCCAATAGGCACGTGCTATCCGATGTCAAATCCAGCCGGATGGTACGGTCAACCTTAGCACCGTCAAAAACAATCGTTTCTTGGGGAATCCAATGGAAAGTGGCGGCTTTTGTTACATTCAGCGTTATATTAATTTTCGCAGGATGAGTATTGCTACGATAAAGCCGTTCAGCCGTTTGAGTGGTGGCCACAAGTGCGCAATCCTCAGCCTCAATCTTGAAATCAAATTGGTCGCCGCCCGTAATCCCACCTGCCGTGTTCAGAAGAACCGCTTCTTTCATTTCACCATAAGTCTTTGGCAACATGAGTTTTGCAGACCCTGATTGATATAACCTTTTGATTACATTATCACTGCAATGAAAGGATAGGATTCCTTTGGCTCGCTGCAGTTCTGGAAATGCATTTAGACCATCCATTTTTAAACCTGATAACGTTATAGGTATTTTAAAAGTAGCCTTAATCTCACAAACGTAAAGATTAGGATGAATATAAGAAATTAATGGTTGTGGGTCACACAACCGCTGTTTCTTGCAACTTGAATTTACGTGGATGTAGATAATTTATAACTCATTGCTTGCGCTCCAATGAAACACCCAAAAGAAGTCCTGCTCGGCTGGCAGGTCATTCAGCCATGGGCTCTCAACCCGCTTATATGCAGGTTGAGAGCACGGGTGGAAAAGAAAATCTCCGCCATGAAAAGCAACATGGCCAATGTCAAGGTTGCGGCTGATCCAGAATAACTGAAAAGCCCTTTAACTTCGGCACCATGGGCAAATAACAATACAGAGACGAGATTAAGCACAAACGATACAGCCGCGAAAAACTGGCTGAACTTCACCAGTTCTATCCTGAGCCGGAGTGATTTCAGTTCAGCCGCCAACACTTCAGCCGGGCCACTGGCAGGAGTTGTCCCTGTAATCTGCATATGGAGCGACCTGATGAGTCCAGCAACAGCCGTGTACCGTGCACCTATCGCCACCATTGCAAGAGGAATAGCCGGGAAAAGAACCCCAGAAATGTATAAGAGATCCATAGCCATTAGCTCCACGATGATAGATTTCGTGGCCGTCTTTCGGGCGCGGCCTTTTCCTTCCGTATAAGCAAGAATACTCTTACCCCAAACTGACAGAAACATATATTGCTATATTTACCACAAGGTGATGCAAATTTTGCATCACCTGAATTTTCATATTTTCGGCCTCCAATTCGAGGTCCAAGATCCAAGGTCTTCGGCTCCCGAACCTTGGCCCATGATGCTCGATACTTGACCCTCGATCCTTGGACCTGGGTCAGGCAAGGTTGCATTAAGGCTATGCTAATTTAGCCTGAATCAGGGTGAGGCAGGCTAAGTATAATGATTTCTTGAACCGAATATCTCACCTTCATGAAACGCGACAATGATTTACATAATAAAAAAGCCACCTCAAATAATAACCACTTATAGGTTAATCCTCCGTCATACTGGCCTTTTGTAAAAGCTGAGGATTTGCGCGGCAAGGGCTTTAGTATTGGCGCCAGAATTATCAGATAAGCGAAGCACCATTTTTGTGTAGGGAAGTGTTGGCAGATCATCATTCGCACAAATCGGATGAGTGCTGTTGGAGATTCTGCTGGCTGGCAAAGCTGCGACAGCCAAATCGGCACGTACGGCAGCAAGCTGAGATTCTGAAACATTTGACAGATAGGCAACCTGATATTCTATACCCGCTCTTTTCAGGGCATCGAGCGCCGCATCACGCCACGGACAGCCAATGGGCGCAACTGCAACCTTTAACGGTCTTTCATCAAGGCGTTGGCTGTTTTTATGTGTCGCCCATGCAAGAGGCTGCTCATATAGGAGCCTGTCTTGTTCAAGATAAGCAACATTACCGCCGATGGTTAAAATGGCAATATCCAATACGTCAGCAGTCAGCATAGCCGCCAAATCCTGCGAATCGCCAGCGTTAGTAGTAACGGTAATTCCGGGATGCGCGCGGGAAAATCCAGCTAGAATTTCGGGCATCTGGGTCTCAATATTTTCCAAACATAATCCAACGCGAACCATGCCATCAATATCGGGGCAGAGCATAGCACTCAGCGCGGTGTGGTTGGCCTCAACAATACGATAGGCATGTGGCATCAATTTGTCACCAGTATCGGAGAGACGCATAGCGCCCTCGGCACGATGAAATACAGGCATGCCGATGAGTTGTTCCAGTTTTTTCATCTGCATTGATACAGCAGCTGGTGATCGAGATACACGCTCTGCGGCAAACTTCACAGAGCCAGTTTCAGCAACCGCAATGAAAGTTTTGAGGACGTCAATTTCAAGGTGCATGGATGTTGGGACAACAAAATTATTCATAGTATAAATTTAGCATTTCTAAATTTACCTGTAAAGAAATTAAGCTTGTCAAAATCAGGTATATTGCTAATGTAATTAGGATTACAGGGGTCTACTTCCTATTTCAATGATTTCAAGCGAGGTGATATTGATTAGAGAGAGAAATATGAGGAAGAGCCACCGACATATATCATTACATGCTAATAAGAGCATTGATAAACCTCAGCACATCCCGTCAGTTGATCACTTCCTAAACGATCCCGAAAACGCATCTCTGATAGGTGAATATGGCCTCTCTCTGGTAACCCGATGCGCGCAGCATGTTTTGGCAGAAGCCAGAGGCAAGGTGCTTGATGGCAAGGCCATTGATTATGCATCGCTTTTGCAGGCGCTATCATCCAAGACAGCAGGCATGGTGCAACCTTCACTGCGCCCTGTCATCAATCTGACGGGCACTGTTCTACACACGAACCTGGGACGCGCGGCATTACCTGAGGTGGCGATCAAGGCCATGGTCGACGTGTCACGAGGCGCCAGCACCCTTGAGTTCGATTTGGAGAAAGGCAAGCGCGGAGACCGCTATAAACATGCCGAAGATTTGCTCTGCTATTTAACAGGCGCAGAGGCGGCGCTTGTAGTCAACAATAATGCGGCAGCTGTACTGCTGACCCTTAATACTTTGGCAAGGCGCAAGGAAGTTGCGGTTTCTCGCGGTGAGCTGATTGAAATAGGTGGCTCTTTCCGGATGCCTGACATTATGGCACGGGCGGGATGCAAACTGGTGGAAGTTGGGACAACCAATCGAACGCATAGCAAAGATTTTGAAGATGCCATCAGTCCAAAAACGGCACTGTTAATGAAGGTTCACGCCAGCAATTTTGAGATTACAGGTTTCACAAAAACGATGTCAGAACAGGAGCTAGCAAGCATCGCGCAGCGTCATGCTCTGCCCCTCGTCACTGATCTTGGAAGTGGCGCTCTGATTGACCTTGAGAGCTTTCACTTAACGCATGAAACAACGGTCGCAGAAGCATTAAAGGCTGGTGCTGATGTGGTGACCTTTAGTGGCGATAAACTGCTCGGAGGACCTCAGGCGGGGATCATTGCCGGGCGTCATGATATGATCACAAAAATAAAACGCAACCCCATGACACGTGCCATGCGGCCAGATAAATTATCGCTTGCCGCTATGGCAGCCGTATTGCGTTTATATACCAACCCGTCACAACTGGCCACCGAATTACCAACCTTGCGCTGGCTATCACGAGATGTGGAAGACATCGAGCAATTAGCCTCACGCATCGTCCCCATCATCCAAAATCACTGCAAGGGGTTTTTAGTCGTCGCAGCTACTGTGCACAGTCAGGTTGGTAGTGGCGCATTGCCATCAAAGAGACTGGCAAGCGCTGCTGTCAAAATAACTCTGCCACGACAGAACCGCCCCAGTAAAGCATTGATCAGGCTTGCCCAGGCTTTTCGGGATTTGCCGATACCGGTGATTGGCCGCATTACCGATGATGCGTTGTGGTTTGATCTCAGATGTCTTGAAGATGAGAGTGGTTTTATCGCCAATCTTGAGGGGCTTAACTTCTAATGATCATTGCAACGGCTGGCCATGTTGACCACGGCAAGACGGAGTTGGTCAAAGCCTTAACCGGCACAGATACTGACCGATTACCCGAAGAAAAGGCTCGTGGGTTATCCGTTGATTTAGGCTTTGCCTATCTGGCTTTACCAGACAAAAAGATGCTTGGTTTTGTTGATGTCCCCGGTCATGAAAAGTTTATCCGCAATATGTTGGCTGGCGTTGCTGGTATTGATCTGGCCTTGCTGGTGGTAGCGGCTGATGATGGTGTGATGCCACAAACGCTTGAGCATATTGCCATCCTCAATCTGCTTGGGATTGAACAATGTTTAGTAGTACTAACCAAAATTGATCGGGTGCTGCCAGCGCGCGTTGTTGAGGTAAAGACTCAGCTGGATCAAATACTTGTTGAGGCTGGGCGCAAGGGATGTGATGTGTTTTCAGTATCTGCGCATAAGCGCAAGGGTATTGATCTGCTAAAGCAAGAGCTTATCCAACGCGCCCAAGCTAATCATGAGAGCCCCAACAATCAGCATTTCCGCATGGCTATTGATCGGGTGTTCTCACTCAAGGGGGTGGGATTGGTTGTCACTGGCATGGTGATGTCGGGGTCAGTACATTTGTCAGAAAGCCTGACCCTATCCACAAATGGATCACAGATTCGCATCCGTGAAATAAGGTGTAACAGCCAAATCAGTGAATATGCGCGGTCAGGCGAGCGTTGTGCACTAAATATCATTGGCCGCGGCGCTAACCAAGATACCGTTCGGCGCGGTCAATGGTTAATGCATGCTGAACTGTTTCGCCCAACGATGCGTATTGATGTTGATCTTGAGGTGTTGCGGACTGAGGCTTCGGCATTGAAACACTGGACACCAACACATTTACATATTGGCTCAGCTCATCTTCCGGCAAGGGTAGCAACGTTATCAGGCGGCAGCATTGCGGCAGGGGCAAACGGCTTGGCGCAATTGGTACTATCACGTGATATATTTGCCGTTCATGGTGATCGTTTTGTACTCCGCGATCAATCAGCACAACGCACCATCGCTGGGGGGCGTGTCATTGACCCCTTCCCTCCTAAACGTGGCCGCGCCAAGCCGAACCGAATAGCATGCCTGGAAGCCATGCGAAATGGTACCCCAACCGCAATCTTAAAAGCCCTAACCGAGCAAAACGAAAGCGGCGTGCCACTTAAGCCTTTTGCCATATCGCATAATCTGCCAGCCCCAGAAATCAAGGTTATCATTGAAACGCTTGGATTAAGAATTGTTGAAGCCGCGCCGAATGATTTGCTTTTCAGTGAGCCAAGATGGCGTGAGAGTTTAGACCGAATTGAGATAGCATTAGCGACGCTTCACAAATCACAACCTAGCCTATTTGGTGCTAGTGTAAAAGACATACAGAACTTGCTCACCCCTTTACCTGAGCTGAATGTCATTGAGCATGGCCTTCGTCAGCTAGTTGCCGAAGCCCGTGTTGTCGCAGATGGCCAGCGATACCATTTGCCGTCTTACGCTGTTCATATTTCAGCCAAGGATAAGCATCTGTTGGCGCGGGCGGCGGTTGTTCTAAATCCTGCAACCGGCGCACCCCCAAGTCTTCATGAGGCGACAAAAGAGATTGGCGTTGACGCCCCCACGCTTGAAAAGACTTTGAAAATTGGTGTCAAATTAGGAGATATCATAATGCTGGAGAAACATCGTTTTGTACCAAAATCTCTGATAAGACAACTTGCACAAAGTGCTGAGCTGCTGGCAGAGCAGTCAAGCAACGGTACATTCACGACAATAGACTATCGGCAAGAGGTGAATATGGGCAGGAATTTTGTTATTTCTGTTCTGGACTATTTTGACCGTATCGGGTTTACAGTAAAGATAGGAAATGATCGCCGTATTCGGTGTTCCGCCGATCATGTTCTGACAGGTAAAGGCAAAGGATAACCCAAAATAATAAGGGATAACATAGGATAATATGGAAGAGGATCGCACCCCGGTGGGGCGCCTAGACTTCAAATCTAGTGAGGGGCGTACAACGTCCCTGGTGGGTTCGACTCCTACGCTCTTCCGCCAATCCCACCTAGCCAACCCGATTGTTATAGGCATCCTCATCTATCAGTTCATCAAAAGCCAACAGATCACTGATCTTGAGCTTGAACAGCCAGTTTTCCATCGCGCTTTCTGGCGTGATTGATGATAGATCATCAACTAATGCGTTATTGACCTCAACAATCTCACCAGCAAGGGGGCTATAAATATCCGATGCGGATTTAAAGGATTCTATCACCGCTACCGCTTCCCCTTTATTGACAGTTTTGCCGAGGTCGGGCAGTTCAATAAAGACGATATCTCCAAGCTGTTCCACAGCATGCGGTGAGATGCCAACAGAACAAATATCTGCATCAAGTTTTGCCCATTCATGATAGTCCGAAAACCTAACCATAACTTACCCTTTCCAGCATGAAATTATACCCAGACAATACCATCATTAGTCTACTATGTGCTTTACTATCACCATCCGGCCGCAGATGTTCCGGGCAGTGGACCCTCAGACCAGAATCTTGGCGCCATAAGCGACATTTCAACAATTTGGCGCATTACTCTATCGTCAGATGCGAGCGACACCGCTTCAAGACACAGCAGCAAGCGCCCAGCTTTCGTTTCTTCCCAGAACCATTTTCCAATCAATTCTAGATCATCTATGTCATCACGATGCGTGCGTGTTTCCGTGTAGTAAGCTTCCAAATCTTCAACAACCAGTTTCAATAAAGGAATGGCTGGAAGCCCTTTTCTTGGGCTCTTAGGGATGTCTCCTCTGACAAACTCTCCAATAAAAGGCGCGTAATCTGTGATGGCAAGTTCGCTGGCGCCAACGGTTGTGCGCCCACGAGATGCCACTGCCACCTCATAATCAGGGTGCAGTATGTTCATCTCGGCCGCAACCTCCGCCAATAACGCATCGACATCGCCAATATCACTTATGCTCAAAACAAGCTCTGGTGGCAGAGCATAGCCCATGCGTCCATTTTTCACAGGAATAACATCAGGGAAATCCGCAAGCACCGGCTGAACTGTAACGTCAAGCAAATCAAATGAAGCACGAATGACTTTCTTTTGAAAATCAGGATCATTAGGCTTCCCCATACCGCGTCCCATAGGAAAATCTAAAAACAATCCGCGCGGCGGTTTTATCGCTTCCATATGCTCACGAACAAAACCTACGAGAACGGTGGTTAACCCTTCTGATTCAAAATAATGGGCAAGCCCGCACACGGCGCGCGTACAAAACGGTCATATCGGAATTAGATAGACGGTGTTAACGCCTTCCTGCTTCATCTGGCTAGCAACCTCACGAGCCGATTTTTCCATCGTCAAGGGATCGGCGGCGCCCATAAATGAATAATGCTCATCCGCTACAGAACCAATTTCACCATCTGCCGCCATCTCATCAAGCCTGTCGAGCGGAATGATGACATTCAGATCTTGCTGCCAGGCAGATCGATCAAACTCAACAGCAACATGCGTCATAACAAGGTCGCGGTCGGCCTTATGAAACACCCGATGATCTTTTGCAAGCCAAGAGAATGGCTTGTCACCGCGCCGTGATACCGCCGCCGTTGAGACAATAGAAACCCGTCGTTGTTTCGCTGGCACGGCGGGTGTCCATGTAGGGTTTTCAAAAACCGGCATGGTAAGATTAGATATAAATTTGCGCCCAACAGCAGGCATTTCAGGTATCTTGGTCATATAAATCCTCTAAAAAAAGATCTGGCATTCCAACAAAAATGGCAAGCAAGAATTTCTGATGCGCCAATTAAGTAATTCTAAAACTCAAGGTATTATTGTAATTAATATGCGCTTTCATTTAGCTGTTGGTTTGAACACAGCCTTGCTAGGTTTTAATGATATTTGCTGACGGCCAGAATCGTCTAACTTTTGCTGAAAATACGCGACACTTGCTTCTTAGCGTAGTGACAGAGACCATGGCCTATATCCAACACTCTCACAATTGTTTTTGGGTATCGACGCTAACTTCAAAATTGTCGAGTATCACTGCAAGATTTATCAGTAATAAACGCGGCAATAATTCTGAACACAAAAAAACCACCTCAGGACATGGGCGGCTAAATAATTGTAATAATTTGAAAATATTGGTTGCGGGGGCGCGCAACCGCCGTTACTTACACCTTAATTTTACGTGGATGTA
>JBMYKD010000017.1:0-40010 GCA_049595035.1 Puniceispirillales bacterium (SeqCode) | reverse complement strand
CATAAAGAGTTCGTCATGACTAAACTCTACCGTAGTGCCTAATCAGGAACGGCTGATTTTTCTATAATGGCGGCTATTTAGTCGCCATTATTTTTGTTTAATTGTTAAAATCAGTAATAATATTTACCCCAGCCCCGGCATAATTATTCATATTGGCAAGTGCTTCTGGCACATCACTTAGGCGTATTTCTGCTGATACCAATGCCGTTGCGTCTATTTTGCCTGATGCAATTAGATCAATAAGAGGCGGAAAACCATCAGCGGAAAGCCCCCTTGATCCCGATATCTGAAGCTGACGGGTGTAGATCAGATCATAAAGCGGTAAATCAACAATTTTGTGATGATCAACTGGCATTCCAATCTGAATATGTCGTCCCAGTTTCTTCAGGCATCTGATGCTATTTTCAAATGTTGTAGTAATGCCCAAAGCATCCATAGAAACATGCGCCCCGCCTTTTGTCATGTCGCGAATATATGCGCCCACATCTTCTATCTGGCTAGCATTGATCACATCATCCGCACCAACCTGTTTTGATAATGCCAGTGCTTTTTCATTAACGTCCACAGCAATAACCCGCGCACCAATAGCCTTGGCAATCATAATGGCTGAAATACCTACCCCTCCACAACCATGAATAACAGCCGTTTCACCTGCGCCTAACATACCCCTGTCAATCAGACCACGATAGGCTGTTGTCATACGGCAACCGAGAGCGGCAGCAGCAGTAAAAGAAATCATTTCAGGCAAATGAACAAGATTAAAATCTGCTTTCGGGATAGCAATATATTCAGCAAAAGCGCCCTGTCTTGTAAATCCAATAACATTCTGACTATCACAGATAGTTGCCTGCCCTGACATACAATCAGGGCATGATCCGCAGCCCAATATAAACGGAACAGTTACTCTATCGCCTACCCGGAATGTGTTAACATCTTGGCCAGTTTCAACAATATATCCAGCCAGTTCATGCCCCATTATATGCGGTAGCTGGACTGCCGGATGATGACCTGACCAGCCATGATGATCAGTACGACATACACCACAAGCCTTGATCTCTATTATAACCCCATCAGACGGGCATGTTGGGTCATCTATGGTTTCAATTTCTGGTGGTTTTGCAAATTCATATAATATCGATGCCTTCATCTATTACTCCCTAGCAATGCTTTATTATGGCATCTTTATCTTTATGATGACTAGTCTTATCAGGGCATTAAAATTGTTTTTATATACAAGTTTAATTATTGAATAGTAATATTAATGAGCGATCTATAAATAGCTTTCAACCTGATATGAGCTTGTATAAATGATCTGGGCATTGGTAACAAAAGCACCATCTTGCCATGTGTCACGATTAACAATAAAAACCGCCTCATTTGCTTGCAAGTCTAGTAATTTTGCCTGCTCAACCGTTGCATTGGCGGCGCTAAACCCAACTCGTCCGGAAGAAAATGGTGTATTTATAACAAGCCACTCATTTGCACTTATCTTATTAAGGTCTGCATCTTGAATATCCGGCACAATATGCTGATTAATCCAACGCTCTTCAAGGGCGTGAGGAGCGTCATCAGCATAATGCAATGCCCTGACATAAAGGCATGGCTGTGTTCCTATTTTTTCCGGTGGCATTTTTATTTCCTGTTCCAGCAATTGATAACGATATGCTTTTCCAGATGCTTCTACCTCATGCCTGATAATCGGTATCTTGACCACCGCCCGACGAACAGGATGGACAGCGACAAACGTACCTGCCTTGCGACGGCGGATGAGATACCCTTCTTTTGCAATTTCACGCAAGGCACGATTAAGCGTTGTTCTTGCCACGCCATAATCCCTTGCCATGATTTCTTCATTGGGTAATTTTTCACCCGGCAACCAGTGACGGGCATTAAGCTTTTCCATCACCTGTTCTTTTATATTGTTCCAGCTCTGGCGTGTCATGATAGTTTCATTTGCCGCAAATGCTTAACCTGTTTTGCATAACGTGCCGTTATCACATCACGATGAATATGCTGGCCTGATACTACCATATGCCGGCCAGCTGACCATACATCACTTATCATGGATTTATCACCTGTTGTGACCAGATTATCTAGAATCCGGTCATCGCTAAGGCTAATCAGGTCAAGTGCCATATGATCGAGGGCAACAAGATCAGCCCATGCACCGGCACGCATTAAACCGCCATGTCTTCCCATGGCCTGATGCCCACCCATATTAACTTTTTCCCATAACAGCCGACCGACAGACGCCTGTTCTGATGCCATGATATTCCGTTTTTTATCCCGCAGGCGTTGCGAGTATTCAAGTGTTCGCAATTCTTCAACTAATGATATCCGAATATTAGAATCCGATCCCACGCCAAACTTGCCACCTTGTGTTATATATCTTTCACCATCAAAAATACCGTCTCCAAGGCTTGATTCCGTGATTGGGCAAAGACCAACCACGGCTCCTGATTTGGCCAGCGCGGCTGTTTCGGATGCAATCATCTGGGTCGAATGGATCAGACAGAAACGGCTATTTACATCCACCTGATCCAGCAGCCATTCTGTTGGTCTGGCTCCTGTATGCGCTTTGACCTCATCCACCTCTGCTACCTGTTCGGCCAGATGCATGTGAAGTGGCGCATCAGGTAACATGTTGACCGCCGCCAGCAACCCATCATGCGATACCGCCCGCAATGAATGTGGCGCAACACCAATACAGGCATCTTCAGGCAGATTCTTCATCAGTTTTTTCGATGCGTCATGAAGCTTATAAAATTGATCAATCTGATTACCAAAGCGAATCTGACCCGGCCCTAATGGTCGTTTATCACAACCGCCATATTGATAGAGAACAGGAAGCAGAGTCATTCCTATTCCTGTTTCGATGGCGGCATCTGTAATGGCGGCGGCCATCACAGCCAGATCATCATAGGGCGTACCATCAGCCTGATGATGCAGATAGTGAAACTCACCAATAGCGGCATAACCCGCTTCTAGCATTTCCATCTGAACCAAAGCGGCTATGGCGCGGACGTCTTCGGGGGTTAATGTTTCCAGAAAACGGTACATCAACTGTCGCCATGTCCAGAAACTATCTTCGGGATGATCGCCTCTGAACTCCGTCAGTCCGGCCATGGCACGTTGAAAAGCATGACTATGCAGATTACATGGGGCAGGTAATAAAATCGACACATGAGCATCTGATCTAGTTTTGTCACCATGCTGGGGCTTTGTTGTGATAGCATCAATTTTTCCATCAATGATGGTTAACTGAACATCGTTTTGCCAACCCTGATCAGTAAGTGCTGTATCTGCTGTGATAGTAAACATGCTTTTTCTTTATTCCTGCAAAAGTTATATAAGCAACGTAAATGCAAGCCCGATCACTTGGCAAGAGATATTGGATACGTCATCATGAAATGGTAACGTATCAGACACTTTGCCATATCCTGTTTATGACTTGATCTCACTGTTTTTATGTGCATACATATTAAAAGGCAAAAGGAAAATAAAAGCAAGGAAATATCTGTGATCATTATTCATAACACGACATTAGTAACCTTAAGCCAGGATGATGATTATGGTATCATCAATGATGCGGCCTTAGCCATAAATGGCCCTCATATAGAATGGGTTGGCGCTTATCAGGATTGCCCTTTTTTAAGTGATGAAAACAGCAAATCAATCACAACATATGATGCACAAGGTGCTTTAATTACACCGGCTTTAATTGATTGTCATACGCATATTGTCCATGGCGGTGATCGCGCGGTTGAATTTGAAATGCGCTTGAATGGCGCGGGATATGAAGAACTCGCTCGCGCTGGCGGCGGCATCAATTCCACGGTAAGAGCAACCCGTTCAGCAACGCTGGATGATCTGATCGATACTGCATTGATCAGAATAGATCATCTCATAGCTGAAGGCGTTTCCGTTGTTGAAATTAAATCTGGTTATGGTCTGGATATAGAAACCGAATGCGAGATGCTTCGCGCCGCCCGCGCCCTTTCAAGCAAAAGAGATATTACTATCAAGACAAGCTTTTTAGGTGCACATGCGCTACCTGAAGAATATAAAAACAACTCTGATGAATATATTGATATGGTTGTTATACCAGCGTTAGAAATAGCTCATGCGGAAGGGCTGGTTGATGCCGTTGATGGTTTCTGCGAAGGGATTGCATTTACACCATCGCAGATAGCCAGAGTATTTGATAAAGCCAAAGCACTTGGCCTTCCTGTAAAGCTTCACGCGGAACAGCTATCGCATTTGGGTGGAGCAAAACTGGCCGCAGATTATCAGGCCATATCTGTTGACCATCTAGAATATGCCAATGATGATGACGCAAAGGCTCTGGCAAAAGCCGGTTCTGTTGCTGTTATTCTTCCCGGTGCATTTTATACATTAAGAGAAACACAATTACCCCCAGTTGATGCTTTTCGAAAGCATCATGTTCCGATGGCAGTTTCGACTGATTGTAATCCGGGGTCATCACCAATGACGTCATTATTACTCGCCATGAATATGTCAGCAACATTGTTTCAGATGACACCTGAGGAAATTCTTCGCGGGGTCACCCATCATGCTGCAAAAGCATTAGGGATAAATAATCGAGGCCGACTGGTTAACGGTTATATGGCTGATCTGGCATTCTGGAATATCAAACATCCATCCGAGCTTAGCTATCGGATAGGATATAATCCGTTGATCAGGCGGATAACAGGAGGCCAGTTATGACCGAAGCATTATTTATGATGCGCCCGGGGAAAGTGACTCTCAAAGACTGGCAAAAGCTGTGGCGACAGGACATGAAGGTAGCAATCGAGCCATCAGCAAAAGAAAGAGTTGACCAAGCCGCTGAAATAGTTGCAAACGCTGCTGCTGGTGATGTACCTGTCTATGGCATTAATACTGGTTTTGGCAAATTAGCTTCAGTGACGATCAATGCAGATGAAGTCAAAACGCTTCAGCGTAATTTGATCTTATCGCATTGCGCAGGCGTAGGTGACCTGCTTGATGAACAATCTACATGTTTGATGATGATGCTTAAAATCAATTCGCTAGCGCGAGGGGCATCCGGTGTGCGATGGGATACCATCATAATGCTACAAAACATGCTGGCAGAAGGCGTCATTCCGGTTATTCCGGAACAGGGTTCGGTTGGGGCATCCGGTGATCTTGCGCCATTGGCACATATGTCAGCTGTTCTTATTGGTGAAGGCGAGGCCTTTTATAAAGGTAAGCGTATGTCTGGTGGTGAAGCCCTTCAGAAAGCCGGTCTTAAGCCACTAACCCTAGCACCTAAAGAAGGCCTTGCTTTAATCAATGGCACGCAATTTTCGACAGCAATGGCTATGATTGGATTATGGAAAACTGAGCAATTGGTCATGACAGCGATCATATCCGGTGCGTTGACGACTGACGCCATCATGGGTTCGACATCCCCCACTCTGCCCGGCATTCATGCCTTGCGCGGGCTCAACGGACAAATCGCTGTTGCAGCCGAAAGCCGGCGGCTGTTAACAGGATCAGAAATAAGAGAAAGTCATCGTAATGATGATCAACGCGTCCAAGACCCTTATTGTATTCGTTGCCAACCTCAAGTCTTAGGGGCGGCCATTGATATTCTGAATTCCGCCGCGTCTACACTGGCCATAGAATCAAATGCCGTTACCGATAACCCCATTGTTCTTGTTGATGAAGGCCTGATTGTATCAGGTGGAAACTTTCACGCTGAGCCGGTTGCATTTGCCGCTGATCAGATTGCCCTTGCTATCGCCGAAACCGGTGCCATTTGCCAGCGCCGGATTGCGCTTATGGTCGACCCTAATCTGTCTTTTCATCTGCCGCCGTTTCTGACAGCAAAACCCGGGCTGAATTCCGGGTTTATGATTGCTGAGGTGACATCGGCAGCATTGATGAGTGAAAACCGTCATCTGGCTAATCCATGTTCGACCGATAGCACCCCAACATCTGCTAATCAGGAAGATCATGTTAGTATGGCAGCGCATGCCGCCATGCGATTACAGCGTATGACCAAAAACCTGAAACATATTATTGCTATTGAATTACTGGCAGCAGCACAGGGGATTCATTTTCGTACGCCATTAAAAACAAGTCCCATACTAAGTGCAGTAATAACCACCATCAGAAAACACATCTCTATATTGGATGAAGATCGTTATATGGCAGAAGATATTAATATCATGGCAGAACTGATCAATGATGGCTGTCTTGTTCGTGAAGCCAGAATAGACGGTTTTTTTGACAGTGCCGCCACCATTTAGAAGGTATATTTTCACAAAGATGATCCAGATAATGAAAAGACATAAGCAGGAGAAATAGATATGGCTGATCCTAAAAGGTATTCACGGCATAATATTCGTGACGTCTATCCCGACACAGGAAATGAAATAACGGCAAAAAGCTGGTTAACCGAAGCGCCCTTGCGGATGCTGATGAATAACCTTCACCCTGACGTTGCGGAAAACCCCCATGAGCTTGTGGTTTATGGCGGCATTGGTCGCGCCGCGCGAACATGGGAAGATTTTGATGCTATCGCGGCCAGTTTGCGTGACCTTGAAGATGATCAAACCCTGCTTGTTCAATCTGGCAAACCTGTGGGCGTTTTCCAGACCCATGCCAATGCCCCACGGGTTCTCATTGCTAATTCTAATCTGGTGCCAAACTGGGCTAACTGGGATCATTTTAATGAACTTGATCGCAAGGGGCTGGCTATGTACGGTCAGATGACAGCCGGGTCTTGGATTTACATTGGTACCCAAGGCATTGTTCAGGGCACCTATGAAACCTTTGTTGAAGCCGGACGCCAGCATTATGATGGTAATCTGACCGGTCGCTGGGTTTTAACTGGTGGACTTGGTGGAATGGGTGGGGCGCAACCTCTGGCTGCCGTTATGGCCGGGGCATGCTGCCTTGCTGTTGAATGTGATGAAACCCGAATAGATATGCGCCTGAAAACCGGATATCTGGATGAAAAAACAGATAACCTCGAAGACGCCATAAAGCAGATTGAGCAATGGACATCACATGGTGAAGCAAAATCCATCGGACTGATTGGAAATGCCGCAGAAATATTCCCCCAGATTTACGATAAGGGCATCAGGCCAGATATCGTAACAGATCAAACTAGCGCACATGATCCGATAAATGGGTATTTACCCATTGGCTGGACAATTGCTGAATGGCTTAGCAAACGTGAATCAGATCCAAAATCCGTTGAAGCAGCCGCGCGGGCCAGCATGAAAACCCATGTTGCCGCTATGGTGAATTTCTGGAATGCTGGCGTTCCCACACTGGATTATGGCAATAACATTCGTCAGGTAGCAAAAGAAGAAGGACTGGAAAATGCCTTTGCTTTCCCCGGCTTTGTTCCGGCATATATCAGGCCCCTATTCTGTCGCGGTATCGGGCCTTTCCGATGGTGCGCGTTATCTGGTGATCCCGAAGATATCTATCGGACAGATGCCAAGGTGAAAGAATTGATCGATGACCCGCATCTGCATAACTGGTTAGATATGGCGCGTGAGCGTATTCATTTTCAGGGTCTTCCGGCAAGGATTTGCTGGGTTGGTCTGGGTCAGCGGCATAAACTTGGTCTGGCATTTAACCAAATGGTTCGCAATGGTGAATTAAAAGCACCAGTAGTTATTGGCCGTGACCATCTGGATAGTGGTTCCGTGGCTAGCCCGAACCGTGAAACGGAAGCGATGCGCGATGGTAGTGATGCCGTTAGCGACTGGCCATTACTGAACGCCCTTCTTAATACCGCATCAGGGGCAACATGGGTTTCACTGCATCATGGTGGGGGTGTTGGCATGGGCTTTTCCCAGCATTCTGGCATGGTCATTTGTTGTGACGGCACTGCCGAAGCAGATGCCAGACTGGAAAGAGTACTCTGGAATGATCCGGCAACAGGGGTCATGCGACATGCGGATGCCGGTTATGAAGATGCTCTGGCCTGTGCCAAAGAACACGGATTAAATCTACCTTCCATTTTAAAGAGGTAAGTCACGTTATGCATTATGCACCTGGCAAGGATGAATGCCCATTACCGTTTTCACCATTTAAGTCATGTACCGTACCCCGTCCCATTGGATGGTTGTCTAGCATTTCAAAGGATGGCGTTCCGAATCTAGCTCCTTATAGCCAATGGCAGAATCTGACATTTGATCCTCCGATGGTGATGTTTGCTGCCAATCAGTTGAGCAATGGAGAAAGAAAACACACCGTTGTCAACGCCGAAGAAACAGGTTGGTTTGTCTGGAATATGGCAACCTATGATTTGCGTGAGGCTGTTAATATTTCAGCCATGGAACTGGGCGCGGATGAGGATGAGTTTCTGAAAGCTGGTGTGACACCCATTCCATGTGTTGATGCGCCATGCCCACGCGTGATGGAAAGTCCGGCGCATTTTGAATGCCGATATCTATCAGCCCATCGTCTGAAAGGTAACTCATCACATGGCTGGGTCGATGTTGTCTATGGTGAGGTTGTAAGAATACATGTCAATGATGATATCCTAACCCCTGAGGGCAAGATGGATATCGCGCGCATTCGACCATTAGCACGCTTAGGATATTATGATTATACCTCTGTAACTGAAGTATTTGAAATGCGTATTCCGGGTGCTTCAGGTCATGCAGCCGATGGCCTGGAAGGAAAAAGTAGTGTGAAAAAACTTGTCTGATTGACAATAATGAAAAGATTTACAAATATAATATGTGCATACTTAAATTAATTTAACTCAAGTTATAGGGGGGGAACAATGTTCAAAAAAGTTCAAGTATCGCTAATCGCCGGGGTCATGTCTGTGGCCGCTGGCATCGGTGCTGCAAGCGCTGATAATATTAAAATTGGTTTTAACGTTCCATTGACAGGATTTGCAGCAGCAGATGGCCAATCTGCTCTTCATGGGGCAGAATTGGCAGTTGATCAGATCAATGCTGGCGGTGGCATAAATGGTGATATGTTGGAGTTAGTCGTTTATGATGATCAGGCTAGTCCAAAAGAAGCTGCACCACTTGCCATTAAAATGATCACTCAAGATGAAATTGTAGCAGGTGTTTCGGGGAGTTATTCTGGTTCCACACGGGCAGCGGCTACTATCTTTTCAGAAAATAATGTGCCTTATATTTCAGCTTATGCCATCCATCCAGATATTACCCGTGCCGGTGACTATGTATTCCGGACATCATTTATGGGTGAAGTTCAGGGTCGTGCAGGGGCAAAACTGATTGGGGAAATGCTGAATAAAAAGCGTGTCACTATGATTACGCTGAATAATGATTTTGGTATTTCACTGGCAAATGGTTTCAAAGAACAAGCTGCTAATTTTGGTATTGAAGTTATTTCCGAGTACGAATACAGCATCAAGGATCGTGAATTCGGGGCTATTGTGTCCAAGATCAAGTCTGATAATCCTGATGCTATTTATGCCAGTGGATATTTCTTCACAGCTGGCCCTCTGGTTAGTCAGCTTCGTGCTGCTGGCATTGACCAGCCTATCGTCGGTCAGGAAGGATATGATGGCCAGAAGTTTATTGAAATTGCAGGGGCTGCATCCGAAGGTGTCATGATCACGACATCGCTGGATCGCGATTCTACCGATTCAACAACCAGAGCATTCATCGACGGATTTTCCGCTAAGGCTGGCTATCCGGCAGATATGGTTGGTGCATCCGCGCATACGGCCATCCTAGTGCTTGCTGATGCGATATCGCGTTCTGGTAGCACGGATAAGGCGAGTCTGCGTGATGCTATTGCTTCAACAAACCTGAAAGTCTCTACTGGTCAGATTTCATTTAATGCCCTTGGTGAAGTGCAAAAAGATGTTCAGGTTCAAATCGTCCGTGATGGTAACTGGCATCATCATTCCATTATCAGTGACGCTGAATTGCTATCACCACCATCTGAATAATCTTTTCAAATCTAGTAATAAACAGGAACCAGATCATGGTTCCTGTTTTAGGATCAAATCATGCTAGCAGTTGATATCCTTATTCAAGGGTTAATTCAGGGCTCAATATATGCACTGATTGCACTAGGACTAACACTTGTCTATGGGTTGCTCCGAATTCTGCATGTTGCCCATGCATCCCTGTTCACGCTTGGTGGATATCTTGGCGTATTAGTAACGAATTCTACCGGAAGTATTTTTCTGGCACTGGTACTAGCCATGATAGTAGTGGGATTTGTCGGCATGGCTAGTTACCGGATTTTATATCGCCCATTATTAAACCAGCCGCCATTAATTGCGCTGATTGCATCTATCGGAATCTTTATTGCATCCGAAGAGGTGTTCCGGCTTTTCTTTGGCCCATTTAGTATTTCTTATGTTTCAACACCACTGCAAAATCAGGTAGAAATTTTACCTGGCACATTGATAAGTGAGGCACGCATCATGGTTGTCGTATTAGCCTTTGCTTTATTATTGGGGGTGAACTGGTTATCACGACGGACACGTCTGGGGATTGCTACCCGTGCTAGCGTTGTTGATCCCGGCATGGCGATGAGCAGTGGCGTTAATGTAGAAACTATCAGATATGCTATCTTTTTCATGGGCTCGGCTTTCGCCGCCGCCGCAGGTGTAATGGTATCATTGCTTAATAATTTAGTAGAACCAACAATGGGTGCCGTTCCATCCTATAAAGCCCTTGCCATTATTGTGCTTGGCGGCTTGGGTAGCGTCCGGGGTGCCCTCATAGCCTCTTTATTACTCGGGGTCATTGAAACATTTGGCACAATCTATTTGGATGATCTGCTGGACAGGGATTCAATTGCTTTTGCCTTTCTCATTCTTGTGCTGATGATTCGCCCCAAAGGTATATTTACAAAAGGATAGACGCATGGCTTATGAAATGATCGTTCTGACAAATATGCTTATCGCTATCCTTTTTGCACAGTCACTCAATCTTATTACCGGATTTTGTGGTCAGGTCAGTCTTGGTCATGCGGCTTTTCTTGGCATCGGTGCATATACAAGTGCGATGTTAACCAAATCCGGCTGGCCGCTTGTAGCAACATTTATTCCGGCCATGGTGATGGCGGGCATGATTGGGATGATTGTTGGTGCCGCGTCGTTACGGGTGCGACATGATTTTCTGGCCATAACAACCATGGGCGTATCTTTTCTGTTTACTGGTATCATCCGCAAACAGGATATGCTGGGCGGGGAAATGGGTGTTTCTGGCATCCCTGCCCCTGATGGTGGCCGGTTAGGGTTGTTGTTAATGGCATTAAGCCTGACCATTCTTTTCATCATAATTATGATTTATGTCAAACGATCATGGATGGGATTCGTATTTGACAGCATATCCGAGGATGAGGATACAGCAGGTATATTAGGCATTGATGTTAGACGGTTTAAACTGTTTTCGTTTATTCTGGGTACAGCAGTTGCTGGTCTTGCCGGTGCCCTTTATGCCCATCAGGTGCGGTTCATTGGCCCCGATAGTTTCGGGTTTGTAGAATCTGTCACGGTATTGTCCATGGTGATTGTGGGGGGGATTGGTTCCATCTGGGGGGTTACTATTGCAGCAGCATTATTATCGGTAATGCCACAGTTTTTTCAGGTCATAGATGACTATAAATTGCTGGTTTACGGAATGCTTCTATTTTTGGCTATGCGGTTCTTACCCGAAGGTCTGGGCGGATTAGCCAAACGGTTTCGCCAATATAGGAGCCAAGCATGATTGCAGCTAAAACGCCAATATCACCATTGCTTGAAGTTAACGATATCACCGTCACATTCGGTGGACTGAACGCCGTTGACGGTGCAGGATTAATATTGGGCGATAATCAATTGCTGGGTTTTATTGGGCCAAATGGAGCCGGCAAAACAACATTGATGCGTGCCATTATTGGCATGCTAACCCCGACAGCAGGCCGGATTATTCTTGATGGGCAGGATATTTCCAGATGCAGACTGGTTGAGCGGATTAATCTGGGAATGGCTTTAGCACAGCAGATTATCAAACCACTAAAAGATATGACTCTACTTGATAATGTTGCCCTCGCCGCAGGTGGCAGCAAATTACTGTCACCGATCAAAGCTATGTTGCACCGATCACGCCAAAAGGAACAGGACATGGCAAATACCCTGCTCACAGAAGTGGGGCTGGGTCATGTCGTGCATAAATACCCAACAGAATTGCCGCTTGGTTATCTTAAGCGACTTGAAGTGGCGAGGGCATTAGCACGTCAACCTAAAGTGCTTCTTCTGGATGAACCGTTGGCCGGATTAAGCAAAAAGGAAGCAGAAGACATGGCTGACCTGATTATGGGTCTGCCGCATCCTGGGCGAAGTGTTATTCTAATCGAACATAACCTGTCACAAGTCAGGCGGATTTGTAAAACGCTTTATGTTCAAAATAACGGCCGTCCACTAGCGTTTGGAAATACAGATGAAGTGCTTTCAAAACGTGAGGTACAGATGGCATATCTGGGGAAAAGTGAGTAATGCTTGAAGCGCGGAATATCACGAGCAGATACGGGCCTGTCACAGCGTTACATGATGCTGATTTTACTCTGGCAGGTGGTGAGGTACTGGCACTAGTTGGCACAAACGGGGCTGGAAAATCAACACTGGTCATGTCTATCGCCGGTCATGTTATCCCCGAACAGGGAAATATCCTGCTAGAAGGTGAGGATATTACACGGATTGCCATTCATGATCGGGCAGGTAGAGGCATCGGGTTAGTGCCAGAAGGCCGGCGCGTCTTTCCTGATCTAACCGTCAAGGAAAACCTGATTACCGGCGGCTATGTGTTACCAAGAGCATCTGAAAAGGATAGACTTGAAGAAGTATATGACATTTTCCCGCGGCTATTTGAGCGGGCAAATCAGCTGGCCGGATCACTTTCTGGCGGTGAACAGCAAATGCTTGCCTTTGGTAGGGCAATCATTCTTAACCCTAAGGTTATGCTGATTGATGAAATATCATTGGGGTTAATGCCAAGTGTTATCAACGAATGCTATGCTGTCCTTGATCAGTTGCGGGCGCGCAACATTGCTATCATTCTGGTTGATCAAAACTCGGATGCGGCACTTGATTTTGCTGATAAGGCCATCTGGCTTGAATCAGGTCATGTCAAGTGGCAGGGCAAGGCTAAGGACTGCCCTTTAATTAAGGGAAGCGCTGCTTATTAAAGTTAAATTCTAACCAATCTTACCAATCATGTTTACATAAAGATATATGCCCACCAGATCAGCTATATATTATGCCTGTTCAGCATCGATCAATTTCTGTAATCGTCGCCGGAATAAAAGCGGCCCCGCATCTATGGCCAGATCAACATTGCGAGTTGTTTTTTCACTCATACCCTTTTGCACTTCGGTAAGAATTTCCCGATCTTCGTTGAAAGCAAACTCGACCGAATCACTCATATATTTTGATATGTCCTCGTCATTAGGATGAACATTCCGCATCTGAAACCAGTAATAACGTGTCGTGTTTTCGTCTTCTGGTGTCAAAAAATTATAGCTGTCCATCTGAAAATACTGGCCTTCGGGTAAGTTATTCACATCACCACCTGTGCCAGCAGGAGTAAAAATAGCCTTGATATATGCTAAAGACGGATAACGCACTTCATAATGTTGTTCCCTATCACATGGGCCTTCGAAAGGCACTATTTTCTGATAAAAGGGTGCCACGTCAACATTATACATCCAGCGCGATACCGTGACGCCGGCATCATTGCCGGATACATTCAGTGGTTCATCCTCACAGGCAGAATTGCCGAAAGAGCTTTGATGCACCCATGCCACATGTGATGGATCCAGCAGATTATCGGTGACATATAAATAATGACAAGGAAACGCCATCGCCGCCCCCTTGTTAATGCCCCATTCCGGATTATCAAATTGTTCAATTTTGAAGATCTGATCAGTATCAGCGAGCGCAGGGTCGCCCATCCATATCCAGACAAGACCATAACGGCTTTCAACCGGATAGGAATGTATGTTAGTAGCAGGGGGAATATGTTCTTGCCCCGGGACACGAACACAGCTCCCTGAGCAATCAAAAGTCAGCCCATGATACCCACATTCAATATGGTCACCTTTAATGCGGCCCTTCGATAAGGGGAGTTTCCGGTGGGGGCAGGCATCAATCAATGCCACAGGATTACCAGCTTCGGTTCTGAAAACAACAATCTTCTCACCAAGAACTTTAATCTGGCGCGGATTACGATCAATCTCACTGTCCCATGCAGCAACGTACCATGTGTTTCTTAAATACATATTTAACCCCTATGGAATAATTTTATCTCGTTGATCAACGGTATCATGAACAGCAGATAAGGGAAGAATTGTTTCACCCCGTCGAAGATCCGGCAGTCAGTTAATCACCCCGATGCATCACTTGCAGCACTGCCTTATACAGCGTCAAACAAAAATGACGATTTCTTCTACCATCATAAAAACATGATGAAGCTATCGTCAACTGGATAGATGGCCTGGCTTATGGTGAATGCGCCGAATTCTTATGACAGATATGTATCTATAAACCCCAAAGAATACTCATCATAGTGATCACGATCAAATCTGTTTTTCTGGCATGTGAACAACCAGCCCGTCTAAATCTTCGCTGACTTTAATCTGGCAGGTCAGACGCGACCGGGCTGGGTCATATTCATACGCAAAATCAACCATTTCTTCTTCCATCATTCCCATAGCAGGTAATTTATCAAACCATTCCGGGGCAACATAAACATGACAGGTTGAACAGGCGCAAGCCCCACCACAATCCGCTTCGATGCCGGGAATGCTATTATCCCGCGCCCCTTCCATGACCGATTTACCAATGGCAACATCGACCGTATGTATAGTTCCATTATGTTCGATATAGGTAATGTTTGGCATCTGATTTAACTCGACAAGGAATTTGCGCCAAGCTTCTCGCCCATATAGTTCAGGAAATCCCAGATCGTACCCTCAAGGTCATCCGGGGCAAGTGGCCCACTATGATAAAATCTTGTATTCTGCCCCTTTTGTAATGTTTCCAGTTTTTCTCTGTCTTCACCATTGAAGGATTTACAAAGGTTTATATAGTCAATCACTTCAGGGTCTTCGGGATCAGTTTTAAAGCCGGAAATCCCCCACCGGATAGCAACCTTGTCTGCGCCCGCCGGACGAAGACATAAATACAAGGTATAGTTTGCCGCCACGGCAACAACAAAACTAGGAAAGATATTGAACATAACAGTATGGTTTTGTTCATCTTCTGTCATATCTTCATGAAACGGACCACGAGGCGGATATTGCGGATCATAATAGGATAGATAACCTGTCCAGCGATCTTTACCGGGTATTTTTTTGCAAAGCTGCGTCGGCGTCATGGGCTGCAATGTCTGGGGATGTGTTGCAAAAATATGATAACCTTCCATGAAGTTTTCGGTAAGGTTTTTCCAATTGGTATTCCAGACAGTTACATCACTAAAAAGAAGATTCCGCTCATCATTGTGATAGTTTTTAAGGGTATCATCAAGATCATTAAGCTGTGTTGCTAGTGGCTCTGCTTCCCCACTCAGATTGACAAAGATAAAATTATTCCATACCTCGGAGTTAAGTTGCGGCAAACGGCATCCTTTAGCATCAAAATTCTTTGCCTTTTTCATCAATGGTGCCGTTTTCAGCTGGCCATCCATATCATATGTCCAGGCGTGATACTGGCAGACAAAACTCCGGCGATTACCACAAGCTTTCGTTTCAACCATATTCCCGCGATGGCGGCACACATTAGACAACACATGGACAGCACCATCCTGCCCGCGGGATACCAGAAGCTGTTCACCAACAAGCTCAGTCGTAAAAAAATCACCAGCATCAGGAATCTCACCCACATGACCTAAACAGATCCATTCTTCACGAAAAATATGTTCTTTTTCCAATTCAAGAAAATCTTCCGATGTATAAAACTCAGGAGGCATGGTCCGCGCCTGATCTCTAGATAGTGATAACAGCGCATGTAATTCCTGACGCAATTTATGGATAACAGGGTTTTGCATATTGGACATTTTATCCTCTAAAATATTTTTTAAAGAAAATGATAATCAGAAATTTTCTTACATGACTTTCTAATTTGCCAAATATTTATTCAAGTATTTATGTATAGATGAAACATTCACCATTGAACAGCCGAAAAGCCCGATAGAGGTGTTAAAAATCAATGGATAGCAGCATTGGTAGGTTGTTTATTTTATTTTAATAAATGCGTTTGAAACACTACCTATCCTTAGTTATTGTTATATCGTAAGTTCTAAATCGTGATAATTTTGGACATATCATGATATCCTGCATTCAGGAATTAAGGGCAAAAAAATGAGTCTTAAATTAACAGGATATTCAGATAAACTATCTGTACGCCCCGGGGAAACCATAAGCTTTAGCGTTTCCAATGAAACCAGCCAGAATGTGACGGCTCATCTTACGCGTTCTATTTCTGCAGACCCTAATCCCGCCGGAATGAACATCGTGGAAAAACGCTGTGATGACTTTTTCGCACCACGAGAGTTTATAGCTGAAAAGCAGGAATTCTTCCCCGGCTCATACGCAAAAACAAATGATACCCTTGATTATAAAATACATGACCATATCACTATTTCAGTGAAAATCATGCCTACTCATCTGACAGATGGGGCACAAACCATCCTTTCATTTGGTGCACTATGGCTGGGAATTGATGCTAGTGGCATTGTTCATTTGAGATATGATACGGATAGCATAGCCACAACGAATTTCATACGGATTGGCAAATGGCATCATATTTCTGCACAAATTAAAACAACCGGTCATATGGAACTTATGATCACCCAGCTTGATCGGCAAGAGCCCCACATGATTACCGGACAATTTGAATGGCCTGAAAATAGCCTTGCTATTCATGACCATATTACTATCGCCGCACAAGTTTCAGAACAACAGCCCAAAACACATTTTAATGGCAGGATCGAACACCCCAGCATTATCATGGATGATACTGTCATGGTAGAATGGAACTTTGCTGAAAATATGATGTCGCTGGAAGTGCCAAGTGTTGGCGGTGATGATAACCAGACTCTTTTGCTGATAAATGCCCCAACCAGAGGCGTATGTGGAAGCCTCTGGAATGGTAGCGAGTTCAGCTGGAAACACTGCCCTGATCACTATGCAGCCATCCATTTTCATGATGATGATATTTATGATTTTAACTGGCAGAATAGTATTTCATTTACCATTCCCGATAATATGCCATCAGGCATTTACATCATGCGGATAGCTGCAGATGATCACAAAGATGCTATACCATTTTTTGTTTGCGCACCAAAAGCAAAACCAAGGGCAAAACTTTGTGTTCTGGTTTCAACATTCACCTATACAATTTATGGCAATCATGCGCGTCCTGACTTTCATGATGGATGGTTAAAACGCATAGAAGACTGGGGCGCCTATCCACATAATCCGGCGGTTTATCCGGAATATGGGCTTTCCACTTATAATAATCATTCCGATGGAAGCGGTATTTGCCATGCGTCACATAAAAGGCCTTTATTCAATTTACGCCCCGGTTATATCACTTTTGGTGAAGCAGAATGTTCTGGTCTTAGGCATTTTCAGGCTGACAGTCACCTGATTTCATGGCTTCACCACCACAATATCGATTATGATATTATTACTGATGAAGAGCTTGACCGGGAAGGGGTTGAAGCCATAGCAGCCTATGACGCCGTTACTACTGGCAGTCATCCTGAATATCATACCCAGAATATGCTTGATGCTTTAACAGCATATCGTGATCAGGGCGGTAACCTGCTTTATCTTGGTGGTAATGGGTTTTACTGGAAAATTGTTCGCCATAAGGAACATCCTGATCTATTAGAAATCAGACGGGCTGAAGATGGATTACGCGCCTGGGCATCACAGCCCGGTGAATATTATCATAGTTTTGATGGTTCCTATGGCGGGTTATGGCGACGTAACGGGCGACCACCACAACAGCTTGTTGGGATAGGATTTACGGCACAGGGGGTATTTGAAGGTCATCCCTATAAACGCACCTGTTTTGACCCTGAATATGATTGGCTTTTTGACGGGGTAGAGAGTGATACGTTCGGCAATTTCGGTTTTAGTGGCAATGGTGCAGCAGGGTTTGAACTAGATCGCGTTGATCCGGCACTAGAAAATGACCATGATATTATCATTCTGGCTCAGTCTTTTGCCAATTCCTTCATGCTTGTTCCAGAAGAACATCTGACGCATTTGACAAATCTTTCAGGGGGCCGCGAAGCCGATGCGAAACGGGCTGATATGGTTTATTTCAAAACACCATCAGGGGGTCAGGTATTTTCAACAGGTTCCATCACCTTTTGCGGAAGCTTACCATGGAATAATTTTGACAATAATGTCTCCCGGCTTCTGCTAAATGTCGTTCACCGCTTCACCACATAACTGCCCCTGAGAGGATAATCCTATCTGGCCGATCCTATGATGATAAGCTTGGTTTGCCTATTGATTTCATGGCTTTTTCAACGCTCATCCCAATGCGGATACACATCTCTTCCTCATGGGGTTTTGCTATAATCTGAAGCGAATATGGCAGTCCAGCATCGGAAAGAGTAGTTGGCAGGCTTAACCCGCATACCCCCAGATAATTAAACGGACGGGTGAAATGCCCCGGTGCCACATTTTGATCTGCATCACTTATTTTTGGTGCTGTTGTTGTGATTGATGGGGTAATGATAGCATCATATGCTGCCATGGATGCCCTGAACATAGCCATATGTTCGCGCCTGTGTTTCAGAAGATTGATATAATCATGAGCAAGTTTTGTTTTGCCTGATAAGACACGTTTACGCACATCTTCATCAAGTGGCGCCTTCTTATCCTCATAAATAGCACCATGATTATTATAAGCTTCGATAGCTGTTATTTCACCATTCAGATCAGCTAGTTCCGCATAACTTAATGGCGTTGATAAAACATCTATACTTGCACCAAGTGATTTTAATATATCCACAACATGATCATAATCGGACAGAACATCTGATGAACAATATGCTCTTTCAATATCATTGATCACAGCGATTTTGAGACCATTGATCCCCTGATCAGCCTTTGCGTACAGACCTAATCCATGTTGCCGATCATGATCAATATCAGCACCCGTGCGACCGCGCATCACGTCATAAACGATAACAGTATCCATTACTGTTTGGGTGATTGGCCCTGGTGTATCCAATGTTTGTGATAACGGCATGATACCATCACATGGCAATTGTCCTTCCGTCACCTTCAATCCGGTTAGACCGCAAAATCCTGCTGGTAGACGTACTGATCCGCCTGTATCCGAACCAATGCCAAATACAGCCATTGAAGCCGACGTAGCAACCGCCGAACCCGAAGATGATCCCCCCGGAATACGATGATTATTCATATCCCATGGATTCCATGGTGTTCCCATCTGTTGATTGGTGCCCCAGCCACCAAAAGCATGCTCGACGGTTTTGCTTTTACCAAGGATGATTCCACCCGCTGCCATGAGCCGCCTGACTATGGTTCCCGTATATCGTGATGTGTTATCCAGAAAAATTTTCGCCCCGTTTGTGCAAACGGTATTATCAAGATGATAAATATCCTTGAGAGCAAACGGAATGCCATGCAAGGGCCCCAGCCGATAGCCTGACTTTATAGCAGTATCCGCAGCATCTGCCATTTGCATGGCCTGACTAGCAAAAACGGTTTCATAAGCACCCAGTTTTTGATCATATTGTTTAATCTGTTTCAGATGGGCAGAAACCACTTCCTGAGCGGTGAGGGTTTCCTCGTCATAGGCTTTTGATATAGATATTATGGTTCCAAAGGGGTTTGGCATGAAAAACTCATATGTCGGGATAAAGGGTACAACTATTTAGCGTTTGTTTTTGACTTGCTTCGACTAGTTTTGGGTTTGGACATACCTTTCCAGTCTTTCCCCGGCACGGCCGATAACAAATCTATCGTGTAATTGTGCTTAGGTTTGGCAAATATATCTTTTGTTTTGCCTATTTCTACCACTTCCCCATATTGCATGACCGCCATTCTATCACATACTTGTGCCGCGACACGCAAATCATGCGTAATAAAGATCATGGATAAGTTCATCTGTTCCCTGATATCGTCAAGCAAGTCGAGAATCTGTGCCTGAATTGAAACATCTAGGGCCGAGACAGGTTCATCAGCAATTAATATTTCTGGCTTCAGTGCCAGTGATCTGGCAATCCCGATCCGTTGCCGTTGTCCACCTGAAAACTCATGCGGGTAACGGTCAAATGATTTATCATCAAGGCCAACGATAGAAATTAACTCACGCGCCCTCCTCATCGCCTCGTTGCGATCAATGCCCTGCGTGATAGGCCCTTGGGCAATAATATCGCCAACTCTGATACGGGGGTTGAGAGAGGCGAATGGGTCTTGGAATACCATCTGAATTTTATTGCGCCATGACCGCATGGATTTACGGTTGAGAAGATTGATTTGCGAACCTTCAATGCTAATCGCACCTGAATCCGTTTCCATCAGACGAATAATGCAACGCGCTAATGTTGATTTTCCTGACCCGCTTTCACCGACTACACCAAGAGTTTCTCCATTATACAGATCAAGAGTAACCTGTTTTAGGGCATCCACCCGCCGTGATGGTTTACCAAATCCAAAAAGACCACGACCACCACCAAAGGTTTTACAAACATTTTTAACCTCAAGCACTTTTTCTTTTGAGATAGTTTTTGCTTTGCGTGGGGTTAGGCTTGGGACAGCAGCAATCAGGGCTTTTGTGTAGGGATGCTTGGGGGCATTCAGCACTTGTTTAACGGTTCCGCTTTCTACAACAATACCATGTTGCATCACCGCCACCCGATCTGCAATATCAGCAACCACACCAAAATCATGCGTAATGAATAAAACGCCGGTATTATTTGCCGTTTGCATATCTTTTATCAGTTTTAGAATCTGGGCTTGTGTCGTCACATCAAGCGCTGTCGTTGGCTCATCAGCAATAATAATTTGCGGTTTCAATGCCAGCGCCATGGCAATCATGGCGCGCTGTCTTTGTCCGCCTGACAGCTCATGCGGATAGGCATTCATGATCTGTTCCGGATTTGGCAGATTGACGTCATCAAGTAACTCAACCGCCCGTTTGCGGCGTTCTGCCTTAGACATAGTCACATGATAGCGAAAGATTTCATCAATCTGGGCACCAATCGACATCACCGGATTCAGCGCGGTCATGGGTTCCTGAAAAATCATTGATATTTCACTGCCACGCAAATCCCTTAGACGCTCATAACTGACCTTGGTAATATCTTTCCCATTAAAGTTGATTTCACCGTTGGAAACGCGCACATGTGGTTGCGGAAGAAGCCCCATGATAGCCCGTGCTGTCAATGACTTTCCTGATCCACTTTCACCAACAACGCATAGTGTTTCACCCTGTTTTAGTTCGAGATTAACATCCTGAATCGCATATTGACGATCCGCACCGTCTGGCAACTCAATGTAAAGATCTTTAATATTAAGAAGATTTTTTTTCAATTTCTCTCTCTTAAGCGTGGATTTAAAGCATCATTTAGACCTTCACCAACCAGATTGATGGCAAGAACAGTAATCAGAATGGCCACACCGGGGAATGTGCATACCCACCAGGCCGAACGAAGCATGGTGCGACCCGCACCAATTTGAAAACCCCAACTCATAATATTAGGATCACCAAGACCAAGAAAGGAAAGCCCACTTTCTATGAGGATAGCGGTCGCGATCATAAGTGAGCCGATAACAATAATGGGACTCAGACAATTTGGCAGAATTTCCCGCAACATGATACGCAGGTCACTCATCCCAAGCGTGTGGCAGGCTTGAACAAATTCCCGACTTTTTAATGATAGAAATTCACCCCTCACCAGTCGCGCCACACCCGGCCATGATACGACCGATATAGCAATCACCACGCTGTAAATGGATGGTTTCAGAATTGCGACGAGAAGAATGGCAAAGATGAATGATGGGATTGTCTGAAATATTTCAGTTATCCGCATCAGAATATTATCCAGCTGGCCACCATAATATCCGGCAAGCGCACCAAACAAAATACCAATAAAGACCGCCACAAGAGTCGCAATGAGGCCAATCAAAAGACTTGTTTTTGCCCCATGTACTATGCCGGCGGCCACATCACGCCCTAGAGAATCACTTCCGAGTAAAAACCCGTTTGTTCCCGGGGGTGATAAAGGTTTGCCAGCTAATCGGAACGGGTCAAATGCATAAAGCAGATCTGCCGTTGCCGCCATTAATATAACAAGGCCAATAATCACCAAACCGAACACGGCCGAACGGTTGCGTTTATATCTATTCCAGAACGCCAACATTTATGACACCTCAATTCTTGGGTCAAGCAGGCTATAAATGATATCAACAATTAAATTGACGACTATCACAAGAACCGACGATAAAAGGAATATCCCTAGCAGCAGATTAAGATCACGCGCAAACAGGGATTCAAAAGCTAGCATACCCAGACCGGGCCAGGCGAAAACAGATTCAACAATGACCGAGCCGCCAATTAACGCACCAACCTGAACCCCCGCCATAGTGACCACAGGCAATAGCGCATTTCGTAAAACATGAACAAAGGTAATCCGTCTTTCTGTCAGCCCCTTGGCGCGGGCAGTAATAACATAATCCTGACCATATTGTTCTAACATGGAAGCCCGCATCATGCGGGTATATAAAGCTAGATAGAATAACGATAATGTAATGGTTGGCAGGACAAGATGCATTGCGATATCTTTCACCCGATCCCAGCCTTCATAGAAAGCGGCGACATTTTCCATCCCACTTGTAGGGAACCAGCCCAGATTAAGGGAGAAAACAACAATCATCATCAACCCTACCCAGAATAATGGGGTCGCATATGTAATCAGGGCAAATACCGTAATGACCGCATCTTTCCAGGTGTTTAGACGCATGGCGGCAAGCAGACCAAGCAGAATGCCAAAACCAACTGCTAATAGAATTGTGCTCACCATCAATAAAGCTGTTGGCCAGAACCGATCAACAATCAATTCACTGACTGGCATGTCATGGCGGAATGAATATCCAAGATCAAGCACGACAACATTTTTCAGATACACCATAAGCTGGACAGGAAGCGGTTGATCAAGTCCAAACTTTGCTCTCAGTTCAGCCATATATTCAGGTGTTGCCGACCCAGCTTCACCAGCTAGCACATCAACAGCATCACCATCGGCCATGTTTAATAAAAAGAAATTAATAATGACAATGGCCAGAATAATCGGAATACCCTGAAGCAATCGCTTAATGATAAATTTAAAGATTTTGCCTGATCGCGTCATATCCGCTTCGAACCATAGATAAAATTAGAAAATGATAGAAATAAAGATAAATGTGGAATAAATCGTACCGAGCCAGCATATCACTGGCTCGGCAACATCATGATTAGTCTTCAAGCCACGCTTCTCTGAATGACCCATATGCACCCATAGCAGATCCATATGCACCTTTCAGTTGCGTGTTATAGACTGTTAGGAACTCAAGCTCAAAGAGGTTAACAACAGGCATATCATTCGCAAGAATTTGCTGGATTTCCTGATATGTTGCTGTCCGCTTTGCCGCATCAGGTTCTTTTGAACCGGAATCTAACAGAGCATCAAGTTCAGCATTGCTATAACGTGATGAATTCACAAAATGCGTTCCTTGACGAATTTGATTCGTTCCATAATGACGATGAACACCAAGAACCGGATCCGGTAACTGATAGAAGTAGTTCACATTCATTTCGAAGTCATAGTTATGATAAACACGCTTCAACCAGGTAGGAACATCTTCGTAACGTAATTCGATTTCGATACCGATATCACCCATGGCCTGCTTGAGATATTCACCAGCACGACGCCAGTCTTCGCCGTAAGGGATAATATCCAGAACAGCTCTCATCCGGACGCCATCGGCATCTCTTGCATATCCCGCCGCATCAAGCATTGCATTTGCTGCCGCAACGTCACCATTTTCAGGGTAGTTAGGCATTTCAGCATGCAGGTTAGTGGCCTTGAAGTTACTGCTCAACGCACTTGTTGCTGGCTTTCCATATCCGAAAAAGATCGTATCAATCATAAAGCGACGATCAATCGCTGTGGAAATAGCACGACGGATAGCAGGATCAATAAATGGACCTTCTTTTGTATTGAACTCAATCAATGCCATCGGGTTGATCATAGAATATCCATCTGTTGTCACACCGATATCATCACGTTCTTTAAGACGAACCGCATCAATATTTGGGATCGCATTATATGCGGCATACATGACTTCGCCATTTTCCATTGCGGCTGTTCTGGTTGACGCATCAGGAATAAAACGACCAACGATACGGTCAAGATAAGGCAGACCTTCCTGCCAGTAATCTTCGTTTTTATCTAGACGGATATACTGTCCCTTTTTCCATTCAACAAATTTGAATGGGCCCGTACCAACAGGGTTGTTTGCGAGCGGAGCAGATTTAACATCCTGCCCTTCCAGCAAGTGCATAGGCACCATTGGCGATTCATAAGCTGAAAATGACCGCATCATATATGGTGCAGGATTATCTAGGTGGAAAATCGCTGTATGATCGTCAGGTGTATCAATCCGGCTAACTTCACGGAATGAGTTTGGCCCGCGCGGATGAACCTTTTTCAGCACTTCAAGGATCGTAAACTTAACATCGGCAGAGGTGAAAGGTTCACCATCATGCCAGCGAACGCCTTTTCTTAATTTGAATGTTACCGTTTTACCATCTGCACTAATGTCATAACTTTCGGCAAGCATCGGAACCATCTTACCATCGTTATCATAGTCAAACAGGCCTTCATAAACTTTTGGCATAACCAGACCGATTGGGCCTGATGTTGATACATATGAAGCTAGTGTTGGTGGTTCAGGCTGAACAAGAAATGCTAGCGTTCCCCCTGCTTCCTGTGCCTTTGCCGCAAAACTGCTTACTATTAAAGCTAATGCGACAAGACCACCTTTAAGGATATTTTTCATCATATACTCCCTCTTGGATTGTTCTTCGTCTATTTATATTAGTCTTATCATTTAATAATATCTATCAGGTGTCAATTTATTCTAGTAACTATTTTTAATATTTTATTTGCTAAGCTTTTCATGCGCCTATTTCATTTAAGATATGTCATAGCACCTGTTTGAATATACTCTACTTACCTTACCCTGAAAATGAGCTATGATAGGATTTATGGCGATACATATCTCAAAACAGATGATTGGTATTTCACTTATAATCATTTCATCAATGTGTTTTGCCGTTGTTCCCAATTCTGCTAAAATGGCGCTCGATCATGGGGTTTCATTATATTTTCTTATTTTGAGCCGCTTTATTATCGGCGCGGCTATACTTCTGCCCTATGGAAAAATATCAGGTGCATCATTTCACATTCCCCGTGAGGGGATTTTTGCGTTATTGGTTACAGGTATCTCTGCGCTGGTTTTGCTAGCCACCACCTATCACGCCGTAGAGTTTATTGATATCGGTCTTGTTCTGTTGATCCTTTACAGTTTCCCTTTTGGAATTGCCATCTTGGCACGGCTCAGAAGGGGTGAACGACTTTCCCTGTCGCGCTGGCTTTGCATGTTTGTTGTTTTACTGGGGCTGGGGATTATGATTTATGACGGTCAGGGTGATATCAATTTCTATGGTATTTTTATCAGCGTTATTGGATTAATCAGTTTCATTATCTTTATTGAAACCTCCAGCCAACTGGCCATTAAAATGGGCGGCGCTGTTCTTAATTTTTATATCAGCGTAATAGGCCTTATCCTCATGCTGACGATGCTCCCTTTGGGGTTTGCTTTCCAGTCCCCCCAGACCCATATTGGCATTATGGCGATTGGCGCAAATGGGGTTTTCTTTGTGCTAAGCTGGGTATTGTTTTTCGAAGGGTCGCGCATCATCGGGATCACACGCGCTTCACTCTTAGCTTGTATTGAACCCCTTTTTGCGGCACTTCTGGCGCTTATCTTTCTTGGGCAACAGCTCACCCTGATAGAATGGTTCGGTTTTTTTGTCGTTCTCACTGCTATTTTTCTGTTTGAACAAATTGGACTGCGCCAAAAAACCCACGTTCATTAATTGTGCATATGTTAAATCAGGCCATATTAAAACTCTTATGACATTCCAGCGTTTATGAAAGAAATGGCCAGCAGTAAGGCACTATAATATTTAATGACGTATCTTCGACCATTCGCTATATGATTAATGCGATTGTATCATCTTATTATTTTAAACCCGCTATTCATAGCATACGCAAGATCAGGATTGCTCAACCGGCAAATGATACCACATGACAACACCGAATATTAAAGATTTCGCTTTCAGAAACATAGAATGTAGCCATATTGGCTCATCCAATAATAAACCTCTGAAATTAGCCTTACTATATGGCTCTCTTCGCGAACGTTCATATAGTCGTCTTCTTATTGAAGAAGCCGCCAGAATACTTCAACGATATGGGGCAGAAACAAAAATTTTTAATCCATCTGGGATGCCGTTACCAGATGACCATGCTGACGCATCCCACCCAAAGGTCAAAGAGCTCAGAGATATCGTGAGCTGGTCAGAGGGGATGGTATGGTGTTCCCCGGAACGTCATGGTTCTATGACTGGAATAATGAAGGCACAAATAGACTGGATCCCTTTATCTATTGGCTCGGTCAGACCGACACAGGGTAAAACATTGGCCGTCATGCAGGTATCTGGTGGATCACAGAGTTTCAACACCGTGAATCAACTTCGTATCCTTGGCAGATGGATGCGTTGCCTCACAATCCCGAATCAATCCTCTGTCCCGAAAGCATTTCAACAATTTGACGATGATGGACGGATGCTACCATCTTCTTTCTATAATCGTGTTGTGGATGTCATGGAAGAATTGGTGAAATTCACCTATCTCACGCGCGATCATTCCGATTTTCTCGTGGATAGGTATAGCGAAAGAGTGGAAACAGCGGAAGAACAAGGGATACGCGTTAATGATACCGCCCCTCAATAAAACAGATTGAAGCCAGAATCATATTTGCATGCCCAATCTATTTTTCAGCGTTAGCTTTAAAATATGCCATGAGGTCTTTCTGATAGGCAAAAAATGCCCCTAACCCACCAGTATGAATGTATAGCACTCGACTTCCCGGTGGAATAAAGCCTTCTTTTAGCAACCCCGGAACAGCAGCAAAGGATTTCGCCGTATAAACCGGATCAAGGATATATCCCTCTTTTCTAGCCATCATATGAAGAGCATCTGCGGCGGTATCACTGAGTTTGCCATAGCCCGGAGAAAAGGCACCATCCCAGATATGGAAATCCTCTTCCTTAAGATATTCAGGGGTATCAACGAATTCATTAAATTGTTGCGCCAAACGGTTTAATCTGTGGCGTTGTTCCGATTTAGGCCGGCGCACACATGACCCAATGACTTTAGTGGCCGGGCAGTAATATTTCATTCCAGCTGTCAAACCCAAATGTGAGGCACCACTTCCTGTTCCTACTATAATATAATCAAAGGCTTGGTCAGATTGCTCAATAATTTCTTTTGCGCATTGAAAATAACCACATGCGCCAAGCGGGGGGGTCTTTCCTGACAGGGCAATTACATATGGGTTCCATCCCTGTTTATGCAACTGATCGGCATAGGTATATAGAGAGGCATCCGCGTCTTCGCTAGTGCCCTTCTGAAAGTAATGGATTTCTGCACCCATTAACTGATTAAGCAATACATTGCCCGTTTCGCTATAATACGGGTCTGGATTTGCGACGCGTTCTTCAAGCTGTACCACTGCTTTAATGTTTAATGTGGCGGCAATAGCCGCGGTTAGTCTGACAAAATTAGATTGGACAGCACCGGTAACAAGGATAGCATCTGCACCTTTGGCCATAGCTGCACCAAAATAATATTCTAACTGCCTTGATTTATTTCCCCCAAAACTTGGCCCAGCCTCATCATCGCGTTTTATCCAAAGATCAATGTCCATCAGATCTGATAATTGATTTAAGCGTTTGATTCTTGTCGGCCCATCAAGAATAACTTGTCTAGGTAGGTTATTAATTTTGTCTTCGATCAATACTTTATTCATCTGTCATTCTTTTGTTTTATAAATCTGGAATATGCAATTATCAGAAACACTGAAGTGCTTAACAAGCAACACCAAAAACCCAAGGATGAATTCTAGGTGAAATGAAAAATATTTAAAGATGTTTTTGGTTGCGGGGGCGCACAACCGCCGTTATCTGCACTTTGATTTCATTAAAATTATTTTAATCTAATACACGGCTTCATATAGTTGACACCGTTCCACGGTATCCATATCGGCAAGATGGGCAATTTCGCTTTCCTTATGCGCTTTATAGACGCTGGCGAATGTGTCTGGGAACCAGCCGCGCACCGTATCGTTATCGATAAAGCGATCAAGAGCTTCTTCCAGGGTTTCTGGCAAGCGAACAAACCCACGCTTTGATAAATCAGCGGCTGATAAAAGTGACAGGTCTTCCTCGGTTGGCTTAGGGGCAGGTAATCCCTCTTCAATTCCCTGACAACCAGCATGCACAACAGCGGCTAGGGCAAGATGCGGGCAGGCGGCCGCATCAGCAGCACGGTATTCAATATTATATTGTCTTGATATATCCGCAGGCTCTTTGGCGGTAACAGGGCAAATCCGGAGTGAAGCTTCCCGATCCCTAAAGCCCAGATTGTTAAACGCCGCTGACCAGCGATGAGGGGTCAGTCTTAAGTAGGAAATGACCGAAGGGGCAGTGATGGCAACAATGGCATCAAGATATTTTAGCACCCCTGCGGCAAAGGCCCCCGTGAGACCGGACATGCCAAATGGCTGGTCCGCATCATAAGTGGCGGGGCTATTATCAGCGTTTAGAAAGCTCATATGTATATGGACGCCGTTGCCTACGCTGGCAGGGTCACGGATTGGGGTAAAGGTGGCTTCCTCACCTGGAATGGCCTATTCCTTTTCTAGGGCTTCGCATTGTCTATGGTTCGTATGTGAGTCTGATGGTTGTTTTAGCCCTTCAGGTTTTCATGGGGAATGCTCGCATCACTAATCTTAGCCATTCGGCGTTTATGGGCATTGGCGCCTATGCGGCTGCCATTTGTGTGACGCCGTTTGCAATGAAAAAAATATCTCTTCCCAGTGCGCCATGGGGGCTTAATGCCTTTGCTCTTGATCCGGTCACCTCTGGGTTAATTGCTGTCGCCATTACCGCTGTGATTGCTCTGCTGATTGGTCTTTTTCTCGTTCGCCTTTCAGGTATTGGGGCAACCATTGTCTCTCTGGCTGTACTGGTGATTGTTCATTCACTCTTTTTGTATCGTACGGATATTTTCAAGGGTAATCAGGCTTTCTTTGGCATCCCTCAACTATTTACCCTGACCTCTGCTGTCATCATCGCGGTGATCATGGTCTATGTTGTACGCGGCTTTAAAGAAAGCCGCTGGGGGATTGCCCTCAGAGCGTCTGCAGATGATGAAATCAGCGCAGCTGCAATGGGTGTCAATGTTTATCGCCTTAGGCTACTGGCTTGGGTGTTGTCTTGTGTGCTTCTTGCTGTGGCTGGCATTGCCTATTCTTATTATCTTGGCACAATTAGCGCGCGGCCATTTTATTTTAACCATGTATTCCTAACTCTTGCGATGCTGATCTTGGGTGGAATGCGTACTGTGACCGGGGCTGTTCTTGGTACATTCTTAATTTCTTTCGGGCTTGAATGGGTGCGTTGGCTTGAAACTGGGCCAACTGTTCTGGGGCTAAAATTCCCAGAAGTCCTCGGATTATCTGGGGTCGTGCTAGGATCAGTGATTGTTCTTATCATGGCCCTGCGTCCCGGGGGTATTATGGGTGATCGGGAAATTGAAGACTTTATCTTAAAAAAATAGGAGATAGAAAATGGCTTGTAACCATACCATTCATCAACATCATCATCATTTTGGATGGGATCAGTCGATTGATCCTGTGCTGTCTGTTTCTCCGGGCCAAACGATAGACGTTCACACTATTGATGCTTCGGGTGGGCAATTAGGCCCGAACTCAACTTTAGCAGATTTAAGTAATCTTTCCTTTGATAAGGTTAATCCGGTGACTGGCCCCATCTATATTGAAGGTGCTGAACCAGGGGATGCGGTTGCCATTACCTTTCTTGATTTTAAGCCATCAGGATGGGGGTGGACGGCAAATATCCCTGGCTTTGGTTTGCTGAGTGATCAGTTTCAAGACGCCGCCCTGCATATCTGGACATATGATAAGGTTTCAATGGAACCAGCACTCTATGGCCCCGGGGGGAAAGTTCCCCTTAAACCTTTTGTGGGTACTATTGGCCTTGCGCTGGCCGAACCCGGATTACATTCGGTTGTTCCCCCTAGAAGGGTTGGAGGCAATCTGGATATTCGCGATAATGCCGTTGGCACAACGCTATATCTTCCTGTCGAAGTGTCTGGCGGCTTGCTATCCTTAGGCGACACTCATGCCGCACAAGGTGATGGTGAGATTTGTGGGACAGCGATTGAAAGCCCTATGGATGTGGCCATTAAGGTTGATTTGGTCAAGGATGCCCAATACCCATTTCCACGTTTTGAAACCGAGGGACCTGTCACGCGCCATTTTGACAGCAACGGATATTGGGCGACCACTGGCATTGGTGATGATTTGTTTCAAGCCGCGCGTGATGCTGTCGCAAGCATGGTTGATCAAGTTACAAAAGAAACGGGCATGACCGCTTTGGATGCCTATATGTTATGTTCGGTCTGTGGGGATTTGCGTATTAGTGAGATTGTAGATATGCCGAACTGGACCGTCTCATTTTATTTTCCAAAAATTGTTCTTGGGTAGATGATCTGTCTGCCCACCCCATAGAATAGGTTTCAGATATGGTGAATTCTAAAATATTCCCCGATGCTTGAATAATATCACTACTAACCCCCATAATTGAGGGAAATTATCGTGATACGAGATTAATTCTTTATGATATGCTTACTTAATGATGAACAGAGATTATGATTTTATTATCATTGGTGCGGGATCAGCCGGCTGTGTCCTTGCCAATGAATTAAGTGCCGATGCCGCCTGCAAAGTGCTTATCCTAGAAGCTGGCCCCATGGATCGCAGCCTATTTATCCATATGCCAGCAGGGGTTTATCGCGTTTTCAGAGATCCCGCGCTTAACTGGAATTATTTTACTTCAAATGAAGACGGGCTTTGGGGTCGGTCGATTTACACCCCAAGGGGACGGGTTGTCGGCGGATCATCTTCTATTAACTCAATGGTTTATATGCGTGGCCATCGCCTTGACTATGATGGTTGGGCTGATGACTTTAACTTACCAGAATGGGGCTTCAATAAATGTCTGCCTTATTTTATAGCAGGTGAGCGGTATCAGGGTGATGCTACCGAATGGCGGGGTAAAACTGGCAGACTTGGGGTGAAACAGGCAAATTATCCTGATCCGCTTTATGATGCTTTTCTTGCGGCAGGCCTGGAATCCGGGCAGGGGCGATCTGATGATCTGAACGGTGCTAATCCTGAAGGCCTTGCCCGGCTTGATTGTACCGTCATGAATGGCAAAAGATGCAGCGCTGCCACTGCACATCTAAAACCTGCCCTTGCGCGATCAAACCTTACCCTCATAGATTCTGCTGAAACTCAACATATTCTTCTGAATGGCAACAAAGCCAAAGGGGTGGTGTTTACCCAACGTGGGGAGCGGATTACGGCCTTTGCCGAAAGAGAAGTGATCCTATGCGGAGGAGCGATCAATTCGCCAAAGCTACTAATGCTATCTGGCATTGGCCCTGAAAATCATCTGAAAGAATGCAACATCACGCCCCAGATGCATCTGCCCGGTGTTGGCCAAAACCTGCAAGATCACGCCAAAATCCGATTGCAATTTGAATCCAAAAAGCGCCTTCCGTTTCACTCAATCAACAACCCCTTTAATAAATTAAAGGCTGGCATCAACTGGATGCTGACGGGCGGCGGCATGGCAGGATCAAACATTTGGGAGGCTGGTGGCCTGATCCGAAGCAATAAGGATGTCAGCCATCCTAACCTGCAATATCACTTTGGCCCCCTTGGGTTCACAATGTCGAATGGAAAGATCAAAGTAGAGCAAGCGTTTTCCCTGAATGTCGATCAGATGCGCCCCAAAAGCACCGGCGAAATAAAACTGAACCCTTCTGATCCCTATACAAACCCCATGATCAACTTTCGTTACATGCATGACCCCTATGACCTAAAAGAAATGGTGGAAGCAGTTTCTATGGCAAGAGACCTCGTCTCACAACAAGCCTTTGATGAATTCAGAGGAGCCGAAATGAAGCCGGGGGATCAATTCCAGTCTGTCAAGGATATTGAAGGAATGTTACGGGCTAATATTGAAACCGCATATCATCCCAGTTGTACCTGCCGCATGGGATATGACGAAAACGCGGTCACTGATGGTGAGTTCAGGGTTCACGGGATTGACGGGCTTAGGGTGGTTGATGCGGCCGCCATGCCTAAAATTGTCAGCGCAAATTTGAACGCGCCTGTTCAGATGATGGCGGCACGAGCGGCGGATTTTATCCTTGGAAGGCCACAATTAGATCCCGTAAATTTGGAATATTCAACCTAGGTTCAAGACCATTAATCGTTTTGAACAGGAGTTTGTGTTGCTATGGTGTGGGTAAAGTTTTTGGTATATTTTTCAAAAGGAATATAATTATGCTCGACCACAAAAATAATAGACAGATCGGAAACCTTCTTGCTGGGCTTACTGATGAGCTGGAAAACTGCATTGCACCTTCTGAGGTGGCTCTTTGTATTCCTCCGAAATGCTACACAAGTGAAGATCATTATGCCCATGAAATAGATTTGATTTTCCGGCGCAAATGGATTGGCATTGGTCATGCTGGTCGTTTCAAGGAAGCTGGTGATTATGAAGCAATGGAAATTGGCGGGGTGCCAATCATTGTTTTACGCGACAAACAGGGCGCGCTTCGTGCCTATGCTAACTCATGTCGTCATCGTGGCGCGCGGCTTTTAGAAGGTGAAGGGCGGTGTTCCGGTATCCGTTGCCCGTTCCACTCATGGGCTTACAAATTGGATGGAACCCTAGCCGGAGTTCCGAGGATTGAGGAAATACCGGATTTTGACCGGTCACAATATGGGTTGATAGAATTCAGAGCGGCAGAAATTGCAGGGCTTGGTTTTGTCTGCCTCGACAATAATGCACCATCAGCCGAAACCCAATTAGGTGATTTTACTGAACTCCATGCCCCCTGGCCAATGGATACGCTGGTGCCGATGAGGCGACGAAGTTTCGAAATTAATTGCAATTGGAAGGCCTTTATCGACGTATTCAATGAATATTATCATTTGCCATTCGTGCATCCTAATACCGTAGATTCTCTCTATAATCCGCCTAATCCCCGCGATGAGGTAACAGGTGAATATGCTAGCCAGTTCGGCCAGACTGAGGGAACCGGTGGTTTGCTTGAAGATCAACAGGCGTTTGCGTTGCCGGAAATGGCCAATCTTGATCCATCAGTAAAAAATGGCGTCCGTTACACTTGGATTTTCCCCAACATGACCTTTGCTGCAGGTAGAGATGCCATCTGGTTTTACGAAGCCCACCCAATTTCAGCAAGTCGAAGTCGCATCACCCAGACCGCATGCTTTGAAAAGCAAACTATTGAGCATGACAATTTCGATAAGATTGCTGAGCAATATTATATTCGCCTTGATGCCGCAATTGCCGAAGATATTCCAGCGCTTGAAAACCAGCAGATCGGATTGAATTCACCCTTTGCAAAACAGGGACGGTTTTCACCTAACCTTGAAGCCAATGTTGCTTCATTTGCCAATTGGTATGCCAGAACAATGTTAGGCAGTTAAATTGAGATGAACGGAGCTAATCAAAGCACCTACCCCCTTGCCAAATTGCTGACTATATCATCAAACAGCCTCAGGAACCCCGAAACATTCCTATCCGCTGTTCTTGCAACTAGGTGCAGGCAAGGTTGCAGGTAAGATTATGCTGAATTAGCATGAGTCAGGTTGAGTATATTGATTGCCCTCTTTGAAATTTCGCATTAACAAAAAGCAGCAATAATTCAGGAAATAAAAAAGCCGCCATCTCATCAGATAGTGGCTCCATAGGGTATTATTGGTTGCCGGGGGCGCGCAACCGCCGTTACTTGCACCTTAATTTTGCGGTTGTGTAGGGTCATCACAGTTACGCAAAGCAGGATTTTCTTCGTGCCACACTTTTATAACTAGTATTTAATTAATTAGATTTTTATCAAATTAGTCACTTTAAAACTGGCCCATCAAAATACGGTAAGTTTTCTTGCCTAGGCATATATCCACCTGAAGCTGTGATATGGTCAAGATGGTCGACAATATCTTCAAGGCTAGCAAACCAAACATTTTTTTCTTTTAGTGTCTGTTCAAGCCATTCTTCAACTTTTTTCCATCTCGCTAATCGCCCTGTTAGAAAGGGATGGGCGATGAGCATAAAAAAGCCTCCCGCTTCATAAGCGGCGTCAAACTCTTCCCAAAAACCTGACAAGCCAGAGGATGGTGACCGGACTGGCATCATATACCCGATTTCAGAATAATGCGCGAAAGGTGGCCAATCATCCACACCCCAATGGACAGGCATTTCCCACAGACGTCCTTTGGCAGTTTTAATGTGATACGGGATATCATCAGCCATCATAGAGCTATCATAGCGAAAGCCATGCTCTACCAACAAATCGATCACTTCCTGATTAATGCTATAAACTGGCGCCCTATATCCCACAGGGGCTTTTCCACACATTTTAATGTGAACATCTAGCGCACGTTCAAACCATTCACGCTGATTAGGGTCATCAATTGGGTCCTCATGCATATACCCATGGTGACCAATTTCATGACCACCTTTGAGAATAGCATCTACCGCTTCTGGATAATTTTCCATGCACCAACCCGGAATGAAAAAGGACTGCTTAAGCCCCAACCTTTGATAAGTATCCAGAATACGCGGTATCGCTACTGTTGGCCCATAACGCCCCATGCTAATCGGATAGGGACGATCATGGGAATCATCAGGACGCGCAATATGTATCAAACTATCAGCGTCCATATCAAACGAAATAACACAGGCACAACGCGCACCATTAGGCCAAGGAATAGGGTTTTTGATCATTATCGTTCCTCCCATTAAGGCATGACACTGCCGCCATTTATCCCAAAAATCTGACCCGTGACAAAACTAGAATATTCACTTGCCAAATAGACCGCCATTCCAGAAATTTCTTCTGGCTGACCAATTCTTTCCATAGGAATCTGTTCTTCTTTTTCGCGCCATTCTGGTGTCATATTGTTAACATCCAGCATATCTGTATCAACTGGGCCTGGAGCGATAGCATTCACAAGAATATGTGGTGCATATTCAAGTGCCCATGATTTTGTTAGCGCATTAATGGCACCTTTTGATGCCGCATATAACGCAAAACTCTCGCGCCCAAGAAACCCTAGATCAGAACTGATATTAATGATCCTGCCAGCTCGCCCATGCATAAGCATTCGCTTGAGTGCCTCGCGCCCGGCAAGGAAAGTGCCGCGCAAATTGATCCCTATCAGATGATCAAAATCAGAAGCGGATGACTCCACCGTTGATTTTTCCATAATAATGCCAGCGTTATTGATCAGAATATCAATCGCGATATTACTTTCATCAAACCCTTTAAAAAGGGAAGTGATCGCCGTTTCATCTGAGATATCCACTTTTTTTGCTAGGGCTTTCTGGCCGTGCGCCGCGATGGCGGCGGCCGTCACTTCCGCATCCTTTGCCGAATGGTTATAGGTAAAGATGATATTCGCCCCAGCCTCTGCCATGGCTATGGCTATGGCCCTGCCAATACCGCGTGACGCCCCTGTTACTAACGCTGTTTTGCCGGCAAGAGAGATGTTCATCCTAACACCTCACCACGATCAACATTAATAGCTTGACCCGTAATATTAGAAGAAAGCGAAGAGGCCAAATATAAATATAGCTGACTCACATCAGATGGTTGCATCAAACCAGTCAGTGATTGAGAGCCAACTATCTCATCAAGTAATTCTGGTTCTGATATTTTTGTTTTGTGCGACATCCAAGCCAGTGATTTCATCGCGGCCTCTGTTTCAACCCAGCCTGGGCAAACGGCATTAACCCTTATGCCTTCTGGGCCTAGCTCTTTTGAAAGGGAACGCATAAAGCCAATATTGGCGTGTTTGGATGAACAATAGGCGCTGAACTCTGATACCGCTGTTTTCCCCCAGATAGAGGAAGTGATAATAATGCTTCCCCCCGCAGACATTTTTGTAACCGCTGCGCGGGTAACATAAAATGTGCCCAGAATATTAATGTTGATGATGCGTTCAAAATCGTCAATCACTTGAGGGTCAGGGTTGTTTATCGGTGTTGGCCGTTCTAATCCGGCATTATTAATCAGCACATCTATGGTTTCTATTTCGGATAAAACCTCAACCACTTTATGCTTGTCGCTAATATCACATTGATAGGTTTTAACAGAGGCCTCTGTCATATTTGTTAGTTTTGCTCCAGCCTCATGTATCGTTCTTCCACTAGATATAAGATGCAAATCTGCACCATGGCTGGCGAAAGCCTCGGCAACACCAAAGCCTATACCTCTTGATGCGCCTGTGATGACAACTGACTTATTACTGAAATCTAATTCTGCCACCATTACCTGCCTCCCCTATCATCTTGGACTGATGAGAGGTTTGATTGTGATCGCATCAATCGCATTAATTCTTGTTCAGCGGCCTTGTAATCTGCCTCTGTCAATAGATCTTCTTTTCGGGCGAATCTTTTTGTTTTTTTGAAAGCAACAGGCATATCACTGATGATAGTTGCTGGCCTGTTGGAAAAGAAAATGATTCTATCTCCTAAGAATAATGCTTCACCCAAATCATGCGTGACCAAGATGATGGTTGTTTGTGTTGATTCCGCTAAGGAAATCAGCAACTCTTGCATATTCCAACGTGTTTCCGCATCGAGGGCGCCAAAAGGTTCATCCATCAAAAGCAACTCTGGCTCATTAGCAAGTGTTCGGGCAATGGCCACACGTTGCTTCATGCCACCAGATAATTGTTTTGGATAGGCGTTCCTGAAATCAGCAAGGCCTACTAGTTCAAGATAATGTTCCACTCGCTCTTTTCGGATGGTGGGTTCTACTGCGTTAAGCTTCATTCCATATTCAATATTTTTTGCAACGGTCAGCCATTCAAAAGAAGTATAGCTTTGAAATACCATGCCTCTTGTTCGCGCCGGGCCGTCAACAATCTGATCACTATGAATGATTTTGCCAGAACTCGGTAATTCCAGCCCCGCGATCATGCGAAGAACCGTTGATTTTCCACATCCTGACGGCCCTAGCAATACCGTTAATTCATTCGGGCGCACCTGAAAACTAACATCTTTAACCGCTTCAACTGGCTCAGGTGAGTGTGGATTAAAAACCTTTTGAAGCCTCTCAACCCGCAGAATAGGGGCATCTTTGGTTGTTGGCGTCATAGTATTGATTTCCTTAATACAAGCATAGCAATACCCTAGTAAAGATAGGCAAAAAGCTTGCGGTGGAGGTAACGGAAAAACAGATCAAACAGCAAACCCAAAGCACCAATAATCATAATACCTGCCATAATCTCATCCGTATGCAAAAAGCGTCTTGCCCGCATCATCATGGCACCGATACCTGTCGTTGAGGCGACAATTTCGGCGATAACTAAATATGTCCATGTCACAGCTAGCATCTGGCGCATAGCAATGAAGATATCAGGAAGCACCGCCGGAATAATTACCGTCCTGACCAATTGATTTCTGTTAGCACCTAAGGTTTCAGCGGTTTCCAATAATTCAACACGGATTTTTTTTGTGTAATCCATTACCATCGTTATCAAAAAGAACACAACACCAATAAATAGCAATGCCAGTTTTGGGGTTTCACCAGTGCCAAACCACATTAAAAGAACAGGAATAAACGAAGGGGCGGGTAAGTACCGCCAAGCTGAAACAAAGGGATTAAAAAATGATTCAAGGGCATGAAATGAACCCATCATTATTCCCAGTGGAACTGCCACAGTGGTTGCAAGAAGAAAACTAATAACAACACGCCAAATACTGTCTAAAATATCGCTAACAAATCCGCGTTCAAAAATTAATTCTCTCAACGCTTCGATCACATCTAGCGGCCCCGGTACGAGAAGCGCATTTACCCATCCGAGACTGGAGGCTAATTGCCAAGCCCCAAAAAAAATAATCCAGATGGATATTCCTAAATAAATGCTTGTTAGCCGAGATATCGGTTTTCTGATTTCCAGAAGTTTTTTTCGGGTTGTCATTTTACAGAATGCTTTGATTGATAAAAATAGCATCAGCAGACAGGCATAAACCTGTCTGCTAAATTATTTTGACTATCTGGCAGAAATAGACTGTCTGTATCCCTGATCAACCAAATCGGCCATCAGGCTACAATCAATTCCTTTTGTAGCATCATGACTATTGCTCATCAGGCCAAGTTTGATCCACCACTCATTTGTTAATGAGACCACATCAGCCATGGAACCATTAGGCAATCCAAACGGTGGATCACCATCAAGAACACCACAAGCACGAGCAGATTCATCAAAATCATACATATATATGCCGCCTTCAAAGTACTTGCCGTTTGTTCCGATTACATAACCGATATCTTCAGCAGGCCATTGCAGATAATCAGCAAATAGCTGGTTAACTTCTTTGGTGTTATCATGCCAATACTGAACCGCATCCCAGCGCGCTTTGAGCATATCAACAGCCACTGATCTACGATTTTTGATGAAATCTGTGTTCATGTACATGACATCCATAAAGATGCCAGTTTTCAACATATCTGCGTCTGCTGTATCAATTGCACTCCTTGTACCGGGTCGATTTTCAATAACATTGCTGATCCATGGCTCATACATGTAGGCTGCTGCCAAATCACCAGACATCATTGGGCCTACGGCCTCATCAGCATTTAGATTAACCCACTCAACATCATCGGGCGAAATGCCGTTTTTATCTAAGAATAATCCCATCAAAAGATGACCAATATAGGCTTGAGGCGCGGATACTTTTTTACCTTTAAGCGCATTCACATTCTCTTCTGGTGAAAGAATAATGTGGTCAACACCATATGATGGATTTAAAAAAGCAACATTTGCTACTGGTGTGTTACTATCAATTGTTAATGGCGTATAATCTCCTGTGCAAAGATAAATATCAATCTGCCCTGCAGCTAAAGCTGAATGGCCGCCAATTGGATCCTCAAAGATTGTTAGATTAAGATTATAGTCAGGCGCGAGGTTTTTCTGTTTCACAACTTCAAACATTGCGTAACCAGGCCAAGAAACACAAATACCTACGTTTACACTTTCTTTGGCTGACGACTGCGCCATTAAACCGAAGGAAACGGTTATTAATGCAACAAAACCAATAATATGTTTTTTTAAATTCATCATTCACTCCCATATTAAAATACACTTTTAATTATCTACCTTCAGTTAAATATTATATCTTGTCCAGTAGATTGATAGTTCTAAAAAGCTTATCTATGCCTTTAGATGATTTTTTTTAATTCAAGATTAAGGAAGTTAAAAAAACCGCCATCCCATCAGATAGCGGTTTTGGTAGGATATTATTGGTTGCGGGGGCGCGCAACCTCCGTTACTTGAACGTTAATTCTCTAATTTGAAGATTCATTCCTCAACTTAACTTGGATGGTTGAAACTTCTGCATTGGTAATGGTTAGTTTCACAATTAATCGAAGGGACTGATTTGCGGTAATGATGGCCGTTTTTTTGGTCGTCAGATTTTAAGATCAAGGCGCGGCTTCCAGAAGGGGCGGAAGAGCTCGATTTTT
>JBMYKD010000016.1:0-43500 GCA_049595035.1 Puniceispirillales bacterium (SeqCode) | reverse complement strand
TGGAAACAGTCACTTGAGCCTCGAAACTCGGACCTTGATACTTTGTAAATGGCGCGCCCGGGAAGATTCGAACTCCCGACCTTTTGATTCGTAGTCAAATGCTCTATCCAGCTGAGCTACGGGCGCGTGAGGCTTTACATAAAAGGTTTTTCCACATATGGCAAGCCCCTATGATATCAGAAATGTTCATGAAACAGCATCATTTACAGCTATGGCAAAAGGGTTCACGGTTTCATATGACTTTACGGATACCGCAAGGCAGAAAGCTATCGTGACAATTGCATTAAGATTAAGTAAAGTCATCTGATTGAAAACCTGCCAGTATCGAGGAGCAAAGCAGATGGATAGATTGCCGCCGGAAAAATCATTTCCTGTATCCTGGGAAGAATTACACCGGACATCAAAAGCACTGGCATGGCGTCTGCTCGATATGAAGCCATTTAAAGGGATTGTTGCCGTCACGCGAGGTGGTCTGGTGCCAGCCGCAATTGTAGCAAGAGAGCTGGATTTGCGTCTGATTGATACCGCGTGCATTGCGTCCTATGATGGACAGGAACAGGGCAAATTAAGCATGATTAAAGCGGCTGGTGAAGCAGGTGATGGCGATGGCTGGCTAATCGTGGATGATCTGGTTGATACAGGCGAAACTGCTAAAGCCCTGCGCCAGCAACTACCGAAAGCCCATTTTGCCACGGCCTATGCCAAACCGGCTGGCCGGCCGCTGGTAGATACCTTTGTGACCGAAGTCAGTCAGGATACATGGATTTTCTTTCCATGGGATATGGAACCCCAGCCGATACAGCCTATCGCTGGTCAGCGGGCACGCTAAAGCCACCAGCGTTTTTTAGGGGTGGCTTCAACGACGTGATGTGGCAGGCGAAGGCGAAATTCGGTTCCATTTTCAGATGTGCGTGATAAACGCAAATCACCATTATGGGCAAAGGCAATATCCCTTGCAATGGAAAGCCCGAGGCCCGTACCGCCCCGTCTGCCACCCTGAAATGGTTTGAACAGCTTAGCGCGTGTGGTTTCATCCAGCCCCGGCCCGTTATCGGCAATATCAATAACAGTACTACGCCCTGTGCGCCAGACCGTAATCTCTATATGAGTTGCGCCGGCTTTTTTGGCATTATCCAGAAGGTTGAATATCAGTCTGAAAAATTGATCAGCGTCAACGCGCAAATCATCGGGGCCATCATATTGAATATCCAGCTTGAGCTGACGGCGGCATTCATCAATCAGTGCCCGCATGCTCATCTGATTAATGTTCATATTATCTGGAGTGTTTATATAGGCTAATAGCTGTTGGCAGAGGGTAATAGCGCGATCAATGGCACCATTTACAAGCGGCGCGGCACGGGCGACTTTCGGGTCTTTACTATTGGTCAGATTATCAGAAACCAAAACCGCTGAGGATAGCACGTTACGCATATCATGATTGATTTTGGCCACCGCTTCACCTAATGCCGCCATTTTTTCGCGCTGAGCCAGTTCATATTGCGTGCGATGCTGCAAGCTGACCAACGCACTATAAGCTTCGTCGATAATACCTTCTTCCTTATGTTTCCATTCTGGTGCTTTATCAAATGGTGATTTGGCGAAACCGGTAATGCTTTCGATTAACCGCCGAAGTGGTTTTATCACCCGCCATTCGACAATAAGGCTGAAAGGAAGACTGACCAGAAGAACCAGCACCAGCACCAATATGGTAATGCGGCCAAAATAGGCGCGTATTGGTGCGGTGATCATATTGGCAGGGGCAATTAATGTTATGGTGCCAATCTCGGCTATATTTCCCCCTAGCTTAATTAAATCTTCATCATCGGAACAGAGTTCCTCTAAAGTGAATGCCATGGCATAGGGTTGTTTCTGCCATCCCATCAATCCGGATATGGCCACGCCAATACTCTGACTTTCCTGATAGGGTGGCATGGGTGAAGGATTTTCAGCATTGTAATAGGCAGGTATCGCCTGGCCGGTTTTTGCCGTCAGCGTGATCCGTGGTTTACCCTCTTTTGGACTAATCTCATTGGCAAAATCCTGATTTCCGTGGAGAATAGCCACCTGATGCAAATAGAGCTGGCGTCTGGCTTCGATTAGCATTTCATTATGATGAAACCGCGATAGCGACGGAATAAGGATTACCATTTCTGCCAACAGAATGATAACCGTCATGATAACAACTAGCCGAAGTGATAACCTATTCATAGAAACATCCGCCATTCATTAACGTGATGGCAAGTAAGCCTGCCGTAACATATTAGCATATACAAATATTACTGTTTTGTAATCTGTGCAGGATAACCGGATGTAAAGTGGTATCCTTAGCATGATTTTTTGCTATGTTTGATTGACTTTAGGGGGAAAGTTGTCTAAAACCCCGTTACTTTTAACACATAAATTGGAGTGGCCGTCATGAAACGGACTTTTCAGCCTAGCAATCTGGTTCGCAAACGGCGTCATGGGTTTCGCTCACGGATGGCAACAGTTGGTGGCCGTCGCGTGATCAGTGCCCGTCGTAGCAAGGGACGCAAGCGCCTTAGCGCCTGATGCTTTTGATGACGGGGCTAGACACTATCCCCAAACGTCGTGATTTTGTTCTTGCCTCAACCCACGGGCGTTATCAGGCTATGCCCGGTTTAGTGATTCAGATGCGTAACCGTGGGGATAATGCCGCCGCGCGACTTGGTATCACTGCAAGCAAAAAAATTGGTAATGCTGTTGCCCGGAATCGTGCCAAGAGGCGATTGCGCGCCGTTGCTGATATGGTATTAACCAGCCAGAGTCGTCCGGGGCATGATTATGTGCTTATTGCCCGATACAATACCAATCATCTGGAATGGTCTGAACTGGTTGAAAGCCTGAACAAAGCCCTGATAAAATTGCATGCCCGTGATACTAATAATGACTATTCCGGATCCGGTGATGGAAATCTGACCAAGAATCAGATGGAAACAGATCAGCAGAAAGCGAATGGCGTATGAAAAAGCTGTGGGTAAATCTGCTTAAGGGGCTTAATGGGGGGCTAATGTGGCTTGTTCTGGTGCCCATTTATGTCTATCGCTTTACTTTATCACCGATTTTAGGCCGTGATTGTCGTTTTTTACCAACTTGTTCGCAATATACCATTGAGGCTATCCGCACCCATGGTGTATGGTCGGGCGGTGCGATGGGTATCAGGCGCATTGGCCGTTGTCACCCCTGGGGTGGCGGTGGCCATGATCCGGTACCCCCGCGCAATACATCATCAGAACCGTTGGAGTAATTGATGAATACGGATAACAAAAATCTTATCCTTGCTGTGACTTTGTCCATGCTGATCCTTGTCCTGTATCAGTTATATTTCACGCCACCACCCCCTACGGCAGAGCAGATCGCTGCCCAGAACGCTGCCCAGAACGGGACGGTTGATGGTTCACCTGTTCCAAGTGTCAATCCTGAAGTCATGCAAAGCACGAAAGCCATTGTTGATATCATCAATGCGCCACGGATTATGATTGAAAATAGTCAGGTAGTGGGATCAATCTCACTTGCTGGCGGCCGGATAGATGATCTCAGGCTCAAATCATTCAAGGTGGAAAATGATCCATCATCCAATGATGTCAGTTTGTTGCGCCGCACCGGGACGGAAAATGCTTATTTTGCCGAAGCCTATTTTACCAGCGTCACCGATACGGGCTATAACCGCGCTGTTGACCGTACGGCTATCTGGCAGGCTGATGGCAAGGTGCTTACCCCTGATACACCCGTGACGCTTAGCTATGCAGAAGATGGGGTCACCTATAAATTGATATATAGCATTGATGATGCCTATATGATCAGCATTGAAAGTTCGGTTGAAAATGCATCAGATAACGTTAAGCAATTAGGATCATCCACGCGGATATTGCGCCAGCGGCCGGGATATTCTGAATGGATTTCCTATGCTGGCCCCATGGGGTATTTCAACAGCGACAGTGGTAATGTTTTCCTTGATTTCGAAGATGTAGCATCTCCTATCAGCTGTGCTAATGATGACCGGTTCTGTACCGATAGCGAAACATCCAGCTGGATTGGTGTTTCTGATAAAAACTGGCTCACCGCCATCATTCCATCAACAGATCAACAAAGTGATTATGTGATGCGGCCTGTTGAGGCGCCAAATTTTGAAACTATCCGCCTACAACTGGATAACCAGACGCGAGAAGACATTGATCAGATTGAAACAGGCAATCTGTATGAAGGCAATGGTCAGCCCATTGATGTGTCCAGTATTCAGAAACCGGTTCAATTATCTCAGGGTGAAAGCGTAAGCTGGAATGTTGATCTGTTTCTGGGGCCAAAGAAATATACGGTTCTGAATAATTATCAGGATAGTAAATCAATCCCACGTTTTACGAATGCGATTGATTGGGGCTGGTTTGAGTTTCTGGCAAAGCCCATGCTGATTGTTATCGTCTGGCTTAATGAATATGTAAATAATTTCGGGGTTGCCATTATCATCCTGACCATATTCATTAAGTTGCTGTTTTTCCCACTGGCTAACCGGTCTTACAAATCCATGGCAAAAATGCGCGAACTGGCACCCCAGGTCAAAGACTTGCGGGAAAGATTTGGTGATGATCGCCAACGCCAGCAGCAGGAGATGATGGCCCTTTACCGCAAGGAAAAGGTTAATCCTGCTTCGGGCTGTTTGCCAATTCTTCTGCAAATTCCGGTATTTTTTGCCCTCTATAAAGTGCTTTATGTCACGATTGAAATGCGACATGCGCCATTCTTTGGCTGGGTGACAGACTTGTCAGCAGTTGATCCCACATCCATTATTAACCTGTTCGGGCTTCTGCCCTATGATACGGCATTTGCACCAGCGATATTAAACATTGGGATATGGCCAATTTTAATGGGTGTGACCATGTATATTCAGATGTCCCTTAACCCACCGCCACCTGATCCGGTTCAGGCGAAAATATTTAAATATATGCCTGTTATGTTTACTTTTCTGCTGGCAACATTCCCTGCCGGACTGGTTGTTTACTGGACATGGAACAACATTCTGACTATCGCCCAGCAATGGTATATCATGCGCGGTGTTCGGCTGGAAAAACAGGCAAGAGGATAACCATTGATGGCAGAAACAGATGAGGATGAACTTGCCCATATCGAGCAAGGCCGAAAGCTGTTTCTGCGCCCATGCCAGTTTATCGCTGGCGCAATGACCGAAGATCAGTTGCCGCCGACGCATTTGCCTGAAGTTGCGTTTGCTGGCCGATCAAATGTTGGAAAATCCTCTCTCATTAATGCCATCACCAATCAGAAGTCATTGGCGCGAACGTCACAGACACCGGGACGAACACGCCAGCTGAATTTTTTTGATTGTGCCGGACGCCTATGTCTGGTTGATCTGCCCGGATATGGATATGCCAAAGCGTCAAAAACCGATATCAAGGCGTGGACAGGGCTAACGCTGGATTTTCTTAAAGGCAGGACAACCCTGAAACGGGTGATGCTGTTGATTGATAGTCGCCGTGGCATAGGTGACAAAGATAGAGAGATCATGACAATTTTTGATCAGTCGGCGGTATCATGGGCGGTTGTCCTGACAAAAATCGATAAATTAAATGCGACCGAAAAAGAAACAGTCATGGCAAATACCCTGGCCGAGGCAGCAAAGCATGTGGCGGCATGGCCGGGGATATTTGTGACCTCAGCTGAAAAAGGCATCGGCATTGATGAATTGCGTGGCCATATATTCAGTTTGATTGACGACTGATTAGGGTTGGCAAATCGGGGCGGATACTTGCACTTTGTTTTGAATTCGGGCATTGAATATTCTTAAGGATACAGATGATGGAAAGCATTACACAATCTAATCGCATGGAATGGCTGGCCAAGGCTGGCATACTGGCAGAAGCTTTGCCCTATATGCGGCGCTATTCTGGTCATGCCGTGGTGGTGAAATTTGGTGGCCATGCCATGGGCGATGTTACCTATATTCGCAATTTTGCCCAAGATATGGTGCTGTTGCGTCAGGTCGGGGCAAAGCCTGTTGTCGTGCATGGTGGGGGGCCGCAAATTGGCGCCATGCTTGATAAACTAAATATCACAAGTGATTTTATTAACGGCTTGCGGGTAACTGATGCTGATACGGTATCGGTGGTGGAAATGGTGCTTAGCGGTGCTATTAACAAATCACTTGTTGCCGCGATAAATGATGCCGGTGCCAAAGGTGTTGGCATTTCCGGAAAGGATGCTGATCTTATCATCGCAAAAAAACTGCTGGGTGAAAACAAAACCGAAGATGGAGTCGAAACGGTTGATCTGGGTTTTGTGGGTGAGCCTGCGCATATAGATATCTCAGTTATCAATGCTCTTATTGCATCTGATCTGATCCCTGTGATTGCGCCTGTTGCGCGTGGGACGGATGGAGAAACATATAATATCAACGCAGATACGGCCAGTGGCGCAATTTCTGCGGCGATGCAGGCCACCAGACTTTTATTGCTTAGTGATGTTCCCGGCGTCATGGATAAAGATGGACAGGTTATTCCGCGGATTACCATTAGTCAGGCCAATATGCTGATTGAAAACGGCACAATTAGCGGTGGCATGATCCCAAAGGTCAATACATGCATAGAAGCCGTAAAAGGTGGTGCCGAAGCTGCCGTTATTCTGGATGGCAGAGAAGCCCATGCCGTTCTGGTGGAATTATTTACCGAACACGGAATTGGCACGATTATCATACCGGATTAAATTCCCCTTATATTTATTGGATCAGTAGTTAGAGTTATTATGGCACATATAGACACAACCCCCATTTCTATCGACGGGATCAAAACATGGATTTTTGATCTTGATAACACCATTTACCCAGCGGCATCACGTCTGTTTGATCAGGTACGGCATCGCATGACGGATTATATTCAGCACCATTTTGCGCTGGAACGTGACGCCGCCAGAGCCATGCAGAGAGATTTATTTCTGCGGCACCGGACAACGATGAAAGGCCTGATGGTAGAACATGGCACAGACCCGCATCACTTTATGGATTTTGTGCATGATATCGACTTATCAACGCTAGGTTATGATTCCGAACTGGATGAAGGCATTGGTGCGTTATCCGGACGTAAGGTCATTTTCACCAATGGTTCGGCGGCCCATGCCGCCAATATTCTGGATGCTTATGGTATTCGTCATCATTTTGATTTCACATATGACATTTTTTCAGCAGATTTCCTGCCAAAACCGGAACCACAAACATATGCGGATTTTATGCAGAAAGCAGATATTGATCCCAATACGGCCATCATGGTGGAAGATATGGCCATCAATCTGAAACCTGCCTATGATATGGGGGTAAAAACGCTCTGGCTGGATCACCCTGATGAAGATGTTCCATCGGAAGGCCGTATGGATGATTTGAGTCATATTCATTATATTGCTAATGACCTTAAGCATTTTTTATCTTATACCAGCACATGATATCTAAACGGCCTTTGGAACAAAATACCAAGGAGAGGGAAGACATGACTGATCTTGAAACTACTATCAATCAAGCTTGGGAAGACCGTGATCAGGTTTCTACTAGCACCAAAGGAGCTGTTCGTGAGGCGGTCATGCAGGCTCTGAACATGCTGGATAACGGTTCTGCCCGTGTCGCTGAACAAAAAGCCCAGGGCGAATGGGTGGTCAATCAGTGGCTAAAAAAAGCCGTTCTTCTGAGCTTTAGACTCAACGATATGGATGTGATTCCAAGCGGGACAGATTATCCCGGTCATGGCATGGCTACATGGTGGGATAAGGTACCATCTAAATTTGCTGGCTGGAATGCTGACCGTTTTCGTGCGGCAGGGTTTCGAGCTGTTCCCGGCTGTGTTGTTCGCCATTCGGCGTATGTGGCCCCGGGTGTAGTGATCATGCCTGGATTTATCAATCTGGGTGCTTTTGTTGATGAAGGCACCATGGTTGATACATGGGCTACGGTAGGTTCATGTGCGCAAATCGGTAAGAATGTGCATCTGTCTGGTGGGGCCGGTATTGGCGGGGTGCTAGAACCATTGCAGGCAGGCCCTGTCATTATTGAAGATGACTGTTTCATTGGCGCGCGATCGGAAGTCGTGGAAGGTGTTGTGGTTGAACGTGGGGCAGTGTTATCCATGGGTGTGTTTATTGGCGCATCAACAAAGATTATTCATCGTGAAACAGGTGAAGTATTTATGGGCAGGGTGCCTGCCTATTCGGTTGTTGTGCCGGGCTCTATGCCGGGCAAAGCGTTGCCTGATGGAACGCCGGGGCCTAATCTGGCCTGTGCTGTTATTATCAAACAGGTTGATGAACGAACCCGGTCAAAGACGTCAATCAATGAGCTGCTTAGAGACTAATGCCCTATGACGGATGCTTTACTAGCTGAACATGATCTGGCAAGACAGCTTATCCAGTGCCCATCGGTAACCCCTGACGAAGCCGGAACACTTGATCTGCTGGAAAAATATCTGACCGGATATGGGTTTAACGTAACCCGCCTTCCATTTGGTGAAGGCAAGGACAAGGTGGATAATCTGTTTGCCAGACGCGGTAATCAAGCCCCGCATTTCTGTTTTGCCGGACATAGTGATGTCGTCCCGACTGGTGCGGTGGATGCATGGCAGACCGATCCTTTCGCCGCCAAGATTGTTAATGATCACATTATCGGCCGTGGTGCTGTTGATATGAAAGGGGCTATTGCCTGTTTTGCCGCCGCTTTATCCGGATGGCTGGATCAGCATGCCGATTTTTCCGGTAGTATCAGCATGCTGATTACCTGTGATGAAGAAGGCCCTGCTATTTACGGGACTAAGCCGGTGGTAGACTGGCTGAATGATACAGGCCAGATGCCAGATGCTGTGCTGGTTGGTGAGCCGACCAATCCTGATCAGCTAGGTGACGTGATTAAGCATGGGCGGCGGGGTTCGCTAACCTGTTCGCTAACGGTTCATGGTGAGCAGGGGCATGTTGCCTATCCGCAGCTGGCAGATAATCCTATTCACCGATTGCTGAAAATGCTGGCCCCACTTGAAAGCGGCGTGCTGGATGAAGGCAACGATATGTTTGATCCGTCAACCGTTGCTATTACCAGCATTGATACCGGCAATCCTGCTAATAATGTGATACCGGCAACAACCCATGCCACATTCAATATCCGCTTTGGAACGGCGCAAACGGCGGGAGGACTGGAACAGATGTTGCGTGATCATTTTGATAGCGTCGGCGGCGCCTATACGGCTGAATTCCGGCTATCGGCCGAACCATTTGTTACCCCTAAAGGTCATTTCACTGATCTGGTTGCTGATGCTATTCAGGGGGTGACGGGGAAAATGCCGGAATTATCCACTTCTGGTGGAACATCTGATGCCCGATTTTTCGCGCCATTTACCGAGGTGCTTGAATTCGGTCTTGTCGGTAAGACGATGCATAAAATAGATGAATCTGTATCTTTATCTGACCTTACCAGATTAACAGCAATCTATCAGCAGATCCTCACCGCATATTTTGATGTGAGTGCATAGCCGATGCTTCCTCCCCCTCCCGGTTTCAGCGCTATTATTTCAGGCCTCATCTATGGCTTTCGCGTTGCTACCGGTCAGATAACAGCTGGCGATACCAATGCCCATCCACAAGATGCGCCCGCGGTCTGGGATGCTCTTTGGGCAAGCTGGCTCATTTCACTTATCATTGGCATACCGATGCTTGGCATATGGGGAAGCATGGTCAATCTGTTATCATTCATGGTGATTACTTTGGTGATTGTCATGTTGTATCCGGTGATCAGTTTTTACGCGCTTTCATGGCTAGGCCTTCAGCAACGCTTCCCGGCTTTCATTATTACAATGACCTGGATTAATAACTTCAGGGAATTGCTGGTACTGGTAATTGTATTATTTTTTTCAAATATGCCAGCGCAGAATCTATTGCTGGTTTTAACCCCAATCACGTTCTGGATGTTATGGGCGTTCTGGCGTGGAGCAAGTCAAAGCCTGAAATCTAGTGGCTGGACAGGGTTGCTTATGCTTGCTTTGCTGATTGTGGTGCATTTAATGGCCTATGTCATGATGGCCATGTCGCAGACACCTATCGGCTAAACCTCTCTGTCGGCCGTGGGTTGCGGGTCAAGATACGGATATACAACCTCTGTTAGATATAATCCTTCGGCTGGGGCGGTTTGCCCTGCCGCTGATCGCTGGCGCATGTCCAGTGCCTTACCCAGATCGTGATCTGTCCAACGGCCTTGCCCGACAAGGACAAGTGAACCTGTTATATTCCGCACCTGATGATGCAGAAATGACCGTGCTGATACTGATATCCATACCTCATGCCCATTTGCTGTGACATTGATCTGATCAATGGTTCTAACTGGACTGGTGGCCTGACAGTGGGTAGCTCGGAAACTGGTAAAATCATGCTTGCCAACTAGCAATTGTGCGGCTTCATGCATGGCCGAAACATGCAAATTCTGACCAAAATGCCATACGCGACCTGATAGTAGTGGTGATGGAATGCGGCGGGTATGTATCCGATAGCGATATCGCCGGATAGTGGCGTCAAACCGGGCATGTGCGTCATCACTAACCCTATCCGCCCTGATAACACGAATAGAAGCTGGCAGATATGCGTTGAGCGCGAGGGGCAACTGGTATTCGGTAAATCTGTCTGGCAGATCACAATGTGCCACCTGACCAAGGGCATGAACACCAGTATCGGTTCTGCCAGCACCATAAATGGGGATATCTTGGCGATGCCCTAGAATAGCACTGGCGGCATGTTCCAGTGATGCTTGAATACTTTCACCATTTTCCTGCCGTTGCCAGCCGACAAAATCGCTTCCATCATATTCAATGGTGATGAAAAAACGTGGCATGTGGCTACTCTTTATCTATCGGGGTGATAATGTGATCAGGCATAGGATTCCCGTTCAGATAATCGCGGCCGGACATCATGGCCTTACCAGCAGGTTTTAGACAGGTTAATTCTATGGCGCCGTCGGCTGTGGCAATAACGATGCCGCCCTCCATGCCCTTGCCCAGAATAGTGCCAGCAGCTTTATCCGCCGCATCATTGCCTTTGGCGGCATTGGCGGCAAGCACATTAATGCGACGTGTCTTACCATCATGGATAATGGTGATCCATGCCGCTGGCCAGGGTGAAAATGCCCTGATTTTATTAAGAATCTGGCCAGTAGTATCGTTGAAATCCAATGCGGTCATGGTATCTGTGATTTTATGGGCATAACTGGCGCGGGTATGATCTTGAGGGGTAAATGTAGCACTACCATTGATCAACATGGGAATGGCTTCTGCTAATGCTGTTGCGGTCAGGTCAGCTAACTTATCATGCAAGATACCCGTGGTATCATCGGCGGCAATTTCAATCCGTCGTTCCAGTATAACAGCACCAGTATCTAGCCCTTTTTCCATCATCATGATGGAAACACCGGTTTCTTTATCCCCTGCCGCTATAGCAAAATGGATGGGCGCGGCACCACGCCAGCGCGGTAACAACGAAGCATGACCATTTATCGCCCCAAGACGCGGGATAGCTAATACCGCTTCAGGTAGAATCAGGCCATAAGCCACCACAACTAGCAGGTCTGGTGAAAGCCTGGCCAGATCATCAATGGCTGATTGATCAAAACGATCAGGGGTGCGTACTGGTATGCCATATTCATCAGCCACTTGATGCACCGGTTGCGGGGCTAGGTGCATGCCGCGGCCTTTTGGGCGTGGGGGCTGGCTGTAAACAGCTATAATGTTATATTCTTCTGCTAGCAGCCGAAGCGATGGGGCGGCAAAATCAGGTGATCCCATAAAGACTATTCGCGGTGCCTCACTAGTTTTATTCGCTACGGTCAAGGCGCGCGTCCTTTGTCATTTTACGGATTATCAGATCACGTTTGGCGCGTGACAGATAATCAATGAATAATTTACCGTTCAGGTGATCAATTTCATGCTGAACACATGCCGCCAGTAATCCATCTGCCTTCATGATATTCTCGGTGCCGGTTTCATCAAGATATTTGACTTCAACTTCAGCCGGACGTGTTACCTCCCCGCGATAACCGGGAATAGACAGACAGCCTTCTTCCATGCTGGCTGTATCTTCGGATGATGAGATAATTTCAGGATTTGCCATTTTCCAGATAACTGGTTCCTTGGCATCTTCATCACTGCAATCCATGACAATTACCCGAACAGATAAGCCAATTTGCGGCGCGGCTAGCCCTAGCCCGTGTTCATGGCGCATGGTTTCCAGCATATCTTCCATCAACTGCCTGATGTCATCATTAACGCTTTCGACCGGTTCCGCCACTTTCCGCAAGACAGGGGCGGGCAGGAATGAAAGTGGTCTTATCGTCATTATCTTACTCCAGATAGATAAATGTTCTTGCCAATGGGGTAGAAGAACCGCCATGCTAGGTCAAGGCAAAATGGTCATTAGAAACCATTTGGTCATAAAGAATCTTTAATACAACAAAGAAGGCCAGAGATAAATAATGGATAGCAATACAATTCTCATTCTTCTTTTCGGGCTTTGTATTGGTGCCGGCATTGTTTTCATGTTTCAACGCGGCAAAGGCACAACAGATGCGGCAGATCAGTCCGGCTTGGCCGAACTGAAAGGCCAGCTTGATGCCATCACCCAGACCACCAGCGCTTTGCAGAACAGCATGATGAATAATCTGCAGCAGCATCAGAAAACCCTTAATGAAACCTTACGCCAGCAAGCGGAAACAACCAGCCTCAAGCTTGGTAATCTGAATGAAAGGCTAGCCGTTATTGATCGCGCCCAAGAACAGCTCAAAGCATTATCAAGCCAGACAACCAGACTGGAAAATGTGCTTGCCAATAATCAGGCGCGTGGCGCGTATGGAGAAATTCAGCTGGAAAATCTGATTACTCAGATGCTACCCAGCAGTGCGTATTCTTTTCAGCATAGCTTGCCTAATAACAAACGCGCCGATTGTCTTTTGCAGCTACCTAATCCGCCGGGGCCGATTGTCATTGATGCCAAATTTCCTCTTGATTCATGGTATGCTCTTGGTCAGGCAGAAGATGAGGCCGGAAAGACACAGGCACGAAAAGGCCTTGAAACCGCGTTTATCAAGCATGTAAAAGATATCGCGGAACGGTATATTATCCGTGGTCATACCGCTGATAGCGCATTAATGTTTGTGCCGTCTGAATCCATTTATGCTGAACTGCATAATCATTTGACGAAAGCACTGGATACAAGCTTTAAAGAACGGGTTTATGTTGTTTCACCAACAACCCTGATGGCAATCCTTAATACGGTTCGGGCAGTGCTTCGTGATGTTAGAATGCGGCAACAGGCGGCATTTATTCAAGAACAGGTCGGTCGCCTGCTCAAAGATATTGGCAGGCTTAATGACCGTGTGGGCAAGCTGGATCGTCACTTCAATCTGGCACAACAGGATATTGATGAAATTACCAAATCAACAAGAGCCATCAGCCGGAGTGGTGAGAAAATTGAACAGATTGAAACTAAAGATGCTTCTTCCCATACAGATCAGCTGATCGAGCCGCCCGCCCCACCACAAGGGGATGATGGTCTGTAAATAAGCTATCATACAAACACATAACTAGAATTGCTGGCGCGCTTTCATGGCTTGTGCCAGAGTACCATCATCCAGATAATCTAGCTCGCCACCAACAGGCACGCCATGGGCAAGCCGGGTGATACGGGTATCTATGCCGGTCATTTTATCAGCGATATAATGCGCGGTTGCCTGACCATCAACTGTTGCTGACAGGGCCAGAATGACTTCTTCTATCTGTTCGGTTTTCGTCCGTTCAACCAGATAATCCAGTCGCAGGTTATCGGGGCCAACCCCGTCAATCGCGCTTAGCACCCCACCCAGAACATGATAGCGACCATGGAATACCGCAGCGCGTTCCATTGCCCATAGATCAGCAACATCCTCAACAATACAAAGCCGTTTGCGGTCTCTGGTATTGTCCTGGCAAATCCCGCAACGGCTAGTCATATCGAGGTTTCCGCATTCGGCACATTGGCGGATAGCATGGGCAACCGAAAGCATATCTTCGGCCAGCGGCACCATCTGACCATCCCGATGATTAATCAGATGCAAAGCCGCCCGCCGTGCTGATCGGGGGCCTAGGCCGGGCAGTCGTGATAACCGTTTAATCAACTGTTCTATCGGGTTTGATGTCATATCGCTGGCTGTTTGTTCAGAATGGTAAATCTAACCCGGGGGGTAGTGGCAGATCACCGGTCACACCCTGCATACGTTTTGCTTTTTCCTGTTCAGCTTTTTCCTGTGCGTCACGGATAGCAACCACGATCAAATCTTCCAGCATGTGGATATCATCAGAACTGCTGGCACTGGCGGCATCCGGACTGATGGTGACGGACTGGATGCGGCTATCACCCGAAACGGTGGCGGTAACAATACCGCCTGCCGCTTCACCGGTGCAGGTGATTTCAGCTAATTCAGCTTTAACATCAGCCAGTTTTTCCTGTGCTTCCTTGGCCTTTTTCAACATAGAAGTAAAGTTACGCATGATCTGCCTTTTTTTCATCCTCATCTGCTAATGCGGTGCCGGATAGATCTGCTTCCTCATCCGGAATGGCTACTAAACCGGTTAGTGGTGTAATGCGATGGATGGCGGCATCGGGGAAAGTATCCATTGCTGATTTCACCATTGGATCAGCGGCAATATGATCGTGGATAGCCTGTTTCTGCTTATCTTCGATTTCATCCAGCGTGTCACTGCCTGAATGTGATGCCACGGATACGATCCAGCGCATTCCCGTCCATTCCGTCAGAAAATAACCAATCTGACCGGGTACATTTTCATCAAGAGGCTTATCAGTTGAAAACTCGAACCGTCCGGCTTCTAGCAAAACAGGCCGGATTCGAAACCGCAGATAACTGGATAGTTTTAATTCCCCATGATCTTCGAATAATTGTGCCATCTGGGTCATATTTTCCGGTAATGGCTGATTTGGTGCTGGCCGGAGAGGCGCCGTGTCAGGTTCTGAAGGCGTTTCAACAGATGCGATGGCGCCTGGTTCATTTTCGATATTTGCCGGGGGCGATGCTATATCATGATCTGGCATGTTGTGTTCAGCGGGCGCGGCTTGATCAGGCGCCGTCATCATTCCGGTTGCGGGTTGTCCGGATGGTGCTGTTGCAACAGGCGACGGTGAAGCCAGCGCATCTGGCGTGATATCTTTGAGCTTTTTCACCAGATCACCGGGGGTAGGCATGTTGGCGACATGTGCCAGCCGGATCAGAACCATATCGGTGGCGGCATGTGGATCAGGGGCAAGATTAACCTCACCATGGCCTTTCAACATGATTTGCCATGCTCTGGCCAATCGTGACAAAGGATTACCCTTTGCGATCATATCCAGTTCAGCCTGTTCGGCTTCGGGTAAATCAGCGATGCTACCCCCTGCCGCTATGCGGCTTGCCATATGGATATAATCCAGCATATCAGCCATGATCATAATGGGTTCAGCACCGCTTTTTACCGCCCCATCAAGCCCTGTCATAGCCTGATCAGCCTGACCGAGAAGAGCTGATTTTATAATCTGGATGGCATCCATCCGCCCCGCCTGTCCAAGCATGGCGGCAACGGCTATATCTTCAATCTGGTTACTGCCAAGAGCCGCCGCCTGATCAAGCAGGGATAGGGCATCTCTAACCGACCCTTCGGCGGCGCGTGCCAGCCGTTTCAGGGCGGCTTCTTCGATAATGATAGATTCTTTATCAGCAATCATTTTTAAATGATCTGCCATCCGGTCTGTTGCCACCCGACGTAAATCAAAGCGCTGACAGCGTGATAAAACGGTGACAGGCACTTTCCGAATTTCTGTGGTAGCAAATACAAATTTAACGGATTCTGGCGGTTCTTCCAGTGTTTTCAGCAAGGCATTAAACGCATTGCGCGATAACATATGCACTTCATCAATAATGTAGATTTTATATCGTGCCGATAGAGGCGCGTAATGCACGCCGTCAATAATATCACGAACATCATCAACGCCGGTATTGCTGGCGGCATCCATTTCCAGCACATCAACATGCCGGGATGCCGCGATATCAGTACAATGGGTGCAGATGCCGCAAGGGGTAAGGGTTGGCGGACCATGGCCATCCGCCCCGATGCAATTCAATCCCTTGGCAATGATACGGGCGGTTGTTGTTTTACCAATCCCGCGCAATCCTGTTAGAATAAAGGCGTGGGCTAGCCGCCCCATGGCTAGCGCATTGCTTAGCGTCTGCACCAGACTTTCCTGACCGATGAGTTCATCAACCGTGTTAGGGCGATATTTTCTGGCCAGCACACGATATGGTGTTACGGGTTTATCCGATGCGGGTCCTGCATTTTGCTGGTCTGCTGGCATATTTTGTCTTGCCTGTCGGGGTTATCTGTTTAATTCACATCCATTCGGGCGCTGATGAAACAGCGGAAGACTGAATGACCCGACCGAAACATGCTTTGGCTGCTTCCTCTCGGACCTGACCGGTTAAACATGGTGACCGTCCACCCAGCCTTCCTGTTTCCTGTATGGGATATTATGACAAAAAGCGCAAGCCCTAGCGATAGTTTGGGTCAGGCTTTATGAAAAAAGATTGCTTTAACTGACGCTATCATTGGTCTGATAACGGGCCTTATCAGCCGGATAGCATCCGAGAATGGTGACAGCATCTTTAGGGCAGAAAAACTGCAATTCTTCTAATGCTAGTGCAAAAGCATGGCTTTCAACATGGGTTTCGGCATCAATATAGAATTGCACGGCCGTAAAATTACCATCTAGCATATAGCTTTCCAGTTTTGTGAGGTTAATCCCATTGGTGGCAAATCCACCGAGCGCTTTGTAGAGCGCGGCAGGTACGGATCGCAACCGGAAAATCAGAGTTGTGATAGCGGTATCAGATTGATTCGCAGGATATTCAGGACGTTTTGCCATAATCAGCATGCGTGTCGTGTTAGTTGTGGCGTCTTCCATGCCGGCCTTGAGAATATCAAGTCCATAGATATCTGCCGCTAGTGAAGATGCAATGGCACCAATGCTGGCGTCACCCATGGCCGCGACATCAGCCGCCGCCCCGGCCGTATCGGGATGCATGACGGGAATAAGCCCCAATTCACGCAGACCATTGCGGCATTGCGCTAATCCCTGAGCATGGCTTTTTACAGATGTAAGCTGTTCCAGACCAGCCCCCTTAACCCCAAGCAGATGGTGATTTACAGGCTGAAAATGTTCACCGATAATGCTTAATCCTGATGATGGCAGTAAGTGATGAATATCAGCAACGCGGCCGGCAACAGAATTTTCTACCGGCACCATGGCATAACGGGCATTACCATCAACCACAGCTTGAAGCATATCTTCAAAAGAAGCGCATGACAGGGTATCCATATCTGGGAATCGCATATGGCAGGCGAGCTGGGAATAGGCACCGGGTACGCCCTGATAGGCGATAATATGATCAGCGTTTGATGTGGATGAGGACATGGATTTTTCACCTAAGTTTTAATCAAATGAGGTTAAATCAAATGGTCGCAAACCTGAAAGGGTCAGATATTCATCAGGATGTTGCCATTCGGTTTGTAGCCGCCTGCAAATCTGTTTCAGTATCAATTCCGGTTATTGCCATGTCAACCGCAATGGCACCAATTCGCATGCCAGCTTCAATAGCACGCAGTTGTTCCAGCTTTTCGGCGCGTTCCAGCGCTGATGGTGGTAAGGTCACAAATTGTTCTAGGGCGGTACGTCGCCATCCGTAAACACCAACATGATGCCACATCGCCGCCATTTGAGTTGTAGCGGTATCCATGGGAATATCATCGGTTATCCCGCCATGAGGAATAGCGGCACGACTAAAATATATCGCCCAGCCTATTTCCCCGATATCGCCTTCCGGCCATGACACCACGGCTTTGACCACGGAATCCGGTTCTTTTTCTGCTGCTGTCAGCAAAGCAACAGGGGTAATGATATCAAATGCATTTTGATGAAGGGCAGTATTGAGCTGTGACAGCATTTCAGGGGTCATTTCAGGTAAATCACCCTGCAAATTGATCACATATTCATAGGATTTATCGGGATCAATTCGTGTTAGTGCCGCCGCTACCCTGTCCGACCCCGAAGGTAAATCAGGATCGGTAATCACCGCTTCCCCGCCCTCTGCCCTGATGATATCGGCAATAGCGTCACCATCACAGGCCACAATGACACGGCCAATATCAGCGGCAACCGCCCGCCGCCAGACCTGAACAATCATGGGGGCATCACCAATCTGGCGTAATGGTTTACCCGGCAAACGGGTAGCGGCCATCCGTGCAGGGATGACGATGATCGTATTAGAGACATTCTGTCGCATCAGCATACTCTTGTTATCAATTCACCTGTCTTTATCATGCCAATCATATTATGACTAGATCAATGCTGTTCACATGCATATAGTAATATGCTTGAACTGGGACGTTCCGATTAGTCAATGGGTTGGTTAGCCCATGCCGAGGGGGAAAGTAAGGATACGTATCATGAATAATCTGAATTTTAATAAAGTCGCGGCTGGTTTACTTTGTGGTGGGTTGCTTCTGATGGCCGGGATCAAAGCTGGTGAATTGCTGGTACCTCATCAGGAACTGGAAGAAAATGCCTATCCTTTTGAAGTAGCCGAAGCAGGCGATGGAGAAAGCGCACCTGCTGTTGTTGAAGATACAGGACCTGAGCCTATTTTCGCCATGCTAGCAAGCGCAGATATTGATGCCGGACAGTCTTTATCTAAAAAATGTACCGCCTGTCACAGCTTTAATGACGGCGGGGCGAATAAGGTTGGCCCAAATCTCTACAACATCGTCAATCGGGATATTGCCAATGTAGACGGCTATAAATATTCGTCAGCTCTGGCAGATTTTGGTGGTGAATGGGACTACGAACAGCTTAATGGCTTCCTCTATAAGCCAAAGACCTGGGTTAGTGGTACAAAGATGAATTATGCTGGGCTCAAGAAACCAGAAGACCGGGCGAATATCATTGCCTGGCTTCGGACACTTTCTAACGATCCGGCACCGCTTCCGTAAGGGACAAGGGTTTATTTCGCCCGATAGTAAGGCAGATTAACACACAAAAGAAGGAGCCGCTGATAATGCTGGACGAACTGGCTAGATATGCGGTGGCTCTTACTGATCTTACCCGACCGATTATTCATCAGTATTTCCGGCAAAACCCGGATATCATCAAGAAACAGGATCAGTCACCTGTAACCATGGCTGATCAGCAGGTTGAACGGGTTTTGCGTGCCGCTATCCGCAGCCGCTATCCAGATCATAGTATTATTGGCGAAGAAGAACATCAGCATATTGGTGATGCCCCCTACACATGGGTAATCGATCCGATTGATGGCACAAGATCATTCACTTGCGGCAATCCCCTGTTTGGAACCCTGATTGGCATCCTCGAACATGGTCAGCCGAAAATTGGTGTCATTGACCTTCCGATACTGGAAAAACGCTGGATTGGCCAGATGGGCAAACCCGGCTATTGCAACACAATACCTTGTTATACCTCATCGGTAACAGAACTGGCATCAGCGCGGATAGTAACGACCAGTTCAACTTTACTTGGTGTCAAAGGCCAGCCAAGGTTTGAACGACTGGCAGCGGCCTGCCGTGTAGTCAATTATGGTGGTGATTGTGCCAATTATGCCCATCTCGCTAGTGGCTGGTGTGATCTGGTTGTTGAAGCCAATTTGCAGGCTTATGATATCATGGCGGTCGTGGCTGTGATTACTTCTGCTGGTGGCAAGGTCAGCCAGTGGGATGGAACCCCTATCCATCTTGATCATTTTGATGGTACGATTATTGCGGCCGCCACGCCTGAATTACACGCGGCGGCAGTAACATATCTTACCAAATGAAAGGATAATTGATGTCAGACCAAACGGATATTCCCGTCATTTATCATAGTTCCGATGCCCCTATGTCAAAATGGCAGGAATGGTTAAATCGCCTTGACCCCCGCATACGGCTTATCCCGGTTGATGACAAGGATGCCAAACGCGCTGATGTCATGATCACCTGGTCACCCCCATATGGTGCAATTGCCGAGCTGGAAAATCTGAAAGGCGTCATCTCACTGGCTCAGGGTGTTGATCATCTGCTGGATGATCCTTCATTACCGCGTGATATCATTGTTGGTCGTCTGATTGATCCATTCATGTCGCAATCCATGGCAGAATGGGTGATGCTAGCCATCTTAAAACAGCACCGTGATGAAGCTGCCTATGCCGCTGCCGCTATCCGCAAAGACTGGCTATGCCTAGAGCCACGCATCCCTGCTGATTATACCGTTTCCGTCATGGGGATTGGGGCTATTGGCGGCCATGTTGCGGAAAAAATTGCCAGTTTCGGATTTAATGTAATGGGGTGGTCGCGCACCGAAAAATCACTTGCCGGTGTTACCAGCCTGACGGGGACAGATGGGTTCGACCATTGCCTGAAGCAAGCTGATTACGTTGTATCTGTGTTGCCTCTAACCGATAGCACCAGAGATATCTATGATGCCAACGCATTTCAAGTGATGAAAACAGGAGCTTATTTTATTAACTGTGGACGCGGATTGCAGGTGGTAGAAGACGATCTGATCAGCGCTCTTGATCAGGGCCAGTTAAGCGGAGCCTGTCTTGATGTATTCCGTCAGGAACCCTTGCCAGCGGATCATCCGTTATGGGTGCATGATAAGGTGACCGTCTGGCCACATGTATCTGCCCAGACCAGCCCGATTACGGCGGCAAAACAGGTGCTAGCATCCATCATGGCTATTCGTGAAGGCAAGCCGCCGGTTAATCCCGTTGATATCAGTCGCGGTTATTAATCCGGTTTTACCATTTCTATGACGGCGTATTTCTATGACGGCGTATTGGCCATTTCTTCGATCAGGCTGAACACGGCGCGCATAGCCATAGCTTCGCCCCCTTTTGGTCGACCGGGGCGTGCCCCCAGATTCCAGGCCATGACATCAAAATGTACCCATGGTTGTGGGGTGGCTAGGAATTGTTCAAGAAATAAGGCAGCCGTAATAGCCCCGCCATATCGTGATGAGCCGGTGCTTGAAAATGCCGCATGACCCTGATCCAGTTGTTTGCCATATGGGGCATGAAGCGGAAGCCGCCATAGCGGATCATGGGCTTTTTCCGCATGTAGAGTAAGTGCTTTTGCCAATTCATCCTGATTGGTGAACATGGCTGGTAATTCTGTTCCCAGCGCAATTCTGGCGGCACCTGTCAGGGTAGCAAAATCCACAATCAGATCATTATCTTCCTGCGTTGCCAGATGCAAAGCATCTGCTAGAACAAGCCGGCCTTCGGCATCGGTATTGCCCACTTCAACCGGTATCCCGGCCGCGGTTTCAATAATATCCAGCGGGCGCATGGACAGGGCGGAAATAGCATTTTCTGCCGCCGGAATAAGTACCCGCAAGCGAACAGATAGCCCCATGGCCATGATAGCTTTAGCAAGCCCCAGAACATGTGCAGCACCGCCCATATCCTTTTTCATGATTTCCATGCCGGAGGATGGTTTGATATCTAGTCCGCCACTATCAAAGGTGATCCCCTTACCAATTAGGGTAATCCGGGGGCCCTTATCGCCCCATGTCATATCAATCAATCTTGGTGCAATTTCTGCCGCCCGCCCAACCGTATGAATAGCGGGAAAGCGGTTGGCCAGATCAATGCCTTTGGTCACGGTGATAGCGGCCTCATATGTGCTGGCAAGATCAGTTGCGGATTGTTCCAGTCCTTCGGGTGTCATGATATTAGCAGGCGTATTGATCAGGTCACGAACAAGAGCTGTTGATTCCGCCAATGCCATCACGCGGCGGCGGATATCGCTATCTGCAATGACCAGCCTGGCTTTTTCAGATGAAGGATGCTTGGTTCTACGGTATGCGGTAAATCTGTAATTGGCCAATGCCCAGCCTAGGGCATATTGTTCGGTGGTTTCTGCATCGGCCGCATCCAGATAATAACAGCCAGCGGGAAGCCTGCTTGCCTGTGCGCCATCATCAAAGCTGTTACCGCTATCAGTCTGCAGAATGGCTTCTATGTGATGTTCGGCATCAGGCAGGTTTAACATTTTGTGATGTGATGGCGCAAAATGATGGCTTTCTATCCAGTTTTTCCAGCGTGGTTCTGCCTGATTAAGCCAGTCATCCCATGTTGACTTATGGCATCGATAAACTGGTATGCTGTTTTCGGGTTCTTCAATAAGATGATGGTTAAACATGCTCGTCCTCATTTTCACCTAATAAGACTTATTCAATGATAACGCGGATATGATTTAACCGCATCCATAATGTTGCTCCTCTCAACCCGAGCAGAAGCACAAAGGCAAGCCAGATACCAATAAGGCCAAGCCAGATTTCCATAACATACATCAATGGCAGAAAGACAAGCATAGATATCAGCATAGCATTCCGCATATCCCGCCCCATTGTTGCCCCAACAAAAACCCCATCCATTTGAAAGGCAATGACCGACACAACAGGCATCACCACCAGTATCGGGAGCAATTGGTGACTTCTTTCAACAACTTCGGGAATACTGGTCATGGCACTGATAAAGATATCCCCGAATAAAGCGAGCAGGATAGCCATAATCACCGACATGATGATGGCCAGATTGGTTGTTTCCCGTAAGGTATGATTAAACATGACGCGACTGCGGCGACCAATTGCACTTCCGGTCAGGGCTTCCGCTGCATGGGCGAAACCATCTAGTGGATAGGCAATCGTGGCAAAAATAACAAAGCCGATTTGTGATGCCGCTAGCGAAACATCATCAATGGCAGAAGCGGCGTTAAGCACAATCAGTTCAGACAGGATAATACAACTGGTGCGAATGGTCAGATCAAAGCCAAGCCCCAGATACCGCCGCATTGCCGTTATATTGAGAATAATATTGAAAGGCAAAAAAGAAAACGGAGTAATGTTCCTGATCGCCGAAACCACCATGGGCAAGGTGACAAGCAATCCACAGTAATGGGAAATTGCTGTCGCTAGGGCCACGCCTTCAACCCGCATACCAACCCCGTAAACAAGAATAATATTCCCTATGATATTAATCGTATTGACGGTCATCAGTTGTATTACCGTTGCGCGTATCCGCTGAAGCCCGAATAACACGCCGATAATCACCATATTGATGGTAATTGCTGGTGCCGATAGGCAGACAATGGCCAGATAACGTGACATACCATTGCTAACATCATCACTCATCGTAAGTGTCATACCAGCGAGCAAAATGATCACCGGGATCAGCATGATGGTCAGCAACCCCAGAATGATCGCAACAGAAATAGCACGCCAGAAATGAGTCAGAACCATAGCGCCATCATTTGCGCCAGCAGCTTGTGCCACAAATCCGGTTGTAGCCATCCGGAGAAACCCGAAAGTAGCAAGAATAAGGCTGAGGATAAAACTGCCCATAGCAACTGCACCAATGTAATGGGGTGAATCCAGATGCCCCATGACAGCGGTGTCAACGATGCCCACCAGAGGAATAGAGCTATTTGCAATGATCACCGGAATGGCAATGCGCCATGTTTGCCGCCGGATCGCTGCACGGTCATTGCCATCAATATGCTTGAGAACCTGATCTGGTGTTTGCGTATCTGGGGGATGAGGTGTCTTTTTAGTTGCCATTAGATTTTTTACCGTTTCGCATCAATATTCATTGAAACAGCTCAGCTTGGTGTTTTCAGTTAAAAGAAATAGGGATATAGTGCTTCCATGTTTTCTTTCTTCACCTCTATACCCCAATTATGGCGAAATTACCCAGCTTTTTTCATTCTGGTATGCGTTATGATGGTAGCCATTCTGCCCGGGGTGACGCATTTGCCGCCAATGGATCGTGACGAAGCCCGTTATATGCAGGCAAGCCGGCAAATGGTGGAAACCGGTGACGTTATCACCATCCGCTTTCAGGATGAATTGCGGGCCAAGAAACCGGCCGGAATCTACTGGATGCAATCGGCATCAGCTTGGCTTTTTGACAAAGATACCCCCGCATCATATCGCCTGCCTAGTGTTATAGGCGGCTTTGGTATCATGTTGATGACCTTTCTGATGGCCAGTCGGATGATGCCGCCAATGCAGGCGACCTTTGCCGCCGCATTTATAGGGTTAAGTCTGATCATAGCGGCTGAAGCCAGACTGGCAAAAACCGACGCTATGCTTTGTATGCTGATTATGGTGCAACAATATGCCTTATGGATCATCACCACACTGCATCGGCAGGGCAAATATGTGTCAGGGCGTTATGCGCTCATGCTCTGGGTGTCGCTGGCGTTGGGGGTGCTGGTCAAAGGCCCTATTGCGCCTGCCATACTGATCTTGACAATGCTGGGGGTTATCCTGCTTGAACGTCACTGGCGATGGGTGCTAGCCACACGTCCCCTGATGGGGCTGGTGGTGGTCACCTTGATGGTATTGCCGTGGGTGCTTCTGGTGACGGCAGCCACAAATGGGGCGTTTCTGGATATTGCCATCAAAGGCGATTTCATCAACAAATTACAATCTGGTCAGGAATCCCATGGTATGCCATTCGGCGCACATTTGATATTTCTGCTTATCGTATTCTGGCCGGGCAGTTTAATCATTGCGCGTGCCATTCCAGGCATCTGGGCGCATCGCAAATCACCAACCACACGATTTCTGCTAGCCTGGATTATCCCGTTCTGGCTGTTAATTGAATTAACGCCAACCAAATTACCCCATTATAGCCTTCCTGTTCTACCTGCGCTTGCTTTGCTCATTGCCTTTTTTGGCCTGCCGGCCGCGCCCCCATCACATCCCCGGTGGCGAAATTATTCTGGTCAGTCATCATTAGGATTTGCATGGCATATGATCAGAACCCTGTTTTCACCACCTGTTTTGATCACTATTTACGAATATCTGGTGCTGGTGCTTGGGGTTGTTCTGGGCATGCTTGTTTTCATTGCTGCCAGTCTTTATGGCGGGTCAATGATATGGGGAGGACTGGCTTTTCTGATGGCGGTGATATGTTCCATTCTGGGCTGGTTCTGGCGAAGAAACGCATCCCGGCCAGTCTATCTGGCCGCCATGCTGATCAGTGCGGCCGGGTTTCATGCGGTGACTTTTGGTGGGGTTTTGCCGGGGATGAGTGATTTACACCTTGCCCCACGCATCAAGGCCGAACTGGTGAGTAAAGACCTGCTTGATCATCAGATTGCTGTTGCCGGATATCATGAACCATCGCTTGTTTTTGCCCTTGGGCAGGATATTCTGTTATTTACACCGGATCAGGCGGCGGTTTTTCTGGCAGAGGCCGAAGACAGTATCGCCATCATAGAAGATAAATCTGCCCCGCTTTTTCTTGATATTCTGGGCAACCTGAACATAAGTGTCATTCAACATGGAGCAATTGAAGGATATAATTATTCACGTGGGCAACCGGTGCGGCTGGTGATTTACAGCCGGAAGTAATCTGGCAGGCAATTGACGTTAATGACTAGCTCAAGTATATGCTTCAAGGGGGTGGCAGATATGATGCCGTTGGAAAAATGAAATGACTCATCATCCTGAAATCAGTGTAGTTGTGCCTGTGATGAACGAAGCGGGTAATATTGCACCATTGATCCATGCTATTGATGCCGCGTTTTCCAAGCGATCAATTGAAATTATCTATGTCAATGATGCTAGCACCGATAGTACCCTTGATGAGCTGAAAGCGGAAAAAGCGAAACGCAAACATCTGCGGGTGATTAATCATAGCAAAAGATCAGGACAAAGCGCGGCTCTGCGGACAGGGATATTGTCAGCAAAAGCCGACCGTATAGCAACGCTAGATGGTGATGGACAAAACCCGCCTGCTGATCTGGTTAATCTGGAACAGGCATGGCAAAAAGCAAAACAGCATCATCTGATGGTCATGGCCGCCGGCGTGCGGCAGAAAAGACAGGATAGCCTGGGTAAGCGGGTAGCATCACGCTGGGCAAGACGGTTGCGCGCATGGTTGCTTGGGGATAGCCACCCCGATAGTGGTTGCGGCATCAAGGTATTTGATCGGGCGTTATTCTTGCGGATGCCATATTTTAATCATATCCACCGTTTCATGCCTATTCTTGCCAAACGTGAAGGGGCTGAAGTGCTGGCTGTTCCGGTTAGCCATGCCGCCAGACAGATTGGCAATTCCAAATATGGAAATCTGGATCGGTTGCTTGTTGGTATTGCAGATATCAGAGGTGTGATGTGGTTGATGCGGAGAAGCCCGAAGAAGCTTGAAACACAGGAACTGGAATAATCCATTATGTCAGAACTGATTGCAACCCTTTCCCAAGGGATAGAACAGGCGGCCATTAGCATTGCGTGGGTATTGATCACGGTGTTTCCGTTTTTGCCGGAAACGTTGATTGCATATCCGGAAACTATCATGATTGTGATTGGATTTGGCGGCCAGTTTCTTTTTGCCATGCGTTTTATCATTCAGTGGATTACATCAGAACGCGAACAGAAAAGCGTCATTCCCATTGCTTTCTGGTATTTTTCCATTGGCGGCGGAGCGGTTTTATTACTTTACGCCATATGGCGGCAAGACCCTGTTATCATCTGCGGTCAGGGGCTTGGCCTGTTTATTTATTTGCGTAATCTGTATTTTGTATCACGGGATCGCCGCAATCAGGCATCAGCTAAGGATGACGCCATTGGCGAACCGCCTGCCGATACATAGGCGTATAGCCTGTTTCAAACCGTTGTGTTGGTCATTCGCAATAACTCATTCCAGTGATCATGCGATACTGGCACCACCGACAGGCGTGACTGTCGGATTAACGTCAATTCTTCTAGCAACGGATTAGCCTTTATTTCTGCAAGGGTCACTGGCTGATTGACCGTTTTCACGGCTTTGACATCTACCATCCCGAAACGTCCGCTTTCATCTGTATGGTCTGGATGGTAAAGCGCAATGACCTCAACAATGCCAACGATCCGCTTTTCATTTACCGAATGATAAAAAAACCCCAGATCACCGATTTCCATGGCTTTCATATTATTTGATGCCTGATAATTCCGGACGCCGTCCCATCCTGTTCCGGTTTCACCAGCATCTAACTGATCCTGCCATGACCATGTTGAGGGTTCTGATTTAAATAGCCATGTTTTCATATCTGTCTCCTAAGTGTTTTGTTCCCATTCCTGATCAACAGGGCGTGCCAGTAAAGTTTTTATTTCTCTGGTGATATCGGCATCCTGATTGATGACATTGTCGATAGCCCTGATGATAGGGGTATCGACACCCAGCGAGGATGCCCGCGCCACCAGACTGGATACGGTTTTAGCACCTTCTGCCAGATCAGATGAAGGCGGTGCGCCTGATCCTAATGCAAGTCCATATGCATAGTTTCGTGAATGGCTATCGGTACAGGTAAGAAACATATCACCAGCCCCCGCCAGCCCAAACAAGGTTTCTGGCCGACCACCTAAAGCCAGTGCCAGTCGGCTAGTTTCTGCAAGCCCGCGGGTGATCAGCGCAGCTCTGGCATTATCCCCCAGATGCAAAGCCGCTGTGATACCGCTGGCAATAGCGATCACATTTTTCACTGATGATGCCACCGCAACACCGATGGGATCATTACTGGTATAAACGCGCACCGGACTGGATAGGAATAATTGTGCAATTATCTGGGCTAAATGCGTGTCATGAGATGCTGCTACCAGACAGCATGGTTTTCCTGCCGCTACCTCATCTGCGAAACTGGGGCCGCAAAGCATCACGATATCACGCCCCAGATATCTTGCCGCTAATTCCGGCTGAAGATCGCCTGTTTCTGCTTCCAGCCCTTTTGCGGTCAGGGCGACAACAGCATCAACCGGTGCATATGTGCTGATCTGGATAAGGGCATCGGCGGTGGCGGCAACGGGAACAACAACGAAAACAGCTTCGGCTTCAGCTAAAGCGGTGGCGGCATCTGTGGTCGCCAGATGCGGTGGGGTGATAGGCTGATGATCAAGCCGTGGCGACGTTCCGGCCGTTAAAGCTGTTGCCATTTCTGGCCGGCGCACAAGGATTTTTACCTCATGGCCTTGTTGTGACAGAACAGAAGCAAGTGCGCTTCCCCAGGCTCCTCCCCCAATAACGGCACATTTGCTCATGATATCTTTTCCATTTGGCTAGGCATTTCATTCGGTGTCAGGCTCGCCAGTGGCCAGCGTGGTAGCGGGGCAAAATCCCGTAAAGATGGCGCTAAGCCGGCATGTTGGTATTCGGCGGCTACCCATGCAATCATGACCGCGTTATCGGTGCATAGATTGACAGGCGGGGCATGAAAAGCAAAGCCTTCTTTGGCGGATAGATGCTTTATTCCGTCCCGAATAGTCTGATTGGCGGCAACACCACCCGCCACAACAAAATCAGGACTGGCAACATCATAATCATTTTTAAAAGCCTGCATAGCTGCCCGACTGCGTTCACATAGGCAATCACATACCGCCTGTTGCAGGGCGGCCGCTAAATCCGGTTTTCGGGCGGCATCTTTTCCGGCGCCATCCCATGCCTGAATGACGGCGGTTTTAAGGCCGGAAAAAGATAGATCACAACCGGGCTTGCGTATCATTGGACGTGGCAGATCAAAGGCGGTGGCATCACCGGATTTTGCCAGAGCTTCTATATTAGGCCCTCCGGGCATCGGAAGCCCCAGTGCTTTTGCTGATTTGTCAAATGCTTCACCTGCGGCATCATCCAGTGTTGCCCCGTAAAGGCGATATTTTGCCGGGCCTTCGACGGCAAGAATCTGTGTGTGGCCACCAGAAACAAGAAGCAGTAGATAAGGAAAACGAACCTGATTGGTCAGTCTTGCGGTAAGGGCATGGCCTTCAAGGTGGTTAACCGCATAATAAGGGATTGACAGGGCAGCTGCCATGGCCTTGGCAACAACGGTGCCAACCAGCACCCCACCGATTAATCCGGGGCCAGCAGTGGCGGCAATAGCATTTAATTGATGCGCTTCGATTTGGGCTTCCGCCAGTGCAGCTTCAATAACGGTTCTGATCTGATCAATATGTGCGCGTGCGGCTATTTCAGGTACTACCCCACCATGGCGTTGATGCACGCTAATTTGTGAGGAAATCTGGTTTGCATAAATGTGACCATCATCGCCAATGATGGCCGCTGCTGTTTCATCACAACTGGTTTCTATACCAAGAATAAGCTGTCCCATATCTTCTTTTAGCGCAATTTAAGCATCAGGTCAGCCGATTTTATAGGGTTTAGACTTGGCAATGCCCCCCATTTATGCGTAAACAACATGCTATGAGTAGAACTGATGATAATGTGATTAGTGATCAAGCCCCGCTCGTTCTTGCTAGCCGGGTATCGCCGCTTGCCTGTATTCAGGCAGATGAGGTGAAAGCCTGTCTGGCGCCCGTTCCTGCCAGCATAGCAACCTTTTCCACCAGAGGAGATGAGGTGCTGGACAGGCCACTTGCTGATATTGGCGGTAAGGGGTTATTTGTTAAGTATCTGGAACAGGTCATGCTGGAAGGCAAGGCAGATGCGGCGGTACATTCCGGTAAGGATATGGAAGCTGTTCTGGCTAAGGGAACAGAATTGGCCGCGATATTGCCCCGCGCAGACCGGCGTGATGCGCTGGTGGGGGCATATCATTGTCTTGAAGCCCTGCCACAAGGGGCAATCATTGGCACAGCATCTGCCAGACGGGCCGCGTTATTACGGGTGCGGCGACCTGATATTACCCCTAAATTGTTGCGCGGTAGTGTTCAATCACGCCTCAAGGCGTTGGAAGACGGGCAATATGACGCTATCATTCTGGCGATGGCCGGATTAAACAGACTTGGTATTCAGAAGGATGTTCACCCGCTAGCCGAGGATGTGATGCTGCCAGCGGCGGCACAGGGCGCGATCATTGTTCAGGCCAGATCAGCGCAGGGTGATCAGCGTCGGCAGGCGGTGCTTGATGCGATACATGCTATTGATGACGCGATGACAGCATCAGAAGTCATGGCAGAACGTGCCTTTCTTGCCGGTCTTGACGGGTCTTGCCGGTCACCTATTGCCGCTAGTGCAACACGGTTTGGTGACCAGATGCGATTCTGCGGTCAGATTTGTTCACCAGATGGCAAGCGTCATTTCGCTGATGAGATTATGACTGCTGCAAGTGATGCGGTTGAAGCCGCGCAGGATATGGCTGGCCGATTACTGAAAGACGCAGGCGGGCGGGCTTTTCTTACTCATGGGGATATGGCTTGATTTCGCCATCATCACCCTTGGCGATAACGACCCGACCAGCCATAGATGGGTTAGGGGATTGCCAATATCTGCAATCATGCGGACTATCATCATTATCACAGCCGGTGCTTGATATTGTGCCTTTATCGCATCCACCGTTAAAGGAAAAACTGGCCATGGCTGATGCTATCATTCTGACAAGTCGTCACGCTGCCAGCCTGATTATCGTCGATACAGAACAAACGGAATTGCTGGATAAGCCATGCTATGTTGTGGGTGATGCAACCGCTAAAGCAGCTCATCAGGCGGGATTTCATGATATTCATATCGCCGGTGGTGATGGCAACGCCCTGCTTGGTCTGGTGCAGTCATCCGAATATAGCCATTTTTGCTGGCCTAGCGCGTATCATTCGGGGTTTAATATCAAAACCGCCCTTGAAGAAAAGGGCGACAAAACGGTTGACCGGGTCATTGTTTATGAAGCAAAGCCCATAAATTCACTGCATCCCGACACCATCACGGCCATTCAATCGGGACGCCCGTTAATTATTCTGGTGCATTCCGGCCGGGCTGGTGAACATTTCAGCCATTTGCTTGATCAGCATGAACTTGATACATACCGGCAGAATATGACATTGGTTGTCATTAGCGCGCGAGCGGCTGGACTTTGTGGTCAGGGTTGGCATAAGATTCATGTGATAGCATCGCCTTTACGGTCAATGATGCTGGCCGAGGCACTTAGTCTGGCAGGAATATCAGATGATAATAATAACATGGGTGATATGCCGCTAGATTGATATCACGCAAAGGATGAACATAACGCATGGCAAGGCAGAAAAAACCATCTCCCGATATAACGGAACCGGATGAAACGGTCATCGAAGGAACAGCAGAGCATGTTGATGACCAGGGGAATGGTGCGGATTCTGATACCGCTTCACATAAATCACCCCCGTCATCAGGAAAAACCAGATTTGGCCGCGTCCTGATCGGGTTATGTGTTGTTCTTGCCGTGCTGGCTGGAACGCTAGCATTAGGGCTGGCCTGGATTAACAGGCTGGCTGTTGAAGCGGTGAATACGCATATCACCGCTATGGTGGATGAAGGACAACAGCAGAATCATCAGCTGGAACAGCTGTCTGATCACTTGCAACAAATCGAAACCATGCTCAACCAAACCAGAGGCGAGCTGGCGGCGCTTAGTGATGTGGACACAACCGATAAAGAAACAACCCGTCGTGATAATAGAATAACCGCGCTTGAACAGCAGATAGTTAATATGGAAGCGGCGCTAAAAGCATTAGAAAATCTGCCGTCACCTGCCCTGCCCGACAACCCAGCCATCACATCTGACGATATGATGATCATGGCACAGCAATTGGCCGAACTTGATCAACGGGTGCGGGGACTAGAAAAACAGCTATCTGAATCCGCGGCCCTGCCACCATTGCCAGCACCGGATGCAAAAAGCGAAGATCAGGCTTTGATGCCGGATGCTATCCTCATCGATCAGATTTTCAATCGGGTTAGATCAGGTCAGGCCTATGCTGATCTACTGGACCAGATCATGCCATCGCACCCGGATTGGGTAGTATTACAGCCATGGGCGGATGCTCCGCCTGCATCTGCATCTGCCTTATGGGATGATCTGGGACAGATATTGTCCGAACAACAGTCGGATACCCCGACCGTATCAGAAAACAATGATCAGAGTTGGTGGTCATGGTTATTGTCGCCATTAAATGACGCCATTTCTATCACACCCATAACGCCAGAATTAAATGCGGCAACATTACTTTCTTCTGCATGGGAACAGCGTGATATTGACCGCGCCATTGATGCCGCCGCCATATTATCAGATAGCGTAGCCGCATTATCGGGCTGGCGTGAAGCCATGATAGATAGACAGGCCCTTGACAGGGTGGCTGATGATCTGGCCGCCGCACTGGAGCAATAGCATGCGGCGGATCATTGGCTTAATTATCTGGATATTGATTATTGCCAGCTTAGCGCATGTTCTGGCCTCTCAGGAAGGGGTGACACGCATTGACTGGCTGGGCTGGCGAATAGAAACGCATACAAGCTTGCTTGTCGCTGCATTGCTTTTCCTGATCTGGCTGGTGATGATACTAGACCGGGTTCTGAGTTTTATTGCCAATGTTCCCCATCGAATCAGTGGTGGATTTTCCTCACGTCGCGGCAAGCTGGGAAGACGTGCCTTGGCGCTTGGCATGGCGGCGGCGGCGGCTGGCGAAGGCAGAGAAGCCATGAAACATGCCAGAAAATCGGTGCATTATCTAGGGCATGATGTCATGACGGACCTGCTGATGGCACAGGCATCCAGTCTTAGTGGTGATACCCAATCGGCACGGCGGTATTTTCATGCTCTTACCACCCATCCGGATACGGCCTATTATGGCCATATCGGGCATATGCGGCTTGCTCTTGAGGCCGGAGATGAACAGGATGCGCTGACCGCCGGACGTGAAGCACTGGCATTAAAACCACGTTCCGCCAGCATTGCAAATGCCCTTTTTGTGCTTGAGGCCAAAGCCGGAGAATGGGACAGGGCCGAAGCGGCATTGAACATTGCCCGTCATCATCAATCGCCTGTACAGTCAGAGCAAAGCAAAGAAGCTGAAGCCATTATCCTGCTGGAAAAAGCTAAATCAGCAGAATCTGAAAAATCCAGGCAAAAATTACTTGGCCGGTCGATTATAGCCAAGCCTGATTTTCTGCCAGCTATTCTGGCGCAATCTGACCTTTTTCTGGCTAATCAGCAGACCCGTAAAGCCACGGCATTACTGGAAAAACATTTCCTTCATGCGCCACACCCTGCTACGGCCGAACTTCTGATGCAGCATTGGTCAGGTAATTCTGCCCGAAAACTGGTACGGCTGATCACATTGACAGAAAAGGGCGGACAGCAGAAAGAAGCATTGCTGGCAACGGCGAAGGTGGCTTTTGATCAGGAATTATGGGGGGAAGCCAACCGGTTGGTGCATCTGATTCCTGAAACGGATCGAGATGCGCGTGTCTGGCAATTACTAGCTGATCTGGCTGAACATCATACGGATAATGATGACAAGGATAAACCGGATAGCAGTCAGATGCTGCGCCATGCCGCATTAGCACCCAGACAGCCGGAATGGCGTTGTCATAACTGTCATAGCCAGCTATCAGACTGGCATGCCATATGCCCGCAATGTCAGTCTTTTGCCAGCATAAAATGGCAATAGCCAGATATCATCAAAGCCGTTGCTGGCCGCCTAGCCATTGCAGAGTTGTATGTGATAACGCCATATGCGGAGGCGTGAAATGGTCTTTTTCCACCAGATAGAAAAAACCAAGCCGCATTTTATCGGGAAAAGATTGTTCCGGTTTGCGCGGCTGATTAAACATCCGGGCATGTGATCGCGCCATTTGATTTTCGATAGCATGTAGTGTTAGCATTGTCATAAACATATAGACGACACAGAGCCCTAAAGCTTTAGCGTAAATGCGGTGTATATTACCAGAAACCTTGGCGATATCGTTGTCTATGCTTCTTGTTCTGGGTTATTTGGATTTGGAATATCAAAGAAGTCATTAGGGGTCACATTGCCATTTGTGACTTCAACGATTTTCATCATGGTTTTGCGTGTGGGTATATATTTGCCAGCGGCATAGCGTGATACTAGCGAAGGTGATACATCCACATCGTGAGCAAATTGCTTCACCGTGATATTAGATTTTTTTAACCAATTGGATAATTTCGTGTTTTAAGTGTGCGATAAACGCACATTTTTGTCAATGCAAAACAGGGCTTAATGTCTAATTAGACGACATAATATTTTTTATGATTTCTTTCATGGCTTCACTATCAGATTCAATATCGTAATTATATATTTACGTTGCAATGATGCTAAGAACATCGGTGGTGGGCGTTATCCCCCGTTTTGATAGCTCTATTATTGCTGCATCAATGCAACTGGCTAATTTTGCAGGTTCAATGAGAACAACGCCCTCAAAATCAGAACTGATTTCATCAAAAGGGACGTCAAATAATTCGGATAGTTTTTTTATGTGCCATCGTGGCACCTGATCCTTTCCGTTTAAATACCGCGATATCCTTGACCGATCAACATTCAGGATATGAGCCAGTTTTTGTTGACTCATCCCGTTTAACTTCATGATCTTCCTGATTTTTTCCATGTTACATTATACCCTCTGCGCATGATAACAAAATTGCGAATAACGCACACAATATTCAACGCCTTATGGATATTTCGCAATGATCAGTAAGATTAGTTCATTATATTTTGATCTGATAAATCAGAAGGGGCGCATGATAGAAATGATGTTGTCGCCCTATTATTGACAGGTCAGGTGATCAGAAGCGGTTTAATTGACCAGAGATGGGGATAATCGGTGGCGCGTGATATTGGTACATTCATCATATAATGTAACGACACCGATCACCTATATTTTACTACCCATGCCCATTTTATTTGCTGGCTGATGCTTGCCAAAACAATATGGCGACAGGTAAAAGATGTTATCTTTGCTGCTGTAGCTCAGTTGGTAGAGCAACTGATTCGTAATCAGTAGGTCGGAGGTTCAAGTCCTCTCAGCAGCACCATATCCCAGATTTGCTTTGCGTCATGGCCTAACAAGGGATTAAGGCTTGATAAGCATGTGATCTGGTATAAGTTAGGTGCCATGAAACGCTCGATAACCTATCTTCTTGTTCTCGCCCTATTTATGATTGGAAAAATAGCAATGGCTAGTGAAATCCAAATTGAAATTCTAACGGAAGGCACTGGAGATATGGCCGATGCGGGCAAAACCGTGTCTGTCCATTATGAAGGCCAGCTCATTGATGGCTCCGTGTTTGATGCATCAAAGCCCAGAGGCCAGGCCTTTCGCTTTACCATTGGGGCGGGGCAAGTCATCCCCGGGTGGGAACAAGGAGTGACCGGCATGAAAGTCGGGGAAATCCGAAAGCTGACCATCCCGCCAGAGCTTGCCTATGGATCATCAGGGGCAGGTGATGTCATCCCGCCAGATGCTACATTGATTTTCACCATTGAACTGCTTGAGGTTTCCACCCCCGCGGTATTGGGTCAGGCGACACCTGATGAATTGCTTTCCGCGCAAAAGGACGGGGTGATTATCATTGATATCCGCCGGGAAGAAGAATGGCAGGAAACCGGACTGATTGAAGGGGCGCAACCGATTACCGCGTTTCAGTCCAATGGTAGCCTGCATCCGGAGTTTCGGGATAAATTTTTTGCTGCGGTCGAAAATCCGGACACCCCCATTCTCATCTATTGCCGATCAGGAAATCGGACAACCAGCCTTGGCAATGCACTAATTGACCAATTAGGATTTTCCAACGTTTCCCATTTAACAGACGGCATCATAGGCTGGCAGGAAGTGGGCAAGAATACGATATCCTATCAACCGTAACTGGCCTGATGTGATAAGCTTTGTTGCAGTTTTTGTTTTCAATTCAATCAAAACCCGTTTAAGGATAGGGCATGATTGATATTATGGATGAATAATGCAAGCAGATGAATGTTAGCCAGTCATCATTATTAGACCCGCATGTACTTGAAGTCAGGGATTTGCACAAATCCTATGGTGCGCTTGAAGTTTTAAGAGGGGTGAGCTTTACTGCCCCCAAAGGTCAGGTTATTACCTTTATCGGATCATCCGGATCAGGAAAATCAACATTGTTGAGATGTTGTAACCTACTTGAATTAAGCCATTCCGGTGAAATTATTTTTAATGGTGACTCCGTCATATGGAGTGGTCAGGGACCATCACGGCAACCGGCAAACCGGCAACAGATTACGGCTATGAGAACCAATCTAGCCATGGTATTCCAGCAATTCAATTTATGGTCGCATATGACCATTCTGGATAATGTGATTGAAGCACCGGTGACGGTGCTGGGGCGGTCGCGGGATACGATGCGACGCATAGGCCTTGATCTGCTGGATAAAGTTGGGATTGCAGATAAAGCCGATGCATGGCCATCACAATTATCAGGTGGCCAGCAACAACGTGCCGCTATTGCAAGAGCCCTTGCTATGGAACCTATGGCCATGCTGTTTGATGAGCCGACTTCCGCGCTTGATCCGGAATTGGAACAAGAGGTTGTTCGCGTGATTAAAGCCTTAGCAGAAGAAGGCCGTACCATGTTACTGGTAACCCATGATATGCGCCTTGCCCATGATCTATCGAATCATGTTATCTTTCTTCACCAGGGAAAAATCGAAGAAGAGGGAGCGCCAGATGATATTCTGGTTCATCCCAAAACAGAACGGTTGCAGCAATTTTTAAGCGCTGGTGCTGCGAGCTGAGATATTAAGCGCTAATATCTTTTGGAGGATGTTATGAAAAAAGTAATTTTAGCAACGGCTTTAGCAAGCATGCTGGCCATGCCGGCCATGGCTGAAACAATCCGTATGGGGACGGAAGGGGCTTACCCTCCCTATAATTTCATCAACGATAAAAACGAAGTTGATGGATTTGAACGCGAGGTAGGTGATGAGCTTTGTGCGCGTGCCAATCTGGATTGCGTATGGGTTGTGAATGACTGGGATTCTATTATCCCTAATCTGGTATCAGGGAATTATGATACGATTATTGCTGGCATGTCCATCACGGCAGAACGTGATGAGGTGATTGACTTCACACAGGAATATTTCCCGCCAAGCCCTTCCATGTATGTCGGCCTGTCAGGTGGCAGTGTTGATATAAATGGCGGGGTTATTGCTGCACAGACAGGCACTATTCAGGCTGGTCATGTGGCATCTTCTGGCGCGACTCTTGTCGAGTTTGCCACCCCTGATGAAACCATTGCGGCGGTTCGTAATGGTGAAGCTGATGCCGTTCTTGCTGATGGCGACTATCTGATGCCAATCGTTGAAGAATCAGGCGGTGAGTTAGCCGTTGTTGGTCAGGTTGGTATCGGTGGGGGTATCGGCATGGGTATTCGCGAATCTGATACAGCCCTGAAAGCCAAAATGGATAAAGCGATTGCTTCCATGAAATCTGATGGCACCCTGAATACCATGATTAAAAAATGGTTTGGTGATGATGCGCTGACATTCTAGTCAACGCCATTCAGGTGAAGCCATAACTATCTGGTCGGGGCAAATTTTTGCCCCGGCTTTCAGGTCTAGCCACTGATGCAAGATTAGATGTAATCATGTTTTCCTGTACCAATCCCGATTTGATCGAAGGTCTCAACTGGCTTGTCTGTTATCTTGGCACAGCCAAACATATGGCATTCTACCAGTCATTTCTGGTGGTTTTGTCATTGGTGCTGATAACGGCGCCTCTGGCCATGTTATTCGGGCTTATGGTGGCATCTGCCAGCAGGTCAGCGATACGGATCATCCAATGGCCCGGAAAAATCTATATTGCTATGGTCAGGGGTGTTCCTGATATCGTTTTCTTTCTTTTTGTTCCGCTTGCTCTGGATCAGGGCATCGAATATATCCGCCATCGTATAATGTGTTCGGATCAAACCGGATCAGTCTGGCAGGGCAATGATTTCGTTGTTTGTGATATGGCAAAAATGCCGCTTTCCAGTGCTAGCCCGTGGGTGCATGATGCTTATGGATTTATGCTGGCCGTGACAGCATATGCCATTGTCTTTGGTGCTTTTGCAGGCAATGTTCTGGCAGGTGCCATGGCGGCAGTGCCGCGCGCTCAACTGGAAACCGGATCAGCCTATGGCATGACAAGGCGGCAGGTATACTGGCGTATTCTTTTCCCACAAATGTGGATTTACGCCTTGCCCGGTCTATCCAATTTATGGGTGCTTCTGATCAAGGCGACGCCATTGCTGTTTCTTCTTGGAATACAGGATATTGTGTACTGGGCTCGCGAGCTGGGCAGTGCCAAAACATCGGCTTATAGCTACCCGCATCCGGATTGGCGGGTCTGGTATTTTCTGGCCTTGCTGATTTTCTATCTGTTTATAACATGGGTCAGCGAGCGTGTGTTTAGCTGGTTGAACCGCCGGTTTTCACGCGGCCAATCCATGTTGATGAACAGCCAGCAGGCAGATGGGTAATCCTATGTCTTCATGTCTTGATGCATTTCAGAATTATGGCTTACGCGCCATCGGGTATGGCGAACGGTTATTACCCAAAGCTGATATCACCATATGCGAGCAATTTGCCCTGATCGGGTCGGGATTGATCTGGAATATCTTTTTCGGGGTTCTGGCGGTAATGATCGGGTACTGGTTTGCACTGGCGCTGGCGGTTGGAAAAATGTCACGATCATGGTTCTATCGCCAGTTTTCCATCGGGTTTATCTATCTGTTTCGTGGCACGCCATTATTTATTCAGTTTTTCTTTGCCTATGAGCTGTTTGTTTTATTGCCAAAGGTCGGGATCACGCTTGATCTATGGGTGGTTACGATTGATCTGGAAACGCGCTGGCTGACGCGGGCATGGCTGGGGGCATTACTGGTCTTGATAATCAACACATCAGCCTATTCAGCGGAAATATTTTATGGTGCCTTGCGGTCAACACCACGGGGTGAGGTAGAAGCAGCCATGGCATATGGCATGTCAGGCTGGCAACGGTTCTGGCGAGTGATATGGCCACATATGATGCGGCTGGCATGGCCATCTTATACTAATGAAGCGATCTTTCTGTTTCATGCCACAACACTGGTATTCTTTTCCGGATTTCCGGCATGGCGGCAATCGGGAGATGCGCTTTATTATGCGAATTATTTTGCTGACAAAACATTCAATCCCTTTATTGCCTATCCGATCATTGCCTTTTATTTTATCATATTTACCTTGATGATTATTGCCTTGTTCGGATGGATAAACCGCCGCCTAAATCGGCATCTTCCACAGGATGCCAAACGCCGGTTATCCATCAGACTTAACCTTATTCGCTAGGGATATGCCGACAAATGATCAGAGAAACCCATCACATAGCTGCTGATACGGCTGGCACCAGTCATGAATTGACCATCCTTCGTTTCAGGCCAGAGAAACCCTTGGCTAAAATCTATCTGCAAGCAGCTCTTCATGCGGATGAACAACCGGGCATGCTGGTTCTGCATCACCTGATCCAGTTGCTTACCAAAGCAGAAAAAGAAGACCGGCTTAAGGCTGAGTTTGTCATTTTGCCTATGGTAAACCCGCTGGGCATGGCGCATCTTGCTTTTGGCAAGCATCGTGGCCGCTATCACCCGCTGAATGGCCTGAATTATAATCGTAACTGGCCAGACCTTGATGCAATGATCCATAGCAATGATGCCGATTTTTCCAGTCAGCTAACAGATGACGCAGCACATAATCAACAGGTGATCAGACAGGCGGTTAAGGCGGCTATTGATAGCCAGTCACCAACATCTGCCCTTGACCGGTTGCGGCATATGGTTATGGCAGAAACCTATGACGCGGATATGGTGCTTGATCTGCATTGCGCGGATGATGCGTTGAACCATATTTATATTGTTCCGCAGCTAATGCCCGAATATCAGGATTTATCCGACTGGATGCAGTCAGCGGCAACAATGACCGCAGAAGATTCCGGTGGTGGATCATTTGATGAGGTATGGCCTGGTTTATGGATCAAATGTGCCAGACGTTATCCGGGGGCGGCATGGCCTGATCTCATGCTTTCGGCGACATTGGAATATCGCGGGGAAAATGCTGTTGATGACCAGATCAATCGGCAGGATGCTCATAATCTATATCAATTTCTGGTGGGGCGGGGATTTATTTCAGGGACGCCGGCAGAATATCCCTCTGCTGGTGCTGAAGCAACACCGCTTACCGCAGTGGAATATTTACGCGCTGACCGGCCCTGTCTGGTTGTTTATCAACAACCACTTGGGGCGGTAGTCAGCACAGGTGATGTGATTGCTGAATTGCTATCGCTTGAAGGTGATGATGCATTTACCGGCAAAACATTGCTTCGGGCTGGCACGGATGGGGTATTTTTTGACAGGAGCTTGATCAAACTGGCCTGGCCGGATCATATTGTGGCAAAGATTGCTGGCAAAACCCCATTAGTGGATGATGGTTATTTGCTGTCAGACTGATGTGATGATAATGATATTGTGATGAAACGGAAACAACAGCATAAGCAGATGATATGCCATATCAGGTTAACCCCGACATTTTTCATTTAAACGCCCCGCCCGTCGCACAGGTGCAGGAATGGATTGATCAATATCAGGGCAACGCGCCCATGATTGATCTTTCGCAGGCTGTACCGGGATATCCGCCACATGATGATCTGAAAGCGGCGCTTGTCAGATATGCAGATGATGAGCGTGTTTTTGGTTATGGTGCCATTGAAGGCGAGCCGGAATTCCGGCAGGTTTATGCTGATCATGTCAGCCAGCTTTACCATAATACCATTACGGCTGATCAGGTGCTGATTTCTTCTGGCTGTAATCAGGCCTTTATCTTTGCCATGATGGGGCTGGCAAAGGCGGGTGATGCCATTCTCTTACCCGAGCCGAGTTATTTTAATCATTCTTCCAGTCTGGCTATGCTGGGCATTACGGCGATTGGTGTCGCTGGTCATCCAGCGCGTCAATTTTTGCCAGATGTTGCCAGTTTTGAGCAAGCTATCACCCCGCAAACGCGTGGTATTGCGCTGGTGAGTCCGAATAATCCGACTGGCACGCGTTATCCGGATGATTTGCTGGATGATTTATTCCGTCTGTGTCAACGTCATCATCTGGCGTTAATCATTGATGAAACCTATCGCGATTTCTGTGATCCGGATATACAACGTCCCCATGGTCTGTTTGATCATACGGACTGGATGGATGCCGTGATTCAGCTTTATAGTTTTTCCAAAGCCTATTGTCTTCCCGGATATCGCCTTGGGGCTGTTGTGGCTGGGGCAGATATGATTGCCCAGATGGCAAAGGTGACAGATAATATTCAGATATGTGCCCCGCGCATTGGCCAGCAGGCATTGACTGAAATGTTGCCGAAACTGACAGAATGGCGGCTGGCAAATCAGACAGAAATCACGGCAAGGCGGTTAGCTTTTCGTGACGCATTTGCCGCCCTGCCAGAATGGTCAATCACCAGTGATGGCGGCTATTTCGGGTTTGTCCGTCATCCCTATCCTGATCGTAACAGTGCCGAGGTGGCGGCAGCCTTGATGCGCCAGACAGGCGTTTTGACCATACCGGGGGGATTTTTCGGGGCAGAATACGAAGATCATCTGCGGTTTGCTTTTGCCAATGCTGATATAGCGGCTATTGCCTGTCTGCCTGACCGTTTATCAGGTCTTTCTATCTGATAGAAAGTGGCTTTCATGACCGGCACCCCGTCTTTATTTATGATTTTACGACGCTTTCTATGGCTGGGTCTGACCAGTTTTGGTGGGCCAGTGGCACATATTGGATATTTTCGCATACTTTTTGTCGAGCAACACAAATGGATATCCCCTGCGGCTTTTCAATCCTTATTGGGTCTATGCCAGATGTTGCCGGGGCCTAGTTCTAGTCAGTTAGGATTTGCGCTGGGGGTTCGCTGGGGTGGTCTTGCTGGTGGTTGCCTTGCCTTTATCGGTTTCACGCTACCATCTGCGATAGTGATGATCGGGTTCGGTTATGGCCTGATGCATATTGGAGCTAACCTTGAACAACTGATTAATGCGCTGAAACTGGTGACAGCGGCAGTCGTTCTTCATGCGGTGGTAGGAATGGCGCAAAGCTTTGCTTCTGGTGCGGTCAAATCGATGCTGGCCTTAGCAATGATGAGCGTGGTGCTGATTATTGATATGCCATTCCTGCATCCATTATTTATCATGATATTTGGCCTGATCGGTATGCTGGTTCTTAGACATGAACATCATGAAGATGATATGCATAAGGATAAGGCTGATCCGGTTGCTGATGCTTATCAAAGCCGGTTGATGCCGTTGATCTGGTTATGGGGATTTGCGGCGATATTTGCCATGTTGGTGTTTCTGGCACATCTGAAACCGGATAGCATCTGGTTTGCCTTGAGCCAGTTTTATATCGCTGGTTCACTGGTATTTGGTGGTGGTCATGTTGTTTTACCATTATTGCAAGCATCAGTGGTTGAAACCGAACTGGTCACATTAGCGGACTTTCTTGCCGGATATGGCATGGCACAAGTCATTCCCGGCCCCTTATTCACCTTTGGCGGGTTTTTAGGTGCGGTTATGGGGGAAGGCATGGCCGCCATCTGGTTCGGGCTGATCGCTATGCTGATGCTGTTTTTGCCATCCTTTCTTCTGGTGCTGGGGGTGTTGCCATTCTGGGAGATATGGATGCGGTCACATCGGTTTAAGGCCGCGCTAGCAGGTATTAATGCCGCGGTGGTTGGCCTGCTTGTGGCCGTGCTGATTGATCCGGTTCTGGTGACAGCTATTCATGATTATCATGATTTGGCGATTGTCATAGCCGGATTTCTGGTGCTTTTATCCGGACGCATCAATACCGGTTTTGTTGTATTGGCATTAGTCGCCATGGGCTGGTTTATCTAGCAGGGTAAATACTAGCGTTGACGGTTTTCCCAATCTGGTGAGTGATGGGGCGTCAAATTAACCGGCGGCAGGGGCTGGCGGCCAAGGATAAAATCAGATGCTTTTTCACCAACCATAATCGAAGGCGCGTTGAGATTGCCATTTGTAATACGCGGGAAAATGGAACTGTCCGCTACCCGCAGACCATCAACCCCTATGACCCGGCATTCCGGATCAACAACAGCCATGGGATCACTGGCCTGACCTATGCGCATGGTGCCGCATGGGTGATAGGCACTTTCCGCGTGCTCACGGATAAAATCATCAATGGCATCATCGCTGATAACGTGATTGCCCGGCTGAATTTCATCACCGCGGAATTCATCCATAGCAGGCATGGAAAGAATCTCTCTTCCCAGACGGATGCATTGGCGAAATTCAACCCAGTCATCAGCATGGGACATATAATTGAAACAGATTTCCGGCGCGGTATGGATATCAGCGTTGCGGATATGAACATGCCCGCGGGATTTTGATCGCATGGGCCCAATATGCATCTGGAATCCATGCCCGTCAGCGGCAGCTTTACCATCATAACGGACAGCGGCTGGCAGAAAATGAAACTGGATATCCGGATAGGAAATGCCTTTATCCGATCTTATAAAGCCCAGAGTTTCAAATTGATTGCTGGCACCTATCCCTGACCGGTTGAGCAACCAGCGAAGCCCGATCAA
>JBMYKD010000015.1:0-48739 GCA_049595035.1 Puniceispirillales bacterium (SeqCode) | reverse complement strand
CCCCCCCGCTTTTTTATCGCAGGAAGATTGATCTATTCACCTTGGCCAGGTCTGTCTGGCCACATAAACCAAGCGTGGTATCCAGTTCTTTATGAATAATTTCAAGCGCGCGGGTCACGCCTTTCTGCCCCATCGCACCAAGTCCATATAGAAACGCCCGCCCAATCAGAGTGCCGGAAGCCCCGCAAGCAATCGCCCGTAAAACATCCTGACCAGACCTGATACCGCTATCCATCCAGACTTCGGTCGAATTACCGACAGCATCCACAATATGCGGTAGCATCCGTATCGCAGAACAGGTTCCATCCAGCTGGCGGCCACCATGATTGCTAACCACAATAGCATCAACCCCCAGATTAGCGGCTATTTTAGCATCTTCCACATCCAGAATGCCTTTGAGGATAAGAGGCCCGTCCCATTGTTTTCTGATCTCTTTCACATCATCCCAGTTCAATGTGGTATCAAACTGGCTGACTGTCCACTCTGCCAGCGACGCCATATCATCAACCCCTTTAACATGACCGACAATATTGCGGAACTGCCGCCGTTTCGTGCCAAGCATATTCATACACCAATGCGGCTTAGTCATCAGATTAAGGATATTACCTATTGTCATCTTTGGCGGAGCGCTTAATCCGTTTTTGATATCTTTATGACGCTGGCCCATGATCTGTAAGTCCAGCGTTAGCATCAGGGCTGAACATTGCGCGGCTTTGGCCCGTTCAATCAGACGACGGATAAAATCCCTGTCCCGCATCACATAAAGCTGAAACCAGAATGGTTTATCCGTATGTTCTGCCACATCTTCAATCGAACAGATAGACATCGTGGAAAGAGTGAATGGCACCCCATAATCGGCAGCGGCCTGAGCAGCTAATATTTCACCATCTGCATATTGCATCCCCGTCAGACCTGTTGGCGCCAAACCAACTGGCATAGTCATCACCTGCCCCAGCATTGGCATGGCTATATTGCGTGAACTAACATCAATAGCCACCCTCTGGCGAAAGGTAAGATGCTGCAAATCGGCTTCGTTAGACCGATAAGTGCTTTCCGTCCATGATCCACTATCAACGTAATCATAGAACATACGGGGCACCCGCCGTTGATGCATTTGCCGTAAGTCTTCTATACAGGTGATAGCTTTCATATTCAGCTTTCTTTCTTATCCATATAGGTGGTTATCTCATCTTCCAGAATATCGCCAATTAATGCCGTATCATCCAGATTAAAGGTAAGCGGAATACGCATATCAACCGTTTTTTCCAGCACAGAAAGCGTTTTTGGCAAATGGGGCATTTCTTTTACATATTGCCAGCTGTCATAACGGCTAGTAAATGCCTTGGGTTCATCGTCACCAAACCATTTTAACTCGACGCCGCGCCCTGCCAGTCTCTTGATCACATCTGGAATATCCATCTTATCGACGGCATCCAGCCTGAACTGGATGGAAGACCCGACATAGGCTTCATCCTGCTTGCGATCAGGAATAGAAAGACCGGATATGGTTTTTATCCGGCGATGCAGATCATCATATAAGCTGTTCCAGCGATTAATGTTCTGCTCTATCAAAGGCATTTGCGCCCTTAGTAAAGCCGCCCGAAGATGATCCATGCGCCCGGAATAATTCGGTGAGAGATATTTGACAGCATCAAAATGATTTTGTTCAGGAATAGCGCCATGGCGATCATAGAGCATATATGACCCTGACGAAATCACTGCTCGTGCCGCCAGTTCAGGATCATCTGTGGTCAGGAATCCGCCTTCACCAGAATTCATATGCTTATAAGTCTGGGTTGAAAAAGCGGCGACTTTGCCAAAATTACCTGATCTCATCCCCTGCCATTTTGCGCCCATAGTATGAGCGCAATCTTCGACTAATGTAATATCATGACGGCGGCAAATATCTAGTATCATATTCATATCAGCGATATGGCCACGCATATGTGACAATAAAAGCACCTTTGCCCCCGAGGATATGGCTTTAGCTTCAAAATCCGCACAATCCATATGATAATTGTCATCAATTTCAATAAAGACTGGTTCAGCACCAGTATTGTGAATAGCACCCGGCACTGGTGCCAGCGTGTAAGCATTGGCAAGCACCTGATCCCCCGGTTTAACCCCGACCAGACGTAAGGCTAGTGCAATGGCATAGCCACCAGATGTACAGGCAACACAGTATTGACTACCCTGCCAGTCTGCATATTCTTTTTCCAGCAAACTGACTTCCGATACCTCACCTTCCGCCAGATTATAACGATGCAACCGGCCGGTACGCATAATCTCAACCGCACGGGCAATCCCGTCTTCTGGAATGCTTTCCTGCTGGGTAAATGGTTTTTCAAATGACTTCATCAACATAGCTTTCATTAAAATACTATCATAACGTCTAGCCATCTAGTGGAAAAGAAAAACATACCCTGATGACAGATAGTTAATATTATTATTTAATTTCTTATGATAACATATTGAAAATGTTTAAATTACCTCTTTTACGGCAAAATCTATTTTATCTACCATTTCATTAATCTGCTGATCTGTGATGATGAATGGCGGGGCAAGCAGAACATGATCGCCATACTGGCCATCAATAGTTCCCCCCATGGGATAGCAGATTAATCCTGCGTTAAAAGCCGCCGCTTTAAATTTTTTATTTATGTTTTTTGCCGGATCAAATGGTGTTTTGCTATCACGATCAGCAACAAACTCCATACCCAGAAACAACCCCTTTCCTCTGATATCCCCAATATGAGGATGTTGTCCGAAACGATCCATCAAGGCTGTCATCAGATAATGGCCTTTACGGCGAACGTCTTCCATCATGTCGTCTGTGCCAATGATATCAATGACCTTATTGGCAGCGGCAGTGGCAACAGGATGCCCTAGATAGGTATGACCATGCTGGAAAAACCCTGATCCATCTGCAATCGTCTGAAAAATATGATCACTAGCCAGCATGGCTCCGATAGGTTGATAACCGGCTCCCAATCCTTTCGCAATAGTAAGAATATCAGGTCTAATGCCATCTTCGGCACAAGCAAAAACATGACCTGTTCTGCCCATCCCGCACATGACTTCATCAAGGATGAGTAACACACCATACCGATCACAAATCTCACGGATGCGGCGAAAATAGCCATCAACAGCAGGAACAGCGCCAAGTGTTGCGCCTACCACCGGTTCGGCAATAAACGCCATCACTTTTTCAGCACCTAGACGCAAGATTTCAGCTTCCAGTTCATTCGCTACCCGCTGACCATATGCAAATGCCGTTTCATTTTCCTTTTGATCCCGCCACGCGTAACAGGGTGATATATGGCTAGTTTCTACCAGCATCGGCTGAAACATCTGACGCCGCCATAGATTGCCGCTAGCGGATAAGGCACCTATGGTATTTCCGTGATAACTCTGCCGCCGTGCAATAAGGATATGACGTTCGTCTTCCCCCCGTTCAACATGATATTGCCGGGCAAGTTTTATTGCCGCCTCTACCGCTTCCGAGCCGCCAGACACAAAATAAACACGATCAAGACCAACCGGGGCAAGCCGGATCAGTTTATCAGCCAGTTCTTCAGCAGGTTTAGAGGTAAAAAAACCGGTATGGGCAAATGCCAGATCATCAATCTGGCTTTTCACTGCCTCTTTTATGGCCTGATTACTATGCCCAAGGCAGGATACCGCCGCCCCGCCCGACCCATCCAGATAGCGTTTGCCATCGGCATCGATCAGATAACATCCCTCACCTGCAACCGCGACAGGTGGGGTAGCTTTCGCATTTCGACCAAAAACATGTGACATTTTTCGTTCCATTTATAAACATCATCACGGCGATGGCCGCATCATTTTACCATCAGGATCAAAAGCAGGCCTCAGACTCACCCTACCATTTGCCAGCTGTCCTGCAATATCAATATGCACATGATTGTCAGCAATCGCCTGATCCTTTTGTATCAATGCCAGCGCAACAGGAACACCTATCCGATAACCAAAACTGGCAGAAGTGGTTTTGCCGATCATTTTGCCTGTCCTATCAAGCACCGGCTCGTTACCAATCGGATAAACATCTGTCTGATCAAAAATAATACTGATCAAGGTTTTGGAAGGAGGTTCTTTTTGCCGGTCAATTATAGCGGCAAGCCCCTTGCAAGGTGTTTGCAAATCCACTGCAAACATAAGCCCTAATTCGTCAGGAAAATTATCTGTGTCGATATCATGCCCATATGACAGAAACCGCTTTTCAATTCGCATGGATGACTGCGCAAAAGCGCCAACAGGATGACAGCCAGCCTCTTTCAGGGCATGATATAGCGCTTTGGCATCATTCTTATGACAAGTGATTTCCCACCCCGGCGCACCAACATATGAAATTCGCCCTGCCATCACGGAAATACCAGCCATATTACCACTGGCATGCCGAAAATACGCAATATCATTTAACCAGTTTGCACCGATACTATCTGCAACCCGTTCCGTTTCGACCCCCATCAATCCTAATGTTGCATAGGTTTCGGTCACGTCCTGAATAGTAACATCCCAGTCATCATGCATCTGATTTCTGATCCATGTCAGATCATGTTTTAAGGCAGATGTGCCAACATAAAGACGAAAATGACAATCAGATAACCTAAATACGGTCAAATCACTTACTATTCCGCCTTTATCATTCAGCATCAACGTATAGATGATTGACCCAACAGGACGATCCATGCGGTTACTTGCTATCCATTCCAGTGCTGTTAATGCGTCCCTGCCAGTGATATCAATTTTGCCAAAACTGGATAGGTCCGTCACGCCAGCGGCATCAGTAATATGCCTGACTTCACGCCCTACCTGTTCAAACCAGTCTGGTTGATCAAAGGTCATTTTAGGTGGCATATCAGATGAAAAATAGAGAGGCCTTTCATAGCCATATACCTGACCGAAAAAGGCCTTTTCCGCTTGCCATTCATCATGCAGAGGCAGGTGACGTTGATCCCGTGCGCGCACCCATTGTCGCCCCGGATAGGTGATTTCATAGTGCTTGCCCAGCACTTCTGGCACACGCGCGGATAATGCCGCCACATCTGACCATGAGGGGTCAAACCGTTTTGGGTCTGCTTCATGTAAATCCATTGGCGGAGCACCGTGAACAATATTATGCGCCAATGCCCAGCCAGCGCCGCCACCGGTAGCAACACCAACCGAATTCATCCCGCAGCCTAGATAAAAACCTCTTGTTTCAGCGGATTCCCCCAACAGAAAACTCCCATCAGGAGTAAAACTTTCAGGGCCATTGAGCAACATTCTGACTTCGGCTTCAGCCAGAACAGGCAGGCGATGCATGGCATGTTGAAGCATGGGTTCAAAATGATCCCAGTCTTCAGGCAAAAGCTGAAAGGCAAAATCTTCTCCCAATCGGTCAGGATCAATTGGCTTTCCAAGAGGCTCAAAACAACCTACCAGCAGTCCACCTGAATCATCACGAATATATAAATGCCCGTCATGATCGGATAATGTTGGCATATTTCCAGAAATTCCATCAATAGGACGGGTCAGCAGATAGAAATGCTCACACGGCCAGACAGGGATATCAACGCCAGCCATTTTTGCCGCCTTTTGACTCCATAATCCTGTGCATAACGCAATTTTATCTGTATGGATAATCCCGCGAGTGGTTTCTACGCCCTTTATTTTATTGCCTTCAGTAATAATACCAATCACGCCGGTATCTTCAAAAATACGTCCACCCTTTTTTCTGGCACCCTTGATCAATGCCGCGCATAAATCAGATGGACTTACCCGACCATCATCTGGTGACCAGACTGCCCCCAATACATCATCACCATTCATAAGCGGCCAGCGTTCCTGGGCTTCTTCCGGGGATATGGATTGCGCTTCAACACCATATAATCGCGCAAGTGCTTCCTGTCGGCGAATATGGGTAAGCCTATCGTGATTTGTGGCAATCGATAAAGACCCTTTATTAATCCACCCCACCTGCTGACCGGTTTCTTCTTCTAGAGACTGATAAAGAGATATAGAATATTTAATTAAATTGGTGAGATTCTGTGTGGAACGTAAAGCCCGCACTTGCGCAGCAGAGTGCCAGGTCGTGCCCGATGTTAGTTTATTACGTTCGAGTAATACCGCGTTTTGCACACCTTCTTTGGTCAGGTGATAGAGTGTTGAACACCCCATAATACCGCCGCCAATGACAATAACATCTGCATGAGCGGGAAAGACAGTGGTATATCCATCAGGATTAGGATCAGTAAGCGACATATAACAGGTAATAAATAGATCAGGAAAATGAAATTAACTTAAATTAAGCTTGAACCGGTAACTTCATCCAAGTCAACAGATTAATTATTACTTTTGACAATACAGAAATTAATATAGATTAAGTATTGCTAAAATGACAGATTAAATACAATATGCACGATTATTATTACTATTTTGGAATATTATTCCAGCGAGTGATGGTAACTTTTTTTAATGGAGGATTTTATGATCAAAAAAATTATGGCTGGTGCTGTTGCCGCCACTTTTGCTATGGCACCAATGGTAGCTGCTGCTGAAAGCTGTTCAAACGACACATGGAACAAGGTTATGTCACGCGGCAAAATCGTTGTTGGTGTTAAGGCTGATTACAAGCCATGGGGTTATCGTGATACAAGCGGTGATATCGTTGGCATGGAAATCGATATGGCCAAGGATGTAGCGGCCAAGATGGGTGTAGACCTTGAACTTGTTGCTGTGCAGTCTTCTAACCGGATGCAGTTTCTTGAGCAGGGCAAAATTGACCTTATGATTGCAACTATGTCAGATCGTGCTGACCGTCGTGAAATCGTTGGTATTGTTGGCCCAAATTACTACACATCTGGCACAAATATTATGTCACCTAAGGCTCTTGGCCTAACCAGTTGGGAAGACCTCCGTGGTAAGCCTGTATGTGGTAAACAGGGTGCATTCTATAACCAGATCGTTGAAGAACGTTATGGCGCCGAAATCATTGCCTTCACTGGTAATGCTGAAGCAAAGCAAGCCCTTCGCGACAAAAAATGTATCGCTTGGGTATATGATGACAGTTCTATCGGTTCAGATCTAAGCTCAGGTAACTGGGATGATTTTGAAATGCCACTAAACTCCGAAGATGACAACCCATGGGCTCTGGCTGTACCAAGTGCCGAACGTGATTGTGTCTTTGGCCGTTTCATGTCCGGTATGCAATACCAGTGGCATCAGGATGGATCACTTATCGCTCTTGAAGCCAAATGGGGCATTAAGCCAACTCAGTATCTTGCTGACAAAAAAGCTCAGTATAACGACTGGCTGGCTGAATAAATCCTTAATACAATAATGGAAAATCCCGTCATGGAAACATGGCGGGATTTTGATTAAAACCATGGAAATTATAGCTGAATTTTTTCGCCAGATTGCTGATGAATATCCCAGATGGAATTTCATCTGGATGTATGAACCAGTACAGCAGGCAAAAATCCTGTCCGGCATATGGATGACCATAAAGCTGTCATTCTACTGTCTGATTCTATCTGTTGTTATTGGCATTTTAGGTGCTTTTGCGCAGGGTAGCAAAAGCCGCATTCTCCGGTCATTTGTTCAGGGCTATATTCAGTTTTTCCGCAATACTCCGCCATATGTTCAGTTATTATTCTTCTACTTTGCGCTAGGTCAGTTTACCCCGACTTACAGTCCGGATGGATGGCTAGAATTACCTATCATTTCCAATGTGGGATGGGCAATTATTTCGCTGTCCTTTTTTGCGGGCGCATTTAATGTTGAAATTTTCCGTGCCGGCATTGAAGCTGTTGCCGATAGCACAAAAGAAGCGGCAGAGTCACTTGGGTTTTCCCGCTTTCAAACTTTTCGTTATGTAATCTTCCCTCTGGCAATTCGCGTCTCCCTCCCTTCACTTAATAATAACCTAATCAATCTGGTAAAGACGACCACTCAGGCTTTCGGCATTGCTGTTCCGGAATTGCTATATCAATCCGTAACCATCTGGAATGATTACCCGTCAGCACAATATCCGACCATGTTATTGGTTTTTGTTGTTTATATTCTGTTAGTAGGTGTTCTGGTGCTCAGCATGAATACCTGGGAAAGAAACTTGAGGATACCCGGTTATGGCCAGTAAACATTCATCAGCTATTCCCGGCATTGGCCGTCAAGCAAGCACGGATCTACCTGTTCTTAAGCCATTTACCCCAAGTCAGCCTGTGGCTTTCCATACGAGTGCATGGCTTGCTAATATGCCGCCATGGACGGGATTTGTATTATTACTCCCCCTGATCCTATGGCCATTTGCCAGTCACGCGGCCGGCAGTTTCACCATGACCGATGCGTTTTCCGCTTTAGTGCGGTGGATGCCGTTTCTTTTGAAATCCGGTTTCCTGTTTAACGTCATTATCTCACTTTTTGCCATGCTGATCGGCACGGTAATGGGCATTGTTCTTGGCCTGGGTCAGATATCCAAAAACCGTATTATTCGCCGGTTTAGCTGGTTCATTACTCAGCTTTTCCGTAACTCACCATGGCTTGTGCTTCTTTTTATTGTTCTTCTGGCCTTTCCTTTTGAAGTCACCATTTTCGGAATTATCATACCCATTCCAGACTGGATGAAGGCCGTAATTGGTTTATCGCTTCCTATAATGGCAAATATATCGGAAATTGTCCGCGGCGCTGTTTTATCTGTTCCAACAGCACAATGGGAAGCGGCAGAAAGCTTGGCTTTCAGTCGCCAGCAGATTCTCTGGCGGATCATCCTTCCCCAATGTTTCAAGCGGATGATTCCCCCCTGGATGAACTGGTACGCTATTCTGACCATGGCAACACCATTATGTTCACTTCTGGGGGTAGAAGAAATTATCACGCTTTCCCGTCAGGCGATGGAAGCTGAAAATAATCACCCTGAACTGCTAGTCCCTTTCTATAGCTTTGCGCTTGTGTTGTTCTTTTTCTACTGTTACCCCATCGCACGGGCAACCATGTATCTCGAACGCCGGTATTCGGTGAAAATTTAGAGGATGCTTTCTTATGATTAAAAAAAACGCTGAAACCATTGTTTCCATTAAGGATGTTCATAAATCTTTTGGCCAACTCGAAGTGCTGAAAGGGGTTAGCCTTGATGTAAAAAAAGGTGAAGTGATATGCGTGATAGGGCCATCAGGTTCAGGCAAATCCACCCTGATTAGATGTATCAATGCGCTGAATGATATACAGGCCGGACAGATTACTGTTTGCGGTATTGATCTGACTGATCCCAAACTGGATAAACTGGAATTACGAAAAAGGGTGGGGATGGTTTTCCAGCAGTATAATTTATTCCCACATAAAACCGCGCTGGAAAATATTATCATGGCGCCAACATTAGTTTTGAAAGAAGATAAGGCGGCATCGGAAAAACGCGCATATGAACTCATGCAGAAAGTCCGGCTTGAAGGCAAAGAACATTCTTATCCGGGTGAATTATCAGGTGGCCAACAGCAGCGTGTTGCGATTGCCCGGTCACTGGCCATGAATCCAGATGTCATGCTTTTTGATGAAGTCACCGCCGCTCTTGACCCTGAAACCGTGAAAGAGGTGCTGGTAACGATCAAAGACCTTGCTCAGGAAGGCATGACTTGCATTCTGGTCACCCATGAAATGGGTTTTGCCCGTGAAGTCGCAGATCATATCTATTTCACAGATAATGGCATCATTGTTGAACATGGCCCACCAAAAACATTTTTCAGCAAAGCAAAAGACCCAAGAACGAAAGAATTTTTAAGCCAGATTCTCTAGTTCAGGCCATTAATACTCATCGTTGCTTTGAGATGAGAATATCTTTATGCTCATTATTGGAATAACGGAGTATAAATTGAACTCGACTCTACGCGCATATAGCGTTCATCTCTTTACTGCCACTGGTGCAGTTTTGGCAATGCTGGCTATTCTTGAAGCCGCAAAGGCAGATTGGGATGCCATGTTCTTCTGGCTACTTATAGCTTTCATCGTTGATGGAATTGATGGGCCGCTTGCACGTCATTTTGATGTGCTGGATAATGCCAAACGCATTGATGGCGTTTTGCTGGATTTGATTATTGACTATCTGACTTATGTATTTATTCCGGCTTTTGCCCTATTTCAAAGTGGACTACTTAGTGGTTGGACAGGTTGGTTTACGACACTGGTTATTACTTTCACCAGTTCGCTATATTTTGCGGATACCCGCATGAAAACAGCAGATAAATCCTTTTCCGGTTTTCCATCCTGCTGGAATATGGTGGTGCTGGTCTTATTTGCCATTGAACCACATTTCTGGACAATCACCATTATATGCGTTGTGCTTGCTATCACCATGTTTCTGCCTGTCAAGTTCATCCATCCAGTCAGGACAAAACGCTGGCGGATTATTTCATTTCCAGTCACGATTTTATGGGTAGTATTCGCTGTGATGGCAACCATGGAACATTTTGATATGCCCGGACAATTTGATTATGTCAAATGGGGCATTATGCTGACATCTATCTATATGTTATCTGCAGGATTATTACAGATGATCATACCGGAATCCCATTCATCCAGAACATCCTGATGGGATAAATTATTCTCATAAATTGCCGCTAAAGTCCTAAATTCAGCAGCTGGCATCAGTTGTGATAACGCCCAGATAGCACTTGCCAGAATGATGATATCCGTATCGTCAAGGTAAGGTTTGATCACGGGTATCAGGGATGAATCGCCACTATTTCCAGATGCTATCAGGACATTGCGAATAAAACGCCTATATCCTGTTCTTTTAACGGGTGATGCTGAAAAGGTTTTTCGGAAACCCGCCTCATCCAGATTAAGAAGATCAAATAATGACGGCATGGTGAGATCTGTTCTGGCCATGAGTTTCTGTTCACTGGCCTTTTGCGCGAACCTATTCCACGGACATACCGCCAGACAATCATCGCATCCAAAAATACGGTTCCCCATAGGTTTGCGGAATGCTGATGGAATGACGCCATCATATTCAATGGTTAGATATGAAAGACAGCGTCTAGCATCCAGTTGATATGGTGCTGGAAAAGCATCTGTCGGGCAAATGTCCAGACATTTTGTGCAACTGCCGCAATGATCATCGCTTGGGGTATCCGCCGGAAACACGGCATTAGTTAGGATAACGCCAAGAAATAACCATGAACCAAAATCACGGGATACCAGATTGGTGTGCTTTCCTTGCCAGCCAAGCCCTGAAAGTGCCGCTAACGGTTTTTCCATTAAAGGTGCTGTGTCAACAAATACTTTTACTTCAATGCCTTCCATTTTGGCAAGCTGTGCGGCTATCTGCTTCAGCTTACCTTTGATCACATCGTGATAATCTCTTCCCCGCGCATAAACAGAAATATTCCCATGCTGATGGGCATCAAGATTTTCCATCGGATCATGATCTGGCGCGTAATTCATGCCTAGCACAAGTGCAGATTTAGCATCTGGCCACATAGCAGCCGGCGACACTCGGCGGTTTCGGGTATCTTTCATCCAGTGCATATCACCATGACGCCCCGCCGATAGAAAAGCATCTAGTCTTTCGGCCAGAACAGCATCAGCTTCAGCTCTGGCAACCCCCAGAACAGAAAACCCATGCTTCACCGCAAGAATATTCAAATCTTCAACAGAAAGAACAGAAGTCATAAGCATATGATGACAGAATCAAAAGTGATTTTCCATCACCTCTCTAATCATTTGATAAATCCGGATATGGCATTAAAGAGGTGCGATATCACCCAAAGCGCGTGTTTCGTAAAACTGATTAGCGAAATCAGCAAACTGCCCCTGATCAATAGCATGTCGAATGCCGCGGGTAAGATGCTGATAATAAGTAATGTTATGGCGTGTTAACAGCATAAGGCCTAATACTTCTTCTGCTTTGAACAGATGATGCAGATAAGCGCGAGAATACCGCGTACAAGCCGGACAGGCACAACTTTCATCTAATGGCCTGGGATCATCCGCATGACGCGCATTTTTGATATTCACCGTACCGCGAGGGGTAAAAGCCTGACCTGTTCTGCCGGACCGTGTTGGCAAAACACAATCAAACATATCAATACCACGCGCAACAGCACCAACAATATCATCGGGCTTCCCTACTCCCATCAGATAGCGTGGTTTATCCGCGCGCATCAATGGGGTGGTTGCCTCTAATGTGGTGAACATGGCTTCCTGCCCTTCTCCAACAGCAAGCCCGCCAACGGCATAACCATCAAAATCAAATTGTTCCAGTCGTTCTACCGATTCTGCCCTTAAATCCGGATAGACACTGCCCTGAACAATACCGAACTGCCCGTACCCTTCTCTTTTGACAAATGCCGACCGGCAACGTTCTGCCCAGTCCATGGATAACCGCATGGATGCTGCCGCTACATCATGTTCTGCCGGAAATGGCGTACATTCATCAAAGGCCATGGTAATGGTGGCATCAAGCATCCGCTGAATATCTGTTGACCGTTCAGGCGTCAAACGGTGACTTGACCCATCCAGATGTGATTTGAAGGTCACGCCATCATCGTCAATTTTTCGCAAATTACCAAGTGACATGACCTGAAAACCACCAGAATCCGTCAAAAGAGGGCCATTCCAGCCCATCATTCGCCGAACTCCACCCAGACGTTCTACCCGTTCAGCCCCCGGACGCAGCATCAAATGGTAAGTATTAGCCAGAATGATCATAGCACCGGTCGCCCAGACGTCATCTACAGTCATCGCTTTAACCGTTGCCGCAGTCCCTACTGGCATGAATACCGGGGTTTCAATGACACCATGGGCTGTATTCAACCTGCCGCGACGTGCCCCCCCATCGCTTTTCAATAATGAGAAATGAAAACGGTTATCTGCTGTCATCTATTCGCTCCATCAAACAGGCATCACCATAAGAAAAGAACCGGTAGCCGTGTTTCAATGCGTGTTCATAACCCTGCCTTACTTTATCAGCTCCGGCAAAGGCATAAACCAGCATGAGTAATGTTGATCGTGGCAGATGAAAATTCGTCATCAGAATATCAACCACACCGAAGGAGAATCCAGGCAGAATGAATAGATCGGTTTCTGCCTGATATGGCCGGATATCCCCATGATCCCGCCAACAGCTTTCCAACAAGCGAAGTGACGTTGTTCCAATAGCAACAATACGTCCGCCTTTAGCCCGGCACGCATTAATGGCATCCGCTGTATGAGAAGGAATTTCCCCCCATTCCGTATGCATAACATGCTGGCGCGGGTCTTCGGATTTAACTGGCAGAAACGTTCCTGCCCCGACATGAAGGGTGACTTCCCGAACAGAAATATCTCTGGCTTTGAGTGCTGCCATTAGATCATCATCAAAATGAAGCCCAGCCGTAGGCGCCGCAACCGCCCCTTCGTGACGGGCAAACATCGTCTGATAATCATGCTTATCCTGTTCCGGATCAACAGCGTTATCAGATCGCTGGATATATGGCGGCAATGGCATTGTCCCATGATCATGAAGGGCCATTACAAGATCACCCGCATTTTTATTAAAGGAAAGCACCCTTTCGCCATTATCACCAATATCAGTCACTGTTGCCCAAAAGTCAGGGGCAAAGACAATGACATCATCAGGTCTTAATTTTTTCGCTGGTTTAGCAAATGCACGCCACTCATTGCTGGATATCTGTTGATGCAATGTCACCGATATTCCGGCCTCTCCCCGTTTTCCTTTTAACCTTGCGGGAATAACTTTTGTATTATTTACAATGATTAAGTCATTATTATTAAAGTATGATGGTAAATCAATAATATGCCTATCCTGCAATTGATCATGACGCATATCAAGCAATTTAGCCTGATGGCGTGGCATCACTGGCTTTTGTGCAATAGCATCTGCCGGCAAATGGTAATCAAAATCATCTAGCTTCATGAGGGGGAGTGAAATATCTGCACAACACCACTTACCTGATGTTGATGGTTGATGACAACCAGACACTGCACCCGCGCTTCCTGCATTTTAGCTTCTGCATCTGCCATTTTGGCATCAGATGCAATGGATAGCGGATTTGGCGACATCAAGTCATGTGCTGTGGTCGTCTGAAAATCTATCTGATCACCAATCGCCCGCCGCAAATCACCATCAGTAATAATACCTTCCAGATGATCTGCCGTTCCAACCAGAGCAATACCTAGCCTGCCCTCTGTCATGGTGACAATAACCGATGACATGGACTCGCCACCATCAACAAAAGGCAGATTTTCCGTTATCATCTGATCGCTTACCCGTGTTAACAGCCGCTTGCCAAGCGCACCCCCCGGATGCGTCGCGGCAAAATCTTCTACCTTAAAACCGCGTTTTTCCATCAAGGCAATGGCAAGCGCATCACCCATTACTAGTGAGGTTAACCCAGATGTAGTCGGAGCCAGATTAAGAGGGCATGCTTCTCTATCAACAGAAATATCAAGCACAATATCGCAATGTCGCGCCAGACTGGAATTCATATTGCCGGTAAAGGCAATGCCAGTGATACCAATCCGTTCAAATGCCGGTAGCAAACGGATAATTTCTTCCGTTTCACCGGAATTGGATATCAGCAGCAAAACATCATTTGCCCGAACCCGTCCTAAATCTCCATGTATCGCTTCAGCCGGATGCAAAAAGATGCTTGGCGTACCTGTTGATGCCAGTGTGGATGATATTTTCTGGCCAAACAGACCGGATTTACCCATTCCACATACAATCACCTGACCAGATGATGCCAGTATCAGATCAACCGCATGATCGAATTGACTATCCAGATGACTAACCAGCCGGTCAATGGCCGCTTTATATGTATTTGCCAATAATTGTGTTGTTTCAAGCATTATGCCTGCCTGTCGCTGTCGTATTTAGGGCTAATCTAGCTAGCTTTTCCAATGTTGCAAGTGTTTCTGGCATATTACCCTAAATGCGGCTCAAAATACGGCTGGCCTTATCAATATCTTCTTCGGTATTAATATTGAAAAAAGGATCAGGCACCCCATCAAATGAACATAACGCAACATCATAATCTGCTGTAAAGCGATCAATTTTCCGAACATCATGATTAATCAGCTGATCACGCAATTCTGAACGGATAGCCACAGGCCATAGCCCAAAGACAGGATGCTTACGCCCTTGAGAAACCGCACAGACAATATTAGATGGGCTAGCATGAGCGCACATATAGTCAATCAGATGATGCGGGATGAATGGCGTATCACCAGCAAGGCTGAGGATATGGGTTTTATCCGGATATTGTATTGCCACGGCATCAAGTCCGGCAAGAATACCGGCAAGCGGCCCAAGAAACCCGTCAACCGGGTCTGCAATCACTGGAAAACCAAATGCCGTAAATCTATCCAGATGGCCATTAGCATTAAGCATGATATGCTCACATTGTGGCTTTAGACGATCCAGAATATGTTGCAGGATAGGCTTTCCATGAAGTTCGATGAGGGTTTTATCACCGCCACCCATGCGTCTAGCCTGACCACCAGCCAGTATAACAGCGACGATATTAGATGCTAACGGGGATGGGTTTTCGGTCATGGTCGTGATGCCGCCCGTTGTGGGGATAACGGTTCGCCCTGATCTTCTTTTCTATCCCAATCGGCCCCTTCATGATCATCAATAATGCGTTCACATCCTGTTAAGGCGGTAAATCGTTTTCCTCTTGCCCGACCAATCAGGGTCAATCCTGTTTGGTATGCCATGGTTACCCCTGAATGGGTAAATCCGGATCGCGATACCAGTATAGGTATCTGCATCTGAACTGTTTTTATTACCATTTCGCTCGTTAGCCGGCCAGTTGTATAGAAAATCTTATTCTTGCCAGAAATCTGATTAAGCCGCATCCAGCCAGCAATTTTATCAACAGCATTATGCCGGCCCACATCTTCGATATAGGCAAGAATCTGATCACCTTCAGCCAGAACACAGCCATGAATAGCACCTGCAGACAGATACAGGCTTGGCAATGTATTAATGGTCTTGATCAATCGCATCATAGCAGAGGTATGAATGCGGGCATCAGGGTTAAGGGTGATATTGTTTACCGCATCCATCATATCGCCGAATTGCGTGCCCTGTGCGCAACCGCTAGTCTGTATTTTCTTTTTCAGTTTATCTTCATAATCTGTTTCGCGTTGCGTCCGCACAACAACAACACCTAAATCTTCATCAACATCTATTCCGGTGATGATATCATTATCATTGAGCATATTCTGGTTTTTCAAAAACCCGACCGCCAGATAGTCTGGCCAGTCACCCAAGCTCATCGTGGTAACAATTTCCTGTTTATTCAGAAAGATGGTTATGGGAAATTCCGTTACCACCGGCACCTTGATAGGTTGATTATGTTCATCCCTGCCTTCAACAATCTTTACCAGATTGCTATTTTCCGGTTTCGGTAAAACCGATGCATTTTTAAAACAAATATCTGTCATATTCTGATAAATCCAATTGGGATTGGCATAAACAAAGCAAGCATATCATGGCACATTAGCCAGATTTATGCTATGTCTTCTCGCAAGAGGATATATTCATGCGATTTCATTTCACCGCATCAGATAAACCAATGGCACAACAGCGGTTAACCGAACTTGTTGCAACATATGGTCAAAACCCCATCGAATCCTGTGATGTGATTGTGGCACTTGGTGGTGATGGTAAGATGCTAAAGACACTCAAGGCATCTGTAAATGTGAAACGCTCTGATAATTCCCTCGAAAATATTCCTGTTTATGGCATGAATTGTGGAACCGTCGGGTTTCTGATGAATACATATCATCAGGATGATCTGATTGACTGCATAAATCATGCGGAACAAACCATTATTCACCCCCTTTCCATGACCGCTCGTACTATTCACGGCGATGTGCATCATGCCCATGGCATTAATGAAGTATCGATATCACGGGAAAGCCATCAGGCCGTCAAATGCAGCATTTCTATTGATGGTATCCAGCGGTTACCTGAAATGGTTGGTGATGGACTCATTATTTCAACACCAGCAGGATCAACAGCCTATAATCTATCGGCACATGGCCCAATTATTCCCCTTGGATCAGATGTTCTGGCCATGACACCGGTTAGCGCTTTTCGTCCGCGCCGTTGGCGTGGCGCCATTCTTCCGCAATCATCAGAAGTCCATCTGACTATGATCGAACCAGAGTTTCGCCCCGCTAGTGCCGCCGCCGATGGTACAGAAGTCCGTGACGTCACCGAAGTTACGATTAAGATGGATAATAGCATTAGCTATACCATCCTAAGTGACCCCGGTCAGGGTCTGGCGGAACGCGCCATGCAGGAACAGTTTTTATTCTAGTCTGGGCTTATGATCTGATTATGCTGGAATAGCGTTGATATCTTGAAGAAACCGTAAGGCATTATGCCAAAACATATCTCTGGTTTTGGCATCTTCAAGCATCAATTCATGCCGCGCTGATGGATAAATGATGACCTCACACTGGGGGAATTGTTCCACGCTCCATTTCTGGATATCACCATCAACAACCCGCTCATCTACGGGTAAGTGTGCTTGAATCGGGCCTGACACGGATTTTAGCCATGCCTGTGATGCCGTGGTACGGCGGCAGGACTGATACGCCGCCTCAACCCAGCCATAGGTAGGCTCATAGGTCTTAGCATCTGGATATTCCGCCCATAATTTAGGCATCAAGGCATATCCATCAGGATCACTGGTCAGCGGATTATCCGGATAAAACACGTTACCATTTTCCCTATCATGCTTTTTTGATACCGGCTTTCTGGCATATCCCATTCGGGTTAATAACCATAACAAAGGCCTCATCATCCATGATGGTGACAAGGATAATTGCATCATAGGGGCAGATATCAATACCCCCCTCACCTCAAGGTGACTAAATTCTCTCACCGCCCGTAAAGCCAGATGCGCCCCCATGGAATGCCCGAAAAAAACAACCGGCCGGTTATGCGTTATCCCAACATGCAGAAGTAATGCCGATAACGCATCCAGATATTGATCAAAATGATCAATATGGACAGGAAGCCGTTGTTCCAAGAAACGTCCACTTAACCCCTGAGAAGGCCAATCCAGAATAAGCGCATCAACATCATGTTTCAAAAGTGGTGCAAGAATAACAGCATATTTTTCAATAAACTCCGACAACCCCGGCAAGATCACAATAACCGGTTTGTCTGATTGATCCGACGGGGCATGCGACACCTTTCCCCATATACCATAACGGATATCAATGCCCCGATGCGGCAGAAAGGATATATCTGGCATAGAGTGGTCTAGCATCATCAAGCCTGCGTAATGTGGGGGCTTTCTGAGGCCTGTCTTTGCCACATCTCAAAATATACGCCTTTTTTAGCAAGAAGGGTATTATGTGTGCCCCGTTCAACAATTTCACCCTTAACCAGAACCAGTATTTCATCACATGAAACAATCGTTGATAGACGATGGGCAATAATTAATGTTGTGCGTTCCTCGCTTATCGCGTTTAAAGAATGCTGAATTTGTTTTTCGGTATGGCTATCCAGTGCCGATGTGGCTTCATCAAAAAGGAAGATGGATGGATTTTTCAATATCGCTCTTGCGATGGCAACACGCTGTTTTTCACCACCAGACAGTTTTAACCCCCGCTCACCAACTTTGGTATCATATCCATCTGGCAGAGAAGATATAAATTGATCAAGTGACGCTAATCTGGCCGCATTACGGACAGCATCCAAATCCAACACTTCTGTACCATAGGCGATATTTTCAGCAATTGTCGTATTAAATAGCACAGTATCCTGTGGAACCATGGCAATTTCAGCCCGAAGGCTGGATTGTTCCAGATCACGTAAAGACTGACCATCAATACGCACATCACCATAATCCGGATCATAAAATCTGAACATCAATTTAGAAATCGTTGATTTGCCAGCACCACTAGGGCCAACCAGAGCCACTCGCTTTCCCGACTCAACAGTAAAGCTAAGGTTTTTCAGAATAGCTCGATTGCCATAGGAAAAGGTAATATTTTCAAAATCAATCCGGCCACCAGAAATACGAAGTGGCAAGGCATTCGGATTATCTTTGATATCCGGGTCTTCAGTTAAAAGGGAAAACATCCGTTCCATATCAGCAATAGATTGCCTAATCTCACGATAGATATATCCAAGAAAGTTAAGCGGCAGATATAACTGGATCAGATAGGTATTAACCACAACAAAACTGCCAATGGACAGATTACCGGCCTTGATATCATGACCAGCCAGTCCCATCACAATCATCAGGCCAATGGATATGATCAATCCCTGACCAATATTAACCAAAGACAATGACGTGCGTGAGATAACCGCAGCATCTTCATAATATTTTAATGCCTTAGAAAATCGTTTAGCTTCTATCTCTTCAGCGTTGAAATACTTTACAGTTTCATAATTCAGCAATGAATCAACCGCGCGTGTTGCCGCCTTTTCATCCGCATCATTCATGCGACGGCGAAACTTGATCCGCCATTCGGTCAAGATCAGCGTATATGCCGAATAGATCAGCACCGTTACCACCGTGACCAGGGCATAATAAAACCCGAACATTCCCCATAGAATAGCAGACACAAGAATGAGTTCGATTAACAGGGGCATGACTTCCAACAGAGCAAAGGTCAGCAGGAATTCCATTCCCTTTGCCCCACGTTCTATCGCACGGGTCAATCCCCCTGTCTGGCGATCAAGATGGAACTTCAAACTTAATGAATGAAGATGGCGAAAGGTTTTAAGAGCCGCAGCATGAACCGCCTTTTGCGCCACCCTGACAAAGACATATTCACTTCCCTCATCAAAGAATTGCTGGCTGATACGCGCCAGAGCATATGCCCCCAATAACCACCACATCACCGATATATCAAACTGAAAGGGATCATCCGATACAAAATCAACAACCCATCCATAGGCTATTGGGACGATCAAGGTTGAGGCACGGGCAATGGCAATAAAGAGCAAAGCCAGTAATGTTCTTGTCATGACCTCACGGTTACCACGCGGTGAGATATACCTAACCAGTTCATACAATGCTTGCCCAACACCAATGCGGACAGGATACTTGGCCTGCGTATCAAGCTTTGCGGCTTGGTCTGACATTACTATTCCTTTTTATATAAAAGCTAGAAAAGCGTTAGATGGCTTCTACGGAAAAGCTTTCACCGCATCCACAACGTGCGGTTTCATTCGGATTATTGAACACAAAACCTGAAGCAAACTTGTCTTCCTGCCAGTCCATTTCGGAACCAATAAGAAACATGACAGCGGCCGGGTCGATCATTACTGTAACGCCATTTGTCGTGATACTATCTTCGAACGGTTTTTTGTCCATGGCATATTCGACATTGTATTTCATGCCTGAACATCCTGCTGTTTTTATACCAACTCTGATCCCTATTACATCACTGGACCCGGCATCCATCAATTTCTGAATATGCTGGGCGGCCCGATCAGTCAGGGTAATGATAGGTTTTTCTGATGAAAACATATTTGCCTACCTCATTAGATATCTAGCGCCAGTCTGGCATCATCACTCATCCGGTCTTTTGTCCATGCTGGGTCCCAGACAAGCTCAACTTCAACCAACCCGACATGATCAAGCTTGGCAACAGCATCTGCCGCCTGCTTGGGTAATATGCCGGCAACCGGACATCCGGGTGCCGTGAGCGACATTGTTATATACACATCACCATTATCTTTAGGTTCAATATCATATATCAGACCAAGTTCATATATGTTCACTGGTATTTCAGGATCAAAAACGGTCGACAAAGCATCTATAATATCAATAACCGGAACTTTGCCAGCCTTGTCCTGATCAATCAGATGGTCACCTGACCGGGCAATATAGCCTTCGGTAGTTGGTTGCCCCACCCCGTCCGGCATAAAATCTTGCAAGGTCAGATGATCAATACTCATGCGAAAATCACTTTCACTTTTTCCAGTGCTTCTGCCAGTACATCAAAATCCTGACGCGAATTATAAATACCAACACTTGCTCTGGCTGTCGCGGATAAATCAAGAAAATCATGAAGTGGCTGGGCACAATGATGCCCTGCCCGAATAGCAACCCCCGACCGATCAACAATGGTCGAAATATCGTGTGGATGCGCGCAATCCATCACAAATGAAATGACTCCCGATTTGCCTGTTGATGTTCCTATCAGGCGCACGCCGTCAATAGCGGCCAGTTTCTGATGGGCATAGGTGATCAGATCATGTTCGTGATCTCTGATCTGATCCATACCGATAGCTTCAACATAATCAATAGCGGCGGCAAAGCCAATGGCTTCAGCAATGGGTGGGGTTCCTGCTTCAAACCGTTCTGGCGGGTCAGCATAGGTAGAATGTTCAATCGTGACCCGATCAATCATCGCCCCACCACCAATAAAGGGCGGCATTTCAGCCAGCAGTTCCTTCTTTCCCCATAGCATTCCAATTCCGCTGGGGCCGTAAAGTTTATGTGCGGAAAATACATAGAAATCACATCCTAATGCCTGAACATCTACCGGCATATGGACAGCCCCTTGACAGCCATCAACGACCATTACAGCATCATGCGCATGGGCTAATTCGGATAACGCCCTGATATCATAGACTGTACCAAGCACATTTGATACATGCGGCATGGCAATAATGCGGGTATTCTTGTTTACCATGGCCGTTATCTTATCCATATCGATATGACCATCAGGTTCGACAGGGGCTGCTTTCAGCGTGGCACCTGTTTTCTGACAAACCATTTGCCACGGGACAATATTAGCATGGTGGTCAGCAATGGAAATCAATACCTCATCACCTTCTTTCAACACCATGCCACCATATGACTGGGCAATAATATTCAATGACATGGTTGCCCCTTGCGTCAATACAATCTCATCCGTTGAGGGTGCATTGATAAAATGGGCAATTTTAGATCGCGTGAGTTCATACTTGTCGGTAGATTCCTCGCTTAATTGGTGAATGCCACGATGAACATTGGAATAGTGCTGGCTATAAGCATCAGAAACAGCATTAATCACCATTTGCGGTTTTTGTGCTGATGCGGCTGAATCCAGATAGGTCAATGGCTTTCCATGCACCTGTCTACGCAGGATGGGAAAATCTGAACGGATATTTTGCCAGTCTATCATTGTTTCTGTCGCCTGTTGGGTTTCCATTAACGTACTCGCGTTTTGATCCAGTTTTCGATTGGTGCAATCAGCCATTCCCGTTGCGGGTCATCCAGCTCATCAACAACATCAACCAGAAAGGCTTCAATCAGGATTTGACGCGCTTCGTCATGCCCGATACCACGGCTCATCAGATAGAATAGCTGATCATTATCAAGCTCACCAATTGTTGCCCCATGGGAACAGGTCACATCATCCGCATAGATTTCTAGCTCTGGCTTGGTATTAGCTTCAGCATCACGCGACAATATAAGCGTCCGGCTCATCTGATTGCCATCTGTTTTCTGGGCATATCTTTCGACTTTCACCTTACCCTGAAATACGGCTTTTGCCTGATCATCCAGTACGCCATGAATACGTTGAAAAGACTGGCAATCAGGGGCATCGTGATCAATGCGGCTAGTCACATCACGCATTTGCTTATCACGACCCAGATAAACAGCATTGAGATAGGATTTAGCATCAGGTTCAGTCAGGATCACCTGCGTTTCACTTCGGGTTATATCACCACCAGCCATAACCATATCACCATGATAGAGAGAGGCTGATTTTTGCTGCACCAGATTAAGCCCCAGATGATATCGTTCATCCGATTCAACTAATCGCCGCGCATGATAAAGTTTTGCCCCTTCTTCAAGACAGAAAAGCATCAATGGAGCAGATAAACCCGCACCATCGCCTTTATGTTCTTCCAGAATGGTAAGTTCAGCCCCCGGCATTAATTTAAACACCAGAACAGCATGACTGGAAATCCCGTCACCCGCATAATCAAATATCATCTGTAAAGGGGCATCTACCACCTGATCAATAGTAATGGCCAGCCCATCACTAGCATGGGCAAGGGCAAAATCTGCCACATTGTGCCCATCGGGAACTGCCGCCGCCAATGCCGAGGATAAATCCGTATCAACAGATAACTTCTGACAATGTATACCCTTACTAAAAGACATATTTTCAATAGGTTGATAAATACCATTGATAAAATGTATTAAGTTTTCACCAGAGAAAGAATCCTCTGTCAAGGCCTGTTTCGCCGGGGAAAAATCGGCCTTTCTGATAGCATTGATATTTGTAAAACGCCATGCTTCATCCTTGCTACTAGGCCATCCTCTATCAGAATGACGCATTGCGGCTTCAGCGGTCAGACGGTCAAAACTGACAATATCATGCGGCATTGGTGAAGTCTCCATAGCCTGATTTTTCGACTTCAAGTGCCAATGATTTATCACCAGATTTGACAATTCTACCATCAGCGAGAATGTGAACATGGTCAGGGATAATGTAATCAAGCAGACGTTGGTAATGGGTGATAACTAGCACACCGATATCATCGGTTTTCAGCGCATTTACACCTTCGGATACAATACGCAACGCATCAACATCTAGCCCGGAATCCGTTTCATCAAGAATAGCCATCCGGGGTTCAAGCAATGCCATTTGCAGAATTTCATAGCGTTTCTTCTCACCCCCTGAAAATCCGACATTAACAGCCCTTTTCAGCATATCATCTTTAATGCCAAGCTTGGCAGCCGCTTCCCGAACAGTTTTGACAAAGGCAATATGGTCAATTTCATCAAGGCCAGATTCAATTCGTCTGGCATTAACGGCTCCCCGCAGAAAACTCATCCCGCCAACACCCGGCAATTCTACCGGATACTGAAAAGCCAGAAACAAACCGGCACGCGCTCTTTCATCTGCTTCCATTTCAAGAACGGATTCTCCATCAAGAAGAATATCGCCATCAGTCACATCATACCCTTCACGTCCTGCTAGCACATAGGACAAGGTACTCTTTCCTGAACCATTAGGCCCCATTATAGCATGAATTTCAGATGGATTAATGGTCAGATTAATGCCTTTCAGAATGGGCTTGTCGCCGATCGAGGCATGAAGATTTTCAATTTCCAGTAATGGCATGATATTATCCTACGCTTCCTTCTAGTGATATGCCGATAAGCTTTTGTGCTTCAACAGCAAATTCCATTGGTAATTCTTTCATAACTTCCTTGCAGAACCCGTTTACAATCAACGACACAGCGTCTTCGGTATTCATTCCCCGTTGTAAACAGTAAAACAACTGATCTTCGGATATGCGCGATGTTGTTGCTTCATGTTCAACCTTTGCGCTGGGATTGCGTGAGGTGATATAAGGCACGGTATGTGCCCCGCATTGATCGCCAACAAGCAAGCTGTCACACTGGGTGAAATTGCGCGCATTTACCGCCCCCGGCATCATCCGCACCAATCCCCGATAGGTATTGTTGGAACGGCCAGCAGAAATGCCTTTTGAGATAATGGTTGATTTTGTATTCGCGCCAATATGGATCATTTTTGTTCCCGTATCGGCTTGCTGGGCATTATTGGTCACAGCAACCGAATAAAACTCACCCACGCTGCCTTCGCCCTGCAAAAGACATGACGGATATTTCCATGTAATGGCTGATCCTGTTTCTACTTGCGTCCATGATATTTTAGACCGCGCCCCTCGACATGCCCCACGTTTAGTAACAAAGTTATATATGCCGCCTTTGCCATTTTCATCACCCGGATACCAATTCTGTACCGTTGAATATTTGATTTCAGCATCATCCATGGTAATCAGCTCAACAACCGCGGCATGTAACTGATTCTCATCACGTTGCGGTGCGGTGCAGCCTTCCAGATAACTGACATATGACCCTTCTTCGGCAATGATCAATGTGCGTTCAAACTGTCCTGTATTCTGTTCATTGATACGGAAATAGGTAGACAACTCCATCGGACAACGCACCCCTTTGGGGATATAGACGAATGATCCATCCGTAAATACGGCCGAATTTAAGGCGGCAAAATAGTTATCTCCCTGTGGGATAACAGACCCAATGTATTTTTTAATCAGTTCAGGATGTGATTTAATTGCTTCTGATATCGGACAGAATATGACCCCTGCCTCAGCCAGTTTTTCCCTGAATGTGGTAGCAACTGAAACGGAATCAAACACAGCATCAACCGCCACACCTGCCAGCATTTCCTGTTCATGCAGAGGAATGCCAAGTTTTTCATAGGTGCGCAATAATTCCGGATCAACTTCATCCAGTGATTTTGGCCCTTCTGCTTTTTTGGGGGCGGCATAATAATGAATATCCTGATAATCAATCGGTGGATAATCAAGCATTGCCCAGTCTGGATCATCCATTTTCAGCCATGTCTGATAAGCTTTCAGCCGCCATTCCAGCATCCATTCCGGTTCTTCTTTCTTTGCCGAAATCATGCGAATGGTATCTTCGTTCAACCCTTTGGGGGCTTTATCGACTTCAATATCCGTAACAAAGCCATATTTATACTTTCCGGTGGCTTCTTCTACTTGGCGTACTGTTTCTGCGGTTGCAGACATTTATTCACCCTCCATATCTAATGGCGTTAATGATGATTGGGACTGGATATTATGATTTAAATTCTGACTTTCCGGAAACATATCATCCGGATTGCAAAGATCTGCAAGGCTGACATCCTTGAGCGCATGAGAGATCGCGGTATTGATCTTCTCCCAGTTTCCACCAAGAAAACAGCTATGGCGTGAAGAACATGTGTTTTCCGATGTTGTCACGCATGAGGTAAGCGCAATGGGGCCTTCTAACACCTCAACAATGTCAACAAGTGATATTTCTGACGCTGGCCTTAGCAAGCGATATCCGCCGGATTTACCACGTTCAGCATGAACAAAATCTGAGCCAGCCAATTCTTTCAAGATTTTCTGGGTGGTTGTTTGCGTCAGACCCGCTTGCCGCGATAATCCAACCGAAGAATGAAGGCGCATGGGATCATCGGCATAATTCCAGGCCATAGCCGATAGTAAAACCGTCCCGTAATCAGTCATTTTATTCAGTCTGATCATTAAAAAAACCTTAAAATAATTGAATTACAGACCAATATAGTCTGTATTAGTTATATCGCCTGATATCGTGCTTATTTCAAGAGTAAAATGAAAAAAAATTGCTGACAATACCATCTATACAAACGAAAACCCCTATCGCAAAAAGCAATAGGGGCAGAGATCATATGCGTAAAGATCTAAGCAAAAATTGCCAATGAAGTCATATAAAAGCAAATCACATTAACGTGAACAGATCAGTTAATACTAAATCGCCGTGGGGTGTAGCGATCCCCATCAAAATCATCAAACAGGTCTGAAATATCCGGATGTTCGATAGGGCCGGAATCTGCATCGGGAACCAGATTCTGCTGACTCACATATGCGGTATAGAAACTGTCTTCGTTTTCGGCAAGCAGATGATAGAAAGGCTGTTCACGGCTTGGACGAATTTCTGCCGGAATAGAATTATACCATTCTTCCGTATTATCAAACTCAGGATCAACATCAAAAACGACCCCACGAAACGGGTAGTGCTTGTGGCGAACCACATCACCAATATTGAACACTGGATTTTTGAGCTGTTTGTTTTTTTTATCCATGAAATTAACCATAAGCAGTTACCCTGCCAATCAGGCGAGGTAATACCGAATTGCGTTTTGAAAGTGTATAAGGATTAAACTCGGTCTTTTACTTTAAGAACCTGACGTCCTTTATACATACCTGTCTTAGGGTCCATATGATGCGGACGATGCAATTCACCAGTTGTTTTATCTTCAACATAAGCATCATGACTAATCGCATCATGTGCACGGCGCATGCCACGCTTAGAACGTGTGACTTTACTCTTTGGAACTGCCATATCCGTCTCCAGCCTAAATTGGCGAAATGGTGGAGCTAGACGGGATCGAACCGACGACCTCCTGCGTGCAAAGCAGGCGCTCTCCCAGCTGAGCTATAGCCCCTTTAATTCAAAATCGATATGAAAACACATCAACCGTGGCGTCTTTATGTGTCAACAAAGGGCTTTTCGTCAAGCCCCTTGTTGATCAAAATGATAAAAATTCCACTTAAAGTGATGGATTTTCACCTAAAGCCTCAATTACAGCAGGGTGAACGATACGTCCGCTCTTAACATTCAGGCCATTCATCAGGTGTTTATCCATCTCTAACGCCTTTTCCCCATGCTGTGCCAATGCCAGTGTGAAAGGCAGAGTCACGTTATTTAGAGCATGGCTTGAGGTGCGTGGAACTGATCCCGGCATGTTTGCAACACAATAATGAACAATGCCGTCCACATCGTAAATCGGGTCTTCATGGGTCGTGGCTTTTGACGTTTCAAAACAACCACCCTGATCAATGGCGACATCTACCAGAACCGACCCTTTGCGCATCATGCCCAAATGTTCGCGTCTGATCAATCGTGGTGCGGCGGCACCGGGAACCAGAACAGCACCAACAACCAGATCAGCGGTTGCTAAGCTTTCTTCAATAGCCTGACCTGTTGAATAGCGTGTGATCAGGCGGCCATCAAAAATATCATCCAGATAGCGAAGCCGTGGCACTGACCGGTCTAGAATGGTCACCCGTGCCCCCATGCCAACAGCAAGCTTGGCCGAGTTTGTTCCAACAACACCGCCGCCTATGATAACGACATTAGCAGCTTCAACCCCTGGTACGCCAGACAGTAGAACGCCTCTTCCACCTGCGGTTTTTTTCAGGTAATACGCGCCTTCAGTTACTGCCAAACGGCCAGCCACTTCACTCATCGGGGCCAATAACGGCAAACCACCATTAGAATCGGTTACTGTTTCATAAGCAATGGCCGTACAACCCGATTCCATTAGACCAATGGTCTGTGCCGGGTCAGGAGCAAGATGCAGATAGGTGAATAGAAGCTGGTCAGAACGAAGCTGTTTCCATTCGACTTCCTGCGGTTCTTTGACCTTAACGATCATCTCACATCCGGCGAAAACACTGGCTGCATCTGGTGCGATTTCTGCCCCAGCGGCTTTATATTCATCATCGGTTGATCCAATACCAGCACCTGCGCCAGTTTCAACCAGAACAGAATGACCACGATCTGTTAATTCCTTGACGGAATCTGGAACCAGTCCGACACGGAACTCATTATTCTTAATTTCCTTAGGTACACCAACACGCATAATCACTACCCCCTCTGGATATAAAAATGGTTATCATTTGGGATAATATTAATCTATTTCATTGCTAAATTTCCTTGCTTTTTATTCAAAAGATTTGCAATAAATACGAATAATATTTAACTAATGGCAGAAATGATGAAAGATTATTCTTTATTATCAAAAAATAAAACAACCATTTCATTAAAAGACCTTGACCGGACGGATCAGGCCATTATCCGCGCCCTGCAGGAAAATGCCCGATTGAGCAATGTTGAGTTAAGCAATAAAATCAATCTATCCCCTTCAGCCTGTTTGCGCCGCGTTTCTAATCTGGAAAAAAGCGGTATAATTAAAGGATATCATGCGGAACTAAACACCCAGAAACTCGGATATGATGTCACTATTCTGGTTCAGGTCACGCTGGATGGCCAATCCGCTAGTATTCTGTCTGAATTCGAACAGGAAGCGATGAAAATTCCTAATGTGCTAGCCTGTTTTCTGATGGCTGGGGCAAAGGATTATATCATCCGCATTGCCGCAAGAGATGTGTCAGATTATGGTGATATTCATACGAATTACATGTCGAATCTGCCACATGTGAGAAGCATAGAATCCAATTTTGTTTTGCGGACAGTCACAAACAGAAACCTGCCATTAAGCATCAATTCACAATAATTTATCTATTCACTTAAGCTATTTTAAGATGGCCGGATAACAGAAGATAGCAATATCCCATCCGGTGCTTGCTGACGCATTCCATAAGCATCAGACATGGTATGAATTTGTGCCAAAGCATCATGAAGCCGAGACCAGTCATCTGCTTGTGCAATCGGCTCCCATATAGATTCAACCTGATCAATCCGCAAATTCATCGGATCATCTTTCTGAAAATATATATGATCCGGTTGTGCTTCCACATGGGTTGGCGCGTGCGATAGCAAATCAGTAGCCATGGCAAAATCACGCGCTTGATACATAGATGCGCGGATACTGGCTTTCGCTCTTGGATATGCTGCTTCACCACCATACCAGTCAAAACACGCTTCATCAAAGCCAAGCTGGGACGTTTTCAGCGCTTTCATGAACTCTGCCACCAACTCCCCTGCCTTATCCCAACTGGCATCAATACCCAGACGCCGGCAAGTGGCGGTTATCATCGTCTGTTCAAGAATATCATGATATCTCTGCACCAGCGTTTCCAGACGTTCCACCGCAACAAAGGGCACCATACAATCAGCAAGACGGCACAAAGCCCAGAAGGTTGCTTGCGGCTGTCTGCCATAACAGTATCGGGACTGATGATCAAAATAGGCCGCTGTAAACCCGGGATTCATAAAAGGCAGAAACCGCCATGGCCCATAATCAAAGCTTTCTCCAGACACATTAAAATTATCTGTATTTAGCACCCCATGAACAAATCCTGCGGCCATCCATGATGAAACCAGATGGGCAAGACGTTCTGCCACAACAACAAGAAGCCTTTCTGCAGCCTCGGCTATGGAAATCTGTTCCGCATCCTCACTGGCATAATAGGTTTTCAATGTATAACGAAGCAAAGCATCCAGGCTTTGCAGGTCATCCATATAAATCAGGCGTTGAAAGCTTCCAATGCGAATATGACCATGGGACAGCCGCGTCAGAACAGCCGATCTTGTTGGTGACGGCTCATCATGACGTTGCAAGGCTTCACCAGTTTCCAGAATAGCAAATGTTTTGGACGTATTGACGCCAAGAGCGTCCAGCATTTCGGTTGCAAGCAGCTCACGAATGGCACCTTTCAGCGTCAATCTGCCATCAGCGCCACGGGAAAATGGGGTCTGGCCTGACCCTTTTGTGCCAAAATCAAGACAATTACCAGTAACCGGATCAATCATCTGAGCATACAAAAACCCTCTCCCATCACCAAGATCATGATTATAAACGCCAAATTGATGTCCATGATAACATAATGCTAGCGGCTGGCTGAAACTGTCCTCAAATGGCTGAAACCGCCCAAATCGGTTTATCCAGCCATCTGCATCTGCCAGTTCAGCATCCAGAAACAATCGCGATGACCATGCCGTATTCCGAAAAATTAAGCGCGTTTCTGGAAAATTTGCCGGTTCCACTGCGCGATAGAGTGCATCTGGCAGAGTGGTATGTTGTGATGTGAATTTCATAGCGCATCCTGACCATAATTTTGCTATTATGACAACCATTACGTTAAACGATATATGATCAGAACATGTAGATGGAGTTAAGAATATGCAGGCAAATGATATAAACGCTGTACTTTCACCCATTGCAACTGCTCGTGGCCTTCCGAATGCCATGTATATTGATGAACACATGGCACAGGAAGAACGACAGAATGTGTTTCATAAAAATTGGACAGCGTTGACAACTGGTAAAAATATTCCTCAGCCCGGATGTGTCATGCCAGTACACATGCTTGGGATACCAATGCTTGTCACGCGCAATAAAGATGGCGACATCAAGGTATTTGAAAATGTCTGCCGTCATCGCGGCATGATTCTTGTTGATGAACCGAAACGGCTTAATGGCCCGATCACCTGTCCATATCACGCATGGGCATATGATATGGATGGCAAGCTTCGCGCCACTCCGCATGTTGGCGGCGCAGATATTCATGACCATGATGCTGTTGATAAGGCCTGCCTGTCCCTAAACCAGATCAGAAGCCATGTCTGGATGGATATCATTTTTGTAAATATTGATGGCAATGCTCCTGATTTTGCAGATATGCATAGCGATATCATCAGTCGCTGGGCAGAGTTTGATAAACCCATCTTCCATTCCGGGGCAGATTCCAGTTTCAGCCTTACGCTTAATAGCAACTGGAAATTGGCTATCGAAAATTATTGTGAATCCTATCACTTGCCTTTTGTCCATCCGGGCCTGAACTCTTATTCCCGCCTTGAAGATCATTACAACATAGAAGGCCCCGGTCATTTTTCCGGACAGGGTAGTTATGTCTATAATCCTTCCCTTGATGAAAGCGGTCGTACTTTCCCAACCTTCAAAGGCATTAGTAACAAATGGGACACGGCGGCAGAATACCTTGCCCTATATCCGAATGTGCTTCTTGGCGTTCATAAAGATCATGTGTTCAACATCATTATCACCCCGAATGCGGTGAATAAAACCACGGAACAGATTGAAATTTACTATGCCGATCCTTCAGCTCTGGATGATGATTATGCCGCCATGCGTCAGAAAAATAGTGCCATGTGGAAAGAGATTTTTATCGAAGATATTGATGTTGTACAAGGCATGTTCAATGGACGGTCAGCCCCACAATATGATGGTGGGCAATTTTCACCTGTGATGGATGGGCCAACCCATTATTTTCATCAATGGGTAGCACGGCAAATGGCCGCTTAAGACCCGTAAATGCGGTCTAGTTCACCACTAATCACATGGCTAATCAGAAAATTGGCCAGACGGTCAAGTTCTTTATGAAATTTGCTACCGGCAATATCGGATATGCCTTTATATTCATGCGATTTATTGCGAACAATAGCATAATCCGAAACTGGCGGTGCAATGATCACATTGATATCTTTCACAAAATCATTGAGAATACTGTAATCGCGTTGATTAGGTGAAATCCTGTTGGGAACCACAATAATATGCGGATTTGTTATGCCATAATCCTGCTTATGTTCATCAATACTATGGATAAATTCCAGCGTTGGTCGTAAATCCGTCCATGATAAGGATGTGGGAACAATAATCACATTTGTCAATTTGACAACCTGCATAATACTGCCTAACCGACCTGCCCCACTATCAATAAAAATAATATTGTCTTCTTCAATAAGCGTATTTTTTATTAAACCATCAAGCGAAGAAATACCCACCCCATCAAAATGATCACCTGTTGGCAGTTGTCTGATTTCATTAGATGGCATCATTTGTAGTAACACGGTTGATGATGTCATCTGGGGGTCAGTATCAATCAGGTGTGTTTTATATTGCGGCAGCTTTTCACGGAGCATTTCATATAGGAACATGCATAGGGTGCTTTTTCCGACACCCCCCTTAATATTTCCGAAAAAGATGGATTTTCCCGGTAAAGTTAAAGACATAGATCACCAGACAAATTATTTGATAATAGTTACATTATGTTATTATTATATGAGTTGCAATAAAATTGACTTTAAGGGTCAATAGAGGCACTTATTATAATTTAATATATAACGCATTGCTATCATTTACAGTAAATATCAACCATCACTTAGCATAATCAAATTGCAAGAATACCTGATTACCAGTTTCATCTGACATATATCTGACATCTGGGCAAATATGTTTCACTAGATCAAGTCCCATTCTACCATCTTGCCGCGGTTTAGTTTTGGCATGATCTTGCCAGTCACTTGCATTCTGGGGCTGTGCATTATCTGTAATCCTGATATTCATCTGCTGGCTTTTCATATGTACCGATATCGTCATCTTTGCTGTGGATTTAATTTCCTAGACAGCGTGACGAACAATATTCTGTAAAATTCCCCCTACGGTTATCTGGATATCATCCTGCCTATCATCCCATGCTAGATCATCTATGACGTCTTGCAAAAACCGCCGCGACCTAGGCAATACCTTTGGATGTGCAGACAGGTCTAAATACCTGTTTGGGGGCTGGTCAGGAGCTATTAGGGGCATCATGATATTTGTTTTTGCTGCATTGATTGGGTTTATCTATGGGTTTCTGATGCGGTTTTTCTTCCGGCAGACAATAATCATTCTCCTATTTGGAGTTTTGCTTGGAATTAGTTTCATAACCTATATAAATGATGGTTGTTGATGCTTTTGAGCCATACTGCATATTGAAATTGTCAATATAATAAAATGATAATAAGTTGATATTGACAGGAGAATTACAATTGCAACAGACCGACGCACATATCATGTCTTCTATTGAAGTTTTGTGGAACGAAGCCAATGCAATAGAAACGCTAGGCAACTCCTCACAAGATGACGAACATAACCACCAATCAGACGATATCATCATAGATGATGCCGAACCCATCACTACAGCTGATTATGATATGGTTGAATTGAAGCAACGTGTCGAAAAGGCTAGTCTGGATGATGAAGGGGTTAATCTTTCGGTCACCCCCGACGATGCCATTAACCGTATCAAACATGCAACTACACTAAGTCAACAGAACCCAAAACCATTGCCGGGTGATATCAACCAGCAGTCACCTGAATATATGTTCGGGGAAGCATTTACCAATCTGGTGCGGCATATTGTGATTGATTACCTTGATAAATCTGTCGAACCCATTATACGGGAAGCGATTACCAGCGAAATCAAGCAGATAACTAAGTACAAAAAATCCAAAGAGAAATAAAGAGAGATACGTCACCAGAACGGATATTGATAATGAATTATACGATTATCTGAAGAATTTTTTGCAGGGTTATTCAAAAAGATAAATACATCAGCAGCCTTACTCGACCCAACAAGAACAAATGTGCAAACCGTATTTTTGTTGGGCGGAGAGTATCAGTTTTCCAACAAAAATAGAACAGGTGGTTAGCCTCATGGCTGCAACCGGAATTAACCCGAAATAGGTCGGAAATCATCACATTCTGTGCTTGATTAACATGATGCTATTATCCGGAATATATGTCTTTAGCAGTTTCATAAAGATTACGGCTCTCACTGATATAAAGTTCAGATTTTATTCTGCCTGCTTCATACAGTTCTTTTAGCGCCTTCATATCAGTTTCAATCATCTTCAGATCATAAGTTAGATCAGGTTTTGGTGCCATATCTACACCCTTTATAGTATTTCTGGCGGTTGATTTTATAATGGAATGCTTCATCAGGCACGCCATGATATCGTTGGAATCTTCCATTTTTCGGGATGAGGCAAAGACGGACAATATAAACATCAAAATTAACGCCCCCATACCACCAAGCATCAGCAACAAACCAATCGTTTCCTGATTAAACTGGCCGGAAAGGAGATCAAGCATAATCATCTGGGAATAGTCCCAGACAAATATACTGGCATTCCAAACTTTATCCCATACCGATAGAATAGTTTCCACGCCATTCCCATCCTCTTTTAATATTAAATTATTATTAGCATAATTTTCATCATTAGGGCTAGCATTAAGGTGTTGGCGTGATGCCATTTATAGCCAGAACAGAACGTTTTGTTAGCCATTGGCCCGGCGCACTTAGGAACTAATGAAGAAAATTCATCAGGGTCTACTCTACTTTCAAATCAATAACGTGATCGCCCTGATCAACTAATCCTTTTATCAACAGTTACATGGATACCATGTCTGAAATTGTGTTATCTCATGAAGCCACTCTGGGTAAATATATTGGCGATGCCAATATGGCATTCTGGAATGCGCCTATTGATCAACCAGATCATGCCGACAGAGCGATTGCATGTGGACGTGACATGCTTGCACAATTGCCAGATATTAATGCTAGACTGAAAGCGGAAATATATCTGCCACATGATCTCAATATAGGGATAGACATTTCCAAAGGCATGGTTGTGGTTGGGAATATGGGTTCTCGATTCAGGTTTAGTTATTCCTGTCTTGGAGATGCTGTTAAAATAGCTGCAGGACTGGAATCCATAATAAAGAAACCAAGCATTGCATTAAGCGTTGCCGAGAGCACGATAAAAGCTGCAAGATCTGGTTCTGACCTTATCAAATTGTGCACATTGCCTGTTCGGGGAAAGTAAGTTCAGGTCATGGTGTATAGCATGCCACCAGATTGATATTTTACGCCAGCCCGGGGATAGTTTATCGCTAGGCTGTCTTGACCTGTAATCATTATCATTAGAACATATAGAAATGTTCCGTCTATTTGTACCACCAACACATAAGCCATTAACCCGGTCACTTGATCTGGCAATTGATGATCAAATGGTGACCCTGACCATTCATCGCCGGAAAAATGCCCGCCGATTAACCTTACGGGTAGAAGAAGATCAGCTTAAAGCCACTGCGCCTCCTCATATGGCACAAGCTGATATTATCAGCTTTGTTAGGAGCAAATCTGACTGGATAAACACAAGGCTAGTATCTTATGTCGATATATATCAAAATAAAGAGCCTTCCATTCTCTATCACGGCATGGAAACCGCCGTTAAAATCACGCCAGATTATACCGGTCATCGCTATCACTGCCGATATTCGGATCAGTGCCTTTGGCTTGATCGTCCACAATCCCCACGCATAAGTGTGGCAAGACAGCTGGAAAAGCATCTCAGGAAGGAAGCCGAAACATCTATTCGTTCATGTCTTCATCCCATACTGGACCAACTAGACGAAGCCCCAGTTCCGATTAGTATCAGAGATCAAAAATCCCGTTGGGGAAGCTGTTCAACGACACGGAAACTGTCTTTTAGCTGGCGTTTGATTATGGCCCCGCCACAGGTATTGCGTTATGTGGTTATCCATGAAGCGGCACATTTAAAACATCATAATCATGGCCAGGAATTCTGGTTATTAGTGCATGACCTGATGCCGGAATATGATATGCATCGCAACTGGTTAAAGGAAAACCAGAAACATGTGATGGCTAGGCTTGATCGTAAACTGGCAGGCCTAGAATCCTGTTCCATGCCCCAGATGACCATTTAAATTAGGATACAGACTAAATCTCAGGCAGGAACTGGCCAATCATTTCATCAAAAGTCATAATTTCACCGTGACCAATCTGGAAATCGAATTATTCACCAATAATCTTAAATTCGACGCGATCATCTGTCGCAGTGGTATCACCATCAGTGTCAAGGGTAAGGATATTGGTTACTGCGCCTGTTAATGTACCAAGGGTAAATTGTTCTTCTGCCTTTTCAACCACTTCAACCCCATCTTCAAACCGGATCAGGTTTTTAGTAAATCTGCCCCCGAACCAGAAGTGGGATCAGTAATATGAACATTGGCGGCAATGTCATTACTGATAATATAAATATCTCTACAGCCCCCTAATGTTAATTCAAAGGGATGAGTGATTTTGGGATTTGCCGGGTCAGATGACCAAAATGCATCCAGATAGATCATATTGGAATAAGCAAAATGATTGCCATTTAATATGGCATCTTCAGTGATGATCTTATCATCAGGGTGTTACAGACGTTAAATCCAAAGCTGTTATCTTCTAACCTGTTCCATTTAATATATTTGTCACCATGCATTTGGATATTTATATCTTGTGCTAATTCCTTGAACCATAAATCTTAGTAAAAACATTTTCAACCTTCGGTTAACCTACTTTCTAAAAATATCTTTCATTCCCTTCTTTGACCAATTACTTTAAGAGGGAACCCTCAATGAGAAGGATATATGTAAAAAGTTAAAATCTAGTTAACAAAAAACAATTTATTTTTTTCATATAGCGTTCTTTTTATGGCCTCAACTACCAATATTGAGGAGTAGCACTCCAACTAAGACCATGTTATATATACTATTATATTTGTTGAAATTTTAGTGTGTTTCTGGAATGTATTGCCAGCCTGTGCCAGCGTCCTGTGTTATGGCCATATCTCTTTTTATTAGTATAGCCAGCTTTCCAGCAGCCCATGCCGATGACATAATATGTTTTGAACCTGTTGATCACTTTGTTGATCCGGGTTACTGCGCGGGTCTATCGGCCGCATATCTGGATATCCTCAACAATCAGAACACATCAAAATCCATTGAGATATCCAATGCAATCCCGCAAACAAAACAAATCCACGAAGAATGCCATCAGACCAGATATTCAGATGCGTTTGCACTAGGACAGGCTGCTTTTCGCCGCATGTTATTCTATGATACGCCAGACCGACTCAACATGAGACTGACACAATGCCAGCGTATGCTGAACGACTACCGGATTTCAAGATCAGAATAAGGCATATCTATATAACCAGAGATTAGCATATCAGGCTTGGTTTACAGTAATGAAAGAAAATCAAGTGAAATGATGTTATGGTGGGCGCGGCAAGGATTGAACTTGCGACCCCTACGATGTCAACGTAGTGCTCTCCCACTGAGCTACGCGCCCACACCATCAATCATGATGAAGATATTCTATACCCCAAGCCTTATATAACTTTCAATCGTTTTCTTTATTTTGTTTTTTGGTTATCCTCAGCTCTTTAAACAGCCGGATCAAATGATGCCTCATTCTAGCGAAAAGATGATTCCGTCAGACACAATAAGGCAAAAGGCCATCATCACAACAGGAGATTTGCCGGGGGTTTCATTACAAGAAGGGTCAAACCCGCAATTAATCATTTCGTCACCCCATAGCGGTCGGCACTATCCTGATGATTTTCTTACCAGCACATGCCGCAGGCTGGACGAGTTGCGACAGGTGGAAGATGCTTTTATAGATATTCTTCTAACACGCCACTCACTTGACGCTATGCTTATTTCCGCCAATTTTCCCCGATGTTTTGTTGATGTTAATCGGCATCAGGATGAACTGGAACGCCATCTTTTTGAAAATCTGGATGACAGCATCAATGTAAAAACCAGCCGCTACACAAAAGCCGGGCTAGGTGTTATCCCGTCACAGATATCCCGCCAGAAGCCGATTTATTCCCGTAAACTAGATCAACCTGAACTGGAAAGACGGCTCACATATTGCTATTACCCCTATCACCATCAGCTTAAACAGATGATTGATGCGGGTAAAACCAGAGGAACGGTTATTCTGCTGGATATGCATTCCATGCCATCACAAATAGGCAGTGGACATGCTGATATTGTGATTGGCACCTGCCATGGACAATCGGCTCCATCTTGGATCAGTGGCTGGATAGAGGATTTTTTCACGGATAAGGGATTGAAAACACGCATGAATACCCCGTTTGCCGGTGGCTATATCACCCGCCATTACGGGAAACCAAAAGATGATGTTTTTGCCATCCAGATAGAAATAAACCGTAATCTTTACATGAATGAAAACTATATCCAGCTTTTGCCTGAATGGCATGATTGTGCAGATACCCTAGCCCAGTTTATTAATCAGATCAGCCAGAACATTCATCATGGCCATGATAATCATTCTATAATCCCGCCCGGCGGCTAAACCGATAGGGATCAACCGCACGGCGCATAGCGAAATCAAGTGGTGAGGCTTCGCCGCAGATATCGGCCGCTAATGCTTCCGCCAATAGAGGTGCTGTTACCATTCCGCGTGACCCCAGCCCCCCAAGAACATAAAGGCTTTTTCCAATAGCGCCGGCAACGGGTTGCCGATCTGGTGTTGTTGCCCGCACACTTTGCCGCCCCTGCCATTCATGAGGGACATAGGGTATCCGGTTTTGTAATGCTTTTGGCAGGCGGGCATAATTATCAGTATGGGTTTTCAGGCTGATCTGATCTATCTGACCGGTTATATGGGCGTTTTCCATGCGTTGATAACTGGCACCAAGGGCATAACGGCCATCCCCTGCCCGTGCGAGATATCCACCAAAGCTGATAGGGGTAGTTATATCACCCCCCTGACTGATACCCTCCTGACTGGCCGGAATATGGCTAACCTGACCGCAATTTGCCGTGATGGGTAGCATAGGTTCAAGTCGCCCTTCCCATAAAGCGGATAATCCTGTTCCGGCGGCGAGCACCACAATATCAGCCTGATGATTTTGCCCTTTATCATCGCCAAGGGTGATAGGGGCTTCGGATGCGGAAATGCTGGTAATATGAACATTATAAAGGCATGTGATATCTTTCAGCAATCCTTTGATCCATATTCTGGGGTCAACCGCACCAGCATAGGGATAATATAATCCTTCGGCAGTCATATTAACCCCAAGCTGATCAGATACCGCCACCGCATCCATATGGGTAAACACGGAATCAGGCCATGGCAGATGACGCAGTTTCTGCTGGCGTATCGATTCTTTTTCATCTTTAGCCAATGTGAGGCATCCCTGATCCAGCCCTGCCCCCATTGCCAGTGCTGATCGGCGGGCAAAACCAAAAGCATTAAGCGACAGCCAGCCATGATCTGTCGGATCAACAGTAAGCCGCGGTGTTTGCAATGCTGCCAGATTCCCGCTAGCGCCTTGCGCCGGATCAGATGCTACATCCAGAACCTCAACATCGATATGCCGCCTTGCCAGCGCATGTGCCAATGATGCCCCCGCAATGCCAGCTCCTATAATATTGACTTTTGATGGTAATGTTGTCTGCCTCCTTCCCGATACCCGCGCAGATAGGATACCCGTGATGCGGTGGCGTTTCCGGCCAAATCCGTCATGTCTGGTGATATCAAAACCGGCCTTTTCCAGACCACGCCTGACCGCACCGGCCGCCGTAAAACTGGCGCATTTGGCTTCTCTGGCCGAACATCTGGCCATATGATAAAAGATATCATCCTGCCACATGGCCGGATTACGCGACGGCGTGAAGCCATCCAGAAACCAGATATCCGCAGCAAAATCAGATCCGGCCAGCATATCCCTGCTGTCCTGATAAACCAGATCAAGGGTGATGCGGCCCTGTTCCAGAAAGACCCTGTGTCGTCCCGTCCAGCGTGGCGGCAGAATTGATATCAGATCAGATAATTCTTTATGCAGATGCGGATAGGCCATTAGCACATCATGAATATGATCAGCCCCAAGCGGCGCATGTTCGGTGGCAATATAGTGAAGACGGGCATCGGCGGGGGCATGTTTCCGGAATAGGGATAACACCACACAGAAATTCAGTCCTGTCCCGAAACCCAGCTCGGCAACCGTGGTCAGACGGGCATGATGAAACCGTTCCATCAGCCCTGTTGGTTCAATGAACACGGCCATGGTTTCTTCATATCCGTTTTCGGATGAAAAATAGATATCATCATAAAGACGGGAATAGGCCATGACATAGCCATCCGCCCGCGTGATATCGATCAATGGATCAAGAAGGGGCTGAATGGCTGGTGGGGGCTGTAAAGACATGCCATCGGCATTAACAGATTTTACCATCCCAGACTAGCCCAAAGCGGTTATTCCGGCCAGTTATCCAGATCAAGCGGATAGACCAGATCAGCCAGATCACCACGCAGGAATACCAGCGTCACCGACCCGATATTGATACCGAACTTGCTGATATAAGCGCGGTTGATAGCCACGTTTTCATCCTGTTGATAAATCCAGTCATCGAATGTGACACGCAATCGCGAATCACCAATTTCCAGATCAATATCATAAACCCAGTTCAGGGCATTGCCGGCGATCTGACCAGATGCAACACCGATCACATCTGCCGCTTCGCCCTGATAGCGGATACTGCCATCATCCTGAATGCCCTGATTGGTAATGACCCAGACCCGTTTATCGGTTTCCCCGTCATCATATAGAAAATCTTCATCAAGGATCAGGGTATTTTCATTGACCACGCCGGTGATATTGACGCGGAATTGCCGTTTCATATTGCCATAGCGATCTTCGAAAATCCCATAGGCCACGGTTTCGCCTTCAAAGAACGCTTCAAGGGTGAGATCAGGTTGCCGCGACTGATGCATCATGGGTGTGTTCGGGGAACATGCCACCGCCATAACCAGAACCGCAGGTAATAAGAAAACACAGATGCGGATAGCATCCAGACGCCGTTTCAACCATGTGACCATAACCAACTCCTCACCACCCCTGACATAGAGCAGAAGAGACATGAGAAAAGGGTTAATTATGATCCATCACTCGCGGTATTGACGGATAGCGACAGCAAGGCCGCAAGGATCAGCAGTTTTTTTTCATAGGATTACCCTTTTGCCTGAATCATTATCCGGAAGAAGGCTATCAGATAAACGTTAATATTTGGAAAATCTGGAAAGATAAAATGCGAAAGGATATCAGGCCGTTAAACCGCCTATGCCATTATGACATCAACCGTGACGGGGAAAGGCCGGTGATCAGATCAGCATGGGATTCCGCAGATGCACCTAAAATCAGTGAAGCCGCCAGTTGTGATAGTGCGGGGGAGGTTTGAATGCCATTCCCCCCCTGCCCCGCTAGCCAGAAAAACCCAGATGCCGCCGGATCAAACCCCACCACCGGTTCATGATCATCGGCAAAACTGCGTAAGCCTGCCCATTGATGGGCAACCCTGTTGACCGTCACCGTTGTGGCCTGTTCGAACCGGTCAATGCCTTCGGCCAGCACCATATCATCCACCCATGCATCACAAGGCGCTATCGGGTCCTGATCTGCAGGCGACACCATCAGGCGGCCAGCATCGGGTTTGGCATACCATGTTTCCCCAATCGAAGCGATCATCGGCCATGATGACGGATCAAGCCCATCAGCCAGCGGAATAATCGCGGCAGAACGGCGGCATGGGGTAATGGTTATCCGGCTTGCCCCAGCCATGGAAGCCAGCACCCCTGCCCATGCCCCTGCTGCATTGACCACAATATCCGCATCAAACGCATCCGTTGCGGTTTTGACATGCCATTTCTGACCAGCTGGATGCTGGTTTTGTCGGGATAGCGACAATACCTCCTGATCGGTCATGATATTTGCCCCCGCCTGTCGCGCCATACGGGTAAAGCCCTGAAAGAGGGCATCCACATCAATATCAGCGGCATATTCATCATAAATCGCCGAAACAAAGCGGTCTTTGCGCAAAATCGGGCATAGATCATGGGCTTCATCCGGTGATAATTCCGTCAATCCGGTACTGCCATCCATATAATGCGCCAGAACATCACCATCATCCGCGCCGACTATGGCCAGTTCACCACGCGGGCTTGTCACGCCGCCATCAACAATCTGATCACCGGTCAGATCATCACCAGATTGCAAAATCAACTGCCGCAATAAGGCCGTGCCATAATTGGGAATATACATGGCCGCCGACCGGCTGGTCGAATGATAGCCAAGTGACGGCTCCCTTTCGAGCACCGTAACCGTCATGGATGGAGCCAGCCTTGCCGCCAGACTTATGCCCGCGATCCCGCCGCCAATGATAACAACATCATTCCCCGGCATCACCCACCACCATTACTCATTGCTGTCATCAATCGCCCCTTCAGACATGAATAAAAGCACACGAGATTGATCATTCAGCCCGAATAATCCATGATCCACAGCCAGTTTTAAGGCGGCATATCCTGCCCCGCCCGACGGTGACGCGGCTAGGCCTTCGGCGGCCAGATCAGCAATCAGCCGTTTGCAATCCGCGTCATTAATGGTCATGAAAACATCAGCATGGGCGGCTAATCCGGCCAGTGCCACTTCAGATGCTTCTTTGCAATCCAGCCGCCCCATAATGGATACATCACCACCAGAACCCACAATCTGACCAGCCTTGATAGCCGCTTGCAGAGCCGGAGCTTCGTCTGGTTCAACAACCGTAATATGCGGGACATCCCCGTAACGATCACGCGCCAATGCCGCCACCGCCGCCGCCAGACCGCCAACACCTGCCTGAAGAAATATATGCGTTGGCGTCTGATCCATCGCGTTAAAAGCCTCAGCCGCCATGACCAGATAGCCTTCCATGATATCGACACCGGTATAACATTCCGGCCATGTGGTATCTGACATGATCTGCCAGCCTTCGGCCTTTGCCCGGGCAAGCGCCGCATCCATGCTTTCTTCATAGGAATTACCCGCAATGACGACTTCTGCGCCATAATCACGCAAACGGTTGGCAAAATCTTCTGGCACATGAACAGACAGATAGATCACGGCCTTTGCCCCGAACAGCTTAGCCCCTGCCGCTACCGATAAACCATGATTACCCGCGCTTGAAGTCACAAATACCTCACCGGCCAGCGCATCAGACCAGTTATCCCCCTGACGTTTAGCCGCCGCCTGTTTAGCAATAGCATAAGCCGCACCTAGCGCTTTAAAACTACCCAGATTCATCCGCTGGCTTTCATCTTTTATGTGCAATGCCGCAATATTCAGCGATGATGCCAAATGTGAACATGATACAAGCGGGGTCGCTTTTGCCGCCGGACAGAGTTCTAACAATGCCAGCGGGGCATCAACATTGATACTCACACCTGCCGGATCAAAGCCGGGCATGCCACTGCCGCGCCAAGGATTAGCCAGATAAAACTCTGCTTCGGTTGTCATGTGGGATTCTCCTAAAAAAAGAAATCAATTATATTCGCGTTATGAAAAATTGCGTGCCGGATTATCCATGACGCCATTCATTAATATGATCTTGTAATCCATACCATGAATAAACCATAGGCAAAAACCATGGTTTACCATTAAAAAACGGAACAGAAGCCGGGGCTGTCCCTGATAAAATGCTTGGGGCATTTGTCTGGCCAAGCACCTGTTCAGCCAGTTTTTTGCCGCACCAGCGCGCCCAGACTGTTCCTGATCCGGCATAGGCGGCAGAATAATGAACCCCGTCATGGGTGAATATGCGTGGAATCAGCTGACGGTTAAACGCAACATTGCCTGTCCAGCAGTAATCAATCTGCACATCTGCCAGTTGCGGAAAAATACTAATCAGCCGGTTTCGTAAGAAATTCACTGTTTTTATGGTAGGGTTTTGTTCTGCCCCACGCGCCCCCAACAGAATGCGTCTGCCATCAGGAGTCGGCCGGAAATAGGTGGTCAGCTTTGCCGTGTTGCCATACATCCGCATGGCTGGCATCAACGCTTTCACCCTGTCACTGCCCAAATCTTCTGTGACAATAATACTGCTCCGGATAGGTACCGTACGTTGCCGCAAAAACCGGCTAAAGCGATGCTCTGATCCCCCCGTATATCCATTTGTAGCCACCACAACAATACCAGCCTGAATACTGCCCTTATCGGTGACAACCATTTTTCCTGCCCCGGCATGATCCTGAATATCGTCAACAGCAGTTTTTTCAAATACCTTGACGCCAGCTTCGGTGATCACTCGCAAAAATCCGGCAAAAAACTTGGATGCATGAAATCCGCCAATATCATCTTCGACCATACCTCCATAAAACCGGTCGGAAACAATCTCTTCATGCTGATCTGCCTTACTAACCATCCGGCAAGGAATACCAAGCCTTGATTGCAACACATCCGCTTCATGCGACAGATAATCATAATGCTTGGCAGACATGGCGCCCTTAAACCAGCCTGTCAGCTTGAACATGGCGTCGATGCCTTCGGTTTCACAAAACTCGGCTAGATCAATCCGCGCGGCGCTTGCTTCTGTATAAAGGTCATCAGCAAAATCTTTCCCCCATTGTTTTTCCAACTCTCCATGACTGGGTCGAATACTGGCAGAATTAATGCCCCCGTTTCGGGTCGATGCCCCATATCCGGGGGTGGATTTTTCAATGATAGTGACTGATTTTCCAGCTCTGGCAAAGACCAGCGCCGCCGCCATGCCCGTATAACCGCCACCGACAATGACCACATCCGATGATTTTGGCAGAGGATCATCATGAACCTGCCGCAATGATTCATCAATATCCCACCAGTAAGGGCGATAGGCAATGCGTGTCGTATCTAGAGTCATATCGTGACACCTTTCTCATTATCATTCTGTTTTTACAATGATTTTGATTGATAAATCACCCTGGTATATTAAACAGATCAAAACATCTTATTTCAATATCTTGAAGAAAATCAGCACAAAGATCAATGCCGGAATACTGTTTTATTTCAGTGTTTTATTTAACGGCCAGATGCGACCATGCATACCTTGTCATTCCTGATTTGATTCTATATGTTATCGATATATAGGAGTTTGGAGAAAAACATGCCTGATGCAAATATGACAAGTATTAACGAAGATCATAATATGACACCGGAAATTGCACGCGCAAAACCAGCAAAAATGATATGGGAAGACCCTTTTCTTCTCAATGATCAGCTCACCGAAGAAGAAAAAATGGTGATGCAGACAGCCCATGATTACTGTCAGGACGGTTTGATGCGCCGCGTTATTAATGGCAACCGTAATGAAGTCTTTGATCGTGAAATCATGAATGAAATGGGAGAATTGGGGCTTCTTGGGGCCACTATTCCCGATAGTTATGGTGGCGCTGGGGTTAATTATGTGTGCTATGGCCTGATCGCAAGAGAAGTGGAACGTGTAGATAGTGGCTATCGGTCTGCCATGTCTGTACAATCCTCACTGGTCATGCATCCTATTTTTGCTTACGGCACCGAAGATCAGCGCAAAAAGTTCCTGCCTAAACTCGCATCAGGTGAATTAGTGGGATGTTTCGGTCTGACAGAACCAGATCACGGGTCTGATCCATCAGGTATGGTCACAAAAGCAAAAAAGGTTGATGGCGGCTATCTCGTATCAGGAGCCAAAAACTGGATTAGTAATGCGCCAATCGCAGATGTTGCCATTGTCTGGGCAAAATCTGATGCACATGACAATAAAATCCGCGGTTTCATCCTTGAAAAAGGGATGAAGGGTCTTGCGATGCCAAAAATCGAAGGCAAGTTTTCGCTCAGAGCATCAATCACAGGCATGATCCAGATGGATGAAGTCTTTGTCCCTGATGAAAACCTTCTTACCGAAGTGGAAGGTCTGGCAGGCCCGTTTGGCTGTCTAAACCGTGCCAGATACGGCATAAGCTGGGGTGTGATGGGAGCAGCAGAAGCATGCTGGAATGCTGGCCGTGAATATACGATGGATCGCAAACAATTTGGACGCCCTCTAGCACAGAACCAGCTGATACAGAAAAAACTTGCAGATATGCAGACAGAAATCAGTCTTGGTCTTCAGGGTTGCTTACGGCTTGGTCGGATGTTTGATGATCATACCGCATCAGCAGAACTGATATCTCTGATGAAACGCAACAATTGCGGCAAGGCTCTTGATATTGCAAGAGTTGCACGGGATATGCTTGGCGGTAATGGTATTTCTGATGAATATCCGGTTATTCGCCATGTCCTCAATCTTGAAGCGGTGAATACCTATGAAGGCACGCACGATATTCATGCTTTAATCCTTGGCCGGGCACAAACCGGGCTTCAGGCGTTTTTTTAAAATCAAACGCCAAGACATCAATAAAACAAAGGGGCATGAATATGCCCCTTTTTCATTAGTGAGATATCTGACAGCCCATTAAGCATTCATGGATAGTATCAGACGCCTTCGACTATTCGCATATCTCTATCGGCTGCCCCATCAAGGGCATCTAGTGCTTCGGCATAGGCAGGGCTATCAACAGCCGTTTTTGCCACTTCAACGGATGGAAACTCACAGACAACCGTCCTGTTCATAACACCATTTTCTTTCACCATAACAGGCATACCACGAATGATGAACTGACCGCCAAATGATTCCAGCGCAAGCTTGGCAAGCTTTGCATAGGCCGCAACTTTTTCTTCATCATGAATAGCTTTATAAACAGAAACAAGATAGCCTTTAGGCATGGGTGACTCCCTTAACATGGTTTTTTTATGTTTACTATTGCCACAACTTAGCCGGATTACTAAAAGAAAAGCAAGACACAAGATATCCTGCCAGAACATGAGATCAGAAAACAGGGCACTAATAGGTTGCGATAACCACATAGAGAATTGTCATTCCATGGGTTTTATGCCTATGCTTTACCTTGTTGCAGTGAATTCGGATTTTTTGCCATGACGCTTACTTTTCATCATATCAATTTTGTTGGCCATGATGTTGACAAATTGCATGATTTCTATACCCGCATTCTGGGGCTGGAAGATATCCCTATTGATCATTTTCCACGGCCACCAGAAACTGATGATAAAGGCTATGGTGGATATATCCGTTTTGCCACCGATGGCGCCATGCAAATGCATCTGGCAGAACGTGATCTTAATGTGGCTCATAAAAATGCCCGTCATATTAATCCGGTTGAACGTGGCCATATCGCCTTTCGGACAGATGATATTCAGGCATTTATGGCTGATCTGGACGCTAATGGAATCGTCTATGCCGATTACGGCACAGCCTTTGCTGAAGAATGGCACCAGATATTCTTTCATGATCCTGAAGGAAATATTATTGAAGTGCATCAACAAGTTACAAAAGAAAAGGGATAGACAATGGCCGTTTCCAGTATCTTACAGTTTGAACAATCGGAAAATGGTATTTTGCGCCTGACCCTTGATCATGAAGCACGCCGAAATGCGCTATCTGAAGCCATGATGGCTGAACTTACATCTGCCATCACAAAAGCCGGACATGACAGCACCATCCGCGTGATTATTCTGGCGGCAAAAGGCAAAGTGTTCTGTTCCGGCCATGACCTGAAGGAAATGACTGCCGGGCGTGAAGCCGCTGATGGTGGCAAGGCCTATTTCACCAAAGTCATGGCAACATGTTCACATTTGATGCAGACTATTGTGAATTGCCCGAAACCTGTCATTGCAGAAGTCGCTGGCATAGCTACCGCTGCTGGATGCCAGTTGGTGGCTAGCTGTGATCTGGCTATTGCCGCTGATACGGCCCAATTTAGTACTCCGGGGGTTCATATCGGGTTATTCTGTTCTACGCCCATGGTCGCCCTTTCACGCAATGTAAGCCATAAACATGCCATGGAAATGTTATTAACTGGTGATATGGTATCTGCATGGCGGGCGGCTGAAATCGGGCTGGTCAATCAGGTTGTAGCACCCGATCAGCTAACCAAAGCCAGTCAGATCATGGCTGAAAAAATAGCGTCCAAATCAAGTCTTACCGTAGCAACAGGCAAACAGGCTTTTTATCAGCAACGTGAAATGCCGCTAGCTGATGCTTATACCTATGCGTCACAGGTCATGGTGGAAAATATGATGGCTAAGGATGCAGAAGAAGGCATAAATGCCTTTATCGAAAAACGCCCGGCCAGATGGCAAGATAAATAGCGGCCAAGCCCCTTTAGTCCAGTGTGATCGCACCATCTGGCGTTGTCATGTCAAAGCGCAAGCCTTTCGCCCCTTCAACAATATGGGCAAGATGGCTCACCCCTAATGACATCATCAGATCAGATATCTGATCCGGTTCAGGTGAGCTGATCGTGATCTGATTTAGCCGGACACCCTTATCGGGCATCCTATGGCAGGGGTTTTGCCCATCAGGCCATTCGATAAATGCCGGCAACAACCCATCAAGCGGCAAATGACCATCTTTAGGTACGGTCAATCGCCAGCTTAAATCACCACGGCTGGGGCTTAAAATTTCACCAAGATGGATTGGGCTTTTGGCTATCAGTGCATCCAGATCATTCACACTAACCACCCAGCATAACGCCCTTGGCCGGTTTTCAAAACATGCTTGAGTTGTCGGATCATCCAGACTAAACCAACGCTTGCGATCAGGTGGCGGCACATGCGGGTCTGTCGCAATCAATTCAAAATATGTGTCACCCCCAGCCTGTATCAGGGCATTATGCGTGCTCATCAAAGGATGCTTACCACCATCAGGAATAGACACCCCTAGTTTCGCTTCAAGGTCTTCCCTACCAGCATCTAGAGTCTGGCATCCCATGACCACATGATCTATCTGTGGGTTCATATCCGGGTTCGGTGGGGAATGTATATCTCTTTTCATCTTTCTGATGATAGCGAAACCATACCGGCTTTAAAAGCCGCATGACAAAATATATAAATCACTTATCAAGATTTTTGCCAGCGGGGTGATTTCTTTCGGTTTTTTATTTGTC
>JBMYKD010000014.1:0-53011 GCA_049595035.1 Puniceispirillales bacterium (SeqCode) | reverse complement strand
GCGACTGACATGCCAAAGCTTTTTTCCAGCTTTTTCATATTCGCCTTTTCCAGCTTTTTATAAATATCCGGCTTAGGCTTTCTCTTACAAATGAAGTTAATGGTTTTGTTGCTACTAGCAATCGCGCTTGCGCTGGATACCAATTGGACATGGCTTTGAATACCTGCGCTTTTAGACATATTTTCTATGGTGGGAAGGGGAATATCAGCATGCGCTGAAGTGATGATAAAACCGGCTAAAACCATGGTGGTAAGGCGTAAAGATGACAACATTAAAAAAATCCTCAAAACTGCTATTAAGTATAAAAATAATGCTAATTATTTTTTTTCAACTCAAATGAAGTCATTAATTTTTTTCAAGTGAGAGCGTAAAATAGGCGTCTATGGCCTTGGCAAACACCGATTCATATTCCGCTTTCAGCCAAGGATCAGACAGCATTGCGTTATCAAATTCCTCATCCAGACGAAAAGCCGCTTCGTATTCTGCCATTTTCAGCAGAGCCAGACCATGAAATGCTTTTGTTTCTGCATCTCCCAGATATTCTGGTCCCGTCTGCATTCGCTTTATAAGTGCATCATAAGCGGCATATTCATATAGCTGACGGGCAATCATGATTTCCGCCTGCTGCAAAAGCTGATCATCAATATTCGTTACATTCACCTGAATATTACTGGCTTTGGCTTTGCAGATGCTTACCACCATGCTTTCATCAGGTAATATCTGGGTGTTCATGTTCACATGACTGATCTGACCGCTATTCTGCCAGATATGAAGTATGGTATCAATCAGACGGCTATCGCTGGTTTTTTCGTAAATCTTTTGCCTGATCTGCATCGCTTCAGGCGTCATCAGACGGGAACGACATAATGGTTCTGCTATCAGGGTCATATCAATATTTGATTTTAATGCCGCCACTAAAACGACATAGCGAACCGTATCCCTTTCGCTAAATACATAAGCCTTATCATTGCCAATAGGTTCAATATTCTGGTCAGCAAATAATGTGGCCAGCATATCATTATCAGCAATCAGATTTTTCATAACGGCTTGTGCCGCTTGGCTTTCATTAGCAGTAACCGGTCTGGCTATTAGCATCATAACAGCCAGAACAGTCACATTAATCCATCGGAACATGATTAGAAATCGTTGCTATCAGATACCTGACCACTTGGGCCTTCCGGATTATAGCCGTCCTCGGACACGCCGCCATCAATGGCCATTGTTGAGCTATTGCTCGGTTGCGTGATGGTGGAAACAGACGGCGTTTTGTCAATCGCATTGATAGCGTTATCATTTTCTATCGCCGTGCCCTGTGCTACGGCCTGTGCAGACTGGGAATAGACAGCGATGGAAAAATACCAGTGCCCGTCAGCAGATTCAAATCCCTTTGTCTGAACCCCTTCGGGAAGTTGACCACCGGCGATGGATTCATAATTATCATTCATGCTAATCGTATTTAGAAAACGTTCACGTTCCTGATTATATATTTCCGGGTCACCTATATTACCCTGATCATCAACCGGAATAGTAAATTGTTCAACCTGTTCTATCTGGTTTTCATCAAACCCGCCTTCCCAATAGACGCTATCCCCGCGCAAAAAGGCAATTAACGCATTGCGGGCACGCGTTGCGGATTGATTACGCGACAATTTTTTCAGCTGTTTAGCCACGGTAGCGTTTTTATTGGTGCGGATAATAGAACTGCCATAACCAATGACTATCTGTTCACCTGTCTTGGGATGGGTGATTAGCTTTGCGCCCATTGGCGGTGTCGCATAGCTGGTAATTTCATTCATCACATGCGAAAAGGCCGCGTTTGGATCATCAGACTGGATCACGGCCGGGTTTAATCGCAAAAAAGCGTTTCTTGTCTTTGTGCTTGTGGCAATGGATATGGATATCTCAGCTTCATCAACATTATCACTAACATCATAGACGACATAGGCGGCAAGCATACCTGAAACCGCCTCTTTACAGACCTCATTAAAGCTTCTGTTTGTATTTGCTGCCCCTTCAACACCACTATCAATAGCCACCAATTCCGTTTCCAGAACATTGCTGCATGTATTTTGCAAGGGCTTCATATAACCAACCAGCTGTTTTTTAGCGACCATATACGCTTCGGCATAAGCGGCGCGTTTAGATAGTAATGTGGCGTTCGGGTTTTCGAAAACAGTGTAAAATGCGCTGGCACGGGAAATAGTACCCAGACCGGTTTTGGTAGAAACAACCCTTATTCCGGTATCATCTTCCATCATATCATTGGCATAATTCATGCCGTCCTGCATGGTATCAGCATGGATTGTATCGCCTTCTACAACTGCGCCACGCACTTTCTTATCTCCACCTTGTACAGGGGCAATAAAATCATTCAGGTCCAGCGATTGTGCCTGTACCGGCATGATGCCGATACTCATTGGCACCAGACAGGCTGATAGAAAATAACGAAAGGCTTTACTAGACATATTTTTACTCCTCAAAGAAATTATTTTTCTGATCCTGAATTTTGGCCTTGGCATCATTCATATTCTGGGTGGCATTGGCTGCTTCAGCCAATGGGTCAGGATAGATAGGCCGAATTAATAAAGGGGTATCCGGCGTGATCCCCATATCTATCGATATGATTTCAGCCGTTGATTGTTTGGATTGAACACGGGTTATACGCGCCACACCGATGATGGTTTCCTTGCGGCCAATGCTTTCTTTGGTATAAGGATCGGCCAGCCGTTCACCCTGAAGCACAATGTGATATTCTTCTCCCTGCAGAATAGTATCACCTCCCTGCCCGATGGTTAAAATAGACCCGTCAATATCGACAACTTTTGCCGGATAGATAGCGTTACTGATGAATTGCCCTAAATGAAAGGATGCATGGGTATCCAATGCCGTTTTTGCCGGATCAACCCGAAACATCTGGCTTTTAGCATATTTGATCTGTGACGTAGCGACATCAATAATGCGAACAGATACCTCGGCGATATCACTAACCTCACGCTTGATGGTCGTCGTCCCCAGCAACTGGCGATCATTTACTATTCTGCCATATTTATGAACCGTCATGATAACCAGATAATCACTGCCGACACGCTGGCCTAACCGCGCCAGTTCAGGCGTTGCCATACCGCCACCAGCAATAAGGTTAAGTTCATTCTGCGTATCTGACAGCATTTGCCGGTCAAGCATGGCAAAGCGGCGAGTCTGGGTAAGATAATCCTCAACGTTCCGGCGAAGAGATCGCGCAAAACGGATAGCATCAGGGTTTGATGCTATTGCCTGATCAAGATAGGGATCATAAACAGACATACGAAGACGGTTAAGCTGTTTAGAAACTACATATTTGGCTACCCTGACCTGTAACACCACTTCAACAGCATTGTTAAAATCCGGACGAATACGGGATGAAATAATATCAAAACTATCCACCTGACCGGAAGTTGCGGTGGCAATATCTTCTACAAACTCCGTTGAGGAAGTGAAGCTGGTATATTGATCGGAATCAGTAACCTTAGTAGCCAGTCTGGATATCGTTTGCGATGAAATATCCATCCCGTTAATTTGACCAATAGCTATTTTCAGTCCATCAAGAATAGCATCACGCTGGGTGGAACCAATACCTTCTACCTTAACTTCAACCAGTTTAATATTTGCCATGGCAGGTGGAATAATTGCGGTCATGACAGCCATAATCATGCCCGCTATCACACCCATACGCCCATACATCCGTAACCGGCGGCGAAGCATGGCGGCAAGGGTTTTAAATATGCTATTCTGACAATATCCCAACATCATTTATCCTTCTATGGAAACAGCGTTTAACGTATCCCGTTAGCATCAAGAACATTAGCCAGTTCAACGGCTGTTTTTGTGCCCACATTCGCAATGGCATTTCTGATAGCCGTTGCTTCATCTGCACCACCATCATTATGCTGGACAGGCCCAAAGGCCGCTATGGTAAATGGCATACCATCACGCAAGTCGATAATTTCACCGGTGACAGATACAGATACCGTATAACCATTGACGGTAGAACTTTTTGGTATCCCGATATCAATGGTGCCAATGGCCATTAATTCCATCCGGCAATCCATTGCCGCCGTTTCAACAGATATCAGATTTTCCATAGACATGACGCCGTTAAAGGCAATATCTCTTTCGATTTCACGCGGATCAACACCACCACATCTGGCCGCCACATAATCATATTGCGTGGGACGGAAGTTATTTCTGGTCAGTCCCTGTTTCATACTAACCCCGAATACCGCGTTAATTTTATCATTCAAACCAATCTGGGTTGTGCCAAGCGTGGAAATATTGCCCCCGGTTGTTGTGCTTCCGGATGACTTGGATTGTGTCATGCTTTCGGTAAGCGTACTTTCAACCGTATTGGTGCCATCTGACTGATAGGTATTATCAAGCGTGTTAAGGGTCTTGGATGAATTTCGGGTATCTATATCAGGATCAAAAGCCTGTAAGGTGCTATCCTGCTGGCCAGTCACCTGACTTGTGGTAAACAGCCACATCATCCGAATACCCCGCCCGCCAACTGTGCCAGACTGCTGTGCAAATAGAGCATCAACCAGATTTGTTTTTATGCGGATGACAATCCTGCCATCAAGAATGTTTTTCTTATTTTTATTTTTGGCATGTTCAAAAGCCACAACAGAAACATAGTCATCAATATCAGATATGATCATATCCTTTTTGGCCAGATATTGCTGCAATCGGCCAGGGTTCATACAACCAGAAACATATTCTTCCCACGCCGCTTTAATGGCCATCTGCTGCAATGCATCAACATCTTTATCCTGTGGTTTGGATGATAGAAACTTTGGCACATATTCCATGGATACTTCTGCAGATGCTTCGGTAATACTACCACAACTGGCATCACTCATAGCTGAACCAGAATAGAATAAACTCATCATCATAGCCGTTAGGACTATATAAAGACGTGATTGGAATATATGCTTCATAACTACCTCATTTTGATGGTTCATAAATGTAATGGACAATTTTGGCTCAAAATATTTCATTATCTCTTATATTAATTTAGGAAATACTAATAAAATTCAATTGTCTGTATTAAACTTAAATATATAGCAGCAGCTAAAGGATTGAAAATGAAGACGTTTATGTTGGGATTAATTGGGAGTATATTTTTTAGCCTTAGCCATGCTTATGCGTTAGACAGTATATTAGTGGCCCCCGCAAGCCCTGATGACGCATCTGTTCAGCGCCTTCATCATGAATTCCGTGGGGCATTACTTGATATCGGTGTTAGTGTTAAAAGCCGGCATTTCATAGAATCCGAACTGGGGCAGTCATTTGATGATGCCAGCATGCTAGACATGATCAAAATGGCCAAGCCTTTCGTTGAAAACTCATCAGACAGGCTTATTTTGGTTGAACTAGGGCTGATCAAAAATCAATCTCCCTATCCCGATCCTTTTCTGAAAGCGATTGATATCAAAACCGGTGATATGATTGCCCAGTCAACGACCCTGCCCCTTCTGGATGAAAATTCCGACAGCATTGCCGCTGCCGCCGCCGCGTTAGCCCGCAGTCTGGAAAAACGTCTTGATCAGGCCGGATATCAAACCCATCTTTCCGATCTGAAGCCTTGGGGCGGCAAAGCACAGATCTTGCGCCTAGCTTTTGAAGGTTTTGACGGATGTGAACAGGAATCGGCTATCGGGATCATTGAAAATGAATTTCCCGGCGTGATCAATATTGATCTGGAAAAAGCCCCTAATCATAACTATGCCATCTATCAGTTAAATACCACCGCACAATCACAGCGTATCCGCAAATGGATACAGCTGATGATGGTAGAAACAGGTATGGATATCCGCACCGATTATCATATTTATGTGAACAATCAGACCATCAGAATAAAAAAACCGGACGCTGTTAGAGCATTCTGGTTACAATGTGGTTCATAAAGGGATCTATCATGTCTTTTCCTTCACTGCCTAAATCCATATTCACCCTAACTTTCATGGTCATGGCTGCATGGTCGGCTATCAGCCATTCAGCACACGCAAATACGGTTATTCTGTTTCCGGATCAATCAGCATCACTGTCATGGATGAACCAGAAAGCCACAGATGTGATGGCATCACGATTAAGCAAGGCGGGATATATGATCAAGGATACCAGCACTGTTATGAATAGAATAGGCATAACAACACAAGCTAAACGTCAATCTATTCTTGCAAAATCTGATGCTATCAGGGCAACAATCGGCAATGGGTTTATTATTTTCATTGAATATGATGAATGGATGAACCCAGAAATGCGGAGCCTGTCTATGCGGCTAGCAGCGCATATCTATACCACTAGCAATGGTTTTGTATCCAGCTGGGTTGAACCCAGTCAGACCATCCTTATTCCAGAAAACTGTAATCAGAATTGTCTTGATGGATTGCTATTGCCAGAATTAGAAGCACAGGCAGATAGCCTGGCCAGCAATATTGTTCAGGTTTTAAAACGGCCAACCGGATCATCTGATAGATCAGTGGATGGTGATGGGACACCTATCCAGATATTTAAAGTGGAAATGATTGATCTGAATAATGATGAAATGCTTGAGCTGATCGATTTAATGGAACATGAATTTCCCGGATTTATAGCTATCACACAAACAGAATCCCGTTCCCCTCGGCTTCGGTTTTCTTATCATACCACCGTCACTGCGCAAAAACTGAATGAATGGTTACGCGTCAGCCTGATGGAAATTGGCATTGATCCCGATACCGATGTTGCGCTTCAGGTTAAATCCGGTTTTATCAGCGTTAAACGCTATGACAGCTTAGAAAGCCGCGGTAGCACAGGCAACACGCTCAAATTCAATTAATCTGATAAAGCACGCCACATTCTGGATAAAATCGGTCAAATTTTCCCATTTAACATATAACGATAACCGTTTTTGTTACATGGAGTGATAGATGATATCAGATGATGCCAACCCTCTAGCAGAAGTTGCTTTTGCCCTTGCGATGGCATTTTTCAGCCTGATGGTATTAATGCTTTTTGCCATTGTTCATCAGCCTGAAGCCGCAGCACCGGATCATCTGGATATCGCTTCCACTTCCGAACAAGAAGCAGAAGACGTGCCAGACCCGCAAATCCTGTTTTTTCATCCAGATGGATATTTTGATGAAAATCTGGTGATGATCACCCCTGATGATCTTGACCTGACCAAACCTGTTCTTCTGGCTGTTCAGGATAGTATTGCCATGTCAGACGTCATGGCATTCAAGCAATCCTACCAAACCCTTAATATACAGATATCAGCCCTTCCCGCTGATCTGGATGCTGCCATAAGTGCTAAAAGGAAATAATCTCATGCCGATATCCTATCCCTTTCATCCCCTTTACCGTTTGCATCAGATTATTGCCCTGATAGGCATAATGATGAGTCTGTTTTTATCCGCACCACAAGCATCTGCGTCAGGTTATGATCATAGCGATCAGATTAAAATCATGATCATTCAGGAAGCCCTGAAATCAAGATATGTATCACCAAGTCTGGCTTTAGCTGTTGCAGAAACAGAATCCAGTTTCCGCCCCCATGTTGTCAGCCACAAAGGTGCTATCGGGGTCATGCAGATCATGCCGGCAACCGCGAGAGGCGTGTTTTCCGTTGATCCACAGCGTCTTTATCAACCCCGGCTTAATATCCAGCTTGGCATCCGGTTTCTGGATGATCTGATTTTGCGATATGACGGGCGATATGATCTGGCACTATCGCATTATAATGGCGGCTCCCGTGTGACCCATACTCAGCCGCCAAGCATTATTCCCAGCACCAGGGGATATGTGATGAAAGTGTTAAATCGTGCCCGGCATTATCAAGAGATATGGCCTGACATGATAGATGATCCGGAAAAAACATCACCGCAATTCGTGATGATGCCAGCGACCACATCATCCCAGAATAGAAATACGATCCCATCACCGCATCAATGGAATGGACATTATCACTGGCAAAGGGAAATCAGGGACATCAATTACTGGCTTTCACATAAAGATAATCAGCCAGTAATGACGTTCAGGTCTTCGCATCATTCTTATAGTCAGAACCTTGTTACAAAAATGCAAAAAAACCGCGCCCGCGTGAAACAATGGATCAGGGAGAATTCCTGAACCATGTTTATCGATAGCATGATCAAAGATAAGGCTTTTGCACATACAGATTGCCATTGTAGTGACCCATTCCCACAAGATAATGAGGTGACCAGACTGTTCATTTTATCAAAGCATGATAAATTATATAATTGTAATATAAATTATCATGGTACAGTCAGAAAACGTCAGATCATGAATGATCCATCAGATATTCTTTCATCATGGGCAGAATTCAGGCTCAATCCGCCATCAGATTATCTGTTGAATTGTCTTCGGCATATCCATGACGCCACTGATCATCGCGGTGAAGCGGTGTTTTCGCCCCGTGTCGCCACATTGATAACAACCATGATTGCATCACGGTCATATGGCCAGGAGCTTTACCGGCTATGCGCGTTCATGTCTGCGGCGGCGGCATCCGGCATAAATATAGGTGAGCTTCTGCTTGGCGGAAGAGCGACCGCGTTACGGGTTAACCGGTTATTTGATGATGCAAACATTCCATCGGATATCCAGATAGCTGAACGTTATGTTATATTAGCCGCCCATACCCCACCCTATCAGGTTGATATGGCACGGTGTCCGGTCATTCTGGGGCTTGCTAATTTCATTTGTGAAGCCCTTGGCTTTGATGTGTTCATTGATATTTATAACCAACTGGGGAAAGACACAAAACCGGCCACCATAAAAACCATTTCCAATGATCTGTCCAAACAGCTATATCGGTTCCTTGGTGAACATCTGCCGCGAAGTTCCGAGCGGAAAATAACCATGCTATTGCAGGATTATATTGCTAGCCAGATTGATGATCATGCCAGTTTAACAGCCGATGATGTGAATGATGATATCATTTTCAATTTCTGGTGTGAAAAAAGCCTTGATCCGGAATTAAGTCTTAAACTTTATGATACCTGTTTGCGGGCATGGATCAATTTTCGTCAGGGGCTTCAATTAGCCAGCCATTATTCGCTTCATACGGATAGTCTGGATGATGCCGAATATCGCCTTGGCAAACTGGCTGTCAGCTGTTTTCATCATGATGATAGCGATAGGGATATCGCCGATGCCGCGCCCGAATTAATGCAAAGCAGTGACACATGGCATGATGAAAACAAACCTGCCATGCGGGCGGCATGTCAGGAATTATCAGCGCCACCACTGGATAAAATCAAAATGCTGAATAATGGGGAAAAGGATAAGTTAAGCCTGTTGATACATGCTGATTCCCATGCCGCCGATTTATATCGGTCTATTTTGCGCGGAATGGTATTTTCGCCAATACAAAACCGTTTGACCCAATCACTGCGCGATCATCCTGATATTGCACCCGATATGGCAACCATCATGCCAGCAGAAGATCAGGATATGTATTCGGCATGGCTGACAGAATGGCATGATATTCTTGACGTCGCACGCGGATGCATCCAGACCGCTTGCCAAAGACTAATAGAAGCTCGCGATATGCAGGGATTACAGTTACTGACGCGGCAATTATCTGATCAAGCCCGCAAGGAACTAGCAAGTCTAATGCAGGATCATGGTTTATCTGATGCATCTAATGATATATCCGCTGAAACGCTTTTTGCTGTTCTGGATCAAAGCAAAACAGCACCAACACTAAAAGCAGAATGTGCCCAGATAAAATTAACGGCACGGAGCTATCGGCGGGCAGGTATAAAACAGGCACCAGCCGGCCTAAATGATCTCAGCATCTGGTATGATCATTTATATCAGGCGGCAGAATTAACAGAAATAATTGTGACCGGGTTAGATCAATGTCTGCAACATATGGCAAAAAATGAACATATGCATGATCTTTTCAAACAGGATCACCAATCTTTTGCCGAACAATTTACATCTATTTATTTATCAGAGGGTTATCATGACCAAGTCAAATGAAGCCATTTTATCCGATGCTGGCATTTTATTCGAAAAAATAACCGATGCCCGGCTCATGCATCACCATGTTGAAGCCACAAGGCCAGATGGATACGACCTGCATCGATTATGGCAGGCTGCAGATGGTCAGGCAGATGATGATTTCCTGAATCAAATCTCACAGAACTTTACGGCAAGACGGCAATTCAAAGCCATATTGTCGCAAAAAGCAAATGCCTATCAGGCACAACAGGCCGCTGCATCAAGCGTCAGTGATCAGCGTAGTGGAGAAGATTTTGACGTCCGGATTACCCCATCATCATCACAGGACGGTCTTGTTTATGTTCAGCTGATTTTTCATCATCCTATAACCGAACAGAATGATGATATGCAGATGCTGATATCCCATTGTAATGGGATATTTCGTCAGAAACCATTGACCTCGGCACAGGATCAGCGCATACAAATTCTTTTGCATCATGATGATCCCATGCTCAAGGATTTAAGGGATCCAGAGACGGAACTTTATATCAAGTGACCAGCGTTTTCATACCGACAACTCAGCATCCGGTAGAAATCATATCCCTTACCGAAGAACATTCGGATATTCAGTCCGTTATCTGCATCACAAATACCTTTAACGCCCTGCCGGTCAGCACGGCATATCATGGCTTTGTCAGACGCCCCACCGGCATCATTCAGAAACTGACGGGCATTCCTTCTTTTCGGGCTGATGTTAGCGGGCCTATCGATCAGGGTGATAGCTGGCAGTTATCCATGTTGATAGCCCACCGTCTGCATCATAATCATCTGTTTCGGCAAACATATGATTCGGCAGGAAACATGGCTTATATCTGGGCAAGTGGACAGGTTGATATCAATCAGAATGTATCTCCAGTTCAGCATATTGCTGAAAAATTTGCCGCCAGCCAGTCCCTGTTTGAAGATATCCGGTCAAGGGGCGGTAAAATACATATCGTTTTGCATCCTGAAAATATGACAGAATTAAAGCATGTGATACCAGAACACATGATTTGTCATAGCGTATCAGATGCCGCAGATATTGATCAGTTGTTATCAGATGAACGGTTTCGGGTTTCTCGTGATCAGCGGGATAACAACCGTAATCACCCACAACCACAACGGCCTATGGGCGCTATGTTTCGCCGTTTATATAACAAACACTGGAAGCGTCGCATGCTTGGCTATGGTTTGACTATATCCATCATAGTCAGCCTGCAACAGATGATCCCCTGGCATCCTATCCATGCGGCGATGGAAATGGAAAAATCCGGGTCGCATGTCGAATTAATCCGTATGCTGAAATCATATCGGCAGGATAATCATATTGTCAGGCGGTGGAGCTTTCTTTATTTTGAAGAAGCCTATCTGAAACAGAAATCACAATCTCTTATCAATCAGCTCGATATGCAACTGGTCTGGGCAGTTGCTGATAACAATAGCGCATCATGTGATCATAACCAGATGCGCTGGCACCGATACCAGATTACCGATACCGAACTGCCGTCATTACCCCGTCAGCGATGCCAGTTCTATCTGGAAATTCAAAATAATGGATCAGACAGGCTGGCCATAGCGGTAGCCATTCATAGCAAAGATGGTGAACAGACCAACCCCATTCTTCAGCCAGCACAGACAGAACTGGCGCCAACCGAACATATTCGTCACCCCATCAATAGCCATGATGATAAACCGCTTATTCTCATGATATCTGCTTCTGATCATTTGACAATGAACTGGTATCGCTGGTTCAAACGCTGGGCCAATCGGCCATTGGGCATGAATGCCAGAAAATCACTGACAGACACTGGCATTGGTGTTTATATGGCCACACAGAATGACAGGTAATGATCACCTCCTGCTTATTTAACCATGCTACATGCATCGCCCTGCTGATTGATCCGAAAGCGCTATATGCGATGAAATAGCCGTACCATTGATGCTGATCTGCCCAAGATATAATCTGCCCTGATCAAGCATATAGGTTCCTTTGATACGACCTTTTAAGTCATGCGTTCCTGCTGCTTTCATCAATCCGCCGATAATATAACTATCGCCGATTTTCGTAAAAATTCGCAAGGGGGTACCCGGCCCTAATTCTGCTTTCAGCGTATTGATATGGCCTGTTTCCATCGAATCAGCCGAAGATTGAATAACGCGCGAATAAGGCGAATATAACTGCCGGTTAGCCTGTTTAACAGACTGATTTCTAACAAGATATAATTCATGATCAGGCGTGAGGTATCCGGCTGTCATACCAAAACACTGGCGTAATATTCTGGCAATATGTTCATAATCATTTGCATTGCTCGGCCAGAATAATTCCAGATCAAGCATGTGATCACTTTGTTCGAGCAGCTGCATGGCCTTATGATGTGATTGCATGTCCGCCTGAATAACCGGCGGGGTGGTTGCCAGCCCTGTTTCCTGTGTTGTCTTATCCGGCTTTGATGCTGGCATTAATGGGGCTGATGGTTCAATCATCATCATTGCCTGTTGATTATCTTGTTGTGATTTTACAGGGGCAAGCGGGGCAATCAACGGCACAGCCAGGGGCGCGGGTTCTGGCATTGATACGGATGCAGATAATGGCGGCAAGGGGTTCAATTCAGGCTGGGCGGGCTGTTCTTCCAGATCAGATATTGGCGCTGTAAGTGGTGTCAATGTTTCGGGCATAACCGGATCAGATGGCGGTTGTGGTGCGGCACTGGATAAGGCCGTGTCTGAAATGCTTGTTGATGTGATATCATCAGGAAAATCAACAAAGGTGACAGGGATTTGCATATGGTCACTGCTATCCGTATCAGGGTGTTCCTTTTCAATATGTTCCTTTTCATGTTTTTCAGGGATGGGATCAGCTTCTGTTAACTCTGCATGCTCTGATATCTTAGGAGGAAGAAGATAGGCATCATGAGCATTAGGTTCAAACCAGATAAATAGCATAAACCCGATAACAGAAATAACAGAAGCTGTCCGCGTCATGATCAGACCCCGGAATGTTCAAGATAGAACACTTGCATATCAATCATCAATTTGCCCAGATCATCAATGCGTTCATTCGGGCTCATATATTGCAGATCAATGGCTGATGCGTCAGGCTGAAGATTTGGGGCGACCACGTTATTCTGATCTGCTGCGGCAATAGCTTGAAAAGCTTCTGCTATATCGGCATCACTCACTACCTCATCAACCGTTTCATTGATTTGGACATTCTGACCTTCCGTATCCGACGCCGTATTAAGCGCAACAGGCGGGACAGGAGCTGCCATATGATGCGGCATATCCACCCCGGCATCATTTATTTTATCTGACTGGGCTGGATTTACATCGTCAACAACAGACTGACTCTGACTGTTAATATAGGTGTTCAATGCGGCAATATCAGATTTCAGCATGTTCATTTCATGCCGAAGTGCAATAATTTCCTCATTGTCAGGGTCTGGTAAAGAAACAGGGGTGCTTTCAATGGTTTCTTTACCATCCATCATCACATCATCAATCTGTGCAACAACGGTTTTTGACGTTCCTGAAATCCAGGACGAAAAGGACTGATCAGGTGAGGCCGTAAACAGGTAACCAAGAGCAGCCAGAACACTAATATTGAATATAAAAAAACGCATGATTTATTCTCCGGCGATAATAGGTTGGGAATGGTAAACAGGCTTATCACTGTTCATGGTGGTCGCATTAATCAGGATCAGCATGGTGCGAAGAACAGCTGATAGTGGCAGACCGATAACCGAAGTCATAAATGCCATGCTAAAATGATTGGTCAGCTCGGCAATAATGTCATTTACCGTATCCGGGGTAAGCCCGCCATGGGATAATGACCCAATGCCAAGTGAGATGCCAAGCAACGTAAAGGTCAGTGCAATCGTTGCAATTCCGTTGCAAGCCTGAAGTCCGCTAAGCATCCATTTGCGTCTGAAAGCATCGGTTTCATCTGATGCGATCTGCCCTCTTGTTTCCAGAATTTTCAAACTGCTGAAGACGCTGACAAAAACAAGCATCAGGGTCAATGTAATGAATCCAAGGCCAAGAACATCCACTGTCCAGCTAAAGATATCACTCGCGGCCAGATTATTGGATAGGGAAAGACCGGCCATCAGGATCACCAGAGACCCCAGAACAACACTAATGGCCCGCCCTCCCAAACCGAAATTTTGGCTTAATGAAGACCAGTTCATCTGCCAACCCTCGCCACCAGCAGATCACTGGTAGAAAGACCAACGGTTTCGGCCCAGTGCTGGGTAATCATTTGATTATTTTCTGCCGCAGCATGGCTAAGGAAAGTCAGTTCATAACTATTAAAAGCACGCAAAGCCGCGGCAGGTGCTGATGATTTCAGGGACTTATCATTAATGACAATTTTTTCCAGATCGGTTAAACGCCGCCAGGACGACATCATATATTCAGACCGTTGGGGAACGGATATATCCCCATCAAGCATCTTGGCAATAGCGATGGCACGTTCACGTTCAAGGTTATCCAGTGAATTGGCCATAGCCGGCATGGTGGTAGCGATAGAAAATAATGTGGCAGATAAAGCAAGTAAACGTTTCATGAAAAACTCCTTTAAAATTATGAACGATTGATGAAGAGTTGAATATTATTAGCCGGTGAGTCATAGGTTTTCGGCTCAAACCCGTTAGCACCATACTGAAACTCATTGAGGTCATCAGCAAAGGCCTGTGCATCAAGGGATACCAGTTTAGCCATGTGGCCTAGCACGTCTTCTTCCATGGAAAGAATGGCTAGTTCGGACTCGATATCCTGCATGGATAGACGTAATTCTTCTTCACGGGATACCGGCTCACCATCCAGTGACTGTCCGATACGATTGGAAGGATGACTTTCAATCGCTTCAACAAGCTGACTGATAGCAGACTGGTTTTCAGCATATGCCTGAGCAAATTTAGTTTCTGGCATCATGGTTGTGGTAAAGAGATCATCTCTCAGACTGCTATCAACTTGTGCCGCGCGATCGGCGACCGCCGAATGAAGGTCATCAAATTGTGCCGACTGGCTATTTTCAAAGCTGCTCTGTTTGGACTTTCGCAGCAATCTGTCATAGATGCCCAGCTTGACTTCCAGCCGTTTTTTCTTGAGCTGGATTTGTTCACCCATCAGCTGGATATAATCACGCTTACCAGAAATCAGCTGATGGCGAGCTTCCAATTGTTGCTGACCCTCATAAAGGGCAAGATCAGATTGTAGCTGAGACAGAAACGATATCTGGCTGTTAATAGTCTGTTCGATTGAACCTAATTCGCTGGCCAATGGTGAGCGATCAAAATCCTGTTCAATGGCAGTTTCCAGATGCTTTGGCGGTAGGATAAGAATTTTCTCACTGATCGTTGGTGTCCATCCTGTTTCACTAGCCAGAACTGGCAGGCTGGTCAGGCTGGTGGCGGCCAGCATAGTTACTGCCATACTGATTTTAACGACTTTTTTCATAAGATTGTCTCCTTCAGGATCAATTATTTTCCCAGTACCAGATACGTCTGATTTCATCCTTGACCGATGGCTTGGCGTTTAGCGAAGCCAGATTAAGGAGTGATTTTTTATCCGTATTTGTGTAGGAAAATAACGCATCATAGGTGTCAAGGAATGACGTACCATCGGCATAGATCAAGTCTTTGCCACCAAAGGCTAGCTTGAACTTTTCCAGATTAGATTTGGCTTTGGCAACATCGCCACCAATCAGGTAATTCTGGACGCTTAGCGCATAGGCTTTCATCCGCTGTTCTTCACTAACCAGATGGGTGCCATCAATGACGCTATATTCACATCCTTCCAGTATCTTTGCACTCGACAGGAATTGCGACGGGTCGCCATTCTCGCGCGCCATACGATCACGTTCGATCCCTTCGGTAACACAGGCATCAAAGGCATTGATCACCTGAAGGTCACCAAGTCTGTTCTGGTGAAAATCAATCACATTGGCTTGACCGCTAGGGGCAACAGGTGAACAGGCCGTCAGCATGGCCGCCGCACCAAGAATAGGGAATAAAAGGTATGTTTTCATAATCTTCCTCACAGAAAATGGTTTCTGTAAGTGTTATGAAAGCTTTTGGAACATTTTTGCAAAATACCCTGAAAACAATGATTTTTTTGTGATAAAATCAATTCTGGATCATTGCGATGATCCCCTTTTATGCGAATGATATTGAATGAAAATGATATCGGGTAAGGATTAAGAAAATGAGTGATCATTATTCAGCCAGACGATTACCAGTTGATCCGGGTCAAGCCGGATGGCTGAAAATCTGTAATAATGTTCCGTCCTATCCTTCACTTGATCAGGATATTTCTGCTGACTGGGTGATTATTGGCGGTGGGTTTACCGGATTAAGCGCGGCCAAGCATCTGAGTGAGCAAAGTGCCGGCGGCTTAAAGATCATTCTGTTAGAGGCCAGCCACATTGGGGCGGGACCTGCTGGTCGTAATTCTGGCTTTATGATAGATTTACCACATGCGCTTAGCGGCGATTCCTATGTCAATGATCTGGACACTGATCGCCAACAGATAAAGCTGAACCGACTGGCACAGCATTTTGCATTAAGGGTGGCTGAAGCATATGATATGCCTGATCATTGTGTTGATCCTTTCGGTAAGATCAATGCTGCCATTGATCAGAATGGCCAGCATCACAATGATATTTATGCTAAACAGCTTGACCAGCTGGGTGAGCCTTATCAAATGCTGTCATCAGGTGACATGTTTGATATTAGCGGCTCCTCTTTCTATTCAGGCGGTCTTTATACCCCCGGCACGATTCTGTTACAGCCGGCTGAATATATTACACGTCTGGCACAAGGGCTTTCGGGTGAGGCGGCAAAACATTTTACCCTTTATGAACATTCACCGGCCATATCCTTCACCCGTGACGGTCAACGCTGGGTGGTAAAAACCCCTAATGGGTCAGTCACAACAACTGGAGTTATTCTGGCCGTGAATGGCCATGCCGAATCCTTCGGGTTTTATCAGAACCGGCTCATGCATGTATTTACCTATGCCTCTATGACGAAACCGCTCAATCACCAGCAACGCAAAATCATCGGTGGGGCAGATCGCTGGGGCATCACACCATCCGACCCTATGGGTACAACCATCAGACGCATCCATGATAATGGCACGTCAAGAATCATTATCAGAAATAGATGGAGCTTTGATCCATCAATGGAAGTGTCCAAAGCAAGAGTTGACGCCTATACCAGATCACATCGCAAAAGCTTTGATCGCCGCTATCCCGATCTCACAGATGTTGATTTTGAATATAGCTGGGGCGGGCGGTTATGCCTGTCAAGAAATAATGTTCCTGCATTTGGTATGGTAGATGATCACGTCATTTCAGCCTGTTGCCAGAATGGACTGGGAACAGCACAGGGCACACTAGCAGGAATTGCCGCCGCTGATATGGCAATGAATCGGACAACAGATTTCACTTCGCATTTGACAAATCATGATGCACCGTCCAAGCTTCCGGCGATGGCGATACGCTATCTTGGAGCCAATGCAACAATCAAATTCAGAGAGTTTAAGGCAAGACGAGAAATTTAAGCTTGGTGAGGCTATGTGTTTTGTTATATTTAATTCACCATTTTTTACGGAGGAACGTATGAAGAAAGTTTTAATGAGCGTAATGGGTGCAGCGATTGGCGTCGGTATGATGTCCAATGTTGCAAAAGCAGATTGCGGTGAAGTCAGTATTGGTGCGATGGGTTGGGCATCTGGTGAGAGCATTACAGCCCTTGCTTCTTTTGTGCTGGAACAGGGTTATGGATGCACGGTTTCAGTAGTGCCAACAGATACAGTTCCTGCCGTTACCTCACTAGCTGAAAATGGCCAGCCGGATATTGTTCCGGAGGTCTGGGTAAACTCAGCCACGGTATATAAAGAGCTTGAAGAAGCTGGTAAAATTATCACTGCATCTGATGTATTCCAGAATGGTGGTGAAGAAGGCTGGTGGATTCCAACCAGCCTGGTCAATGAACATCCAGAGCTGAAAACACTGGAAGGCATTCTTGCCAATCCTGAGCTTGTTGGCGGACGTTTCCATAACTGTCCTGTTGGTTGGGGTTGCCGGATTGTTAATGATAATCTGAAAATCGTTCACCAGCTTGAAGCCAAAGGCGTTGAAGTGTTTGATCACGGCTCAGGTGCAAATCTGGGTGCATCAATTGCATCAGCTTTCGCCGATGATGCCCCTTGGTTTGGCTATTACTGGGGCCCGACAGCGGTTCTTGGCAAGTATGAAATGACTAAGGTTGATATCGGTGACGTAGATGCTGAACAGCATGCTATCAACCAGAATGCCGATTCTCCTGAAAATGCGCTTGGCGTATCTGGGTTCCCATCAGCACCTGTTGTTAATGCTGTGACTGCTGATCTTGCTAATCGTGAACCGGAAGTATTCAAGTTCATCCAGAATATGAGCTATCCTAACGATGTCATGAGCAAGATGCTGGCATGGAAAGAAGCTAATAATGCGTCTGCCGATGAAGCAGCGGCATGGGTTCTGACCAATTATACCGATATGGTTATGGGCTGGGTCAATGACGACGCAAAAGCAAAGCTGGAAGCACTGCTGTAAAACTCAAAATCTAGCACTGGAACAGATAAACTCTGTTCCAGTTTTTTAATATATTTACCAAAAAGCATAAGAATCCCTAAATAAAACACCCATTCTTTTATGGGGAGGATTGGATATCATGGCGGCATTTGAAAATATATTCAGTTTTCTGGGCCTTTCGGACTGGTGTGAGGCGGGAAAACAGAAATCTCTGATTAGTCTGAAAAATCTTAAAGCCGAAGAAACAGCCTGGTGGGATATTCCGTTTCCATCACTGGATAATTTACATAAAGCATGTAGTGCCATTCCCCAATCGCGTGATCTAACCGCGGCATTAGAAGATGGATTTCTATATATCCGACCATCATTGCGGGTCATTCTTGATCCCATCACGCAACCATTATCATGGATGCTTGATGCCGCTTTATATGTCTTTACAAATATGCCTTGGTGGATATTGCTTCCCCTGTTTGTTGTGGCGGTTCAGTGGTCTGCCCGTTCATGGAAAATCACATCTTTTGTCGTTGCCTGCATTATGTTCTATCTGGCCACTGACCATTATTCTTATGCCATGCAGACGCTATCAATTATTTTTGTCTGTACCATGTTATGTGTAGTGATCGGGGTACCAACCGGGATTCTGATGGCTAGAAGCAATACCTTCCAACGTATGCTAATCCCTATTCTGGATATGTTACAGACATTACCAACTTTTGTTTATCTTATCCCGCTTATCTTTATCTTTAAGATTACGGAACCCAAATTATATGGTCTTGCCATTATTCTTTATGCCATTGTTCCGGTCATCCGGCTTACCGATTTAGGCATCCGACTGGTTGATAAAGATGTGATTGAAGCGGCGAATGCCTATGGCATGACGAAACGGCAATTGCTGTTTAATGTTCAGATACCGCTTGCCATGCCCAATATCATGGCCGGGGTTAACCAGACAATTATGATGAGTCTGGCAATGGTTGTTATTGCATCACTAGTATCTGCACCCGGTCTGGGCACTCTTGTTCTGGACGGTATCAATAACCTGCGTCTTGGGGTGGGCTTTATGGCCGGCATCGGTATTGTCCTGCTTGCTATTATTCTGGATCGCGTTTCAAAATCTGCCCTCGCGCGGATGAACAAAACCTATAATGGCTAGGACAGACATCATGACAACATCACATTCTGATACATCTTCTGATATTGCCATTTCCATCCGTAATCTGTTCAAGATTTTTGGGGATAATCCACAATCAGTTTTACCACAATTGCATGACGGCATTGATAAGGCTGACGTTCAACAGAAAACTGGCCATGTCATTGGCCTGAACAATATTAATGTGGATATTCAGTCTGGCAAGATAACCGTTATTATGGGCTTGTCCGGATCAGGTAAATCAACATTGATCAGGCATATCAATCGCCTGATTGAACCAACAGCAGGGGAAATTCTGCTGGATGGGGAAAATATCCTTGATCTACCAGAAGACAAATTGCGTCAATTGCGGCAAACCCGCATGTCCATGGTATTCCAGAAATTTGCATTGCTCCCCCATCGCACCGTTTTGCAGAATACCATGCTCGCCCCTATCGTACGCAACGAAGACCTGGGCAAAGCGGAAAAAGAAGCCCGATATTGGTTATCTCGGGTTGAGCTAGACGGATTTGAAGATGCCTATCCCCATCAGTTATCTGGTGGCATGCAGCAACGTGTTGGTATCGCTCGCGCCCTGACCTCGAATGCTGACTTCATGCTGATGGATGAAGCTTTTTCTGCTCTTGACCCTTTAATTCGGACATCTATGCAGGACTTGCTTCTTGATCTGCAGGAAGATTTGCATAAGACCATCATCTTTATCACGCATGATCTGGATGAAGCATTGAAACTTGCTGATCATCTGGTTGTGCTAAAAGACGGATTTGTTGTTCAACAGGGTAACCCCCAGCATATCATTCTTAATCCGACAGACCCATATATCGAAGAGTTCGTCAGCGATATTAACCGTGCGCGGGTTTTGCGCGTCGGGTCAGTCATGAAACCCACAAAAACAAAAAAGAAAATTGCTGGTACTATTGATGCCAAACAATCACTTGAAATGCTGATTGCACAGGCTGATGGAGCGATTGATCATGTTTACGGCGTTACCGAAAATAATAAAACGGTTGGTCATATTGAAATGACACAAGTCTATAAGGCATTGGTACGTTATAATCTCACCGAAAAACGCAGAGCAAAATAGCCATGCTGATTGATTGTTTGCAATATTGCCGATGGTCGCCAAAGATTTTCCAGCAATGGGCAGAAGGCGGCGTAGATGCCGTACATGTTACCATTGCTTATCATGAGAATTTTCGTGAAACGGTGTTGAATATCGAGGCATGGAACCGGTGGTTTGAAGATTATCCTGATCGCATTGTTCAGGCACATACCGCTAAAGATGTCCGCGATGCAAAAGCCGCTGGGAAAACAGCTGTCATTTTCGGACTTCAGAACCCCTCACCTATCGAAGATGACATTGGATTAGTTGAAGTGTTGCATCGTCTTGGTGTCCGGTTTATGCAACTGACCTATAATAATCAGTCCCTGCTAGCAACAGGATGCTATGAAGAAGATGACACCGGACTAACCCGTATGGGCAAAGAAGTCGTTCGGGAAATGAATAGAGTCGGGCTAGTTGTTGATATGTCCCATTCTGCTGAATTGTCGACTATGGAAGCCATATCCTATTCCGATAGACCAATTGTGATTAGTCATGCTAATCCGGCTTTCTGGCATAGCGCAAAGCGCAATAAATCTGATAACGTCCTCAAAGCATTGGCTGAAAGTGGTGGTATGCTTGGGTTTTCGCTGTATCCACATCATCTGAAAGATGGCAGTGCATGTAGTCTTGATTCCTTTTGTGAGATGATTGCCAGAACAGCTGAAATGATGGGCATTGATCACATTGGTATGGGCACCGATCTTTGTCAGGATCAACCAGACAGTATTGTTGAGTGGATGCGCGTTGGCCGCTGGACGAAAACGATAGATTATGGAGAAGGATCAGCTAGTCAGGCAGGGTTCCCGCCTATGCCAAGCTGGTTTCAGGATAATCGGGACTGGCAACATATTGCTGACGGGTTGAAGCAATATGGTTTTTCGGATCAGGACATAAAGAAAATACTAGGTGAAAACTGGCTTAACTTTTATGAAAAGTCCTTTACAGCCGCCTAAATCCAGATAAATAATAAAGGGATGTTATGCTAATAATTAAGGGTAACATTATATTTCTTTAATACATCAAAAATCACATTCAAACCCGAAAGTGGCAGAATATGGAAAAACGGTCATATCAGGATCAGAATATTGCCGCTATGCGCCAGCCAGAAGATGTGATGCGACTGGAACGTATGGGTTCGTTTCATCCTATGCGGTTATCATTTGCGCGGCAGTTAACCCGCCGGATGAAACAGGAACAATGGCAGGTTGATTTTCCCCGTTTTGAACTGGATGAAAACGGGTTCGGCTATGCGGTAATCAGGGCAAAAACCCCTGACCATACCTATTCACTGGTCGCATTCTGTCATCATATTGATGATGATATGCGAAGCGATAGGGTCATTGCCGAAGCATGGGATGCTACCTTCACCCTTTTTGATGGCGAACCAAGTCTGGATCAGATCAAAAAGATGGAAAAGACTGTGCCAGTTCAGGAAGCCGGACGGCAAATGCCTGAACAGCTATCCCTTAGCCGCGCCAATAAATCCATGCGCCTCTTTCATCATGTGGTTGAAGCCCTGGCTTGCGGCAGGCAACCTGATCCCAAGATGATTAATGATGTCGGTTATGTTATGCGCACGACTGCCGTCTATGGGAATGGCAAGTTCGGTATTGCCGACAGAAACCGGATCGCCAATCGCAACGGAATGATGGAACCTTTTCAGGCTGAAATGTTAAGTGTTTATCTGATCCGGTCGTTTTCGCTAAAATGGATTGAACATATGGCGCAGGTCAGAGGCGGTGATAAGGCTGTTTCACTGGATCGCAAGCTGGCGCGGCATATGGGCGTTGGTAATTCAACCGGCCTTGGCATGGCACCATTTCTGGTCAATCACCCTGCCTTGCTTAACAACTGGATCAGAACCCGTGAGAAAGCGATTGCTATCATCAGATCAAAACCGGATATATCTGAGGAAGATATCCAATCTATCAGGGCTCTGGCTACACGGGCGGCCGCCTATATAGCGGAATGGCGTGTTGATGATCAGATACAAATGGATCGGATCACACAACTGGAAACAGAATGGCAGGATGTGATCGCATGGCTTAACCAGTCACAAAACTGGCAACAGCCTTATCCATTAAAGTCTATATGCCAATGGGCGCATCATAGCCTGTCTATCGAAGCCGAAGAAATGCTGCATTCCATTCTAATGGAACCATTTGGCGATGATATTGATCATTTGTGTTCAGATATGTCGGCTATCGAACGGCCAATGGCAGCGAAATCGTGCCGAGTTAATGAAATGATAGGCTGGATAACCCGTGATTATCACTGGGCCCTGACACTGGATTTGAATGATCCTAAGCAGTCTGACGTATTCTGGTACACGTCAGCGGCAAAACTGGAACCCCGATTAGGTAAGCGGTATGAAGAAGACGGTGCCGAACGGGAAATGCCGTTTGATATACCACGACAGCTTCAATCCGCTATGCGTGATCTGGCTGATGTTGATCAGGACATGAGCTTGCCACGTTTTATGATGGCATATCCACAGCACCGTTTTATTCTTAACCGGGTGCTGATCACGGTTAATGCCCCTTATGGTGAGATCCGTGACAATCTGGTAGCGGATACAACCCGACCGATTGATATGCTTCGTTGTAAGCTTAGTTTCTTTGGTGCATCCAAATTTGATCCTAAATCTGATTTATGGACGCGGATTTGTCTGTTTCAGGGTGCCCCCCTGATTGATGAAATCACGGATGATATCTCTGATAACTGGTTGTTTTCTGCACTTGCCTGAACGACTGAATGAACCTGCCAGCACATCGAAGCGAATGTTATGCCTCTTGTATCACAGAATGAACTTGGCGGATTGACAGAAAAAGCCTGGCGGGGGCTATCCATTTCTCATCCTGTTCCATGGGGGCTGGCCAAGGATTCCAATATGATGGTGCAGTGGCTTGCTAGCCGAAAATTATCTTTCGCTGATAGCCTGATAGAATGCCTTGCCATGGTCAAAGCCAATCCTGAACTGGCGCAAGATAATCCACTCGAAAGCGGAGTCCTGTTGGCACCACTATATGGACTTGTCATGATCGACAGCATATTAGCGGAAGACATGGCATGGGATGGACAGATTTATGGTGTCAATTTTGTTATTGCAGGCATGGGATTGCTTGGATCAGATCAGATGGCAGACCGCCATGATAGTTCGCAAATCCTGACCCTATCCCATACTGGTAATCTTATGGCAGAATGTTCAGATCAGATGATCCGGATGAACACTTCCCCCCTTACTGATGGCAGATATGCATTGCTTGGATCAGACCATATGGCGACAGATCAGAAAGAAGATGCCATAGCATCTTTAACTCCACTGGCGGTACCTACCGCTGATGCCGTTAATATCGATGATGGCGTCTGGCAACAGATGCTTGATTATGCACAGAATAGTTATGTGCCGGAAAATGAACTATCGCGTCACCGCGGTGCCGGTGCCGGCAATATCGATAATGATTAGATTAGATTACTCAGATTTTTCAAAAAACAATCCCTCATTTTTGACTTGAATTTATTCTTTTTTGTCTACATCATTTTTCGGAAATGAACCCGATTGATCATTAATGTTATTCCCAAAACTGATAATGATCATGAAATGGTATGGAGTCTGTTTCATGGACATATCTGCCTTAGTATCTGATTACCATCGTGATGGTTATGTTTCTGGCGTTCCTATTCTGAATGGCGATGAAGCAACATATCACCGGCAAGCACTGGAAGATGCCGAAAAACAGCTTAATACAAGCCTGCATTACCAATCCAAGATGCACACTATTCATACATCCCCGCTTGCCCTGGCCACCCGGCCGGAAGTGCTTGATCTGGTTGAGGCTATGATAGGCCCGGATATTCTGCTTTATAATTGCACCTATATTATCAAAGAACCACATAGCCCTAGCCATGTCAGCTGGCATCAGGATTTAACCTATTGGGGATTAAGTCATGATGATCAGGTTTCTATGTGGCTGGCCTTGTCAATTGCTGATGAGGTTAGCGGCTGTATGCGGATGATACCGGGAAGCCATATGCAAGGCCGTTATGATCATGAGGTGAGCGATGATAGCACCAATGTTCTTCTACAAAGCCAGACCGTTCATAATGTGGATGAAAATAAGGCTGTATTATGCCCGTTAAAACCGGGAGAAGCATCATTTCACCATGGCTGGACATTGCATGCATCCATGCCTAATCACAGTGATGACCGGCGCATCGGATTGAATGTTCAGTATCTGGCCGCACATGTTCGCCAGACAAAACATGATCTGGATACAGCCATGCTAGTGCGTGGAAAAGATAACTATCATCATTTTGAAACCGATATTCCCGCCCACGAAAATCTCGCCCCTGATGCGTTAAAACGTCAGAAATATCTTGATGAGCGATATAAAATGATTGCTGGAAACAGCTAATCCGGATTAATTAGCCGCGTCAATCTGGCTTTGTATAGTCAGCCATTCTTCTTCTATGGCTTCAAGCGTGGCTATGCTTTCTGATAATGCATTTGTTTTGCTGGCAATGACATCGGCGGAATGGGACTGATAAAAATCAGGTTTCGCCATCTCAGATTCCAGTTCAAGTCTGATATCTGCCCATTTTTTCATTTTCTTTTCCAGATCAGCAGCTTGTTTTTGCAATCGTGCAATATTGATCTTTGGTTTATGTTCAACCGGATGAATGGCCGGTTTTTCTTTATCGGATTTTGGTCTTTTATGCGCATCGATGACCAGAGCTTTATATTCATTCATATCACCATCAAATGGTGACACAACACCATCTTTGACCAGCCATAATTTATCAGCCACGGTTTCAACCAGATGCGTGTCATGACTAACAAGAATAACGGCTCCTTCATATTCATTGAGTGCTAGCACCAATGCTTCACGGCTTTCGATATCCAGATGATTAGTCGGTTCATCCAGTATCAGAATATGCGGGGCATCAATTGTCGCCATCAACATTAGCAGCCGGGCTTTCTGTCCGCCAGAAAGCTTTTCAACTGGCAGATCAGCGGTATCAATCCCGAAACCAGAAGCGCCTAATCGTGCCCGTAGGGTTTTTTCATCATCATCAGGACGCAAACGCATAATATGCGTATACGCACTATCACCTTCAACCAGTTCATCTAGCTGATGCTGGGCAAAAAATCCAACCCGCAATTTATTTGTTTTAAACATGTGACCATTCATCAATGGCAAACGATCTGCAAATAATTTTGATAAAGTTGACTTGCCCTCACCATTAGCCCCTAACAGAGCAATTCTATCATCGGAATCAAGGCGCAATTCCAGTTTAGAAAGAACAGCCTTGCCGTCATATCCCACTTGCCCCTTTTCCACGACCAGAAGTGGCGGTTTTAATTCTGCGGGAGTGGGAAAGGTAAATCCCGCCACCGCATTTTCGGTTAATGCGGCAATAGGTTGCATTTTTTCTAATTGTTTGAGCCGTGATTGTGCCTGCCGCGCTTTTGATGCTTTGGCCCTAAAACGTTCAACAAATGATTCTATATGGGCGCGTTGAGCATCCTGCTTGCGCTTCATGGATTGCTGTTGTTCTAGTTTGGCACGCCGTTCATTATCAAACTGGTCATAACTGCCGCTATAATAATTTAACTTTTTATGGCTTAAATGCAGTATTCCTGTCACTGACCGGTTTAACAGTTCACGATCATGGGAAATAATTAATGCCGTTTTCTGGTATTTTGCCAGAAACTGTTCCAGCCAGACGGCGCCTTCCAGATCAAGATAGTTAGTCGGTTCATCCAGCAACAACAAATCTGGCTGAGAAAACAATACTGCGGCAAGGGCAACACGCATCCGCCAGCCACCTGAAAACTCATGGCAGGGGCGCAATTGTGCATTCTGATCAAACCCCAGCCCGGCCAGAATGGATGCAGCCCGTGCTTCGGCTGAATAGGCATCAATATCGCTCAAACGCTGATAGATTTCTGCCAGACGTTCTGGTTCTGCGGCGGCTTCCGCCTCTGCCAGAAGCGTTGCCCGTTCTTCATCCGCGGCAAGCACCGTATCCAGTAATGACATATCATTGGCAGGTGCTTCCTGTTCCACACCCCCAATCCGAAAATAACTGGGCATATCAATTGACCCGGAATCGAGCTGATAGATATTCCTGATCAAATGGAACAGCGTCGTCTTGCCCGTACCATTCCGGCCAACAATCCCGACTTTATGTCCAGTGGGTATATTTGCAGATGCGCCTTCAAACAGTGGCTTGCCCTCAATGGCAAATGAAATATTAGAAATGGTTAGCATCATGAATCCCTAACGGCTTTAACAGTAAAGTCAACAGAAGCATGCATAAAAATAGGCTAGAAAAACATGATATCGGTCATTCTTTTCTATTAAAACTCATCTGTAATACATACATGCTTGCCGCAACAGACGGCCCGATACCAAAAGCAAAGAGAACCGTGCCTATGCCAGCAACACCGCCAAGCATCCATCCCAATATCACCACTGTCATTTCTATCCCGCTTCGAACTGTTGCTATGGGCAGATTGGTCACGCGTTGCAAGCCGGTCATCAATCCATCTCTGGGCCCGGCCCCCAGTTTAGCAATCAGATAGATGCCGCCGCCGATACCGGTGATGATCACCCCTGCCAGCGCTTCAATGATCTGTAAGGATAACGTTTCAAATTGTGGCAAGTAAGGCAATGACAGATCAATAACCAAGGCGATGATCAGAATGTTCAGAATAGTCCCTATACCCGGAATTTGCCGTAACGGAAACCATGTTATCAGGACAGACACACTTACCACAAATGTAGAAAACCCAATGCTCCAGTTCGTGATATTGGTGAAGCCCTGTGCCAATACTGTCCATGGGCTAACACCTATACCAGATGCAATCAATAATGCTTCACCCAATCCGAACAGCGCCAATCCCAACACTAGCATAATGAGGGAAATCATAGCCGGCCGCATGGTCAACGGATGTGGTGCGCTCCAGAATAAACTGGGAACAGATTTTACTTTCAAGAATGCAAACATATCATTACATCCAGCCTATCCACCAAAAGCATGAATTGATTTTCTATCGCTTTTTCGCGAACGTTAAAACATAGATAACCATTACCATTAATATGATGAAATAGGGTTCTGTTTTTTGATCAGATCAAATCTTTGTCATAAGAAAGCTATATTTTCATGAAAATCACTATTCATGGAAGTCGCGGCTCAATACCATCACCGTCAAGAGATACCATTGCATATGGCGGCAACACGTCATGTTTTGAACTTCAATTTGATGGATATCAGCTATTTTTTGATACGGGTAGTGGCTTTAAAGATATCTCATTAGCTGATAGCAATACTGATAAACTGATTTTTTTCAGCCATTGGCATCATGATCATATTCAGGGGCTACCTTTCAATTCACATATTTTTAATCAGGATCATCATATCAGACTATCCAGCGCCCTTGGAAACCGGCATCATTTGCGGGAAATGTTACACACCACTTTTTCAGGCAGATATTTTTCAGTCGATATCATAAACGCCCTGCCCAATTTGATATGTGAGGATATCTCAGTCGTAAAGAAAAGCGTTGAAAAGGACTTTCAGCTTGACTGGATTGAACTGCAACATCCCGGTGGGTGCTATGGATATAGAATTAAAAATGATGGTAAGACATTCTGTTATCTTACCGATAATGAATATAACCAAACCCAATTTCCTGCATTGGCAGATTTCACATCTGGTGCAGACCTGGTGGTATGGGATGGCATGTATACTCAAGACGAACTACGAACAAAAGCGGGATGGGGGCATTCTTCCATTGAACAGGGGATCACATTCTTTAATGAAGCCGACATAAAATCCATGATCATCACTCACCACGCCCCTTTCCGCACCGATGATATGCTTGATCAGATGCAATCCATGTTACCGGAAGGCATAGATTTTGCCAGAGATCAGATGCGTATCATCATTTAGTTAACAGATAGCATGATAATTATTTTTCATCTGTTACATATTTAGGATAGGATAAAGAGGTGATTTTCTAAAGCAGGCACAAGCATGAACAGAGCTGATTTGACTGAAAAACTCGGGTTGCTGGTTGATGATGCTTTATTAGAAATCGATCATAATATGATCATAACCGAAGCAAATGCGGCCGGCATAAGGTTGCTTGGTGATTTTCTCACAGGTTCATCTCTTGATCAAAAGATTGATTCTGCCGGATTTTCAGAAGAATTCATCACCTGCATTAAAACAGGTAAAGTTGTTGATTTTACCGCTACGCCAAAAATAAATCATTATCGCCATATCAGAGGGCGCATGATGGCCTGGGGCGATGACAAGGTGATTGTTCTGTTAATGGATATGACCCTTCAACATAATCTTGAAAAGATGCGGCGTGATTTTATTGCCAATGTAAGCCATGAGTTGCGCTCACCTCTGACCAGTTTAATTGGTTTTATTGAAACCATGCAAAACACATCTGAACTTGATCAATCCATGCATGACCGATTTTTGAAAATCATGGACGAAGAGGCAAAGCGTATGTCACGCCTGATAGATGATTTAATGTCCCTATCCAAAGTGGAAGTTGATGAACATATCATCCCGGAAGGGAAAGTTTTCATCAAATCCATGCTCAATGCCACAATCAATACCCTGTCCAATCGCGCATTGAAAACAGGGCATGATATTCGCTTCAGGGATCATCGGATTGATCAGACGGATGACCCTATTATCAGAGGTGAGAATGATGAAATCATGGAAGTATTTCACAATCTGCTAGATAACGCGCTTAAATATAGTTTTCCGGCATCTCCCATTCATGTTGATATGCGGGATAATGCGTCTGGACAGCTGGTGATTAATATCACTAATCAGGGTGAAGGCATTGAAGAAAAACATATTCCCAGATTAACAGAACGGTTTTATCGCGTTGATAAGGGCCGGTCGCGCCAATTAGGCGGAACCGGATTAGGGCTGGCTATTGTGAAACATATTGTCAGCAAGCATCGCGGTCAATTGACCATTCATAGCGAACCCAAAAAGGAAACCGTATTTTCTGTGGTCTTACCATATTTCACTAAGTCAGAATAACTGGTGAGCCAAGATGAATGTTAATGTCACATTACTGTCATGTTTTGGCGTTACTTTTGAAAAACGCAACATTTATAGTCAGATATTATGGAACATATCAGTGTTGAGGCAAGGTTGATGACAATCAGAGTTCTAATTGCCGATGATGAACCCCATCAGCTGGAATTGATTTCCTTTAATTTGCAACAGGCCGGATTTTCGGTCACAACAGCCAAAGATGGACAGCAGGCCTTTGATCTGGCTGAAGAGCTGTTACCTGATATCATTATTCTTGACTGGATGATGCCACATATGTCCGGCATTGAAGTCTGCCGCGCCTTACGCGGGATGTCAGAAACAAAAATGATCCCTGTCATTATGCTGAGTGCCAGAGGCGAAGAAGGTGACCGAACACTGGGACTGGATATCGGCGCCGATGATTACATGACCAAACCCTTTTCACCCAAAGAATTGATTGCAAGAGTCCGTGCCGTATTGCGGCGAGCCCGTCCTGTATTGATGCATGATATTGTTGAGTTTGCTGATATCAAACTTTATCCCGGGAAAAAAACAGTCGAACGGGATGGGAAACTTATCAATCTTGGCCCCAAGGAGTTTCGTATCCTTTCCCTTCTGATGGAACGCCCCGGTCAGGTGTTTAGCCGGGTGCAGGTATTAGATCACGTCTGGGGTCATGGTATTTTTATCGAAGACCGGACAGTAGATGTGCATTTTAGCCGATTGCGGAAAGCCCTGAATCACCGTCAGGACGGATCAGATTATCCGGATCTGATCAGGACAGTAAGAGGCAGTGGCTATGCCTTGAAAGAGCCTGAATAAAAAAAATGATATAAAATCTGTCTTTCTGCAATATTACTGAAATATTCCGACTCTATAAACATCCTTACCTTGTAATTTATGGAGTTTATTATGCGAATTATACATTTCATTGCTGGCCTGACCTTATCTGCCTCACTTGTTGGCGTTGCCCATGCGCGTGACCAGATTTCTATTGTTGGCTCATCGACAGTATATCCTTTTTCTACCATTGTTGCTGAAAAATTTGGTCAGAGCAGTGGTTTTAAAACACCAGTGATTGAATCTACCGGTACTGGTGGCGGCATGAAATTATTCTGTGCCGGAATTGGTCTTGAACATCCCGATATTACAAATGCATCACGAGCCATGAAATCTGGTGAAGCCGAATTATGTGCTTCAAATGGCGTTGAATTTCAGGAATTCGTCGTGGGTAATGATGGTCTAGCATTTTCAAACTCAAACGCTTCAGCAAAGTTTAATATCTCTATCGCGCATATTGCCGCTGCACTGGCTGCTGAACTTCCCGGTGGCGGCATGACAGATAAATCAAACAGCGCAATGGAAGCAAATAAGCTAACAACCTGGGCAGAAGTTGATCAGTTTGTTGTTAATATGGGTGGCGAATCCGCTAACCTTCCGGCGCAGCCAATTTCTATCATGATCCCTCCCCCTACCTCAGGCACCCGTGATGCTATGGGTGCATTATTCATGAAGGCCGGCTGGAAAAAGCTAGGACTTGACGGCAAGGGTTATAAAAATATCCGTGAAGATGGTTTAGCTATCGAAATGGGTGAAAACGATACCTTAATGATCGAAAAACTGGTAGCCGGGCCTGAAATGTTTGGCATCTTTGGATATTCATTCTTTGATCAGAATCGTGATAAAGTACAAGCATCGGTGATTGATGGCGTCGAACTTAACTTTGACAACATTGCGTCTTACGAATATCCGGGCGCCCGTCCACTATTCTTCTATGTTAAAAAACAACATGTTGGTGTTGTTCCCGGCATGAAGGCGTTTATCACTGAATTTGTTTCCGAAAAAGCAATGAGCATAGATGGTTATCTATTCCCGGCCGGTCTGGTGCCGCTATCAGATGATGATTATGCAGAGCAGGTAAAAGCGCTTAACTCGCTTTAATCAAATTGACTTTATCACGGTGTTGCCATTATTTATTGGCAACACCTCCTTTATGATTGAGAATAGCCAGTGACTGCTTTTTTTACTTCATTTACCGGATCGCTGATATGGCTTGTTCTTATTTCATCGGGTATCTATTTTTTATCCATAAAACGCTTATCATTCCAGATCAATAAGACACAATCAAAGCCACATTCGCTGGCTTATTATTACGGAAGATACGCGATTATATGGGCATTTTTTCCAGCTGTTATTGTCCTTCTGATCTGGACAAGTTTAACCAAACCTCTTGAAAACCAGTTTATTACCCAGAGCCTTTCCGTGGCTTATCCGGATTTACCGGAAAGTTTTATCGATTTAAAAATCGCCCAGATCAAAAATATCTCATCCGGATTAATTGATGCCGAAGACAAGGTGATGCGTGATCTGGCCGATCAATATGCCGAAGCATCAGCAAGATTGAGCCAGTTACGGTATATGTTTGTGCTTCTTGTTAGCTTCATCGGTGGTGCATTCGCCATAAGCCGAATCAAGCCGCAATTCAAAGCGCGTGTAGTCTTTGAAAGCTTTCTGCGCCGAATATTCACGATTGCCGCCATTGTAGCCATTCTAACCACAATCGGAATCATCGCATCCTTAACTGTTGAGGCCATTCGCTTCTTCACGCTTTATCATCCGCTAGATTTCTTCTTTGGGACACACTGGTCGCCCAATGTCGCATTGCGTGAAGGAGTAGAAACAGCACTAGATGAAGATGTTGGCGGCTCCTCCGGGTCATTCGGGATGATACCCGTGATGGCTGGCACCCTGTTAATTGCATTCATTGCTATGCTGGTTGCCGTTCCCATTGGTCTTTTTGCCGCCATATATATGGCTGAGTTTGCCAGCCCAAGAGTGAGAAATTATGTCAAGCCAACGCTGGAAGTTCTTGCCGGCATACCTACGGTTGTCTATGGTTTTTTTGCGGCGCTGACCGTTGGCCCCTTTATTCGCAATATCGGTCTGACTGCCGGTATGGATGTGTCATCACAAAGCGCATTAGCCGCTGGTGCTGTCATGGGCATTATGATTATACCTTTTATTTCTTCCCTTTCAGATGATGTGATTACAGCAGTACCACGGTCTTTGCGTGATGGTGCATTAGGATTAGGTAGCACCCGCGGTGAAATGATTACTAAAGTCGTTTTGCCAGCTGCTTTTCCCGGTCTTGTAGGGGCTTTTCTGCTGGCTATCAGCCGCGCAATCGGGGAAACAATGATTGTTGTTATGGCGGCAGGGGTAAGTGCACAGTTAACAGCAAATCCGCTGGATAGCGTGACTACTGTTACGGTTCAGATTGTCATGCTACTAACCGGAGATACAGAGTTTGACTCTGTTAAAACGCTTTCCGCATTTGCCCTCGGCATCACATTATTCTTTGTTACATTATGCCTCAATATTGCAGCCTTAAGTGTTTCCCGCAGAATTGGTGGACGCTATGAATAATCCAGCTAATCCCATGACAGAACAGCAAAAGCATGAGATTATTAAGTCATCTCTTCATAAACGTCATCGGACAGAACGGCGTTTACGTTGGGCGGGGCTGACAGCAATCACCATTGCCATCAGCTTTCTTGTTATTCTCATTTCCAATATTTTCCTTAATGGTTATACCGCATTGCTGCAATCTGAAGCACAGGTGCAAATCGATATTCCGGCGAACGAACTGATTGATCAGAATGGCGATATAGACCCGCAAAAATCTATGTCATTCAATTGGGATGGATTAGTCAAAAAATCATTTCGCAAATCCTTTCCTGATGTCACTGGCATGATGGATAAAAGAAGTCTGGGTGATCTGATATCGGATAATGCCGGTTATGAATTGCGGCTTGCTATTGAAAAAAATCCTGATCTTCTGGCACATGATACCTTCTGGATAAAAACGTCTGATGACGTTGATATGTATATGAAGGGACGCCTTGATCCATCCCTGCCGGAACAGATGCGGCGGTTGAATGACAAACAGTTGAGCTGGGTAGGTCAGCTCGAAAAATCTGATCATATCCGGTTAGTGTTTAATACCGCATTTTTCACAAGAGCTGATTCAAGAGAACCGGAAAGTGCCGGTATTCTTGGTGCTGTTGTCGGTTCGGCCATGGCGTTAGTGGTCACCATTATTCTTGCTTTGCCCCTAGCGGTAATGGCAGCCATTTATCTCGAATATTTCGCCCGCCCCGGCCGGGTCACCGATCTGATCGAAGTCAATATCAATAATCTGGCAGCGGTACCATCTATTGTTTTTGGTCTTCTTGGTTTATCTGTATTTCTAGGCTTCTTTAATATGCCACGTTCAGCCCCGCTTGTAGGCGGCATGGTACTGGCATTAATGACCCTGCCAACTATCATTATTGCTACTCGTGCCTCTATCCGTGCTGTTCCTACATCGATCAGGGATGCCGCCCTCGGTGTTGGTGCGTCACGGATGCAGGCTGCCCTTGATCATGTGTTGCCGCAAGCAGCCCCCGGCATTCTTACCGGAACAATCATCGGATTAGCACAGGCATTAGGGGAAACTGCGCCACTTATAATGATAGGGATGGTAGCATTTGTTGTTGAGGTTCCCACCTCGCTTACTGACCCAGCAACAGCCCTGCCCGTACAGATATTTATATGGTCAGATAGTGCGGAACGTGCTTTTTATGAGCGGTCTTCCCTAGCCATTATGGTGTTACTAATATTTCTAATTTCAATGAATTTGCTGGCTGTCATCCTTCGTCGCCGGCTTGAGAAAACATGGTAGAAAGAGTTAAAGATGAGCGATGCTATTAAAATTTCGGCCTCTGATATCAATGTTTATTATGATACCAAACAGGCTTTACATTCCATCAATATTGATATTCTGGACAAACAGGTGACGTCTTTTATTGGCCCGTCCGGATGCGGTAAATCAACCTTTCTGCGCTGCTTCAACCGGATGAATGACGTCATCCCATCTTGCCGGGTTCAAGGAAATATCATGATGGGGGATGAAAATATCAATAATCCCGCCCTTGATCCTGTCTTTCTGCGCGCACGGGTTGGAATGGTATTCCAGAAACCCAATCCCTTTCCTAAATCCATTTTTGAAAATATTGCCTATGGGCCGCGCATTCATGGTCTGGTGACAAGTAAATCCGAAGCATCTGATGTCGTGGAGGATAGCCTTAAACGTTCTGGGCTATGGAATGAAGTTCATGACCGGCTTCATGAACCGGCAACAGGGCTTTCGGGTGGGCAGCAACAACGGCTATGTATTGCGCGTGCTATTGCTGTTCAGCCTGAAGTATTGCTGATGGATGAACCATGTTCGGCGCTTGACCCTATTGCCACATCAATCATTGAAGACCTTATTAATGATCTGAAAACACGTTATTCTATCATCATTGTTACCCATTCTATGCAACAGGCGGCGCGGGTATCTCAGAAAACAGCCTATTTCCACCTTGGGCATCTGATTGAATATGGCGACACAAAGGATATTTTCACGCGCCCGAAAGACCCACAGACCGAAGCTTATATTTCCGGTAAGATTGGTTAGGAGAAGCAAATGACAACGCAACATATCAGTACGGCCTTTGATGACGATTTGAACGAATTGGATCAGCTCATTTCAAAAATGGGCAATCTGGCTTTGAGCCAGTTTATCGCTGTCATTGATGGGCTTGAACAAAAAGATGATGATCTGAAAAGCCTGATCGCCAATGACCGTCTGATTGATGAGCTAGAGGATCAGGTATATAACAAAACCGTAGAAATTATTGCCATCAGGGCACCACAGGCCAATGACTTGCGGCATATTATCATTGCCCCCAAAATTGCGTCATTCCTTGAACGAATTGGTGATTATTCCAAAAATATCATTAAACGCCGCAATATGATGATAACCGAAGGCAGTGACCTGACTATTCTGGGCAAGCTGAATGCCATGTCACAGATGGCCAGAGATTTACTGGTTGATGTCCTAGAAGCATTAACGCGCCGTGATGCCACTAAAGCCAGACTGGTATGGGAAGGTGATGTTGAACTGGATGCTTTGCATAGCCTTGTCTATAAAAGCATCTATCGTGATATGGTGGAAAATGGTTCTAACCCGTCAGGCATAAATGCCCTGTTTATAGCCAAGAATATTGAACGCATTGGGGATTTCTGCACCAGTATTGCCGAACAGGTTTATTTTGTTGTTCATGGAGAAATGCTGGATTCCGAACGTCCGAAAGGTGATATCACAACATTGAAACCATCTGATGGATAATGCCCGCCGCCTACCCCAATGCAGCGACCGCATGTTCCACCGCTATGCTTGTGTGTTCAAGATCACTATCTGTCAGAGCTAAAGATGGATAAAGCTTTGATGGTGATTTTAAAATGCCATGTTGCCGCAAGGTTTGATTATATTTTGCCGCCTGATCAGGATATTGGTGTTTCGTTGAACGGTAATCAACACATGGTGTATCCGTGAAGAAAATATCAAATAAAGTTTCGTCACCGCATAACTGATGGGTGATCCCAGCCTTGGTCAAGGCTTCTATTTGCATATTCTGAAGCGCTTTTCCATGAGCCCGCAGCGTCTGATAGCTGCCATCCCGACGTAAGATTTCCATTGTTTTCAAACCAGCTACCGATGCGACCGGATTTCCAGACAATGTCCCCAGCTGCATGAGCCATTTATCACTTCCAACAACCGCCTTATCAAAATGCTGCATGATATCGGCACTTGCCCCACATGCTGCCAGCGGAAAGCCGCCACCAATAATTTTACCCAACGTGCAAATATCGGGCGTCACACCATAATATTCTTGCGCCCCACCATAAGCCAGACGGAACCCTGTCACAATTTCATCAAATATCAGAAGCACATGATGCTGATCACATAATGCCCTTAGGCCTTCCAGAAACCCCGGTTGCGGCGGGATAACCCGCTGTAATGGTTCTGTCATTATCGCAGCAATATCATCATGTTCGGCCAGCAATGATGCCACAGCATCCAGATCATTGAATGGCGCAACAAGAACCTGATCTGCTACTGATTGCGGTATTCCGGCACTATCTGGCACGGCATGGGGAAAGTTAACAGCCTTGGCAGGCGCAAGACTCATCTGGGCTTCTGCGCTCATACCATGATACCCGCCTTCAAATTTGAGGATTTTCATTTTTCCGGTATATGCGCGTGCCAGCCTGATCGCATACATATCCGCCTCACCACCAGACGTAACAAAACGAACCTGATCGCAACATGGCACAGCATCGCAAATGGCTTCTGCCAATGCAATCCCTTGAGGATTATTTGCAAAAAACGTCATGCCATCTGGCAGTTGTTCCAGAACAGCTTCAAGGACTTCCGGGTGCCCATGACCAAGTAACATAGGCCCTGACCCGATCAGGTAATCAATATATTCCTGCCCATTTTCATCCCAGACATGACTGTCTTTACCTCTGGCGATAATCACCTCCGGATCAAAATTACCAAATCCGCCCGCTGGCAATACCGCCTTTGCCTTCTCTATCCATTCTGCTTTGGTTTTCAGTTTTTGCATGTGTTTAATCCAGTATGAAATCCGCTTGACCAAGCTTATCGAGATCAGGTGACACCCCTAAGCCATATTGGGTGTCACATAATGGTGGCGCAATCCTTCCATTCTGGCGTGATGGAATAGATGGATCAAGGCGAGGCGTGACATAGCCTGACAGATCACAGACATTCAATAATCGGGCGGGCGGCGTTGAAACCCCGAGATGCAGTAATGCCGCCGTTGTAATATCACTTCCCCATGTGTCTTCAATGCACATTTTTGTCCCCAGATGAAGACACAAATCCCGCGCCTGCCGGGTTGGTGTAATACCGCCAAATTTTGATAATTTTAGCGCCGCCGCATCCATAATCCCAAGCTGATATGCGTCAAGAAGACTGGCTATATCATGAACATTTTCATCCATTTTCATGGGTAGCCCTGTTGCTGCGCGAACAGCAGCGCATTCTGTCATCGTCGCACAAGGCTGTTCCAGCATGATATCCAGACCCGCCACGGCACGACCAACACGGCTTGCGTCCAGTTGTGTGGCACCGCAATTCCAGTCACCATAGACAAGCATACCATCACCAACAATTCCCCGAACAGCCCGCAAGCGTTCAACATCCGCCTGCCAGTCCGCATCAGCACCACATTTGACTTGAAATTGTGTCATGCCTTGCGCTTTAGCATCACCAGCCATGCGTGCCATATCATCGGGATCAACACAGGTAATGGAATGATAAAGCGGCATGTCTTTCTGCCGCTGCCCACCGAGAAGAGCATGAAGAGGAAGCCGAGCGGCCTTTGCCGTAATATCCCAGAAAGCAATATCCAACGGTGATTTTACATATTCATGTCCGATCAGAAATCCATTTATCTGCCCCATTAATGCTTCAACCCCAAGCGGGTCAGCCCCGATGATGATAGGGGCAAGATGTTCAATTGCAGGCGCTATACCCCGCGCATAAGCAGGCAGATAATGTGGAATAGGACAGGCTTCACCCCAACCTGTTATGCCGCTATCTGTATCCACGCGCAGGATAACCGTTTCAACAGTGTCACAGGTTTTCCCATCAGCCATATAATAGGTTTCATGGCTGGTTAATGGGATATGCCAAAGTGATAATTTTGTGATCTTCATTGATAAATCGCCACCGGCGCCCCAAGTGTATCTTCATCCGGATGCACCCCCAGACCTGGCTGTTCTGGTAAATGCAGATGACCATCAATGTTTCTGGCACCACGGCCACCAGCGATATCAACAGTCAACATATCCTGACATGCCCATACCGCATGACAATTGTCATCAGGAATAGTCGCCGCCAGATGCAGGGCTTCGGTATCGGCAAGAACCGACCCGCCGGTTGCCATAACAAACATATCAATGCCATGGGCAAGCGCGATATCCCGCATCCGCGCCGCTTTTGTCAGACCACCAACACGGTTTAACTTAATGCCAAAAATCTGGGCAATACCATCACGCGCCACCCGGGCCGCGTCCTGAAGCGTCACAAGACATTCATCGACACTAACAGGGGTTGCATGAAGTGGGGCAATCGCCGCAATATCATCAAGGGTTTCCCCAGGCTGTTCCACCATGACATTAAGATGTTCAACCGCGCTTAAGACGCGCAATGCCTGTTGCCGCGTCCAGCCACGATTGACATCATAAAGCACAATTTCACCATCGCGGCGGATGCTTTCAACATCGGTGATACGCGCAATATCACGCTCAACATCACCGCCAATTTTAACAGAATGCGCTATATATCCGCGCTGGCGGTAACGATCCATAACGTCACGGGTTTCTTCAACCGTTTTTGTACCCACAGATGACGCTATCGGTCGCGGTGTTCTTGATCCCCCACCCATGAGATCAGCAATAGGCAAACCTGCCGCCTGACCGGCAATATCCCAACAGGCCATATCAATAGGCGATTTCGCATAGAGATGCCCCGGCAAAGCTAAATCCATCGCCCTTTCCACGTCAAGGACACGGCGTGGATCAAGGCCTAGAATAAATCCGGCCATGGTTTCGATGCCTGCGCGAATCCCGGGGCCATGTGCAGGAACATAAGTATGCCCCCATGGTGTGCCCTCACCCCAGCCTATCAGACCTTCATCGGTGTCGAGTTTGACAAGAGTGGCATCAAGGGTTTCAAATTTAAGTCTGCCACCAGATAACCAATAGGGATGCTCAAGCGGTAAATTAACGTGATATACAGTTATGCGCGTGATTTTCATGGGCAGACCACTATGTTTCCAGTGTGTGTTTTAGCAATAAAGGTGGCTTGTGCTTCCCGCAATTCTGAAAGAGGATAAACCGCTGCCAAAGCTGGCTTTATCACTCCCTTTTCAATATATTTTACCACATTTTGCGTAACGGAAGGATCAATAACCGTTGAACCCGTAAATGTCAGGTCACGCAGATAAAATGTTCTTAAATCCAGATTGACCATAGGCCCAGCAATCGCACCCGAACAGGTATATCGCCCTCCACGTTCCAGCACATCAATTAATGATGGCCAGATTGCGCCGCCAACAATATCAGCCACCACCGTGACCGCCTCACCATCTAGTGCCCCGCGTAAATCATCAGGCATACGCGGTAATAATTTATCTGCACCTAACGCCGCCACATCAGCATGTTTACTTTCTGATGCTAGCGCGATGACCCTTGCGCCGCGATATTTGGCTAATTGCACCACTGCCCCGCCTACACCACCAGATGCACCAGTAACCAGAACCGTGTCGGACGCGGAAACATGCGCGCGGGTTAACATGCCTTCCGCTGTTGAATAGGAACAGGAAAATGTAGCCAGTTCCGCATCGGAAAGATCAGAATGAATTGCAATAGCATTCTGGGATAGTATCACCGTATATTCGGCAAATCCCCCATCACATTCTGAACCAAAATATCCGGTTTTATCCTTATTCATCGGATCATCCGGATCACGAAGCCAGTTATCGGTAATAACTCTTTCACCAATACGGGCGGCATCAACACCATCCCCTACTGCAACAATTTCACCGCAAACATCAGCACCCTGAATCCGGGGAAACTGGATAGGAGCACCGCCCCATGTCGGATCATCATGATTGACCTGATCGTAGCCTTCACCGGTTGTGGCGTCTGATACCGCTTTCGAATACCAGCCTGACCTTGTATTAACATCGGTGTTATTCAATCCACATGCCCGAACACGAATCATGACCTGCCCCGGAGCTGGACGAGGACAAGGCCAGTCTGTATGCCATGCTATCTGATCAAGACCGCCATGCCCCATCGTGATCATGGCACACATGGTATCCGGCAAGGTATATTTATGTTGCATTATAAAAACTTCCCATCCTGTGCTTTATGCCTGATCTGTTCGCGGCAATATATTATCCGGATCATAAGCCGGAACAGAAAGCACTTTCGCTGGCCTTGGTTTACCGGCGATAATAACCTCAAGTTCAGTTCCGGCTAACGCCGCATCAGGCTTGATATAGGCAAATGCTAATACTCTTCCAACCGTATGGCCATAGACAACCGAAGCGGTTGAGCCAACGACCTTTCCATTCCATAAAACCGCTTCACCACCATGGCCGTCTTCAACGCCATCAGGTTCAATATCCAGATATGCACACACCCATGGCAGATTATCCTGATAGGCAAGGCTGGCGGCCTTTCCATAAAAATCTTTATCAGTGTTAACAAAACGCATCACATCAGCTTCAGGCAAGGTGACTTCATTGGTAAGCTCACCTGCCCCTTTAAAGCCCTTTTCCATTCGCATCACATTCATCGCAAATGATCCGTAATCCGTGATACCATATGCCTCACCAGCGGCATAAATCGCTGAATAGACATCTTGGCAAGCGTCATTAGGCATATGCAATTCCCAGCCCAGCTCACCTGCATAAGACATACGCATTGCCCATATGTTATGCCCGGCTATCATGATCTGTTGAGCGGTAAGCCAGCGAAAATGGGCATTGTCTAATGGCGCATCTGTCACTGCCCGCAAAACATCACGCGATCTGGGGCCATTTAACGATAATGCTGACCAATATGCTGATAATGAGGTAATGGTTACCTCAAAGGTTGCACGGTGATGATTGAGGTGATCAAGAAGACGCTGTTCAAAAAAGGCTGCACAGACCAGATAATAACAATCTTCATCCATTTTCATGATGGTTGTTTCCAGTTCTATCCGGCCACACCTATTCAGCATATGGGTCAGACAAATACCGCCAATTTTTACCGGTAGATTATTTGCTGTCAGCTGTTCAAGAAGGTCAGACGCGCCAGCCCCGGATACCTTAACCTTGGTAAAAGCGGTAACATCCATGATGCCCACCGCTTCACGCACGGCTTTCACTTCATGAGCTACCATGTCATGGACAGCGTTACGCCGAAAAGAATACTGATCCTTGGCAGGCATATCACCACGGGCAAACCAGCGTGGACGTTCAAAGCCAAATACCTCTTCATGAACAGCACCTTTAGAGGCCAGGATATCATGCAGAGGCGAAGGTTTGATGGGGCGACCAGCTAGGCGGTTAAAATGCGGAAACGGGATTTCATGGCGCAGACAGTAATCTTCTTTTGCTTTGATGACCTGCCATTCCTTATTGGCATATGACCCGAACCGGCGGGGATCATAATCACGCATAGAGATATCCGCAGCCCCATGCACCATCCATCGCGCCAATTCCCGCGTTAGACCGGGCCCCCAGCCAATCCCGATTTGTGTCCCACAACAGCACCAGTAATTTCGCACCCCAGGGGCAGGGCCAATTAACGGATTACCATCCGGGGGATGCGATATCGCGCCATGCACTTCACGGCTGATTCCCAGATCAGCGAATATCGGCATCCGGTTCAGGCTTTCTTCTAGCCATGGCATAACCCTGTCATAATCAGGATCAAAGAGTTCATTTTCCGCTTCCCACGGGCAATGATCTTCCCAGACAGTATTCGGATTCTGTTTTTCATAAATGCCAATTAATCCGCGTTTCTGTTCCATACGGATATAGCCGGAAACCATCCGGTCATCACGGATCACCGGCAATTCACGTTCCAGTTCGGCAAATTGAGGAACAGGTTCAGTGACAAAATAATGATGAGTCATGGACGTCATAGGCAGTTGTAATCCCGACCATTCCCCCATCTGCCGGGCATAGGTTCCCCCTGCATTTACCACATGCTCACAAATAATTGTGCCATGTTCGGTTTCGACCGCCCATTCCCCGTTCTTTTGCTGGATAATATTGGTCGCACGGCATCGTCTGATAATATTTGCACCCAGCTGGCGAGCACCTGCCGCCATTGCCATGGTGACATTAGAAGGATCAACATGCCCATCATCCGGCGTGTAGAGTGCACCAAGCACCCCGTCCAGATTATAAAAGGGATGCAGGGCGGCTACTTTCTGCCGATCAACCAGTTCAATATTAAATCCAAGCGCACGCCCCACTGATAAGGTATGACGGAGCCAATCCATCTCATCTTCGGTATAGGCCAGCCGGAATGATCCACATCCATGCCAGGTAACAACCTGACCAGTTTCCGCTTCAAGACCACCAGCATATAATCCGATATTATAATCAACACATTTACCAAGTCCGAATGAACTGGTGGAATGGGTAATCTGACCAGCCGCATGCCATGTGCTACCACTTGTTAATTCTGCCTTTTCCAGCAATACAATATCCGTCCAGCCCTCATGAGCTAGATGATAAGCCAGACCACAGCCCATCACACCACCACCTATAATGACGACTTTTGCTTGCGCCGGACATGTATGCTCTTTCATGCTATCCTCACTTAATAAGATTGTAGACAACTTAATGGAACATATATACCATAGTCAACTATGAATGATACAAATGCATCATCAATGATCTTGCTTCGTCTAGCGGACGAGCTTCCTGAACTCACCCCAGAGGCGCAGAAGGCCGCAACATATGTGCTGGAAAACCCGCTGGATGTAGGTGTTTCTACCGTGCGTGAGATTGCCGAAGCTGCAAGCGTTAGCCCCAACACAATCATGCGGATGGCGCGGCAGGTCGGTTTCAAGGGTTATGATGACTTTCGCGCTCCCTTTCGAGAAGATATAAGGCGTGGTGGTGCTGATTTCCCTGATCGGGCACGCTGGCTTCAGGATATCAGTAAATCCGGATCATTGGGGCATCTCTATGCTGATATGGTGCAAAGCGCACTTCAGAATATAGAAGAAAGCTTTGCCAGCATTTCCATTAATCACCTGATTTCTGCTGCTACTGCCATCTGGAATTCCCGTAATGTTTTCACTCTGGGTGTTGGCTTACAGAACTCAAATGCCAGAAACTTCACCTATCTAGCTTCGACCGGCATGGTGCAATTTCACGCTATTCCCCGCCCCGGATCAACACCGGTTGATGATCTGGCATGGGCAGACAAGCGGGATGTGCTGATAGCCATCACCTGCAAGCCATACCGAAGAGAAGTTGTTGAAGCTGTAAAAATTGCCCGCGAGCAGGGAATAACGATCATTGGTATCTCGGACAGTCCGGCCAGCCCCATAATCAGGCTTTCAGATCATAAGTTTGTAATGTCAGTGGATACACCGCAATTTTTCCCGTCATCGGTTAGCATCATTGCTCTGCTTGAAACGTTACTTTCACTTGTCGTATCAGTTGCTAGCGAAGAAATTGTTGAACGTGTAGAAAAATTTCATAAACGTCGACACCAGCTTGGTCTTTATGTGGAGGATCAATCATGACCTCAGCTATTCACTCTCTTGATGCCAGGTTTTACACAGACCCGTCCATTTTTACCATGGAATGTAACGGGCTGCTGGCCCGAACATGGCAATTTGGCTGTCATCGCTCTGATATTGCTACCCCCGGGTCCTACACATGCTTTGACATTGCCGGGGAAAGTCTTTTTGCCATCCGGGATCGTGATGACCAGATAAGAGTGTTTTATAACGTCTGTCAGCATCGGGCGCATCAGCTGGTTTCAGGGTCAGGCCGCGTGCCTTCAATTGTATGCCCCTATCATGCCTGGAGTTATCATCTGGATGGTCATTTGCGTTCCGCCCCTAATCTGCAATCAGTTGAAGGCGTTGATACATCTCACATTTGCCTTCATCAGGTGCGGGTAGAAGAGTTTTTAGGCTTTATCTTTGTCAATCTTGACCCTGATGCCAGGCCAATGGATGAATGGTTCCCGCAGGCACGACAGGAACTGACAGAATGGGTACCTAACTGGGATCAATTAAAGCCTCTGGAATGGGTTGAGATACCCGAACGCTGTAACTGGAAAGTATCAGTCGAAAATTATTCGGAATGCTATCATTGCGCCCTTAATCACCCGACATTCGCAAGCGGAGTGGTTAAGCCCGAAACCTATGATATTCAGCCTCAGGGAAAATGTCTGCGCCATACAACGGAATGCCAGAATATGGCTGATATGACCTATGATATCAATTCCGGCTTTGCCCATCATGATCAATATTCCAGCTGGTTTCTATGGCCTATGTTCAGCTTTCAGGTCTATCCGGGTAATGTGCTGAATACCTATCACTGGCGTGCTATTGATGCTGATCATGTGGTGGTCTGGCGGGGTTGGTATTCTGTTAATGGGGAAGAAAACCTAGCCGTGCGCAAACTGGCCAAACAAGATCGTGAAACAACCGTAGAAGAAGATATTCATCTGGTGGAATCGGTTCAAAAGGGGCTCAGTTCACGCGGATATAGCCCGGGGCCTTTAGTGATTGATCCCAATGGCGGTGTCAATTCAGAACATCCTGTCATGCATCTGCAACAATGGATGCGGGAAGGCATTGAGGGGTGAAAAACAATTATTCCTTCAACATTAATTCTTTTTTCTTCACATCTGTAACTATGTTAAATATAAGAGAAGACTAAATTAATTCAAAGTTAGTGAAAATGGTTGATCAGAATAATAGCAACGATATGACAGGTGAAACGAGTTCTTCAAATTTAATGATTGGTAGAATAGCACCTAAGTTTCAGGATCCCAGCCTGTGATGGAAGGAATACCCTTGCTTTCTCCTTCACTATGATGACAGGCCAGACATTCGCCAGCCAGATATTCGCCATAGCCTATATCTGCGCCAGCTAATAGATCATCATCTGCTAACACCATTCCTATCCCATAGAAACAAAACATGCAGATTAAGAGATGTTTAAAAACATCTACTTTAAAAAAATATGAAAAACGAAAAGACATCAATTCCCCCTACCCGATATAATCCTGTCAAAAATGGAAAATAACGTCAATTATATTTCAAGAATATATGCAGAAAAAATGATATGTCATATCCTGATCGGGTCAGACAACTTTCGTTGTCATCTCACAAACCCCTTCAATATCACAATGGATCACATCACCTCTTTTTACCGGGCCAACACCGGATGGTGTTCCGGACATGATCACATCACCAGCAGCGATATCATAAAACCGCGATAAATAGGCAATTTGCTCCGCCACTTTCCAGATCATCTGACCCAGATCACCTTCCTGACGCACCTCACCATTAACGCTAAGGCAAATCCGGCCAGTATCAGGATGGCCAATGTCAGAAACCGGAACAATTTCACTCATCGGGGCAGACCGCTCAAACGCTTTACCCACCTCCCACGGACGCCGTTGTTCCTTGGCTACCCCTTGCAGATCACGGCGGGTCATATCAATGCCTACACCATAGCCATAAACATAGCTAAGTGCATCTTCCACCGTAATATTCTTGCCACCGCCTTTTAAAGCAACCACCATTTCCACTTCGTGATGAACATCATGGCTTTCTGGTGGATAGGGAAATATGCCTGACGTATCAGCATTCTGGGCATTTTTCTGAAAGAAAAATGGCTCTTCGCGGTCAGGATCACCACCCATTTCAATAGTATGCGCCGCATAATTTCTGCCAATGCAGTAAATCCGGCGTATCGGAAAAGATTTATCAGAACCACGAACCGGTATGCCAGTGACATCAGGTTGATCAATTACATATGTATTCATCGTTAATATTCTCCTTTCATGATGTTAGCCGTGCCGCGTGTAATAATCAACGTAACCATTTCGAATTATGATGATATTTCATTGACGCTTTCCTATCCGGGGCTAATTTTAAGGTATAATGGAAAAGTCAGATCATCTGACAGAATGACAAAAAGCCGAGATATGATTTGAAACCATCTGAACATCAGAACCCGACCGATTTTAATGAGTCATCTGTACTAAGTACCATATTGAAATTATGGCCCTATATCTGGCCACATGGGCACCCACGGCTCAAACGCAGGGTATTCATTGCATTAGTGTTTCTTGTAGCCGCAAAGCTGGCAACAGCTGTTGTTCCATTCTTTTTCAAATTCGTTACCGATAGTTTAGCCGGCAATGATCTGGATATAACAGCGTTGCCGTTGTTTCTACTAACACCATTGATGCTGATCATCGGCTTTATATCAGCGCGTATCCTTACTAATGCTTTTAATCAATTGCGTGACGCATTATTCGCCCGCGTAGGCCAGCATGCCGTCCGTAATCTGTCACAAAAGGCGTTTATTCACACACACCGTTTATCGTTACGGTTTCATCTGGAACGCCGCACAGGAGGCCTGTCACGGGTCATTGAACGTGGCACGAAAAGCATTGAAAGCATTGTCCGCTACACAATCCTTAATACTTTTCCTGTTATATTAGAATTTATCCTTTATGCGGGTATCTTTTTTTACTATTTCGGCGCAGCCTATGTGTTGACCATATCCCTGACCATTATCTGTTATATTTTTTACACCATTAAAACAAGTGACTGGAGAACAAGAATCAGGCGCAAAATGAATCAAGCGGACACTGTTTCCAACGCCTTGGCTATCGATTCCATGCTGAATTATGAAACCGTGAAATACTTTGGTAATGAAAAACCGGAAGCCGAACGTTTTGATCAATCTATGCAGCAATATGAGCAGGCGGCCATTAAGTCATCAACATCTCTTGGCTGGTTGAATTTTGGTCAGGCTGTTATTTTTTCCGTTGGGATGCTTATTTCCATGATGATGTCGGCACATGCGGTTCAGCAAGGCACACAGACCATTGGTGATTTTGTTCTGATTCACCTGTTTTTGATGCAGTTATCACAGCCCCTTGCCTTTATTGGCGGCGTATATCGGGAAATCAGGCAATCACTTACAGACCTTGAAGTCATGTTCAATTTGATGGAAACGCCTGTTGAAATTGCTGATATGCCGAATGCCAGACCCTTACAAATCGGGCCGGGGCAGATCACATTTAACAATGTCCATTTTCACTACACATCTAACCGTCCGATCTTGAATGGATTATCTTTTGAAGTGCCCGCAGGAAAGACGATTGCCATTGTCGGCCCATCAGGCGCCGGTAAATCGACCATTTCCCGATTACTATTCCGGTTTTATGATATTCAGGCGGGAACAATCAGCATAGATGGGCAGAATATCCAGCATGTTCAGCAGGATAGTTTACGTTCGGCTATCGGGATGGTGCCGCAGGATACCGTATTATTCAATGATACGATTGGTTATAATATACGATATGGCCGTCTTGATGCCAGCGATGATGATGTTTTGTCTGCCGCCAAACATGCCCAGATTGACCATTTTATTTCGGCTTTACCCCGCGGCTTTGATACTGAAGTCGGGGAACGCGGGCTTAAACTATCTGGTGGTGAGAAACAACGTGTTGCCATAGCCCGTACTATTTTGAAAGCGCCACCAATCCTGATACTGGATGAGGCAACCTCTGCGCTGGATACACGCACAGAACAGGATATAAAATCAGCACTGGATATTGTTTCCAAAGGACGGACGACGCTGGTGATAGCACATCGTCTGTCAACCATTACCGATGCTGATGACATTATTGTTCTGGATAAGGGGCAGATTGCTGAACGGGGCACACATAGAGAATTATTAGCGCAAAAAGGGCTTTATGAGACTATGTGGAACCGCCAACAGGAATTATCAGATGCCGAACAGAGATTGCATGATCTGGGTCAAGCGAACACAATCTTCACAACAGGCTAAAGCGATATAGTTATAAAGGGGCTAGGCATGATGTTCCCCGAAAAACGATATCAGGGATTGAACCAATTCTTTAGGGCATTCTTCTGGGATCGAATGGCCACATGGTAATCCATATCCCTCTACCTTTTTTGCTTTTTCCTGCCACGTGGCTTTCACATCATATAATGTTCCCACAACACTCCTATCACCCCAAAGAGCTAGCAATGGTGCAGTAATTCTTTTTTCGGCATCCATTATATCATGTTCCAAATCAATTGTGGCTGATGCACGATAATCTTCGCATATGGCATGAATCGTTGCCGGATTCTTATAACTCCGCAGGTATTCTTGCAGAATATCCTCTGGTACTGATCCATCAATTTTGATCTGTCCATTAATATGACGACGCAGGAAATATTCAGGGTCGCTTCCGATCATACGTTCCGGAAAATCATATGGCTGGATCAGGAAGAACCACCAGAAATAGGACGTTGCGAATTCCTTATCTGTCAGATCATACATTGTTTTCGTTGGCGCAATATCAAGGACTACACACTTCTTTACAACATCCGGGAAATCCAAACACAGCCTATGCGCCACGCGGCCACCACGATCATGCCCCACCACATAGTATTTTTCATGCCCAAGATATTGCATCAATTGGATGTGATCTTCAGCCATCACACGCTTTGAATAAGGCATATGATTTTTATCGCTAATAGGTTTTCCGCTATCGCCATAGCCGCGTAAATCTGGTGCTATTACCGAAAATCCTGCCTCAACCAATAATGGCGCTACCTTTCGCCAGACAACATGCGTCTGGGGGTGCCCATGCAACAGCAATATAGCTGGCCCTGATCCACCAATCGCAACATTAATTTCGATATCATTCACATAAACTTTTTCTACATCGAACCCATGTAAAAAGCGTGACACAGGCATCTATCCACTCAATACCGCTTGGGCAACGGCCTCACCGCATGCCACGGTATTTGCCGTGCCGCCCAAATCACGGGTTCGATATTCATCGTTAGATAATACTGTTTCTATGGCTTTTAAAATGGTTTCACCTGCATCTCTTGCCCCTAGATGTTCAAGCATCATTGCCGCTGCCCATATTTGTCCAATAGGGTTGGCAATTCCCATGCCGGCGATATCAGGGGCTGAACCATGAACAGGTTCAAATAGAGAGGGAAATTTCTTCTCCGGATTAATGTTGCCAGACGGCGCAATGCCAATTGTTCCGGTACAGGCAGGGCCAAGATCAGAAAGGATATCGCCGAATAAATTTGAAGCCACAACAACGTCAAACCAATCAGGATTTAAAACGAATTGTGCGGTAAGGATATCAATGTGATATTTATCAAGAGTGACCTCTGGATACGCTTTGGCCATTTCCGCCACACGTTCATCCCAATAAGGCATTGTGATGGAAATACCGTTCGATTTCGTTGCCGATGTGAGGTGCCCGCGCCGCTTTTCCGCCAGATCAAAAGCATATTTTAAAATACGGTCAACACCAACTCGACTCATCACAGATTCTTGAACGACAATCTCACGGTCTGTCCCCGGAAACATTTTCCCGCCTATAGAGGAATATTCGCCTTCGGTATTTTCACGAACAATCATCATGTCAATGTCACCCGGTTTCCGATTGCTTAGTGGCATGGGAACACCGGGCATCGCCTTTGCCGGGCGTAAACTTACATATTGATCAAACTCGCGTCGAAACTGAATTAGTGATCCCCAGAGCGAAATATGATCGGGCACAATGTCAGGCCAGCCAACAGCACCAAAGAAAATCGCATCACAGCCACCGATACGATCTTTCCAGTCGTCAGGCATCATCTGACCATGCGCAAGGTAGTAATCCGCGGATGCAAAATCATGAGTTTCAAAATGGAACTCTAGATCAAATCTTTCCTGAACGGCATTTAACACCCTCAACCCTTCTGGCACGGTTTCCTTCCCGATGCCATCACCAGCTATGACGGCAATGTTAAATGATTTTTCAGATGGTGACATAATGATCCCTAAGATAGAAAATGGTGGAAGGAAAGATAACGAATAAGCCGATCATAATATTTTTATATAATATTAGGAAATTTGTACCTTATCCTTCACCATAGTCCATATAGGAGGGCACTGAAACTGTTTTCTAATAAGGCTAGCGTTTCGTGAAAGATCAGGTCTGGATTGGCTCGTCCTTATGATGCAGATCGCGGAGCATAGACAGAATGTCATAGCAATCCGGCCTTTGACAGGATGTTGGGAATATTTTTCTTAACCTTGAAAAAGCCCGCTGTCGCATGTGGCCATATTAAAGCGTCCCATGGACGATGGAGTTCAGCAAAACTGATACCGGCGGCATCAAGGGCAGGAATGGCATCATTGATCCAGTCACGCAGATAGCCTTCGGGAAGGTATGGCGTAATTACCTGTTTTGCACCTGAAGCTTCTGCCATTCGCACAAGCTCTGCGGATGCGCCCGCATGTAGCATTTGATGAGAGAATGGTTGTCTTTCTGCTGTATCTTTTAAAGCGCCACTTTCAAAATCCTGCACCCCCTCTGATACGATAAGTGGTGATCTGAGATGGCTTGCCGATAGTGTAACACCTCCTAAAATATCGTAACTGGACAACTCGAAATCTTCCGGACGGCAATCTTCCGCTGTCATTAATAAAAGTGATGGCACGTCCTTGCTGGGGGTATTCGGTACGCGTAAAGGTTGAACCGGCGGCAAACCGTCTGGTTCTTGTGCTTCTAAACCTTCAACAACATCTTTCAGTTCACCTTTTTCTGGTTGAAATCTATGCTCTGTAAATTTAGCAATATTCCAATCTTGTGCATGGTAGGGCTTACCTCTGGTATGCAGGCCTGCTACCCATCTCCAGCCCAGAGTGTTAGAAGCCGGATCGCCATCCTGTAAATTCCTCAGAAAGAAGTCAGCCCCGAGTGCCCAAGGTAAATTCAACGTGAATATCCATATAGATGCAAACCACATTCTAGAATGGTTATGAAGGTATCCCGTTTCTATTAATTCTTTCGCCCAAGAATCAAAATAACCCAAACCCGTTTGTCCTGTTACCGCGGCCTCTACATCGCGTTGCAACCGTCTGTCATGTTCAAGCATCTGGATATCGTTATCCAGCCTCTGCTTATAAAGGCTCCAAATCTGTGGCCGGCGTTCCAGCCACCCTTTGAAATAGCCTCGCCAGATAACTTCTTCGATAAATTTTTGAGCACCTTCAAGCCCATGCGCGGCCACAGCCCGGGCTATGATATCTTGCTCTAACACCAATCTATGCCGAATAAATGGCGATAGCATGGATACATAGCGATGCTGCCCTGAACCGCGATCATAATTGCGACTGTTAGAATAGACACTTCCCATTTTTGGAATAAATTTTTCCACGATTTTCTCACCAGCCTGACGTGTGGGGATAAAAAGGGGCATTATGTGATCATCCAATTTCAATACGGTTGGCTTGAATACATGCAAAGGAACTAGGCATATATGCAATAAATTAGCTTGGATACAAGATCAAACAATGCTTAACGTCCAAAACATGATAAAAGCTGATTATTGGATGAAAGATAGATAAGAAAAATGGCGGAGGGGAAGGATTCCAAACACCCTTTATTACTCATTGTTATAATTACATTTTGTCACCAACTATGTTTGGAACCCCTCATTTATCCCCACATAAGGGTTACTAGAAGGGTATGCTGATAGGGGTTGAATATAGCTAGAGAGTGGAGCCCCAATGCGGTGATGGGTTGCTCATCAGAGCGCTATACTTTATTTATGTCAGAGTTAAATAAATTATTTTCTAATTAAAAATCAACATTTGCTCTGTCTCCACTAAATATCTAGCAGTAATATAATAAGCTATGAATTTATCAATTTATTGATAGGTTAATTTTTATTATTTTTTAAAAAAGCATATCAAATGATGACTTGATATTAATCGATTTACGTTTAATAAGATTTGATATGTGATTTGTAATTTTATAATTAGCAGATTTATCAGAATATTCATACAAAGCTATGGTGCGATACATGTCACTTTCATCAAATTCTGAAAAACTAAACTTACCACTATCTATTTCTTCTTTGACTGAATAATAAGGCAGGATTGTTGCAAAATTGAAATCTTGTTTACCAATAATTGCTCTTATAGCATGTAGAGATGTCATCTCCATATGTGGTTTTAGTTTTACACCCCTTTTAATACAGATTTCGTCCAAAATAACTCGTAATTCGTTAGAATCATTAGGTAATAACAATTTTAAAGATGAGAGGTTTTCTATACTAATTTTTTTACCTAATAATTGATTTGATTTTGAACCTATGACTATCAATTTTTCAGAAAATAACTCAATTTTTCTACCTTATAATTGGGCACTTTTTTTTGAAGAACGCGCAGGCGCACCCGTCAGGAACGTGCAACAAAAAATCTCTTTCTTGGATGAACCTGCGGGTTCTTTACAAAGAAATACGGTATTTTGTTTTGCTGTCAAGGTAGTGTTAATTGATTGTTCTGCTTGCGAAATTTTTAGA